>JBGTES010000063.1:0-36259 GCA_041747675.1 Flavobacteriales bacterium
AGTATGCGCCTGGCGCAGGTGTTCAACAACCTGCTGAACAACGCAGCGAAGTACACCGACCCCGGTGGCACCATCACCATGAAAGCCTGGACCGATGGACTGATGGCCAACGTAAGCGTTTCGGATACGGGCATTGGGATCGATAAGGAAGACATGGAACGCGTATTCGACATGTTCGCCCAGGTGCAGCGTGCCGAGGATCGCTCCCAGGGTGGGCTCGGCATCGGGCTCAACATCGCGAAGCACGTGGTGGAGATGCATGGAGGCCGCATCGCGGTAAGCTCCGATGGCATTAATAAGGGCAGCTGCTTCACGGTGCAGCTACCCTTGTCTGTGCTGCCATTCACAAAACCGGTGGGACGGACCCGAAAAGGTCCGGCATCCAAGGTGGCCCCAATGCGGGTACTCATCGTGGACGACAACCAGGACGCCGCCACCATGATGGCCCTGCTGATGGGCAAGTGGGGCCACGAGATCCACGTGGCGCACAATGGGGAGGAAGCACTTCATCTGGGTGCCCGTATCGAGCCGGAGGTGGTGCTGATGGACATTGGCATGCCCGTGATGGACGGCCACGTGGCCTGCGAGCACATGCGGAAGACCGCATGGGGGAAGAAGGCCGTGATCGTGGCGCTTAGCGGGTGGGGACAGGAAGAGGACACCCGCCGCTCGGAACAGGCCGGATTCGATCATCACCTGGTGAAACCCATCAGCGGTGAGGTCCTTCTGAACATGCTCGCCAAGGTGAGCGCCCCGTCATCGGGGAAATGATCGGACAGGCCCGGAAAGCGGGCAATTCCCTGCACAGTGGCACAGCCGCCTGAAGGCGATCAGCAACCTGCTACAGATGCCAGATGCCGCCATGGGCAAGACTTCGCGGCCATCCAGGTGCGTCCTTCACGCCGCGTTCAAAACATGGACTGAAGATCGCTGCATGGTGCTCACATTCACACCAAAACTCCATCCCATGAGCACGCAGAACGAACAAAGCGCCGCTGACCGCCCCAGCGAACAGCGCCGCGACGAAAAGCCGACCGAAGGACAAACCACAGGTGCGCAACCAGGTATGCCTCAGCACAACGAGCAAGGCCAGCCTGGCAACAACGATGATATGAAGTCCGATCCGAACCCCGGCCCTGGCATCATTTCACAAGGCCATCGGGTGGATGAGGACACGACCGCTGACGGCAATGATCAGGACAAGGATCGCGAGCGGCCCGACACCAAGAAGGACATGCCTTCCAGCGATCTCCCACGCGACCAGGACAAAGACCGCAAGGACCCCATGGACAAAGGGATGGAGGGCAACAAAATGCCGGAAGAGGCGGAACAGAGCAGGCACTGATCCGCTCCGCATGCATCAAGGAAGGGCCGCTCACATCGAGACGGCCCTTTCCATGTTCAGCGCGATCTGATCAGTTCAACCAGAGCGCCAACAGGCAAAGCACTGCGATGAGCGGTACCGCCCATGTAAGATCCATGTGCCTGTGTGGGACGTTCAAGTGTTCTTGGGAGGTTTTCATGAGCGAGCGTTGTTGTACGGTACCTCATCCGCGTGGTAGCCTCGCGTGCGGATCCGTTCAATGCGGATGCGCTCCACCAGGCGCATATCATCTTCTGCGTTGGCGACAGTGGGTGCTTTGTGCTTTTCCATGGTAAGGTGCCTTTGATACTATATGGTGTTCCAGTCGCGGTTTCGATCCGGTCGATCCGCATCCTTGCCCTTGGTGGCGCTATCCTGCGCTTGTTGCCTGTGTACCGGCCTGGGTGGAAGACGTTTTCTTTTTGCCCGTGGGAGAGTGCCTGGCGCATCGTTGCCAGCATTTGTGTCCATGCTGCCACTTCCCCCTGTATTCCGTGAATGCCCGGAGTCGTCTTGCGTGTCCATTGCTTCCTTTTCGCCGTTCACATCCGGTCTATGTTCCCGGCCCTGTTCATGTTCCGGGGTCTTGGGTCCGGCAAGTGTGCCGGTCTCCCCGGCATGTTGTCCATCCAGGTGGCCCGGTGTGCCGGTTATGAGCCGGGTTTCATTCGATCGCGCACTGGTATGCTCATTCTGATCTGACATGGGTGTTGCTCAAGTGCTTTCGACTGAATTGCCGGAAAGGTTCATGTGGCCGGTGGGTCCCTTGTCGGAACTACAACTGCCACGCTGCCCCTTTAGCAGATCCACGACCAGACCGGCCTTTAGGTCCACACGGATCATTGCGATACGCGGAGTGCCTTGCTGTACGTGGGTCTCAGGAACGAAGCCGATGCGTGATGGCTCCTGTCCGTAGGGTGACGATGTGTAACGGTCGCCCCGAAGCGCTCAGGGATCGGGTCGCGGGCGTGGAGCTTTCTGCGCATATCACTGAGCGTACGTGCCGCGGCTATGCGTATTCCGAAGAGCCCAACACCCAGAGGAAGGATCGGATGTCGATCATATCGCGGGGGCCCAGATCGGCAAGATCCTCACGCACAAGTTCCGCGAACTCCAGGACATTCGAATAGGTGTTCCAGTTCGGGCGTGATCGATACGCGAATGGAAAGCGGTATGCCAAGGCTGCGGCCTTGGTCACCTGGGGTTTCAGAAAGATGTGCTCCTGTGGCAGCGCGATGAAGCCGAACACGGTCTGTGATGGCCAGGTGAGTACCCGCGTCTGTCTGCGTGGCAGTGCATCCAGCATCTCCGTGAACCGCCCGAAGCGTTCCTCCGTGCGCCGCTTCCCGTGGATCCACGCCTGCAGACCCAGTGCGAATGATCGCGCTCCCTCCGGTGAACGGACCCCATCGCGCAGGGCCATCTTTTCGAAGGAGAACAACAGGTTGGTCCGCGATTCCACCTGAGTGGCACGCCGTGCGACTTCCTCGAACTCCCCGGCCGTGATGAGTTGAGTGAGCACTTTCTTGTTCAGCAACTCCTCCCACCGCAGGTGTGCGTCCCATTTATAGCCGCGTTCCCATGCGATGTACTTGCTGTCCTTGAACCCTTTCGGAAAAACGCGCAGGAACTTGCGACGACACATTGCACGTGCGCGATCCACATCACCCTGCTGTCCTTGTGTACCAAGGTTCCCAATAGCGGATCGCCTGATGCTGGGGCCGGTTCGCGACATGTGGAGTTGATCGCTCTATCCACGCTTGGCGGCACTGCGGATCACGTTCTCCACGTCCAGTGCGGTGAGTTGTGCTTCGATGCGGATCGGGGCCTTTACATAGGTGCCATCGTCCTCGTTCCAGGGACCACGCAGGTCCTGCCCACCGAACTCGCCTTCACCGGTGGATGCGTTGTAATAGGCGGTCGCCATATCAGGTGTGGGAGGTATCGATCCGATCTCCAACGGATCAAGCCCCAAACTGTCCAGTGCGATCATGAAGGACTTCAGGTGGGCGATCTCGCGGCTCATCAGGAACTGGAGCGCGTCCTTGCTTCCCGCATCATCGCAGAAGCCGAGCAGACGCTCGTACACGATCTTGGCGCGCGCTTCCGCAGCGATGTTGCTGCGCAGGTCCACATCCAGCTCGCCGGTGATCTTCAGGTAGTCCGCCGTCCAGGGATTGCCTTCGGAGTTGTTCAATGACACACCGCCGTCACCACAGATCGCGATCAGCGGATCCTCAGCGGCCATTTCGAAGTCCTTGCGGCTGGGCTTCAAATGCAGGCGTGCGAGTGTGCCGATGATCTCCAGGTGGCTCAACTCTTCCGTGCCGATGTCCATGAGCATGTCCTTCCGTGGCGCGTCGTCGCAATTCAGGCCCTGGATGGTGTACTGCATGGCCGCCGCCAGCTCTCCATTGGCACCACCGAATTGTTCCAGGAGCATTTTACCGAAGCGCGGATCGGGTCGATCGACGTGAACGGTGTACATGAGCTTTTTTACGTGATGGTACATGGCAGGGTGGGGTTGGGTTCTCCCGCTGTCCTTCCATACCCCGGGCCACTTCCCTGTTCCCAGGCGTGGCGCGGGCCGCCTGCTGTGTGGGGATGATCACCCCGGTAGCGGGTTCTACAAGGATGGGACGGCGCTTGCCCGAATGGGATCGGGAATCGCTACAGTGCAACGGGCCGCCACAGTGCCGGGCCATCCCTGTGCGCGCAAGGCATTTTACCGATCGAAGCGGAAGATGCTGCTGTCCTGGTTCGGTCTGCCGAGGATGCGGTCGCGAATGATCTCTGCGGCGATCACACTGAAGGTGATGCCATTGCCACCCATGCCCAGCGCATAGTAACTGTGTTTGTCACGCGGCCCCTGATCGATGTATGGCAGGCCGTCCTTGGTGGAACCGAAGGTGCCGCACCAGGCATATTCATGACGGAACGGAGTATCCGGGAAGCGTTCCTGGAAGTCCTTCTCCAAGGCTTTGGTCTTTTTCGCCAGCAGCGCATCGCGCAACTGTGGCGAGCGAAAAGACTCATCCCGTCCGCCGATGATGATCCGACCCTGGGGTGCGGTGCGCATATAGAGATAAGGTGACGCGGTCTCCCAGATCAGGGCCTTGTCCGGCCACGGCTGTACCGCCGTGTTCGCCTCACTCACCAGGGCATAGGTGCTGTGCAATAGGATCACATCCCTGGGCAGCAGATCGCGCGATTCATAGCCCGTGGCATACACCAGGTCACGCGCACGGAGATGGTGCCCATTCGCCGTCCGCAATTCGATCCCGGAGCCATTGTCGCGGAATTCCACCACTGCTGTGTCCTGGAACACCTTCACCCCATTCTCCCTGTTCCGTGCATGCAGGACATGGGTGAACTTCAAAGCGTTCATGTCAGCCGCAAGCGGGGTGGATAGCACAGCTGGTGCATGGAAACCCAATGCCTGGTGTACGGCGTTCGGATCATCCAGCAATGTGCAGGGCAGGCCGTTGGCCGCACGTATCTGTTGCTCCCTGAGCAATGCGCCAACGTGCCCGCGCTTGCTCGCATATTGCAGGCTGGGGCGTGTGTTGAAGTCCTCCACGCCGATCGACGAGGCGATCGCCGCCAGTCGATCAATGGCTTGGGCGCACAACTGATAGCTGCGCACCGCGTTTTGTTCGCCCACCAGATCCACCAATTTGTGCAGCGGCGTGTCGATCTCGTATTGGAGCAGGGAGGTGCTTGCACATGTGCTGCCCGTTCCGATCGGGCGTGCATCCACCACCACCACGGAAAGTCCCACCTCGCTGAAGGCATGTGCGCACAAGGCCCCGGTGATGCCACCGCCCACGATGATCACGTCCGCGCGCAGATCCTCATGCAAGACAGGGTAGAAGGGCGGGGCGGGTCCCAACACACGCCAATACGGCCTGCCGGAATGAAGGTCCATCCGCTCGTTCGCGGAGGCGGGCACCGTCCCGGGCTCGGAACGCGTGAACCATGAGCGCAGGGTGTTGGTCAACGCGGACATGTTCGGTCAATGCGTGATCTGGATCGAAGTGCAAAAGCCAGGCGTTCGATCCCGATGATCGACCAGTTGTGTATCCCTATCGGGCACACAGGGGTGGGGAAAAGGAACACCCCCGGCCATTCCTGTGGAAAAGCGGGGGCGCCCGGTGTGCCGAGGCACTGCTGATCAGCCCTTGTAGCCGCCGTTGCCTGCGCTACGTGCGGTGCTGGCTGTTTCGTGGGCCGTTTCCTTCACGCGGTTCGCGGCTTCCTTGCCCTTGTTGGCCAGGTCACCGGCAGCGCCTTTCATCTTGTCGACCAGTTCGCGGCCTTCCTCCATCTTCTCGGTGAGGCTGTCGCGCAGCTTGGATGCCTGGTCTGAGATCTTCTTACGTGTATCCCTTCCCGATGCGGGGGCGAAGAGGATACCGAGGGCAGCCCCTGCCGCAAGGGCGATGAGGGCGGTTGCTACGTTGCTTTTTGTGGACATGGTTTTGGGTTGTTGAGTTGATGCCGGGACAAGCAATTTTGTGCCAGGGCCAGCATCATTTATGCGCGGCTTACAGACGCGGGCTTTACACGTTACCCACGGCTCCGGGCGCGATCTGAGAGCGGTGGCCAAATGTTCCCGATCGGGGCGGATTTCCCACACGTCCATACCCACCACTCCACGGCATGAACGCCATGGTGCGGTGGCTCACCACACGCCGCCCAACACCTTCACAACGTGCTGACCTGCCCGCAGCAGATACACGCCGGGGGTGGTGACCGGTACGAACAGACGGTCCGTGGGGACCTGCTCGCTCACCAGCAGCCGGCCCTGTGCATCGAAGAGCCACAACGCACCCAGCGGTGCGCCATCCGGGCGATGCACCATCAAGCCACCGGGCACCGGCGTGGTGGTCAGGGTGGAAGGGGCCTGTTCGATGAGCCCGGTGGAGATGTCCGTGCAGGGCAGATAGAAATCGATCGGGAGAAGTACCGGCAGTTGGCCGTAAACCTCCTGTGTCGCACTGCTGAAGAACCCCTGGACATAGACACCATACATAGGCTGTCCGCCGGTGAGGGGCTGGTTCGGAACCACATTCATGTCGTAACGGCCCGGTGGCAGACAGATCGTATCGCTGTCATACTGGGCAGCGTTCGTCAATTCGAACTGACCGCTGGCCACTTCATCACCATCCTCATACAGTGCCCAATCGAAGGTGCCCGTGGTGATCCCGCCACCCATGTTCTGCACATAGGGGATCATCGTCGCGCAGGGACCCGGCGGGCACAGGTCCACATCCAGTTCCCAGGTGCAGGCCAGCTCTGTCGTGAACAAGGTCCACAGCTCCAGCGTGCCCGGGAAGGGGTCCTCCGGAATGGTGGCACCATCCATCACCTGCATCGGGTGCCAGCTTTCATTGGGAATGCCGAAGAAGTTCACCGTCTCCTTCGCCAACGTATCACCCATGGCATCGAAGAGGATGAAGTTGGGATAGTCGAAGAGTATGGGACCGTTGTTCTGAACGTGCACCATCATGAGCGAGTCGGTGAAGGCGTGCCACTGCACGGAGACCAGATCAAGGTTGTCGCAACCATTGCCGCCGGTCACCGTGAATTCATGCTGTTCCAGCGGTGCCGAGTCGAGCACGCCCGTGGTGGCATCGGTGAAGTAGATCGTGTAGGTGCCTGCGGGCAGCTGGCCGAGGATGATGTTCTCCGTATGGGGGATCAGCACGGTGATGCCGCCGTTGCTCAGGGCCACCATGCTGATCTCCACCGTGAAGCCGCTCACGTCGGCCACCACGCTTTGGATGTAGGCCCCGCCGTCACTGAGGTTGCCGATGAGCTGGATGCTGACGTTGTCCGCCGTGGTGGGCGCCGGGGGCGTCACGGTGATCTCGTCGATGTAGAAGTGGGTCTGTGCCTGTGTGGAAAAGGCGAGGAGCAGCGCCAGGGGAAGGAGCAGTGTACGTGCCATGGGAACGAATTTACTTGTGGTGATGACGTGATCGGACGGCCTGGCGCTGCCTGGGCGGTCGTAAGCGTTGCCGTCCGGGCCACACATCGCTTACATCGGCACGTACTCGTAGCTGGACTGCAGGCCCAGGGGGATGCCCAATGCCCAGTAGACCAGCAGGAAGATCGTCCACAGCACAAGGAAGATCGCCGAGTAGGGCAGCATCATGGAGGTCAGTGTGCCGATTCCGGTGCCTTTCACGTAGCGCTGGCAGTACACCACCACCAGGGGGAAGTAGGGCATCAGCGGGGTGACGATGTTGCTGAAACGATCGCCGCTGTGATCCGTAACGGATGTGTGTTTCAACGCACCAAGGTGATCACGCCGGTCCGATGTTCGCCGTCCACCTGATGCCTTGCCAACACATGGTAGTGGTCGGTGCCACCCGGTATGAAGCACGCGTTGCAGACCTTCAACTCCCGTTCTATTCCGTCCAATCGGTAGGTACGCCCGATCTGGGTAAAGATGATCTCGCGCTCCAAATGGGGATTTTCCAGGTCCGGGATGAACAAGGACAGGTCAGGTGGGCTGAAGTAGAGACCCTCTCGTCCACTGGACAATGATGTATCCGCCAGTTCTTCATCGGCGATAAGCCGGGTGATGACAATAACGCTATCAGCTTCTTCGAGAGTGAATCCTTGGAGTTTGATGGTCTGGCTGTTCAGGTCGATACAGCCTTTTCTGCAACAGCACCCCGGCGCCATCATCATAGCCAGGGCGCCGATGAACAGAGAAGAGCGGCTAGCGGTCATGATCCGAAGTTAAGTCCACCCGGGCCGGAATCGCACTTGTGATCGTTCGCTTACATCGGTACATACTCGTAGCTGGACTGCAGGCCCAGGGGAATGCCCAGTGCCCAATAGACCAGCAGGAAGATCGTCCACAGCACCATGAAGATCGCAGAGTAGGGCAGCATCATCGAGGTGAGTGTGCCGATTCCGGTGCCCTTCACGTAGCGCTGGCAGTACACCACCACCAGGGGGAAGTAGGGCATCAACGGGGTGACGATGTTGCTGACCGAATCGCCCACGCGGTATGCGGCCTGGGTGAGATCCGGCGAGATGCCCAGTTGCATGAGCATGGGGACGAAGATGGGCGCGATCAGGGCCCACTTGGCCGAAGCGGAGCCGATGAAGAGGTTCACGAAGGCCGTGAGCAGGATGATCCCCACGATAGTGACCGCGGCGGGGAGTTGCAGGGCTTGAAGTCCGGCGGCACCCTTCAATGCCAGCAGCGCGCCCAGGTTGCTCTGGGCGAAGGCATCGATGAACAGCGCGCAGAAGAAGGCCATCACGATGTAGTAGCTCATGCCGCTCATGCTCTTGCTCATGTCGCCTACCACCTGCTTGGTGGCGCTGTAGGTGCCCGCCATGTAGCCATAGACGAGGCCAGGCACCAGGAATACGATGAGAATGATGGGCACGATGCTGCGCATGAGCGGTGCACTGAAGCTGGTGAGTTCACCGTCAGGCGCCCGCATCGCGCTGTCCGCAGGCCAGGCCCATGCGAAAAGGCCCACCAACAACAACAGCATGGTGAGGGTGGCCACACGGAAGGCCGTGCGCTCCCTGGCAGTAAGATCGTCCATGGTGCTGCTTGCCATGTTGTCTCCATCCACCGCCACGCGGTTGAGCCGGGGTTCCACCAGCCGGTCGGTGATCCACCAGCCCACCAGCACGATCAGCAGGCAGCTGGCACTGGTGAAGAACCAGTTGTTCAGTGGGTTCACCTCCATGCCGGGGTGGATGATCCGGGCGGCTTCCTGTGTGAAGCCCTGCAACAGGGGATCAAGCGCGCTGGGGACGAAGTTGGCACTGAAGCCGCCGCTGACCCCGGCGAAAGCCGCGGCGATACCCGCCAGTGGATGGCGCCCGGCGGCATGGAAGATCACCCCGCCCAGGGGGATCACCAGCACATAGCCTGCGTCCGTAGCGGTGTGTGATACGATGGCCACCAGGATGAGCATGGGCGTGAGCAACTGGCGGGGCGTCACCTTCAGCATGCTCTTCAGCCCGGCGTTGATGTAGCCTGAATGCTCGGCAACGCCCACACCCAGCATGGCGACCAGTACGATCCCCAGCGGCGCGAAGCTGGTGAAGGTCCGCACCATGTTGCTGAGGAAGTCGGCGATGGCCGCACCCGTGAGCAGGTTCTTCACGGTGATCGGCGCCGAGGTGCGCGGGTCGATCTCCGCGAAGTTGACGCCGGACAGCATGGCCGACAGCGCCCAGATCAGCAGCATCAGCCCCAGAAAGAGGGCCGCCGGGTCCGGGAGCTTGTTGCCGCCTCTTTCTATAAGATCCAGAATGCGATCCGATCCTTTCCTTTTGTTCGCGTTGTGCTTCGCCATGGCCATTGGGCTGTGATCGCGTGCAAGTAAAGCAAAGCGCCACACCATTGCCGCTTCGCGGCCCACACTTACCTTGCCCGCCCCGCAAGAACGACCCTGCGGGATCCAACCCATACGCATGGCAGACCAGCAGGACCTCGACGCGCATTACACCACCATGGACAAGATCTTCCGCCTGAGCCTGGGCGAGAAGGGTGCATACAGCGGTGCACGTTTCGACGGTGACTTCTCCCTCACACTGGAGGAGGCGCAGGACCGGAAGCACCGCTTCATCATGGAGCACTGCAACATCAAGCCGGGTGACCGTGTGCTGGACATCGGTTGCGGCTGGGGCGCTTTCATCGACTTCCTGAACAGGCAGGGCGTGCATACCACCGGAGTCGTCCTCGCGGAAGGGCAGGCCCTCGCATGCCGGAAGAATGGCCTCAATGTTCACCACATGGACAGTAAAGCCATCACCCCGGAGACCTTCGGGAAGTTCGATGCGGTGTGCGCCATGGGCAGTCCCGAGCATCTCTGCTCCGTGGAGGAATACCGTGCCGGCAGGCAGGAGGAGATCTACCGCACCTACTTCAAACAGGTGAGTGACCTGCTGCCCATGGGTGGCCGCTTCTACTGCCAGACGATGGTCTTCGGCCCCAACATGGTGAAGTTCGAGGACATCAAATTCGGGCAGACCAATGTGTGGAAGTCCCGCAAGAGCTACAGCGGCGAAGAGTTGATGGACCTGGTCTGCGATGTGTTCCCCGGCTCGTGGCTGCCCTACGGCCAGGAAGGCATGACCAGACCCGCCCAGGACCACTTCAAGCTGATCCATTCCGACAGCGGCCGCCTGGACTACATCGAGACGATCCACCGCTGGACGGCGGCCTTCAACAAATTCCATCCGACGAAGTACATGCTCTACGCCTCGTTGCTGCCGAAGCTCCTCAGCAGCGACTTCCGCAAGTGGGTGCGCCGCTACCAGATCGCGCCCAACCTGCAGGTCTTCGAACGGGAGATCTTCGAGCACTATAGGATGGTGTTCGAGAAGGTGAAGGATTGAAGCGGATCGGGCCGCAACGCCGATCCATGCCCCCCCCGTCAACTATATTCCTGTCCACGCGTCGGCTGCGGGTGTAAATGGACCTAGCTTGTGCCCCGTTACCCCTTCGGTGCTTTTGCCGGAGACCATCAACACGCAGTACAATGTCAAGTGGTAAAGTGAAGTTCTTCAACTCGGAGAAAGGTTTCGGTTTCATCTCCCCCGAACAAGGTGGTCCTGATGTATTCGTTCACAAGTCGGGGACCCAGGAGGACCTCTACGAGAACGATTCCGTGACCTACGACGTGGAGCAGACCCCCAAGGGCCTCAGCGCGATCAACGTGAGGAAAGCCTGATCGGCCCATCGATCAAACGGACCGAAGCCCTGGCGTAAGCCGGGGCTTCGGCATTCAGGGCCTCGGTGGATCGCGCCACGCGCCCTTCCCTTCCCAGGCTTCCACCTGGCGCACATCGCCCAGGCGCAACAACACCGGGAACTTCAACCGGCGCTCCAACTGTACATCAAGCTTGCAGAACAGACCCAACGAATGGTAGTCCCTTGCCGGCGGCAGCACCGTGCGGGAGAGCGATGCCACTGGATCGTATGACAGCGACATTCCAGCTTGCCCGGCTGGTAGTGCCGACTGGGCGGAACCTGTGCAGGCCGCGAGGCAGGCAAGAAGGAGCAGGGGCGAACGCATGGGTTGAAGGTACGCGGATGGTCGCCGGCGGGGGCTTCGGACCCATCGCCGAACGGGTGGTCGTTGCATTTCAAACCGATCAAACCTTGGGATGTCGGCGGCGTCAGATCTTGTGTTAACGTTGTGTTGACCTGCGATGAAGTATTGGTGAAAACCGCCCTGCACCCTTCCCCCGGAACCTGATCCCCATCCCAATGAATGCCCCTGTCCGCACCTACGCCGTGCTGGCCGTGTGGGGCATGGCCCTGTGCCATGCGCTGCCCGCCCAATTCGATGGTTTCGCCCTGTACAACAGCATCAACCAGACCACCGCGCGCCTGATCAACGCGAACCAGCAGATCGCCTACACCTGGAGCTGCCCTTCACCCGCCAACTATGCGATGGCGCTTCGCGACAATGGCAACATCGTGCGGGGTGCGATCCACAGCCCCAATTACATCACTGGTGCGGCCGTGGGCGGCAAGGTGCAGGAATTGAACCCCCAGGGTCAGGTGGTGTGGGAGTTCGTGTACAGCACACAGGACCATGTGACCCACCATGACCTGTGCCTGATGCCCAACGGCAATGTGCTGCTGATCGCCTGGGTGAAGAAGACCGTGGCCGAGATCCAGGCACTGGGCTATACCGGCAGCACCGCCAAGTATCCCGGCCGCATCATCGAAGTGCAGCAAAATGGCACGGGCGGCCAGATCGTATGGCAGTGGGAGATGGCCGATCGCTTCATCCAATATGTGGACCCCAACAAGCCGGAGTACCTGCCCATCGCCGAACATCCGGAGCGGCTCAATATCAACGTGCCGGTGAATTCCGGCGGTGGCGGCCCGGGCGGTGGTGTGGATTGGTTCCATGAGAACGGCATCGACTACAACCCCGAACTGGACCAGATCGTCTTCAGCTCCCGCTATCTCCGGGAGATCTTCATCATCGATCACAGCACCACCACGGAGGAGGCGGCGGGTCACACCGGTGGCAATGCGGGTCGTGGCGGTGATTTCCTGTATCGCTTCGGCAGGCCATCGAACTACGGGGCCACGGGTACGAACGTGATCACGGCAGCGGTGCATGATGTGAAATGGGTGAAACCCGGCCGTCCATACGAAGGATGGCTGATGTACGTGAACAACTCCGGCGGTCCGGGTAACAGCACGGTGATCGACATGATCGACCCGGTGCGCGAGGGATACAACTACCCCATCACGCCGGGTGCCGCATGGGGCCCACCGACCTACGAGTGGCGCCATCAGTGCCTGGCGAACGCCAGCGGACAAAGCGCTGCGGAGATGATGCCCAACGGCAACGTCTTCGTCTGCCTCTCCACCGCCTTCATGTACGAAGTGAACGCGGACGGACAGCTGGTATGGCAGTACAACGCGGGTCCGGCGAAGGCCTTCCGATACACCTGTGATGACCCGGGCATCATCGCGCTTTTCGGCGAACAACCTTGTGGGTTGAACACGGGGGTCGGCGAGACCGCCAGCGTGCCGGTCACCATCTATCCCAATCCTTCGGCTGGCTTCATCCATCTGGCCGGTGCCGATCCCTCCGAATTGCTCGGCATCACGGTGATGGACGCCACTGGCCGCGCCGTGCTGCGATCCCCACCGATGGCGAGCATCGACCTGGGCACACATCCCGATGGCATGTACCATGTGGTGATCGATCTCCGTGATGGACGCCGCGTACACCGCGCGCTGGTCCTGCAGCGATAGCACCCCATGCGCCGATCCCTGCCGATCGCGCTGGCAACAAGCTGGCTCCTGCACGCTGATGCCGTGTGGGCGCAGCCGCCGCTGTACGACCCCGGTAACGTTCACGAGATCCGTCTTTGGTTCGATGTGCCGGACTGGCGCGCTGCGCTGGACAGCCTCTATGTGCAGGGCGAGAAGGAACGCCTCACCGGCACCCTGGCGATCGATGGTGTGATCCTCCCTGGTGTGGGTGTGCGGTACAAGGGCTACAGCAGCCACAGTGTGGGCCGGGCGAAGAACCCCTTGAACGTCAAGATCGACCACTTGCACGCGGGGCAGAACCACCAGGGCTACCGCAAGCTGAAACTCAGCAATGTCACTTCCGATCCCTCCTTTCTGCGCGAAGCCTTGAGCTACGAGGTGGCCAGAGAACACATGCCCGCCTCACGCGCCAACTTCGCCAATGTGTTCGTGAACGACACGCTCGTGGGCCTCTACACGAACGTGGAGGCGGTGAACAAGGACTTCGTGGAGCGCTGGTGGGGCAGCCGGGACAACAGTTTCTTCAAGGGTAACCCGCCCACCGTATCGCTCACCGGGGAGAACTGCAACCTGAGCGATAGTCCCGGCACCGACTCCACCGACTATTACGACGTGTACACCATCGAAAGCGATCACGGCTGGGGCCATCTGCTGGAAGTGATCGAGGTGCTCAACAATGACCCCGGTCAGGTGGACCAGGTGCTGAATGTGGACCAGGCCCTGTGGATGCACGCCTTCAACTACGCGCTGATCAACTTCGACAGTTACGTGGGCTACGCGCAGAACTACTACCTGTACCGCGATGACAACGGGCGCTGGAACACCATTCCGTGGGACCTCAACATGTCCTTCGCCAGCTTCCGGCTCACGGACGCTTCCACGTACTGGAATGGGTTCAGCATCGCGCAGGCCATCACCATGGATCCGCTGATGCACCACCACAACATCTCGATCCTGCCGCGCCCCTTGATGCGCGAACTCTTCGCCGATCCCACGCACCGGCGCATGTACCTGGCGCACCTCCGCACCATGATCGATGGCTGGTTCGCCAATGGCCGTTACTACGCACGGGCCCTGGAGATGCGTGAGTTGATCGACCCGCATGTGCAGGCCGATACCAACAAGTTCTTCACCCACCAGCAGTTCCTGGACAATCTGGATCTTCCCGTCGAGGGTGTCACCACCTATCCGGGCATCGCGCAGCTGATGGAAGCACGCTCCGCCTGGCTATTGGGCTATCCAGGCTATCTCGGTCATCCACTGATCGGTGCTCCCGTGCATGCCCCCGACGAGATCACCGTGGGCGACCCGATCACGATCACCGTGGCGGTGGCGGGTGCGGACACCGTGCTGCTCTTCCTCCGATACCAGGATGGCGGCGTGTTCCAGCGGACGGCTATGCATGATGATGGAATGCATGGCGATGGTGTCGCCGGTGATGGGGTGTTCGGTGCCGTAGCGGAAGCGGCATCCAACCTCGTGCAGTATTACATCTACGCCGAGAATGCGGAGGCCGGCGCATTCACTCCGGAACGTGCGGCGCACGACTACCATGCGGTGCATACGCGCATCCTGCCCGGACATCTGGTGATCAACGAGCTGATGGCCGACAATGGTGGAGTGGTCTTCAACGCGGACGGTGAGGCGGCGGACTGGATAGAACTGTTCAATCCCGGACCATTCACCGTGTCCACCACCGGGCTGCATCTCTCGGACGATCCATCGCAACCACAGAAATGGATGCTGCCCCAGCGCACATTACTGCCCGGCGACTACATGATCATGTGGGCCGATGAACGCGACGACCTGGGCGGGGACCATGCGAACTTCAAACTCAGTGCGGCAGGGGAGACGCTCACCCTGGCATACGATGCAGATGCTGTGATCGATCAAGTGACTTTTGGTACACAGTTCCCCATCACCACCACCGGGCGCTACCCCAATGGCAGTGGGCCTTTCCGCGAGCTGCCACCCACCTTCAATGGCATGAACCAGATCGGCCTGAAGGACAACGTGGACAGCGGCCTGCTGCTCTATCCCAACCCAGCCACCACCGAACTGAACGTGATCGTGCGTGTGGCCGGGCCCTTCGATGTGCAGGTGTTCCGCAGCGATGGCCGCGCCATGGGGCCGGAGCTGCGGCGGGCCACCAACGAACTGTTGCGCATCGCCACGTACGGCTATGCCGCAGGCCACTACATACTCCGCGTGCGCAGCTCCCAAGGCGACCTTCATCAACCCTTCATCATCATCGAATGAGAACCATCCTCACGCTTCCGGCCTGTGTCGCGATATCCCTCGTGTCCGCACAGACGATCACCTCCTGGACCACCTCCGGGGGACTGCCTGCCAACGACCTGCGCGATGTGGCGGTCGCGGCCAACGGCGATGTGTGGCTCGCGAGCCAGAATGGTGTGGTGCGCTTCGATGGCAGCACCTTCACACAGCACACCACGGCCAGCCATCCGGGCCTGGCGAATGATGATGTATACGCCATCGCCGTGATGGCCAATGGCGATGTGTGGGCGGGCACCGATTTCGGCGTGAGCGTGTTCGATGGCAGCAGCTACACCACCTATACCACGGCCGATGGTCTGGGTGATGATGTGATCAACGCCATCGCGCAGGCACCGAACGGCGATATCTGGATCGGCACGATCGGCGGCGCGACGCGCTACAATGGCAGCACCTTCACCGCCTTCGGATCTCCGGACATCCCCTTCGGAGGCGTGATGCACATGGCCTTCGCGGCGAACGGTGATGTGTGGCTCAGCGGCGGACTGTTCGGCGCGATCCGCTATGATGGCAACAGCTTCACCATTTACACCACAGCGGATGGGCTGCTCTCCGACCGCATCCGGGCCATCGCCATCGATGGTGAACAGAACAAGTGGATCGCCACCTCCGACGGCATATCGGTGCTCGATGCGACCCACCAGCATGTGGCCGATCATGAACATGTGTTCATTCTTCCACCGCCCGATGAGCTGAACCCGATCACGGATGTGCTCATCGATGTCAACGGCCGCATCTGGGCCGGCGTGTATGTGGATTACCTGGTGACCGTGGGCGGGGTGAGTGTGTACACCGATGGCACCTGGGATCAGTACGAAGTGGTGAACGGACTGGCCGGTCCGGATGTGCGCGCCCTGGCCCATGATGGCATCGATGCGATATGGGTGGCCACCAGCACCGGCCTGTCACGGATCACCGGGTTGGGCATCGGGATGGCGGAGCTCCCGGCGAACGACGGTTTCGAATTGTACCCCAATCCGGCGAACACGCAGTTTCTGGTCGCGTTGGACGGTCCGTCTGGCCAGTGGGCCATGATGCATGATGCTTCCGGGCGGATCGTGCGCAGCTCCTTGCTCCGGACCGATCGCGAAGTGCTCGACGTTGCCGACCTGCCGGATGGGCTTTATATGATCCGGATCGGGAGTGCCGCGCGGCGTTTGATCGTACGACACTGACACTGAACCGTCCTGCGAAAAGCGAAAGCGCCGGCCACCATGCGTGACCGGCGCTTAGTTTGAGGCGCACCAATGGGGGCTCAGCGCGCCACCACGAATGGTTTCGTGACTTGTTCCTCCCCGGTGCTCATCCGCATGAGGTACATGCCGGGGCGCAGGGTGGAAATGTCCAGGACCTCCAGGTGGCTTCCTTCCGTGGCCGGGGTGGCATGTGCGATCACCACGCGGCCGGTGGGGTCGATCACCTCCAGCCGCAGCAGATCCGCCTGTGGCATCAGGACCTCCACACTCAAGCGGTCGTTCGCCGGATTGGGGAACAGGCTGTGGTGACTTGGTGCCCCAGGGGCATCGGCCAACAGGAACTCCATGCTCTTGGGTTGTGCCGGTTGGAAGAAGTAGATGCCGGGGATGGGGTCCTGGTAGATCCCATCGGCACGCTCCCAGGCCACACTCACATGGTCCGGACCAACGGCTTCGCGGTGTTTGGCGTGGAGGTAGCGCAACTCACCCGCCTCGAGCCAGATGGCCGCGGAGGTCTGCTGTGCGAACTGTGTGTAGACATGCGGTGGCACCGGTGCGGGGCAACGGGCGATGGCGGGTCCATTCACCGGAGTGGTGCCGGAGCTCAGGTAGAGTTCGGCACGGTGGTCAGCCGAGATAAAGAACCTGTAGTAACCGCTTACCGGGGGGCAGATCGATCCACCAAGCGTGGCGGTGAAGTGGTCGCCATCATTTTGCGGTGCCTCGAAATTGGCCAGCTGCATGGTGGTCACCGGGCCGTTGCCGTTCTGCTGGCGCACGCGTGTGATGCCATCCCCGGGCTCGCAGTAGAGCAGGTCCACCTGGAAGATGGTCACTGTGCCCGACACTTCGTTGGCCGTGATGAGCAGCATTTCGCCGCTGGGGCTCTGGTCCGCGTGGACGAAGCGAATGCACTCGATACCGGAATCCAGACCTTCAGGACTCAAGGGGCTGGCGTTGAAATTCCGGTTGTTCACATAGTCCAGATACTGGGCGTTGGTGGGATCGGTGACGTCATAGACCATGATGCCGCCAATGCGTTCGAGACCGATGAAGGCATAGTGGCGCCCGTCGATCAGGGCCACCTCCACGGCCTCGGGCTCCGGTCCCTTGTCGTCGCTGCGGTTGTCGAAGTTGTTGTTGCTGTTGCTTGCGTTGAAGCGCGTGGGGTAGCGCTGGGCCGTGATCTGCTCGAAGTCGTCGCCACTGTCATAAAGCAGCTCCCCTGCGGCGTTGCGGATGCTGAAGGAACGCCCGCCCAGCACGTGGATCTCCTCGTAAAGGCCATCACCGTCGAGGTCGCCCGATGCCCGTGATGCGGTGAGCCTGCCGAGGTTCGCGTTCAGTTTCAATTCGGCCGCGTTGGGGAACACATCAGGGTCAAGCTGGTACCCGGCGTTGCCGATGCGACGACCTTCCTCATAACCCGGCCAGTCGTCGCGGGCATCCCCTTCGTTGGCATATACCACGTAGGTCTCTCCATTCACGCTGTAGCTGGTGATCGCATCGGGCATGTACAAACCCTTTACCGGCCAGTTCGCGATATTGATCATCCCGTCCTGGTCGCTCGCATCCAATCCATTGCCTGGCAGGCTGTGGTCCTTCATGCCCAGGGAGGTGATGGACACGATGGTGTTCGTGGTCAGGTCGATCCGCACCACCGCATTGTTCTCCTGGCAGGCCACGAAGGCCGTTTGGGAGTCCGCACTCACGGTGATGTATTCGGGCTCCATGTCCTGTGCGACGGAAGCGTTGGGGCCGAAGATCCGCACACCTGGAAGCATCTCCGGGGTGTAGCCCTCGAAGCCGATCGTGGTCACTTGTGCCTGCGTCAGTGAAGCGATCCCGCCGCTGATGTCGATGATGCTGATGCTCCCCTCGGGATCGATGCCGTCCAGGTAGCTGATCGGCTCGCCCTCATTGGCCACGAGCAGTCTGGTGCCATCGGGCGTCCTGGTGATCATGTCCGGCAGTGCACCCACGGTCACCTGGTTCAGGTAGTTCCCATTCAGGTCGAAGAACACCACGGTCCCATTGTCGGTCTTCACGAAAGCCTCACTGGCTATCGCAATGGCGCCGTCGATCACCACCACGCTGTTCGCACCGCCTCCGTATGGAGACATGTCGATCGTGAACAACAGTGTGGGGTTGGCCGGGTAGGAGAGGTCTATCGCATCCACACTGTTGGCTGCGGCATTGGTCGAGAATATGCGTTGGGTGCCGGGATCGTAGTCCACGATCTCTGCGGCGCTCTGGCCGTAGAGACCGGTCTGGTAGGTGCCGATCGGGGTGAGCCGGAGGGTCTGGGCATGCGATGCGGTGGCGGAGGCCAGTCCAAGGGCCAGGGCCGCGAGGTGCAGGGTAGTGTGTTTCCTCATGGGGTTCGGGGGTTGGTTTCAGGGGTCAAAAGTCCCAGGGCAGTGTGTCCCGATCGGGTTGGGCACGTGAACGTTCGATCAAATCATCGCGCCTTCCATGTTCTCCGAATGTGACCTCCCTGTTTTTCCACCACACCCATATCTTACATGCCGTGCCGGTGACGATCATGTCGTCAAGTACCGGAGCCGTTCGTTGAACCTTGATACCCATGTCGCATGTAGTTGAAGGCACATCCACCCCAGGTACCTCCACGCACCCCGATATCGCGGACCCATCCGCTATCGCGATCTTGCGCCCGATGACGGTCGCTGCGGAGCATATCGAAACGGAAATGGCCGCCCTTGCGGCGCGCTTCGTCAACAGCACCGCCCGCAACGTATTCCTCACCGGCAAGGCGGGCACCGGCAAGACCACCTTCCTGCACCGCCTGGCAGGTCACACCCACAAGCGCTACGTCATCGTGGCCCCCACGGGCATCGCGGCGCTCAACGCCGGGGGCGTCACCATCCACAGCCAGTTCCTGCTGCCCTTCGGCTCCTTCGTGCCGGAACGCCAGCTACCTGCGGATGTGGGTGCCTATGGTGCCTTTACCGACCGTGACAGCCTCAACCGCCGCCACCCGCTCAATGCCCTGCGCCGCAACGTGCTCCGCGGGCTGGACCTGCTGATCATCGATGAGGTGAGCATGTTGCGCGCCGACCTGCTCGACGCCATCGATCACCGCCTGCGCACCGTACGCCAGCGTTGGGACCGTCCCTTCGGCGGGGTGCAGTTGCTGCTCATCGGCGACCTCTACCAGTTGCCGCCCATCGTGAAGGACGATGAATGGAATGTGTTGCGGCGCTACTATGACAGCATGCACTTCTTCGAGGCCCGATCCCTCAAGGAAAGTGGTTATGCGCATATCGAGCTGGACAAGATCTTCCGGCAGCAGGACGAGCGCTTCATCGCCATCCTGAACAACTTCCGCGAGAACACCGTCACGCCTGCCGACGTGGAGGCACTCAACGTTTACTACCGCCCGGGGATCAATGAGGAGGACACCGAGGGCGTGATCACCCTTACCACGCACAACCGCAGCGCCGACGACATCAACCAGCGCGCGTTGGAGAAGCTGCCCGGCAGGATGCACCGTTTCGAAGCGGAGATCGAAGGCGACTTCCCCGAGAGCATGTTCCCCGTGCTGCGTGATCTGGAGCTGAAGGAGGGTGCGCAGATCATGTTCACACGCAACGATCCGGAGAAGATGTACTTCAACGGGAAGCTGGCGCGGGTGGAGCGGATCGCCGAGGGGCAGATCCATGTGCGCATGATCGACGACGATGCACCCTATGTGTTGAAGCGTGAGGTGTGGGAGAACAAGCGCTATGAGCTGGATGGCGTGACGAAGGAGCAGAAGGAACGGATCCTTGGCACCTTCGAGCAGTATCCCGTGAAGCTGGCATGGGCCATCACCGTACATAAGAGCCAGGGACTCACTTTCGACCGGGCCGTGATCGATGTGGGCCGCGCCTTCGCGCCGGGGCAGGTGTATGTGGCCTTGTCGCGGCTGCGCTCGCTGGAAGGGCTCATCCTGCGCACCCGCATCGAAACCTCGGTGGTAAGCACCGACCGGGATGTAGTGGCCTTCAGCGAGCGGCGGCTCACCCAGCAGCCCCTGCCCGATCAGTTGCAGGAATTCCAACGTCGTTTCCTACACGACATGCTCACCAGCACCTTCGACCTGGGCGACCTGTTGCAGCGCGCCGAATACATCCAGAAGGACCATGATGAGGTATCGGCCTTCGAGGATGAGGACATGAAGACCGCCCTGCAGCGCTTCCGCGATAAGCTGCGTGGCGAGGAGGAGAACACGCGGCGGTTCCAGGGCCAGCTGATGCGGCTGATGCGGCTGATGCAGGACGATGAGCGTGCGACCCTGCTGGAGCGCATCGCCAAAGGCACCGATTACTACGGTACGTTTCTGAAGGACGCCATGAAGGACCTCCTGCGGCACCTGGCGCAGGTGGAGATGCTCAGCCGCACCAAGCAGTACAGTGATGCGCTGCGCGAACTGGACGGCATGCTGGTGAAGAAGGTGGCCACCATCACCAAGGCCTCCCATGTCACCACGTGCATATTGCAGGGTGGAGAAGTGACGCGCCTGCCGGAACTGGAGAAGCAGCAGAGCGCCTATCGCACCGCGCTGATGGACGAGGTGAAGGCCTGGGCCGGCGAGCACGCCCCTGCGAGCACGTTGAAGAGCGGCCGCCGTCGCAAGCGCGATGCACCCTGGGACCCCGCCGAGGCGGACGAATACATTGAACGTTCACTGGCGCGCAAAAGGAAGCGCGGTCCTTCCGGCGAAGCCAGGGCACCAAAGATCAAGGGCGAGACCTACCTGAAGACCTATGCGCTGATCAAGAATGGAAAAAGCCTGGAGGAGGTGGCGCAGGAGCGCGGCCTTTCGCTGGGCACCATCGAGGGGCATGCGGCACGTGGCATCGGAGAAGGGATCCTGGAGATCGACACGCTCCTGCCCAATAGCGACCGCGATATCATCGCCGGGTGGCTGCGCGAGAACCCCGGTAAGAACACCGCCGAGGTGCGCGTGCATTTTGGCGAGAAGTACAGCTACGGCAAGGTGCGCATGGTGCAGGCGTGGATGCAGCTTTGAGAACGCCCCGAACCTCCTGGACCATCAATATTCCGCCAGATCGCCCGGCCCGGCGCGGTTTGCATACCTTTCGCCCGCCTGCGGCGCTATTGCCAAGGGGAAACCAATACAATTCAATACAATGGCTACTGGTACAGTGAAGTTCTTCAACAACGAGAAGGGCTTCGGATTCATCGTCCCCGATGAGGGCGGCAAAGACATCTTCGTACACAAGACCGGCACCCGCGAAGCCCTCTGGGAAGGCGACAAGGTCAACTACGAAGTGGAAGAGACCCAGAAGGGGCTCAACGCGGTCAACGTAACGAAGGCTTGAGCGCCAACCGATACCTTGATGAAGGAAAGCCGGTCCGAAAGGACCGGCTTTCTCTTTGGTCCTTTTTCGCCGGAGAGACCTCAGCGCACCTTCAGCATGCTCTTCACCTGCTGGCGGCTTTCGTTCTGCAGGCGTGCGTAATACACCCCGCTGGGCAGTTCGCTCATATCCACCTGCACCAGATGCGTTCCTGCCGCGGCCGTGGCGTTCACCACCGTGCGCATCAGCTGCCCCTGCTCATTGAATAGCTGCACCATCACGCGCCCGCCGCTGGTGGTGTAACGCAGGGTGGTGCTCTCCACGAAGGGGTTGGGGTAGACCTCCAGCAGCACCTCACCGGCGAGCTGGTTGGCCTCATGCACACCCACGTTCATGCAGCCCATGGGATCCACCAGCGCCAGCGGCTGGTAGGTGTTCAGCAGCACATCATCCACCTCCCCCTGGGTGAGACAGAACCAGTCGCGCAGCACCGAGGCGTACACCGAACGGAAGTCGTACTGCATGGCCAGGTTGGTCTGGGCCGTGGCGTTGGCGGGAATATCCGGGTTGGTGCCCAGCATGCCGGGGATCACCTTGGTGCCGAAGAGGAACATGGGCAGCGCACTGCCATGGTCGGTGCCCAGTGAGGCGTTGTTGATGATGCGGCGCCCGAATTCACTGAAGGTCATGCCCAGCACGCGATCTTCCAGACCCAGCAGCTGCAGGTCATCCTGGAATGCGCGGATGGAGTCGCTCACACCCTTCAAGAGGTTGGCATGCGTACCCACGGTGGGGTTGCCCGGCGCAACCTGTTGTGCATGCGTGTCGAAGCCGCCGATGCTCACCCAGTAGATGCGCGTCTTCAGCCCACCGCAGATCAGCTGCGCCACGATCTTCAGCGCCTGCGCGAGTTGCCCGCCGGGGGCGTCGCCTGCGGGGTACATCGTACTCATGTTGCAACCCGAGACCGCTGCGGCATTGATGGCGCTGCCGTACTGATCGGTCTGCTGCTGCACCATGCGCACGAAGGCCAGCTTGTCGCCACTGCAATCGTCGGAGGCGGGGTCGTTGTAGATGTTGCCCGTCAGATCAAGAGGGTTGTCCGTGTTGTTGATGGCCACCCCCATGCTCATGCCCATATACTGCAGGCCGGGTCCGATGGATCCACCCACGCGGATGGCCAGCGGATCGGGCATGTCGTCATTCGGGTAGCCCGCCGGATAGTTCGGATACTCGAAATTGAGGTAGCGGCCCGTCCAGCCGGAGCTGAGGATCTGGTCGCTGTCCGCACCGGTCTCCCAGATGTCCGTGGCGCGGAAGTGACTGAAGTTGGGTTGCGGATAGCTCACGCCCTGCACAATGGCGAGCTTGCCATCATCCCACAGGTCGCGCATGCCACCCATCACGGGATGCAGTCCGGTGGCGCCGTTCAGGCCGTTGAGTTGCAGCACCGCACCCTCGGGGATCAGCACTTGCGGGCGCGCCATGCTCAGCGTATCGTATTGGTCCAGGGGGATCACCGTGTTCAGGCCGTCGTTGCCGCCGATCAGTTGCACGATCACCAGCACACGATCGGTGTCGTCCCGGCCCTGCAAGGCCGCGAAGAGCGGATTGTTGAACGCGCGCACGGCCAGACCGCCCAGGGTGAGCGCCGAGGTGCTGCGGAGGAAATGTCGTCGGTCCATGGCGGTTCCGGATGATCTAGTGGATGTGGTTCTCGGCGGCCTGCACCATGTCCAGGAAGAGCCATAGGAGGATGGTGGGGACCAACTGTGCCGTGGGGTCCGTGGTCCCTGGATCCATCACGTAGAGCTCGTAGGCATCGCTCCAGTAGTGGTCGCTCTGCTGGCCCAGGAGGAGGTAGTTGGTCTTCAGTTGTTGCAGCACTGCGGCGGACACCGGAACACCGAAGAGCAATTCCGCCGCATCGGCCACCAGCGCATTCGGATCGTACGGGTCGGTGAACTGCGCGACCACCGCCAGCAGGTCCACCTTGAAGCTCAAGTTCTCGCTCGCCGCCTGGTACAGGTTGTTCCCCGTGGCGAAGCCGGTGAACACGATGCCCAGCATGGAGTTGTTGCGCGCGGGGAAGGTGGCCGTGTCCACCCACGCATGGTCGTACTGCGGGTATTGATGGTAGGCGGGCCAGCCGGCCACGTTCGGCGGGTTCACCAATTCCTGCCCGGCGTAGCCCACCAGGCCATACAGATCGATCCACACATTGTACTGGGCTTCCACCTGCTCCGCCGTAGGGAAGGGCATGTCGAGTTCCCGCAGGGCACCGATCACCAGGTCGGCGGCACTCTTCACCATGCACGCACGCACCTCGGTGCTGAAGAAATGATCGCTGGTCAGCAGGGCCTGCATCACGTGACGCATTTGATCCGGCGATCCGCTGTGGTCGCGGAACACCTCCGCCAGCGGCACGATCAGGTCCGCCTCGGTGGCCGCGTCGATCTCACCCTTGACGAAGAAGCGGTACAGATCGCGGCAGATATGCAGGCTTACCTCCTCCCTGGCGAAGATCATGTCCAGCAGTTCGTTCAACTCCACATTGCCGCCGTTGGGGCCGCCCATCCCCTGTATCACCGTGTTGTTGAAGAAGGCGCTGAACTGCTTGTTGCCCTGGTCGTGCAGGAAGGGCACGTAGACCGTCTGTGGCAGGATGGGCACCCCGCCGACCTGTTCCTGAACCACCCAACCGGTGAGCACACGTGCCGCGGCCTGCACGTCCGCCTCGGTAAAGCCGGTGTCCACGCCCAGGGTGAACAGTTCCATCAGTTCCCGCGCGTAGTTCTCGTCCGGTGCAGACACGTTGTTGAAGGTGCCGTTGAGGTAGATCAGCATGGCACCACTGGTGGTGACATCCCGCATCATGGTGCGGAAGTTCCCCAGGCATTGTTCGCGCTGCAGCTGGTCGTACTCGTACAACAGCCGCGGGTTGAAGACCTCGAAGGCCTGCACCGGGATGTGGTTGAACCAGAACAGCGTCATCTTCTCGCGCAGGTCTCGCTGCTGATGCACCATCAGGCCCGTATGCCACGCGACCCAGCTCACGATGCGGAACACGGTGGATTCCACCGCGGCATCCGGGTCGCGCGGCGTGTCGATCCATGTGGTGCCGAAGGGTACGGTGGGGTCCACCATGTTCGGGTTCGGAACGCCACCACTCAGCTGCCAGTAGGTCTTCAGCGGCGGCGTGGTGTCATTGGTGAAAGTGAGGAGCGCATCCACCACCTGGGCCAGCGACTGGCCTTCGAAATGGGCGAGATCCGCATTGCTGCGACCGAACAGGCTGCGCCGCAGCAGGTGGGTGAGTTCGGGCCTGCCAAAAGGCCCCTGGTAGGGTTGGACCGGCATGGGTGGTGGGATGCGCTGTGGGCCTTGGACGGAGAAACGTCACGAAAGTTAGATCGCCATGTGTGAATTGATCGTAAAGCCCGGCGGCTCTTCTACGCCCTGGATCGCCGCACGCCGGACTTTTCGAACCATTCCTGCGAGGCGACACGGGAAGTGGAAGAGCAGTAGGTCTCTAGTGCTCCAATTCCACTTTGACCTTCGGCGACCGCGTCCATGAACTGGGACATTTCCCATCACCTCACAAAAGCGATCTTCGCCTCCATGAAACTCGTCTCCTTCAACGTCAATGGGATCCGCGCTTCGGTGGGCAAGGGCCTGGTAGGCTCGCTCCAACACATGGATGCCGACATCTACTGCTTCCAGGAAACCAAGGCCACGCCGGAGCAGGTGGCCGAAGCGCTGGCCGGACTCGGCGGTTACCACGTGCATGCCTACGGCGCCCAACGTCCGGGCTACAGCGGCACCGCCATCGTCTGCCGCAAGGCACCGGGCTCCGTGTCCTTCGGCATCGGCATGCCGGGGCACGACGATGAAGGCCGGGTGGTCACCGCCACCTTCGATGATGTGGTGGTGGTGAACGTGTACACGCCCAACAGCGGCCAGGAACTGAAACGCCTTGGCTACCGACAGGAGTGGGATGCCGCCTTCCGGGCGTATGTCTCGGCCCTGGCGGAGCGTGGCCAGCCCGTGATCGTCTGCGGCGACCTCAATGTGGCGCACCGCGACATCGATATCGCGCGCCCCAAGGCCAACTACAACAAGACCGCCGGCTACACGCAACAGGAGATCGACGGCATCGATGCCCTATTGGCAACAGGCTTCGTGGACAGCTTCCGCCACCTGCATCCCGCGGAAGTGAAGTACAGCTGGTGGAGCTTTCGCGCCGGTGCCCGCAGCAAGAACATCGGCTGGCGCATCGACTATGTGCTGCTCACCAAAGGCTTCGAGAAAAACATCAAGGAAGCCTTCATCCTCAACGAAGTGACGGGCAGTGATCACTGTCCGGTGGGGATCGTGTGGTAGAGCGATCAGAGGATCAGATGATCAGATGATCAGAAAATGAAGAATCTCCTCCGCCTCGAAGAGCTTGCGCAATTCCTCCTGTGCCTCTTACTATTCATCACCATGGATGTGCAATGGTGGTGGTATCTGCTCCTTCTCCTTGGACCCGATATCGGCATGCTGGGCTACCTGCTGAACAGCCGTGTGGGTGCCGTGACCTACAACCTGCTCCACCACAAGGCGCTGGCCCTGCTGGTCCTGTTCATTGGGTTCTACGGCAACATGACCTACCTCTTCGAGGGACCGACGCATTGGGACATGCTGATCAACACCGGCCTCGTCCTCTTTGGCCACGCCTCCATGGACCGCATCTTCGGCTACGGCCTCAAGTTCGGCGACAACTTCCATCACACGCACCTGGGGTGGATCGGGAAGGGGAAGGGGGCAAGTGGCAAGGCAGAAATTGGCGGGTAGTTGTCAGTTGTCCGTTGTCCGTTGTCTGGCTGCCGACAACCCATTCTGTGTCGGCGAGGAGTTCTCAGTTGTCGGTTGTCCGAGTGCCGCAGACCAGGGGGCATTGTGCGGGTGCCATACAAGTGTTCGTGTTTCGAACATGTGCCAGGCCTGCATTGCTTTGAGCCGGAACCGTTATATCGTGGACCCGATCTGCTTCGCTCAGCCCGCATTGACGGACAACCGACAACCGACAACCGTCAACGGACAACCAACAACCAACTACCCCATCAACGACATGAACTCCCGCCATGGCCCCACGGCTGCGCGGTACTGCCTGCACATCACACGCGCGATCTGCGCCAGATGTGCCATGTCATGCGCGGCCCAGGTGGCCAGCAGCTGACGCATGCGCACTTCGCCGAAGGTGGGGTGGATGCCGATGCTGTCCAGTTGCGCATCGCTCAGGTCCATGGCTTTCAGCTCCTCCAGGTTCCGGGCGCGGGCAGCAGCGAATGCAGCGAGCAATTCTTCCAGGCTCCTGCCTTCGCTCTCCTGGTACTGCGCGAAGCGGTCGAATTTCACGAAGGCCTTGTCATCCGTACTCAGGCACTTTTTAAGGCGCGCCATCCAGTCGGTCCTTTCGCCGTGCAGCAGATGCCCCACCACGTCATAGGGTGTCCAGGTATCCGGCCCTTCGTTGTGGTGGGTCCAGTCCTCGCTCAGGCCATTAAGCAAAGTGTGCAGCACACGCGGCGTGCGTTCCAGGACCTCCAGGCTGCGCGGCAGGGAGAAGTCCAGCGTGGAAGGGATGTGTGTGCGGTCCATGGGTTTTCAAAGTTGTCCGTTGTCCGTTGTCCGTTGTCAGTACCCAATGAAGAACTCGCCGCCGCGAACAACTATCCTGCCTCGCCAAGCTCGCAGCGACGTACAACCGACAACCGACAACCGACAACTGACAACCGACAACTACGCTTGCGAATGCATCGCCACCGCATTCCCCTCGGTATCCTCGAAGAAGGCCATGTAGCCGATGTCCTCGCTGATGTGCGTCTTGGGCAGCAGCACCTTGCCGCCGGCCTTCTCCACGCGGCCCAGCGCAGCGGCCAGGTCGGGATTGGCGTTCAGGTAGATCAGCGCGCCTTCCTTGCTGGGCTTGTGCATGCCGCTCTTCACCAGGGCGCCGCCCACCTTGCCGTTCTGCCCATCACCGGGGAACATGCGCATCTGGATATTCGGCAGGTCCATCGTTTCCATCTTGATCCCGAAGACGGTCTCGTAGAACTTCGTGGCGCGGTCCAGGTCGTGCGTGGCGATCTCGAACCAGTTGAGGGCGTTGGTGGTGTTATCCATTTAGCTCAAGGTTGTCAGTTGTCGGTTGTCAGGCTGCCGACACCTCATTGGTCGTCGGTTGTTCGGCTGCCGCAGACCAGGGGAAGGTGGTGCTGGTGACAGACAAATGCCAATGTATCGAACATCGCCCAGGCCTGCATTGCTTTGTGCCGGACCGTTACATCGTGGACCAGATCTGCTTCGCTCTGCCCGCACGGACAACTGACAACTGACAACTGCTCAACTCCTCAACTGGCCAACTTGCCAACTTGCCACTCCTACAATGAAACTCCTCCTCCTCGACAACTACGACTCCTTCACCTGGAACCTGCACCACCTGCTGGCACCCCATGCGGAAGTGGACGTGGTGCGCAACGACGCGATCACGGTGGACGAGGCCGCGCGCTACGACCGCATCGTGCTCTCGCCGGGGCCGGGCCTGCCAGGCGAGGCGGGCATCATGATGGAGCTCCTGCGCAAGCTCATGCCCACGCACCCCATCCTGGGCGTATGCCTGGGCATGCAGGCCATGGTGGAGGCCTGCGGCGGCACGCTCTACAACCAGCAGCGCGTCATGCACGGTGTGTCCGTTCCCTGCATCCCGGAAGAGCCCCGTGATCCGCTCTTCGCCGGCTTGCCATCCCCCTTCGAAGCGGGCCTCTACCATAGCTGGGCCGCCGACCCTGCCACATTGCCGCCCACCTTGCGCATCACCGCACGCAGCGCCGCAGGGGTGATCATGGCCCTGCGCCACACCACCTTCCCTTCCTGCGGCCTGCAGTTCCACCCCGAAAGCGTGATGACGCCGGAGGGAAAGGCGATCGTGGGGAATTGGGTGGGGGGGTAGTTGTCCGTTGACTGTTGTCAGTTGTCCGGCTGCCGACGGCTGACCCCGGGGATGAAGGGCGGTCACCGATATTATCGCTGATGGTGTGGCAGAAATTCCAGGCTACTCGACGATGCCAGCGGAGGTCATCGCCGATGCAAGTAGTGGGTCAATTGGTACAGGATGATGGCTTGTACTCCGAGTTCGGCTCGCGAACCATGATGTGGCTGATGTCCGGTTCGTCATCGCCATATGCGGCCTGTGCTGGAAGGCAGGCGAAGCAGGTCGGTCATCGGTGCCGAGCGAAGCTCAGGCCCGGTGTATCGTCAGCAGGAATTCTTTCACGAACTGGTTCGTCAGCAGCGCGTATGGTTTTTCGCTTCCGCATTGTTCAACAAGGTATCCAACCTCAGTATCGATCAGGTTGCTCAACATGGCGCGTACCAGCCCCTTGTCATATGCCTGCGGACCACTGGCGGCAATGGTGGCATCCAGGGAAATGAGCGAACGGATCAACTCGAAACGGGCGCCCAATAGCACGATGCGTTCATGGCGTTCCTCCACAAGACCTTTGCGGTTCAACGCGTATACATCAATGGAGGCCACTGCCCGATCACACTGGCGGCGCTCCCGATCCGTGGTAGGTGAGGAGATCAGTGGCAGGATGACACCGTCCTCATTGAAACGGAAGAACTCCGCCGGATCGTCCTCGCAGGGATCCACAAGCAGGTGTGCTTCCTTGGTGGGCGGATCGGAATAGTGCTTCAGCCTTTCCGAACCCTCGGCCAGTGGGAACTGGTTGGCCTTGCCCAACAGGACCTGGGTCCACACCCAACTTCCGTTCTTGTCCTTTCGGAGCACATGTTGATTTCGCGCACGGTTGCAATCGATGCAGCTGGGGAGCAGGTTCTCCCATGCCATGGCCAGCCACGGATATCCCGGCAGGGGCTTCTTTTCTCCGGGCACGACCACACCGGCTTTGGGTCGCCAATGCTCTATGTCCACCGGTTGTGTCCTGCCGTAGGGCGATTCGCAATAGGCGCATTTCCCCTCGAACATACGCTCCAGGGCAAGGACCACCTCGGCATCCTTGTAGGCCTTGAATTCCGGTAGACGGGCTGGTGGATGTGCGGCATCCATGAGCGCACGCACCCGGATGAGCTCTTTATGGCCAGGGCTGCCGGGCTCGGTCAAGCGCCGGGGCACCGGGACCTCCTTCCGTACGCGCCGTATCATGTCCGTTGGAATATGGTCCGTGGGTCCAGGGTCCCCAATGCCAACTCTATCACCGCGCGTACTTCCTCGGAAGGTTGGACGCCGTTCTGGGACGGACCATTTTTCTTTCGTCTGGCGAGGATCTCATCCACCGCGGACAGGATGGCCTGGTCCCTGCGGCTGCTGCCCAGAACGCTCTTGTTGTTCAAGGCTTCACGATACTGCTTCAGGAGAAGCTTGTCCGCATCGGATAACTCATGTTCGCGCGCGAGCAGGTCATAGTACACATCGAAGGCCCGCTCCGTTTCGGGATCGATCGTGGTGTGCAGCCCGAAGAACTCCGAGGTGAGCAGTTGATCCGTGCGCAATCCCGCTGGCGATGGCATGTTGTCGTGCAGCATCACATGGTCCTTGTCGCGTACCACCACGGCCACTTCGTTGGCCCCCAAACCGTGGAGGCAAAGCGGCTCGTGGGTGCTGGCGATGAATTGCATATTGCTGAAGGCGCGTTCCAAACCGCGCAGGATGCGCGTGCGCCAACGGGGATGCAGGTTGGTCCCGATCTCGTCGATGATGATGATCCCCGGCATGTGCTGCATCTCTTTCACGGACCCTCCGCAGCCTGCCATGATATCGCATGCCAGTGCCACAATGGTCTGATAGCCGGCGCTGAAGTGGTGCAACGGAGTGAAGTCCACGTGCTTGCTTTTTGCCCGCACCGTGCGCATGCCGAACATGCCCTTCCTGTCGGGATCGGGCGCATCCGTTTCGAAGGTGAGCACGCTGTCCTCGTCCCCAATGTCCAACAGATCTTTGAGCGTAAGACAGGCCTGCCGGAAATCGTCTTCCCCAAGGCTCCTGAGCCAGGTCTCCGCATCGATCAACGTGGCGTGGGGTTCGAACAGGTTGTCCACCCATTTGAGCGGACGCGGTTTCGCCGCTCTTTTACTCTTCCCTGACCGCTTCGGCAACAAGCGGGTGGCGCCGTAACCCCGCAGGAAAACATCCGCCCCATTACCACCCTTCTTCCATACCAGACCCTTGGTGGTCACCTCCACCTCAATGGTATCCTTTTCATTTTCGAACTCCACCAGGATCACACCACGTGCCTTACCATGCTTCAGACTGCTGGCGAACTGCGTGGCCATTTTGCGATGGTACTTACGGCCCATCAACGCGATCGCGAGCGCATGCAGCAGACTGCTCTTTCCTGAGCCATTCTCACCGAGCAACATCTTCCATCCGCGGGAACGCACGGCATCCTTTGCCATCCCCTCCGGAGGGCCTATGCCGAAGATCTCCGAGGTGGACCGCAGATCCGCGGGTCTTCCCGCGGGCACTTTGATCTCCGCGCGCTCTATGATGCGGAAATTCTCCACCACCCAACGGCGCACGTTCATCAGCCTGGGTTCCACATTGCTTGCGGCATGCGGCATCTGGGCCACCGGGCGCCCTTGCATCTTATGCATGGCAGGCGCGCTCATGTACGGCTGGATCAAGGTCAATAAACCCTGCCACAGCACTTTGAGCTTTCCCTCGGCGAAGCGGACGGACAACTGGGCCACATATTTGGAGAGTGCATGTCTCTTGGCGAAGGCGTAGGGCGACGAAGCGGAGATCTCATTGTTCAGATCCCCCAGCATGATCAACAAGGTGGGCGTCACCGTGGATGAAAGCATCCGTTTCACCGATCCCGCGATCCGGGCCATCGCCTCGCTGCGCGCCATCACCAGTTCCCTTCTGTTCAGCTGTAAGAGCTCTATGGTGCTCGCTGCCCGCATTGTGTCCAGTTGTGCCAGGCCCTTTGCAGGCCTCAGCATCCCATTGTCCGCCGTGTCCAGGTACACGCCCGGGTCTTCGCGTGCAGGGTCGATCAACAAGGGCGCCTCGGCGTCCAGGGCCTCACCTGTGGTCCCCACCGCGCAGCGCTGTGCCGCGACCGGGAAGAGATTGCGCTTGGCGGCATTGCAAGGCTTGCAGGCGGGCAGCAGATTGTTCCATGTGAACGCCAGCCACCAGTAGTGCCCATCCACGTCTGGCGCCCGGTCCATGTCCTTGGGCCGGTAGGTGTCTATGTTCACGGTCTTCTCGTTCAGGGGCTGCTCGCAGTAGGCGCATTTGCCATGTCCCAGCTTCAGTATCTCCGGCAGCAAGGGGTACAGCGCTTCGCGGTCGAAGGGCCGCGACTGCTTTTTTGTCATCCGGCTGAAGAAGGCCTCCAATTCCTTGCGTGCATATTGGATGCGCTCGCTCCGGAGGTATTCCGGCTCGGGCATCCGGTCGCGATCGATGTGGATCATGGGTATGCGGATGATGTTGTTCTGCTGCGCAGCCACCGCGTGAGCCTCAACTGCCGGGAGGGGCCTCTGCCAGTGCGTGGTTGGAGCCTGGTGGAAGGGAGGCGAAAGCTATCCGTGGCGCAGCGTCCGAAAAATACCCGATCCCTGGTAGGGTCCAAAGGGAAAGGGGAGCGGGGGGGGGTGGTGGTGGGGTAGCGGACTACGAGCACAGCAAGAGGCGGTGCGGATAATTTGACCAAACCGAGAATTCCCCCGCCAATTTCTCCACCTGCCTTAGCACTAACTCCGTAGCCAGCTTCTTCATATCCGGCGGATGGCCGCAACGCCCCGGGCTGCGCAAGAAGATCACCTCCGGACATGCATCACTCCTCATCACGCTCCAAGGGCAGTTCAGCCGCCAGGTCCCACACCATGCTGCCTACATGATAGCTGAACCATGCGCAGAAGGTTTTCCAGTCACGTTGCGCTGGCCACATCCCCGGGTCGGTGCACGCACCATGCAGCTCCATTTCGAAGATGAAAGGTGCATAGGGTTTCACCACGTCCGCCAGGTCTTGCACGGCGAAGTCGTCGGAAATGGCGTACGCCGTAGCTTCTCGCTGGTCGGGTGTCATGGGCGAGCTATCCGGGAAGACCGAATTGGCCCAATCGTAATAAGGCTGCTTCGGAACAATGCAGATGAAGGCGCGGTTGAGGGTGGTGATCTCCTTTTCCATGGCTGTGTAATGTCATGCAGAATTATTCTCCCGCGAACTCCCCTGCCAACATCTCCGCCTGCCTGAGCACCAACTCAGTGGCCAGCTTCTGCATATCCGGCGGATAACCAAAGTGCCGCAGCGTCCGCTTCACGATCACCTTCAGCTTGGCCTTCACGCTCTCCTTGATCGTCCAATCGATGCTGGCGTTCTGGCGCACGCGCTCGGTGAGGACCACGGCCAGTTCGCGCAGCTTGTCCTGTTGCATCAGTTCCTTGGCGCTGTCGTTGTTGGCTACTGCCGTGTAGAAGGCGTACTCGTATTCGCTGAGGCCCATGTCGGCGGCCTGCTTGTCGCTGTTGGCGATCTCCTTGCTCACCTTGATCAGCTCGTCGATCACTTCGGCGGCGCTGAGGATCTTGTTGTGGTAGCGCTTGATGCTGTCCTCCAGCATGTCCATCAGGCTGCGGCTCTGCACGATGTTGGTGCGGGCGCGGGCTTTGATCTCGTCGTTCAGGAGCTTCTTCAGCACTTCGATGGCCACGTTCTTGTGCGCCATGCCTTTCAACTCCAAGAGGAACTCTTCGCTGAGCACGGAGATGTCCGGCTTCTTGATGCCTGCTGCATCATAGACGTCGATGACCTTCTCGCTCACGAGCGCTTGGTCGATGACCTGCCGGATGGTGGTCTCCAACTCTTCATCGGTGCGGCCGCTGCCCGTGCCGTCGAACTTCACGAGGCGGGCTTTCACGGCTTGGAAGAAGCCGACCTCGTCCTTCACGTCCATCGCCTGGTCGTGCGGGATGGCGATGGCGAAGGTCTTGCTGAGCGCCGTGACCTCATTGATGTAACGCCGCTTGCCGTCCTCGAGACCGAGCACATGTTCCTCGGCCCCGAGGATCATGGAGAGCTTCTTCGCCGTGTCCGCTTGGAAGTACTCCTCGTAGGGGAAGCCGCTGTACATGTTGGCGACTACTTCCAGCTTCTCCAACATGAGTGTGACCGCTTGCTCTTGTGCGATGGCGGGATCACCCTTGCCGCCTGCATCGGAATAGAAGGACAGCGCCTTCTTCAGATCCGCAGCGATGCCGAGGTAGTCAACCACCAGGCCGCCGGGCTTGTCATGGAATACGCGGTTCACGCGGGCGATGGCTTGCATCAAGCTATGGCCCTTCATCGGCTTGTCGATGTAGAGCGTGTGCATGCTGGGGGCATCGAAACCGGTGAGCCACATGTCGCGCACGATCACCAGTTGCAGGGGGTCGTTGGGATCCTTCATGCGCTCGGCCAGGGCGCGGCGTTGCTCCTTGGTGCTGTGGTGCTTGCTCATCGCCGGACCATCCGATGACGCGGCCGTCATCACCACCTTGATCTTGCCCTTGCTCAGGTCGTTGTTGTGCCAATCGGGACGCAGGGCGATAATCTCCTTGTACAGTTCAGCAGCGATGCGGCGGCTCATGGCCACGATCATGCCCTTGCCTTCAAACACCTCCTGCCGCTGCTCGAAGTGGGTGACGATGTCGCGGGCCACGTTCTTGATCCGGTTCTCACTGCCGATCAACGCCTCCAGCTGGGTCCACTTGGCCTTGGCCTTCTGCGTGTCGGTGAGCTCGGCCTGGTCCAGGTCGTCGTCGAGGTCCTTGATCAGCTGCTTGCCTTCCTCGCTCAGGTTCACCTTGGCCAGGCGGCTCTCGTAGTAGATGCGCACCGTGGCGCCGTCCTCCACGGCCTGCGCGATGTCGTACACATCCACGTAGTTGCCAAAGACCGCCGGGGTGTTCACATCGGTGCTTTCGATGGGCGTGCCGGTGAAGCCCAGGTAGGTGGCGTTGGGCAGCGCATCGCGCAGGTACTTGGCGAAGCCGTACACCACCTTCTTCCCCACCACGTTGCCTTGCGCGTCCTTGTCGTCGATGGTGCGGGCCTTGAAACCGTATTGCGTGCGGTGCGCTTCGTCGGCGATCACCACGATGTTCTGGCGGGCGCTCAACTCATCGTACACGTTGCCCTCTTCGGGCTGGAACTTCTGGATGGTGGTGAACACCACGCCGCCGCTGGCCACCTTCAGCAAGTCCTTCAGGTGGTCGCGGTCCTCGGCCTGCACGGGTTCCTGCCGCAGCAGTTGCACACTTGCCGCGAAGGTGTCGAAGAGCTGGTCGTCCAGGTCGTTGCGATCGGTGATCACCACGATCGTGGGGTTATCCAGGGCCAGCACCACCTTGCCGGTGTAGAACACCATGCTCAGGCTCTTGCCGCTGCCTTGCGTGTGCCACACCACACCGCCTTTGCGGTCGCCGGATGTTTGCTTGCTCACGCCTGGTAAGCCGTAGCTCTCGGGTGATTCGGCCACCATTGACACTTCGCTCGTTGCCGCCGCAGGCGGCGCCTTGTATCCCGTAGCCCGCAACGTGCTCACCACCGCCCGGTTCACCGCGTAGTACTGGTGGTAGGCGGCGATCTTCTTTACCGTGGTGATGGTGTTGACGCCCGTCCTCGGGTCTTCCTTCTTGCTGCGCTCGAACACGATGAAGTGCCGCACCAGATCGAGCAGTGTCTCCTTGTTGAGCATGCCCACGATCAGCGTTCCCAGCTGACCGATCAGGGGCGAGGCTTCTACTTTGCCATCGCTGGTCTTCCAGCTCATGTAGCGGCTGAAGCCGCTGCTCACTGTGCCGGCCCTGGCCTCCAGGCCGTCGCTGATCACCACCACGCAGTTGTAAGTGAACAGGCCGGGGATGGTCTCCTTGTAGGTCTCCACCTGCCTGAAAGCGCTGCGGATGCTCGCCTTCTCATCGGCGGCGTTCTTCAGCTCCATCAGCACCAGCGGCAGGCCGTTCACGAACAGCAGCACATCGGGCCGCTTGTTGCGGCCGTTCTCCACCACGGTGAACTGGTTCACCACCAACAGGTCATTGTTGGCGGGCTCGGTGAAGTCCACCAACCACACCAGATCGCCGCGCGTGTTGCCGTCCTGCTGGTAGTCCACCTTCACGCCTTCGGTGAGCATGCGGTGGAAGACCTCGTTGTTCACCAGCAGCTCCGGGCTGGCGATGCGCGCCACCTGCTTCACCGCCTCCTCCTGCGCCGCCGCCGGTATG
>JBGTES010000064.1:0-31326 GCA_041747675.1 Flavobacteriales bacterium
TGGTCTAACCCCCTATGAATCGGACAACGTTGTTGGGTCGATGTGAAAGTAGGATTTTAGCGTCATAGGTTTGCCTCAGCAGGAGACGACCGAAGGTGACTGCGTTACCGATGGCGTCAGAAGTGAGCCGGGCCCGGACACTTGCTGCGTGTGGTGTGATCCCTGTGGGATCAAGCAGGAGACTCCCTTCAGGTTCCTGCACCCCGACTGTAGTTCCTGATAGGGAACGAGCAGTTTGAACTTCACACGATTGCGACTGTCCACAGTGCGCTGGATAAGCCCGTTGTGCCAGGCTTGCTCAAAGAGGTCGGGCCAGAGGTAGGCGGTGGAGCCGTGGACACGCTTCCCGTTGTATCCAGCGTAGAACGGTGTGAGTACTCCGATAAGTTGGTCCAGGTCCCAGATGGTGTGGCGGTCAAGGTATGCGCCCAGGATGGCGTGGAAGCTCTCGATGTGTCCATTCTCTTGTGGGGTGTAAGGGTGGGTGAAGACCTGGTCCAAGTGGTTGGCTTTGAAGTAGCCCTGCACCAAGGAAGCGATGAACTGTGGCCCATTGTCGCTGCGCACTTCCACGTGCAGCTTCTTGTTGAGCAGATCGGCCGGTTGCAGATGGTGTTTGATCACTTGGTCCCACGCTTGGGTGACCTGGTGCTGGGTCATACACAAGCCGGCTTGCCAGTGCAGGGCTTGGCGCGTGAAGGTGTCCAGGATCGTGAGGATGTAGCCGCTACGCCGTTCACCGGTCATCCATTTGCTCTTGATGTCCATCTCCAGCACATGCAAGGGGCGCTCCGGGGTGACCACGCGGTACTTCACGTACGGGCGCTTTGCGGCCTTGCGTCGCGGGGCCAGCAGGCCCTGCTCACCCATGAGCCGTTGGGTCTTCTTCGGGCCGATGTAGTAGCCTTCGAGCATCAGCAGGCGTGCTGTTCTCTGATAACCCGAATCGGTGTCAGGATCACTCTTCAGCTCGTGTATGCGCGCGACCACTTCATTGTCGGGCACACTCACGACACGCCCCTCATGGAGTTGATCAGTGCAGCAGGTCAGTGGCCGACCTCCCTTGCCTGCTTTGGGTTTGTGGTAGTACTGGTGGCGGGTAACACCAGTGATGGTCAAGGCAGCTTTGCGCTGCATCCCCTGCGCGACGAACTTCCCGATCAGTTCTTTCCTTTCGCCCAGGGGTACTTCTTTTTTAGCAGCTCGTCCTTCAGCTTGCTCTCCAGCTGCTGCTCGGCCACCAACTGCTTGAGGCGTTGGTTCTCCTTCTCAAGCCTGCGGATCTCCTTGAGGTGCTCAGGGGTCATGCCCCACTCCAAGCCCTTCTCGCCCATGGCTTCCACCTTACGCTTCCAGTCATAGTAGGTGGCCGGGTAGATCCCGTACTTGTCCAAGGTGGCCTTAACCCCTTGCTCTGCGGCCTCCTGTACGATCCGCAACTTCTCTTCTTTGCTGTACTTCTTGCGCTCCTTCATGGTAACACGGTTTATGGTTTTGCGACCATAAACGTGTCCGGGAAGTTAGGGGGCTAGAACACCGATGGTGGTTGCATCATCGCTGGACACACTGCATCCCAAGACGGGGACCTAGGAGGCATCAATGTCATGCCCGGAACCACGGGCTGGATAGTCAAATTGAACGCACAAGGGGATATCCAATGGCAGAAATGTTATGGTGGTCAACTTTCCGATGATCTACGTGTAATATCCGAATCGCCTGATGGATCCTATTGGGCGGTTGGCTATACCTCGTCCACCGATGGAGATGTTTCTGGCAATCATGGAGGTGTCGATGGCTGGGTGCTTCGGCTTGGTCCATCAGGTGAACTCATGGGCCAGCGGTGCATAGGAGGCTCAGGCTACGACCAGTTGACCGGTCTTCACGTGTTGCCAGATGGAAACGCGCTGGTGTCGGGGTATACGAGTTCCACAGACGGCGACATCACAGATCCACTCGGTGGGAACGATGCTTGGACTCTTTTGCTTGATCCCAATTTGGAGATCCTGTGGCAACGGACCTTGGGTGGTTCGGGTAATGACAATGGATATGCGACGGATGCTGGCCAAGTTGGTGGCGCTGTTATCACAGGCCATAGTAGGTCCACCGACGGCGACCTCACCGGCAACAACGGTGAGTCCGATCTCTGGGTGGTAAAACTCGCCCCCTGGGAGGTGGGCATGGATGAGTTGGACTGGCATCCGAACATGAACCTTTATCCTTCGCCAACGGAAGATCTGGTGCAGGTGGAATGGAACGGCCCCCATGCTGGCCCATTGTCCTGGGAGATCATTGACCTTACCGGCCGGGCCGTGGCCCGAGGCCGTTCGGTGGGCGGCCGATGGTCCGTGCCGGTGGCGCAATTAGCGCCGGGCACCTATCTGATGCGGGTGCATGGCCCCAAAGGTGTGTCCGGTGGCCGCTTCGTGAAGGAGTAGGTCAGGCCACATTCATGGTGCATGTGGCCATCTCTTCCAGGCAACGGCGGCTACGGAAAAAGGGAAGCCCGGCCCCTTAAAGGACCGGGCTTGGATGTCTTGCATCAACAGCGCCGGATCAGGCGGAAGCATTCTCGAGGTCCATCCTGCAAGAGAACCTAATTGGGCTCTTAGCCTACCCGTTCATCGTCCCGATCCAAGCTTTCGCCCACTGGCGGAGGCGGTCACGTCGTTCCCGGCCCGGAACCTTTCCTGCTAACAGCGGGTATAAGGCGCCACATTCCAGCCGTACCCGAGCGGGCTACTCCCCCACTCGGGACCGAAGAACAGGACCATCATGACCCGATCACTTAGACATGTACCGGCCATCCTCGTGATGGCCTTCGCCTTGTCCGGCGTGTCCTTGCAGGCACAATACCAGGCACCCTCCGATGCCGAAATGGTACTGCGTGTAAAAGGGCTTTCGAGCAGTGCACGCGACGCCATCGCGACGGAATTGCGCGACAGTGGATCGGCGGTGCTGGTGTATGCCTGTGTACCTGCTGGGATCCTGGTGATCGCTCCCACAGCGGGGTCCACGATCGGAGAGGTCCGCGATGAAGCCCTCACTGTGGCTGGGCGCCATGCAGCACGCAAGGATATCAGCGACGCAGGCATGGACCGGCAGCAGGCTGAACAACAGTGCGCACAGGCGCGCGGCCAATGATGAGCGCCATGTGGAAGCAGCTACAACGACCAACTGCCCCAGGGACAACGCGCCCGAAGGCAATGCGAACGACGATGACGAAAGCCACGAAACGCGCCATACTTCTGGGTAGCCTGATGCTGTTGGGCGGTCTGGGCCACGCACAACTGAGCGTATCCCCGCAAACCGATGCGCAGGAACTCGCACGCGCCATCACCGGACCTGGGGTGCAGATCTCCAACGTTCTGATCGACTGCCATTCCCTGGGATATGGCGAATTCAGCTACACCGGAAATGTACTTGGTGTAGAGGAAGGGGTGCTGCTCACCACGGGCACCATCTCCAACGCCGTAGGGCCCAACAATGTGGAGAACAAGACCTTCGAGCAGAACACACCCGGCAGCCCCTTGCTCAATATCGTGACGGGCCGGACCACCTACGACGCCTGCCGGTTCGAGTTCGATGTGATCCCGGGCGGCGACACGCTCCGCTTCAACTTCGCCTTCGCCAGTGAGGAGTACAACGAATGGGTCGGCTCGCAGTACAACGATGTCTTCGGCTTCTTCATCAGCGGTCCCGGCATCGCGGGAGATCCTGGTATCGCACCGGAGAAGAACATCGCGTTGATCCCCGGCACCAACAACGCCGTGACGATCAACAACGTGAACAATGGATCCAACCCTACCTATTACTACGACAATGTAGGCGGGCCGCAGATCCAATACGATGGGGTGACCCAGGACCTGCAGGCCATGGCCGTTGTGCAACCCTGCCAGACCTATCGTCTGAAGTTGATCGTGGCCGACGCCAGCGACCGAAAATATGACAGCGGTGTGTTCATCGAACGCATCGAAAGCAACGCGGTGACCATCGAAAGTTTCACCGCCAGCGGATTCCCCAACCTGGTGGAGGGCTGTAATGCCGGCAGCGTGCGTTTCACCCGTCAGGTGGTGTCGGACGAAGCGATGATCGTGCCCTTCTTTCTTGGCGGTACGGCCAGCAACGGTGTGGACTACCCGCTGATCGGTGATCCCGATCCCCTGGTGGCCAAGTTCGCCACCATCCCCGCGAACGTGGCGCACGTCGATGTGCTTTTCGATCCGATCGCCGACGGTATCGTGGAGGGCATCGAGAACATCCGGGTCTACCTCGGATCGTCAGCTTGCCCCGGATCGATCCTCGACAGCCTCGATCTGTTCATCCAGGATTCGCTCTACGCCACGGTGAATACACCGGATGCGATCTGTCCTGGAGGTTCGGCGCAACTACAGGCCGGCGGCGGAATGACCTATGCATGGTCGCCCGCCACCGGACTGAACGCCACGGATATCGCGGCTCCCATGGCTTCCCCATCCGCCACCACCACCTATCAGGTGACTGTGAGCGCCGGTGCGTGCAACGAGACCATCAGCACCACGGTCACGGTGAGCAACATCACTCTCGGCGCCGCGGTGACCCAGCCACTCTGCCAGGGCGGAGTGAACGGCGCTGTGAACCTGAGCGCGAATGGTGGTCAGCCGCCGTACACTTTCGGCTGGACAGGCCCCAATGGCTTCAGTTCCGCTTCCGAAGATCTGGTGAATGTGGGCCATGGCACCTACACGGTGACCGTGACCGATGCCGTCGGATGCACGCGTGTCCAGAGCTTCAATGTGAACGCACCATCCGCCCTGCAACTCAGCAGCACGGCGCCCACCCTGCCTTTCGGTCAGAACATTTCCTGTGCCGGTGGCCTGGATGGATCCGTCGACCTCACGGTGGTCGGTGGCACAGCACCCTATACCTATGTATGGAATGGCCCGGGTGGTTTCACCGCGAATACGCAGGACCTCAACGGCATTGGCGCAGGTACCTATACGGTGACCGTGACGGATGTGAACGGTTGCACCGCGAATACCGAACGCACCCTTGCCGAACCAACTGCACTCGCGCCAGGGTTCATCGATGTGTTCCACACCGCTTGTGCCAATGCGGCCACCGGATCGGCAACGGCCACGGCGAACGGTGGAATGCCACCGTATGCATTCATCTGGAATACCATGCCACCCCAATCCACAGCCACGGCTTCCGCATTGGCTGCGGGAGAATGGACCGTGACCATCACCGATGGATATGGATGCCAATCCACCGGCACTGTGAGCATCGAACAGACAGCAGCACCGATCACCGTGGGCTTCACCAATGTGAGCAATGTGATACAGTGCCAGGGACAGGGCAACCCCCATGGCACTGCTACTGCGGCCCCTGCCGGTGGTACGCCACCATTCACCTTCGCATGGAACACGATCCCGCCCCAAAGCACGGCCACTGCCGACTTCAACAGCGGCGGGGTCTGGACAGTGACGGTGACCGATGCCAACGGATGCACGGCCAGCAACAGCGTTACCGTGACCCAACCCGGCCAGCCCACGGTCACTGTCTCATCGCAATCGAATTCCTTGTGCCATGGCGACGGCCTGGGCAGTGCGACCGTGCAGATCACCGGTGGATCCAATGTGCAATCGATCACGTGGAACACCGCTCCTCCACAGAGCGGTGCCACGGCCTCGGGACTCGAGCCCGGTACCTACATCGTGACCGCGATACATGCCGATGGTTGCCAGACGGTGGCCGAGGCCAACATCGGTGGTCCGAGCGAACCGTTGGAAGCCATCATCACGAACACCATAGCAGTGCAATGCTTTGGCGATGGTCAGGGCAGTGCCACGGTCGGCGTTACCGGCGGCACCGCACCATACAGCTATGCCTGGGATACCACTCCGCCCCAGGATGGTGCCACGGCCACGGACCTTCCGGCAGGTACCTGGACAGTGACCGTGACCGATGCCAACGGTTGTACCACGACCGCCACCGCAACGATCAGTGGCCCAGTGTCCCCATTGCAGGTGAGCGCGACCGTTACAAGCGATGTACTCTGCTACAATGGATCCGAGGGCAGTGCGTCGGCGCTTGCCACGGGCGGGACCGGACCCTATACTTATACCTGGGACACCGCGCCCGTACAGAACGGCCCAACTGCCAGTGGTCTCACGGCAGGCACCTGGACCGTGACCGCCACCGACGCCAATGGCTGCACTTCATCCGCCGGGGTCACCATTGATGGCATCGATCTGGAGCTGGAAGCCTGGGTGGAGACCTATACGAACATCTCGTGTTTCGGAAGCGAGGATGGGTCCATCACGATCACCATCCTAGGTGGCAGTGGATCGTACAGCGTGATATGGGATACGGATCCGCCCCAGAGTGGCCCCACCGCGACAGGTCTCGCACCGGGGAACTACCTGGCAACTGTGACCGACAACAACGGCTGTGTCAATCCCAAGTTCGTAGCCTTCACCATCACCGGACCTGATGCACCGCTGGACCTCACAGTGCTCCTCAGCGATCATAACGGCTTCCATGTCTCATGCTTTAATGGCGACGATGGCAGCATCGACGTCACCGTCACAGGAGGCACCTTCCCCTACACCTATCTCTGGACCGATGACTTCGGGAACTTCACGGGCGTGGAGGATCTCCACACGCTCGGTCCGGACAACTTCTACCTCACCGTTACCGATGCCGGTGGATGCGTCATCGACACCGCGTTCTTCCTCACCTCGCCACCGCAGATCTCGGTGATCGCGGACATCATTACCGCAGCGTGCCAGGGTAGCCCAACAGGTGCGATCGATGCGACGGTAAGCGGTGGTCTGCCGCCCTATGTCTTCAGCTGGAGCGGTCCCGGTGGATTTTCATCCAATGCACTGGACCTGACGGATCTGGAGGCCGGGGTGTACACCCTCCACATCACCGATGACAATGGCTGCACCCATGCCCAGGTATTCGACGTGAGCGAGCCGGGGGTGTTCAACATCACCGCGATGGTCGCTTCCTACCCCGGTGGATGGAACGTGAGTTGTGCCAACGCCACCGATGGCAGCATCGATGTAACGATCACCGGAGGTACCGGGCCCTACACCTATGGCTGGACCGGGCCGGGTGGCTTCACATCCGATCAGGAGGACCTGTCCGGCATAGGCAGTGGCAACTACCTGCTCACCATTACGGATGACAATGGCTGCAGCACCATCGCGAGCTATGATCTGCAGGCACCCGCACCACTCAGCATTTCGCTGGCCCCACTGCTGGTGAACGGCTTCAATATCAGCTGCAACAGCGCGAACGATGGCGGCATCGATGCCACCATCACAGGCGGGACCGTGCTCTATGATGTCCAGTGGAACGGCCCCGGTGGCTTCAACGCGCAGATCGAAGACATATACGGTCTCGCACCGGGCACCTACACGCTAAATGTGACCGACGAGAATGGCTGCGAAGCGCAAGCCAGCGTGCTGCTCAACCAACCCGACGCGCTTGATGCCACGGCCACCACTTCAACATTCCCGAGCGGTGATCAGGTGGCCTGCAACGGTTCAATTACAGGTTCCATCACCTTGAACATCACCGGGGGGGTGGCCCCACACAACGTAGCCTGGGAAGGTCCCGGTGGTTACACCGGCTCAGGTGCCACGATCATGGGGCTCGGCGCAGGTAGCTACCAGGCCACCATTACGGATGCCAACGGTTGCACGATGCTCGAATTCGTGACGCTCACCGACCCTGACGCCGTGGATCTGGACATCACCATCTCCACATTCAACGGCAGTGAAGTGAGTTGTGCGGGCGCATCCGATGGTATGATAGATATTATCGCCACGGGTGGTGCGGGCGGCTTCACTTTCGCTTGGAGCGGGCCTGCGGGCTTCACTTCCAACGCCGCTTCCATCAGCGGGCTGGCGGCTGGCGACTACGCGGTGACGATCACCGACGCGAATGGCTGTGTGTCCCAGGAGAACTTCACCCTCAACGCACCGGATGCATTGGCGGCCACTACCGACCTATCCGACTACAATGGCAGCAATGTGAGCTGCATGGGAAACAGCGACGGAACAATAGACCTCAGCATCATGGGCGGGACCGTCCCGGTGACCGTCGAATGGACTGCGCCGGATGACTTCACCAGCGATGCCACCGAACTGACCGGCCTCGCCACAGGGATCTATACGGCGACCATCACCGATGCCAATGGATGCGAATTGATCGAGATCGTGACCCTCATCGGACCCGACCCAATCGCCATCGATCTGAGCATCTCGGTCTTTGAAGGCGGAACGAATGTGAGCTGTGCCGGTGCAGCTGATGGCGCGGTGGGCCTGGTGGTGATCGGCGGTACCGGGCCGTACACGTACAGCTGGACCGACGGACTCGGCTTCGTATCGAGCGATCCGGACATCAGCGGTCTCGCTCCCGGCACCTATCAAGTGATCGTGACCGACGCCAACGGATGTACCACCTCGGACGAGGTGACCCTCGAAGCACCCGACCCTATCGACATTGTTGGGCTGGTGAGCGAGTTGAACGGAAGCAACGTGAGCTGTGATGGCGCGACCGATGGCAGCATCACACTGACCGTGAATGGCGGTACCGCACCCTATGACTACAGCTGGAGCAATGGTGCCGATACCCAGGATCCCGGCAATCTCGGTGCGGATACATATGAAGTGACCGTCACCGATGCCAATGGCTGCGTGGCCACAAGCATATGGACCTTGTCGGCACCGGATGCAGTGAGCGTCGCAGCCACCGTGCTGCTACAACCCGGTGGCTTCGGCACCACCTGCCATGGTGCGGCCGATGGTTCGATCACCACGACGATCGCTGGCGGCACCCTGCCCTATACCATACTGTGGAACGGTCCGAATGGCTTCAGCGCGAACACCGCCGATATCACGGACCTGCAGGCGGGTGGATACCAACTCATCGTCACGGATGCGAATGGCTGCACGAACGCACTCACGACCATCGTGTCCCAACCTGCGCCCATCGTGGTGCAGTTGCAGAGTGTCACGTGGAATGGCGATCACCACATTCCATGCTTCGGAGATGCGGCGGGTGCAGTAAGCGCCGGCATCACCGGTGGCATCCCGGGTTACGACCTCGAATGGAACGGGCCCAACGGCTTCACCTCTACGGACGAAGCCCTCAACGGTATGAGTTCCGGCGTATACACGCTGATAGTGACCGATAGCAATGGTTGCTCCGCAGTGAACAGCATTACCCTCACCGAACCTGCTCCGCTTGATGTCTCGGCCATGATCAGTGATCTGCCTGGAGGCTTCCAGGTGAGTTGCGCCGGCAATGACGGCAGCATCGACATCACCGTGAATGGTGGTACACCCGTGTACCAGTTCAGCTGGACCGGACCAAATGGTTTCGGTTCCACGGCAATGGACCTCGATGGCCTGGGTGCGGGTGCATACCATCTGGTGGTCACCGATGCGAATGGCTGCATTTTCGAAACGAACTTCGATCTCACGGCACCTGAGCCGATCAGCGCCAGCTTCAGCACCACGCCGAACATCTGCCCGGGCGATGCCACGGGTGCGATCGGACTCGTGATCAACGGGGGTGCCGGTCCTTACGCGCAGACCTGGAGCGGCCCCGATGGATTCAGCAGCAACGATATCAGCATCAGTGGTCTGGGCGCGGGCACCTACATGGTGGAGATCGTGGACGCCCTCGGTTGTGGCGGCACCTTCACCACAGCACTGAATGGACCAGCACCGATCGAGAGCGGCACCTATGTGTCCTTCTATGGACAATACAACATCCAGTGTGTGGGCGACAGCACCGGAGTGATCGAACTCACGCCGCAGGGAGGCACTGGACCCTATAGCGTGCAGGTGAATGGCCCGGGTGGCTATTCGTCCACTGCCAACGCAATGAGCGGGCTGGCAGCAGGCACCTACCTGGTACACATCACCGACGCCCATGGCTGCACAATGGACACCACGATCGTCCTCACGGAGCCACAACTGGTGATCGAGGTATCGCTGGATGTATCGGTGTATCCAAGCGGTACCAACGTGAGTTGTTATGGCGCCTCTGATGGCTGGATCAACGCCACGGTGAACGGCGGCAGTGGTGACTACACCTTCCTGTGGCGCGGACCCGATAGTCTGGAATGGACCACCCCCTTCATTGATGGGCTCCCGGCAGGAGACTATGCCTATGAACTGGTGGTGACCGACGGCAACCAGTGCACCTACTTCACCGAGGTGACCCTGACGCAGCCTGATGCTCCGATCTCGGCCACCCTCACCGTAAGCGAGTATGCCGGTGGATACAACGTGCCATGCAGTGATGCTGTGAACGGTAGTATTGACACCGAAGCGACCGGCGGGAACGGTGGCTTCACCTACGTGTGGAGCGGCCCCGATGGTTATGCATCCACCGACCCGGACATCAGCGGGCTCGCACCGGGCGTGTACGCACTGACGATCACCGACATCAACGGATGTGAACTCGTGCAGAACGTGGTGATCACGGCTCCGGAGCCTTTGACCATATCACTTGACATCTTCAACTACCCAGGCGGCAGTCAGATCTCCTGCCATGGGGCGGGCGATGGTTCGATCACCGCGACGGTCGATGGCGGCACCCCGGACCATGTGCTCAGCTGGAGCGGTCCAGGCGGCTTCAGCAGCAGTGACGCGGCGATCAGCGATCTCGGTCCGGGCACCTATTGCCTGAGCGTGACCGATGCGAACGGATGCCAGACGCAGGAATGCTACACCATTACGCAGCCCGGGGCCCTCTCTGTGAACCTCACCACGGAGATCGCCGCCTGCGGACAAGCCACTGGCGCAGTGAACACCACGGTGTCGGGCGGTACGGCTCCGTTGCAATACGCCTGGACCAATGGTGCTGCCACCGAAGATCTCACGGGCCTGATACCCGGCACGTATGGCGTGGTCATCACCGATGCGAACGGATGCAATGTGGTGAACAGCATCACCGTGACCGGCACACCCGCAGTGGAGGCCGGGGCCGTAATTGAGGACAACCTGTGCCATGGCGGCAGCGAGGGCACCATCGCGCTGGAGGTCACCTCTGGTACAGCGCCCTTCACATACGCTTGGAACAACGGTTCGAACACGAGCAACCTGGAGGGACTGACTTCCGGGAACTACACGGTGACGGTGACCGATGCGAATGGCTGCCAGTATACCAATAGCTGGAGCGTGGGACAGAACGATGCGATCGTGATGGATACCACGCTCAGTGTGTACAACGGCGGATACAATATCAGCCACTACCAGGGTGCCGATGGCAGCATCGACATCTGGGTTAGCGGCGGCACCGCACCATATACCTATGCCTGGTCAACCGGTGCGAACACCGCATCCATCGATGGGCTTCCCGCCGGTACGTACGTGGTGGAAGTGACCGATGCCAATGGATGCACCGCCGTACTGACCGTGGTCCTGACCCAACCGAGCGACCTGTTGATGCCCACCGGCTTCAGCCCCAATGGCGATGGCGCGAACGACTGGTTCGTGATCCAGGGTCTGGACGCGTACCCCAGCAACACCTTCGTTGTGCTGAACCGATGGGGTAACGTGGTGTACGACCGTCTCAACTACCGCAATGACTGGGGCGGCGAGAATGCGCAGGCCAGACCACTGCCCAACGGCACCTACTTCGTGATCCTTAAAGTGAACGACGGGGCACGCACAATGCAGGGCTTTGTGGACCTGCGCCGCTGACCCCCAACGCAAGACAACGATGAAGACCATCCGCGATACGATCCTTCTGGTGTCCGCCCTGTTGGGCACCGGTGCCGCGCACGCGCAGCAGGAGGTGATGGTGAGCCAGTACATGTTCAACCAGCTCTTCCTGAACCCCGCATATGCAGGCAGCCACGGGTACGCCGGTGCCAGCCTGCTGCACCGATCCCAATGGATGCAGGTGGAAGGAGCACCGCGCACCAGCATGATGGCCGTGGACGCTCCCCTGTTGAACGAAAAGATGGGTCTGGGATTCACCATGACGCATGACCAGATCGGGGTGACCCGTGACCTGGACATGGCGGCGCACTATGCCTACCACCTGCGCGTGAGCGAGAGAAGCAAACTGGCCCTGGGCCTGCGGGCCGGTATCAGCCTTTATTCAGCGCGCCTGAGTGACCTGCTCTATTGGGACGAGAACGACCAGGTTTTCGCCGCGGACATCAGCAATGCTGTAGTGGGCAAGTTCGGATTCGGGGTGTATTGGTACGACGCCACCAGCTACGTGGGTCTGTCCGTACCCACCATCCATGCCGCCGACGGTGCCATCACCATGAACGTGAACACCGCGATGGACCACTACTTCACGCAGCACTACTACCTGCATGCGGGCAAGGTGTTCCCACTGGGCGAATACTTCGACATCAAGCCAAGCACACTGATCAAATACATGCCCAACGCGCCCGTACAGGCCGACGTGAATTGTAACGTGCTCTACAAGGAGCGCGTGTGGCTGGGTGCCGGATACCGCACCGGCGATGCGATCGTGGCCATGGCCGAGTACCAGGTGAGTCCGCAACTGCGCATCGGCTATGCGTACGACATGACCACTTCGCGACTGCGCAACTACAGCACAGGGGGCCATGAGATCATGCTGGGCATGGACTTCGGCCGTGACCTGGTGCGGATCAAGACCCCCCGCTATTTCTGATGCCGGACCCCATGAAAAAGCTGATCCTCCTTACTCTGCCCGCGCTCTTGCTGGGCTCCTGTGCGAAGCACCACCTCCTCAGCGGGGACAAGGCATACGACCGAATGGCCTATGCACAGGCCACGCACCACTATGAAAAAGCACTCGCACGCATCGAGGACCGCGATGCCGCGCTACGCACTGCGGACGCCTTCCAACGCCAGAACATGCTTGGGCGCGCTGCACAGTGGTTCGCCCACGCCGAACGTATGGAGCAACTCACGGGACATGACGCACTGCGTTACGGGCAGGCGCTGCAGGGTCTTGGCCGGCATGAACAGGCAGCGCAGCTCTTCGAACGCGTGCTGGCCGAAAGCCCCGATGATGCCATGGCGATGACCCTGTGGCAGGCCTCCGAGAACCGGCAGGTCTACTACGTGGACACTACCCTCTTCACGTTGGAACCACTGCGCATCGAGGGCATGGCGAGCGTGTTCGCGACCGTGCCATATAAGGACGGGATCGTCCTCGCCGGGGAACGCACGGCCAGGGCCGGTCGTGAGAACCCCTGGAACGGGCTCTCCTTTATCGACCTGTACAGCACACGCCCCACAGGCGAAGGTGCATGGAGTACCCCGGAGCCGCTTGCAGGAAGCGTCAATGGCCGCTTTCACGATGGACCGGCAACCTTCAGCCCGGATGGACGTGAGATGTACTTCACGCGCAGCGATTACTTCAAGTTCCGCCTGAACAAGGACGAGGATGCAACCAGCCACCTGAAACTATTCCGTGCCGAACGCGACGAATTGGGCAACTGGGGGAACATCCACCAGTTCGTCTACAATAGTCCTGACCACAGCACCGGCCATGCCACCCTGAGTGCCGATGGGAACACACTCTACTTCATCAGCGACAAACCCGGCGGTTACGGCGGCACCGACATCTACCGCTGCACCCGCACCGGGGACGGCTGGACCGATCCGGAGAACCTCGGCCCCACCGTTAATACCCATGGCAACGAGATGTTCCCGACCATGGCCGGTGATTCCCTGTTCTTCGCCAGCAACGGCCATCCGGGATTGGGCGGGCTGGATATCTTCCTCACCACGCCCATTGCCGACGGCTGGAGCGCACCTGAGAATATGAACTATCCGATCAACACGCCACAGGACGACTTCGCACTGATGATGCTGCCCGGCGCCGATAAGGGCTACTTGAGCAGTGACCGCGGTGGCAGCGACCGCGCCTATGCCTTCCAGGCCCAGGAACCCACCTTGGTGCTACAGGGAATCTTCCTGAACGATGAGACCGGTGAACCCATGGCCGATGCGGAAGTGCGTTTGTTGAATCCCACGACAGGCGAGAGCGTGACGCTGCTTACGGGTCCTGATGGAAGCTACCGTTTCGACCTCAAGAAGGACAATGACTACCGTGTATCCGGCGGCAAGAATGGCATGTTCACAGAGAGCCGGGACATGAACACACACGGCCAGCGGATCAGCCGCACCTATCGGGAGGACTTCGAGTTGAAGGAGGTGGTGATCGAGAGGCCGATCCTCGTGCAGAACATCTACTACGACTACGACCGCTGGGAGATCCGGCCGGATGCCGCATCGGAGCTCGACAAACTTGCGCGCATATTCATGGACAACCCGAACCTGAGCTTCGAACTCAGTTCGCACACCGACAGCCGTGCGAGCGATCTGTACAATCTGGTGCTGAGCGAGGCCCGGGCGAACAGCGCCGTGGACTACCTGATCCGCAAGGGGGTGGACCCCGGACGCATCACCGCGAAGGGCTATGGCGAACGCATGCTGAAGAACCAATGTGCCGATGATGTGGAGTGCTCCGAGGAGCAGCACCAGGCAAACCGGCGCACGGAATTCAAGGTGACCAAGGTGAACGGTTCACTTCCCTAATGGACGTCGCATGGTGATCGTACCCACAGGCCGGTGATCCCTGGTCCGGGCACGTCAGGCAACCTTCTCGCCCCGAGTTCTGCGCACCGCTTCCTGGAAGGTGATGCCCTCCACGTGGCTGTCCACCCATGCCATCACATCGAAATACTTCAGCACCAGCTCATCATTCGGGTCCTCGAAAAGAGTGTTGAACTGGTCCCGCAGTGAGCGGAATAGTTCGCGCTTCAGTTCCGGATCCGTGGCACGTGCGAGTTTCTTGACATGCTCGATCAGCGTGACCTCCACCAGATGCGCGCGATGATGCTTTGTGAGGAAGCGCTGCGTGGAGCGGACGATGTATTCCAGAAGATCGTAGTTCCCCAACTCGTAGTGCACCACCAGGTTGAACAGGCGGGCATAGGTGAAGATGTCCTGCCGCAGGGTCGGCTCATTGTCGTTGAGCACCTTGTTGAGCCAGAAGAGCGCCTTATTGAAGTTCCCCGCTCCAAAGTGTACGCATGCCAGGGCAAAATGGAATTCCAGTTCATGCTCCTTGTGCAGCCTGGGGCCGATCCGCTCCATGCCCTCAAGTATGCCGTCCACCAGGGCAAGGGCCTTTTCGTGTTCTCCCGCCCGGTCCAACATACGAAGCTCGCTCAGGTTGCTCGCCACAAAGACCTGCGTTTCGATGTTGATGCCGATGAAACCGTTGGTCCCCGGCAGTGAACGCAACACCTGTATGTCCTTGCGCGCCTGCGCCAGATCACTCAATTCCACACGTGCGTTGATGATGTACTGAAGTGTACGGATGTAGCGCTTTGGCAGGTCGGCTTTGATCAGCGGGTTCTCATCAAGGATGTTGCGCACCTTTTCGAACTTCTCCAGGCTGGTCTTCCAATCACGCTTGGCCCATTGGCAGAAACCCTGCGTGTAATAACAGATCGTGGCGGCCCGGTAGGACAGCGCTGTGTTCTTCCCCTTGATCAATGGATGCTCACTGATCTCCTCCACCATGGCATGCTCCTCGTCGGTGCGCACATAGCCACCACTGCGGAAGACGTAATTGATCTTCGAATAGAGGATGTGATAGGCGGCCAGGTTCTGCAACCGGTCGATCACTTCACGTTCCTCCTTGATCAGCGCATCGAGGTCCTTGGTGAACTCACCGCTCTCATAGGCCTCCTCCAGCAGCATCTTCTCCCAGCTGAGCAACTCGAACCAGTAGTAGAAGCGCTCGTTCTCCCGGGCGATCCGCTTGGCCCGGTGCAGCAGCTTGTTGCACTCCACATACAGGGCCTTCTGGTATAGGATCTCGATGTTCTTGATCTCCTGCTTCAGGATCCCGCTCACCGAACTCTCGGCATGGTATGCGCGCAGGGCCTTGAGGATGAGTTTGTAGAGATGGTTCTTCTCCGAGGGCAGATGACGGATGAAGGTTTCCTTGGCGAAAAGCTTTTTGAGGGCCTCCTCGTCGTAGTCCTTCTGCTTGTCGATGGCATCGAAGATGCGCAGGTAGTTCTTGTCGCCACTTTGCAGAGAGGAGTGGAGCTTGAAGAAGCGCTTCTCCGATTTGGTGAGCGATTTGATCAGGTCGAAGAGTTCAGTGCTGGGCTTCATTTGGAGCGACCCGGACCACAGGATCCCAAGCCTTTCCCCCAAAGTTAGGGATCCAACAGCTGAAAATGCCTCGGCCGGGTCCGGCTATCTTTGGTCGATGTCCATCCGCTCCGCCCCTTCCCTACCCTTGCTGGTCCTTCTCCTGGCCATCGGCGTTCCAATTTCCGATCTCCACGCCCAGCACGACTGCCGGTCCTCCAAGCAACACCGCCATGGGGCCGTGGCGAAGGGTGGTGGCGGCGGTCTTTGGCCCTTCGACATCGTACACCAACGCATCACCCTGGACCTCACGGTGAACAACACCATCAGCGCGGCTTGCATGGTGCGTGCCACCCCCCGCCAGGCGGACCTCAGCGCCCTGCCCCTGGACCTGATCGCCCTGACCGTGGATTCCGTGACCTGGTCCTCGGGTCAACTGAGCTTTACGCACGTAGGCGGATCGCTCAGCATCGACCTGGGGGGGCCAGTGGCTATGGGCGACACCGTGGAGGTCACCGTTCATTATCGTGGTACGCCAGCCTTGGATCCCAGCGGATTCGGCGGGTTCTATCTCACCGGCACGCATGCCTACAATCTGGGCGTGGCTTTCCAAAGTGTCCCACACTCCTATGGCCGTTCGTGGTTCCCTTGTGCGGACAATTTCACTGAGCGCAACAGCTACGAATTCATCGTGCGTACCGCGGGAGGACGCAATGCCTGGTGCAACGGCTATCTGGTGTCTGAAACGGCACTGGGCGGGGATACGCTGGTGCGGCACTGGCGCATCGATGAGACCATGCCTGCCTACCTCGCCTCGGTCGCCGCTTCCAACTACACCGTGGTGCGCGACACCTTCCCCAGCATCGGTGGTGCGCAGATCCCAGTGGACCTGGTGGCACGTCCACCCGACACCACCAACATGAAGAATTCCTTCATCCACCTGCGTGAGTCCTTTGATGCCTTTGAGTACTGGTTCGGTGCCTACAGCTGGAACAAGGTGGGCTACGTGCTTACGCCACAGGGGGCCATGGAACACAGCACCAGCGTCCACTATCCGCAATTCATCGCCAATGGAAGCCTGCAGTATGAGAACATCATGGCGCATGAGCTGGCGCACCAGTGGTGGGGCGATCTGGTGACCTGCGACCGCGCGGAAGAGATGTGGCTTAATGAGGGTTTTGCCGAATACCTGAGCTACCTGTTCCTGGAAGCGGTCTATGGTCCGGGCAAATACCGGCAGGTGGTGAAGGCCAATCACCGCAAAATGGTCCACCGCGCGCACCTGATCGATCAGGGTTGGTGGGCGCTGAGCGAGGTTCCCCAGGAATGGACATACGGCGAGCACAGCTACAACAAGGGCGCCGATGCCTGTCACACCCTGCGCGGCTACCTGGGTGATGACCTGTTCCGCTCGGGACTCACCAGCTTTCTTCAAGCCAACGCCTTCCAGCCGGTGAACAGCGTGATGCTGCGCGACCATCTGACCCTGGTCACCGGGATGGACATGAGCGACTTCTTCACCGATTGGATCCAGCAGCCGGGCTGGTCGTCCTTCGAAGTGGATTCCTTCCAGGTGGGTGCCCCTTCCGGTGCGAACTGGCCGGTGAGCGTGCATGTGCAGCAGAAGTTGCGCGGCCCTGCGGAACTCCATCACAACGTGCCCCTCTCTGTGAGCCTCATCGATGCGGCGGGCACGACATGGACCGCACCGCAGCCCATTGCGATGGGCGGGGCAACCAACATGTTCACCTTGGATGCGCCGCTGGTGCCGAAGTGGGTGGTGCTCAACCTGGATGATCGGATCAGCATGGCGGTGACGAGCGACCTGGATACCCTCAGCGGGCCGGGGATCATCAACTTCAACCACGCCGACCTGCGCCTTACTGTGACCAGCATCCCCGCACCGGTGCCGATGCGTGTGGAGGAGTATTGGGTGGCCGCCGATCCAGAGGCGCAGGATGACTGGTTGTTCGTAGTATCTCCAGATCGCTGGTGGCGCATCGTGGGGACCATCCCGGAGGAGGCATCGATCTCCGGTCGGATCGATTTCGATGGACGACCCACCAACAGCGCCTCATATGACATTGGACTGATGCAGGACCACGCAGGGGTGGCCTTCCATGAGGACAGCCTGGTACTGCTTTACCGGCCGGACCAGCACAGCAAGTGGATGCTGCACCACAGCTTTTCAGTGAATACCCTGGTCAGCCCCACCGACAAATTCGGCCGTGTGGAATTCCAAGATCTGCGATCGGGTGAATACACCCTGGGCTTTCTCAAGAGTGCGGTGGGCATCGGCGACCTGCCCATGGAACACCCGCGCTGGAGCCTGCGCCCCAACCCTGCCAGTGAGGTGCTGCACGTGTCCTTATCGGGCGGTCATGTAGCTGATGGTTCGATCGAATTGAGCGATCAACAAGGCCGCTTGGTACAAACGATCGCCTGGCGGGGTAGTGGGGTGTCCATTCGCGTGGATGGCCTGCCCGCCGGGGTATACCACTTGCGTCATGTGGCCACGGATGGCAGCACCACACCGATCGATCGTGTGGTGATCGCGCGCTGAGCGCGGAAGCTTAACCGACGTATGCGAGACTGCGTCCCGGGTAACGCGCGGCGGCGCCCAACTGCTCTTCGATCCGCAGCAGCTGATTGTACTTGGCCACCCGGTCGCTGCGACTCGCACTGCCGGTCTTGATCATACCGCAGTTCAGCGCCACCGCCAGGTCTGCGATGGTGCTGTCCTCGGTCTCCCCGCTGCGATGGCTCATGATGCTGGTATACCCGGCGCGATGGGCCATCTCCACCGCCTCGATCGTTTCGGTGAGTGTGCCGATCTGGTTCACCTTCACCAAAATGCTGTTGGCGATGCCCTCCTCGATCCCCTTGGCCAGGCGCGTGGTGTTGGTCACGAAGAGGTCGTCGCCCACCAGCTGCACCCGCTCCCCGATCGCATCGGTGAGTTTCTTCCAACCCGCCCAGTCATCCTCGGCCATGGCATCCTCGATGCTTACGATCGGGTAGCGCTTCGCCCAATCGGTCCACATACTTACCAGTTCGTCGCTGGTGAGGACGTCGCCGGTACTTTCCAGTGTGTAGCGTTGTTTCTCCGCACTGTAGAATTCTGTGCTGGCGCAATCCAATGCGAGCACGATATCCTCGCCGGGTTTATAGCCGGCTTGTTCAACCGCCTGCATCACCAACTTCAAGGCATCCTCATTGCTTTTCAGATCGGGTGCGAAACCACCTTCGTCACCCACGTTGGTGGAGAGGCCCTGCTTCTTCAATACAGCCTTCAGCGCATGGAACACTTCGGCCCCCATGCGCAACCCCTGTCCGAAACTGGTGGCCCCCACGGGCATGATCATGAACTCCTGCACGTCCACCTTGTTGTCGGCGTGCGCACCGCCGTTGAGGATGTTCATCAGTGGCACGGGCAGCATGGCGGCGTTCACCCCACCTACATAGCGGTACAGCGGCTGGTTCAATTCGCTTGCAGCACATTTTGCCACGGCGAGGCTCACGCCCAGGATGGCGTTGGCACCGAGGTTCGCCTTGTTGGGCGTGCCATCGAGGCCGATCAGCGCGCGGTCTATCATGGTCTGCTCGCTCACCAGTGCGCCATGAAGTTCATTGTTCAGCGTATCGTTCACATGCTCCACCGCACGCAGAACGCCTTTGCCGAGATAACGCTTCTTGTCGCCATCGCGCAGCTCCACGGCCTCGTGTGCACCAGTGCTGGCACCGCTGGGCACTGCGGCACGGCCCATATGCCCGCTGTCGGCCCACACATCCACCTCGATGGTGGGGTTACCGCGTGAATCAAGGATCTCCCGTGCTTGGATCTTGGCGATGAGGCCCATTGGGGAAGGTTGGGGGTTGAGGGTTGACGAGGTTGGGGGTTGGTCTGATCGGCATCCCGCCTGTCGATAGGCGTCGGGGGTTGGTCTGGCGGATCAAGCGTTCTGGTGGACAAGGCGACCGATACGCCGATGTTCCTGCATGAGATCCACGAAGCGGTCGAAGAGGTAACGGCTATCGAGCGGGCCGGGGCCGGCCTCGGGGTGGTACTGTACACTGAATATGGGGCGATCCTTCAGGCGGATGCCCGCCACACTGCCATCATTGAGATGCACGTGGGTGATCTCCACCTCCCCGTTCGTTTCGGCATCGGCGCGCTTCACCACGAAGCCGTGGTTCTGCGATGTGATCTCATCGCGGCCGGTGGTGAGGTCCTTCACCGGGTGGTTGATCCCCCGGTGGCCGTGGTGCATCTTCTCGGTGGCCATGCCCATGCTCTCGGCCAGCAGTTGGTGGCCCAGACAGATGCCGAAGACCGGCAGACCCGTGCCCACCACTTCCTTCACCAGTGCCACGCTGGCTGGCATCGCCCCTGGATCGCCAGGGCCGTTGCTCAGCAGAAATCCATCCGGCTTCCATGCCAACATCTCCTTCACCGGAGTGGACATGGGGAACACCCGCACGCGGCAATCGCGCTCCACCAGGCAACGCTCGATGTTGCGCTTCGCACCGAAGTCCACCAAGGCCACACGGAAGGTGGCGTCGGATCCTCCCACCTCATACGGCTCGCGTGTGCTCACCCGGCTGCTCAGCTCCAAACCCGCCATGTCAGGTGCTTCGGCCAGCTTCGCCCGCAGCACCTCCAGGTCCATCTCCGTACTGCTGATCAGCGCGTTCTGCGCGCCGTGGTCGCGGATGTGCCGCACCAGCTTGCGGGTGTCCAGATCACTGATGCCCACGATGCCTGCGTCCTTCAGGTGGTCGTCCAGCGAACCACTGCCACCCGGGCGGCTCCATACCTCGCTGTACTTCTTCACCACCAACCCGGCGATCGTGATCCCACCGCTCTCCTCTTCTCCGACCTTCACCCCATAGTTTCCGATATGCGGCGAGGCCATGGTCATGATCTGGCCGGTGTAGCTGGGATCGCTGAAGATCTCCTGGTAACCGGTCATGCCGGTGTTGAAGCAGATCTCGCCCACCGTGATGCCCGGCGCCCCGATGGCACGACCCCGAAACAGCGTTCCATCGGCGAGCAACAGGACGGCTTCGGGGCGTTGGCTGATGAGCATGCGCAGGGGGCGGGTGACGGTCAGTGGCGGCAAAGATACCGGGACGGGGCGAAGGGGTACTGAGAGAAAGTCCACAGGTGTTGAAAAGGGTGGTCTTCCTCAACACGATCGGTCATCACAAGAGCTTAGGCATGAATGAATATTGGCGGCGGGAAAATGAGGGGAACAGGGTCCATTCTGCAAGGATAACCATGGCAGACCCGGTATTGGTTTTCTATGTTTGAACGCTTGAGGATCCCAATACCATCGAATCACACATATCGATCTCTAATGGAGTCTTCAGGATGAGTATCCCATGCATGCCAACGGATCGACATGGCAGTTGATCGTTGGCAATGTGGTGACCGGAACAGGGAATGCCATACGATCCGGATCTTATTATCCACAACCTACGGCTCTGAAGGTCAAATGGATAGTGCTGGGTCGGCGATCCTGTTGTGGATGCTGTTCCAGGGGTAATACGCAATGATCGAAAACTGAACGGCGTATATCGCATCATCCATGTACCTCGCTCATCCCCATACCCGGTCTTCCACAAGCCCAAGTGTTGCGGCCTACCATCCGTCAGCATCGACGTGGAGGCCTATCTCATCCGTGCCGTTGGCTGTCATATTCGCGGCAGAAAGACACGACACCATCCTGGCACGAGCGAAGGGGGGTCTTGTCCCCACAAGCGATCGCCACACGTTCCGTGTGACCACCCCGGCCCTACCCCGGCCGCACCTCGTCATCACATCACACATCCTTACCTGATACGCCATGGCCACGAGTCCCTACTACAGCCTGATCGGATATTTCCCCGTAGCCGAAGCGCCGGAAGTGACCGAGCTGCTCGATGCGCTTGAGCTGGTAGCCGAGTACGAAGATGTCTGGAAATTGGCCAAGGCCGCGCCTGGCGCATTGGGCACCGTGATCCAGGGCTTCACCAACGACCATTTCGAGGCCACATGGGATCCGATCGCGGCGCAGGCGAATGAGCTCACCACGGGTTTTACTCCTCTGGACCCTATGAACCCAACGGCCGAGGAATTGCTCGTCATCAATGGACTGATGACCCAAATGCGCGCGGCCTTCCATCCGCTCAAGACCCCGGTCATCGAACGTGCCGTGGCCGATGTGGGGGGAGCGGGCAATGATTGGGAGAAGCTACACGAAGTAGCACAGACCGATGCAACGGGAGCGGCGGCCTTGGTGAGCAACGATTGGTATCAGTACCTCGCGTCCTATTATGCCGCCATGAGCCATGGCTATATCCGGCTGGCCAGCCGGGAGTATTTCTTCCTGGGCCGGGTGCTCGATGATCTGGATGACGCGCCGGTCAGAGGTGTCAGAGTCCATTGCAAGGATATCAACCTCGCCAGCACCGAGCGATCCTTCGGCTTCACCACAACGAACCGCGAGGGCTATTTCAAGACCCGGTTCACCGTGTTGGATGGCGTGGAGGTCCCACCTTACACCTTGCGGTTCACGTTCTTTCATGAGCTACTCGGGGCAGGCGGAGTGGTCCGCGACCTGGACTTCGATCCCGGAGAACAGGAGCCCATCGTTGAAAAACTGCTCTTCGACACGCGGGCATCCGATTCGAGCCTGATCGCCTCCACCGGTATCGCCATCCCGGCCGATGTGCAGACCTATTTGACCGCGAACAGCATCGTGGTGAGCACATTGGAGGATATCCGGCATCTCGGTGGTTTCAAGAACCTCCCCACGGACACCATCGACAAGAACGACCCGGACCTGCTCAAACTCGATGGACTGGCCAGTCTGGAGATCGTGCAGCCCGATGTGGCCAAGAACGATGCGTTGTACGACCGTGGCTACACGGGGATCACGGAGATCGCCTTGACCCAGCAAGGCGTGTTCGTGGAGGAGAATAGTGACCTCCTGGGCGACTATGGCGCTGGCCAGGTCCAATACATGGCGAAGGCCGGGCACCTCTTCGGGCTCAACCACCTGGCTATATCGTTGACACCAGCGCCCCAGCATGTGGGCCACACGCCATTCACGACCGGTGGTGCGAACAATTGTGATTGCCCGGACTGCAAGTCGGCCGTCAGTCCACTCGCATACCTGGCCGACCTTATCGTCTTCGCACGCCGCAACCTTAGGCTTGGCGACCCGAGCGCCATGGTGGACATCGGACTGCTGGAAGAGCACCTTCACCAGCGTTTGGGTGATATCAAGGTGGATTGCGGGCAGCTGAAGGGAAAGCTCTGCCAGAACCGTGTCGCTGCGGAAGTGCTGCGCAGCAACCTCGATGCCTTCCCACCGGACACCGGGCCGGCCGAAACGCTGGCGGCCGCAGAGAAGGATCATCTCATGCGCACCTATGACCTCTTGCTGACCAAACTTGGCACGAGCTATACGGAGGTTCGCACGCTGCGTGGTGAAGAGGATGAGGAAGAGCGGCAACGTGTGGCCCACCGGCTTGGCATCGTACTGCAAGACCCGGGAGAAGTGGAGCCGGATACGCTCAAGCACCTGTTCCTTGATCTCTCCAACGAGGCGAACATCTCTGAACCTATCCTTGAATCGCTATTCGGGCTTCGCGACACTTCGCGCGATGTATTCGAGCCCACGCCTGAAAGCGATGTCGAGCGATGGCAGAAGTTGCGCCTCCGCCAGATCTGGGAGGAGCAGCATGCACTGAAGAACAGGTTCTGGGACACGGGTGCGGCGGACAGGGAAGTGATCATCGATCCGGATGTGGTGACCGTGGACGACCTGCGCGATCCCGTGCCAGCGAACAATGCCTTCAAGCTATGGAAGAAGCGCAAGGAGTGGTGTGACCATATCCTACCATTCGAACTGGAGGTGGTCGAGGTACCGCTGATCGATCATCGTGCGATCGACAACGTCCTGATCCTATACTTCGATGGAACTCCCTTTGAAGCCGAAGATCTTGAACCCTTCGAGCCGGAAACCATCCTCACGTACGAGATCGAGAATGAGTTCACTGCAGAATACACGGTGGTCACCGCACAACTGGTGAATGGGAACATCGAGATCCAGGTGGAGGAGGAATTCGAGGTGGACCGCGGGGGCGGCACGATCACTTGGGGCCCACCTGGCAGCGAGGAGGATCACGAGAACGTGGTGACCCGCACCATCCTGGCGCCGAACCTCGTGACCATCTTTGACCTGATGCTGACCGGGGATGTGAGTTACCCCCCGGAAGGGAATCCATCCGTGGTACTTGCCCCTGAATGGGGAACATTCCTACCGGGTGGATCGGGTGATGTGCCGACCCTGTTCGCGTACTTGACTGAACGGGCCGACGCCGTGCGGACCGGCGAGGAGTCGGCCATCGAGGATCTGTACAGCGATCTGCATCTCCTGCCCGAGGAGTTGCTCTGGCTGGTGGACCATATTTCCACATACCAGGGCTATCCGCTGGATGTGTATGCCGACAACAATCACGATGTGGCCTCGTGGCTGGAGATGCGAAGCATTCTTGTGAATGTCTTCAAACGCCTGGCAGAGGACCTCTGGAGGACCGAGGAGAACGGTCTTTCCATCGCTCTTGCACCCAGCGACTTCTGGGTGTCCGTGGTGGCCCCCAAGATCGGGCCCTGGCCCATTGCCGACCCGGTGACGCCTCTGATAGAACCCGATCTGATCGGGGTGAAGGACCTGCCGGAGATCACCGCACGGGAACGGAATCTGTTCAGCCTACCCGAGATCCAGGCTGGGGGGGACGTGATCGCCCCAGAGATGGTCAATACGCATGCCCTCGCCGTTCTGGAAGCGCGGAAGCTAGTCCTCACCGAGGTCCGGGAGAACCTGGAGTTGGAATACGATAGCTCCGGCTTCATGGCATTGTTGGACCTGGCGTTCAATGCGCCCGAGTGGACCTGGAACGAAACAGAAGACACCACTGGTTATCTGGAGACCCAGGCCTTGCTGGCATCCGCGACCCACCGTGAGGCGGCCGAACAGATGATCGCGGAGGTGTTGAAGATCACAGCGGACGAGTTCATCTTCCTGGTCGAAACGGGGAAGAAGCATTTTGAGGGGCCCCCTCTGCCTGAACATGATCACAACCGGCTGATGGGCATCCTTACCGGGGCCTACAAGCGCATCGTCCTCTATCCGGCATGGTTAGCACAGGAATACGACGAGAATACACTCGTCACAGAGGTGCAGGGGGTAGACGTACAGCAACAATGGAAACTGCGCAAGGCCGCCCTGCCCAAGTGGGGTGCATCCCAGGAACGCCGCAACGCATGGGTCATGGCACTGGCCGAACATTCCGAGCGGCCCATCATAGATGCCGACCTGATCGGGCCGGACGACATGGTACCCGACTGGGATGAGAACAGGGCGCATGAACTGTGGCTTCAACGCGGTTCGGAAATGGAGACCAAGCTGGCCCAGTTGGCCACGGGCGATGGTGCACTCGTAGACCTTGAAGACCTTGACGATCTTGTCAAAGCTGAACTCGGTTTCGAGGAACTCGACCTCGAGAGCATCCGCGAAAGCGCGGAGGCTGGCATCGACATCCGGCCACGGCTGGCGCAGCTCACGCTCTCCAGCGCCGGGTTCAACCAGTTGATGACCTGCCGCGACATTCTCGCCGCCGATCCGGGGAACGTCCTGACCGAAGAGGAGAAGACCGGTGTAAGACATATCCTGGCCCAGGTGTGGAAAAGGCGCCGCAGCCTTATCCACCGCTTGGAGGAGGTCGCTCCGGTGCAACCGGATCCACCGGAACCTCCGATCCCGGTCGTCACCCTCTCCCAGGACTTCTTCCAGATCCCGGAGAACCCCATCGTTTCCTTCCCTCCCACCACCACCTATGACCTCAAGCCTTGGTTGGCCGAGGAACGCGACCTGATCCTTTGGCGGCGTCAGTTAAAAGGCCGCATCGAGCAGGAGAAGAGCGCGATGGATGCCTGGCAGGAGACCCTCTTCGAAGTGGATGATGCCATGATGGTCCACCTGCGCGATGCGATGGTGACCGCCGCCGGGGATCCGGACAGGAGCCTGATCGAGAACGCGCGCGATCTGGGCGACGCGCTGCTGATCGACCTGGAGAACAACTGCTGCTACAAGACCAATCGCGTGGCCGTGGCCATCGAGTCGCTACAGCAACTCATCTGGAAGACACGTACCGGGGACATCCTCCAACACTATCCCACGATGAAGTACGTGGGTGGCGACTTCGATGAGGCCTGGACCTGGATGGGCAGCTACGCCAACTGGCGTGCCGCCATGTTCGTGTTCCTCTACCCGGAGAATGTGCTGCATCCCAGCCTGCGCAGGGGTGGCTCCGAGGCTTTCCAGCGCGTGGTGGACGCCACACGCGACAACCGCCGCTTCGGGCCTTCAGGCGCCTGCGAGTTGGCGCACGAGTTCGAACAATATCTACAGGATATCGCGAGTCTCGAAGTGGCCTGTGCTCAGCAGGCCATCACCTTCGAAGGACCAGGCGGATGTGGGGCGCCGTACAATGCCGGCCGCAAGCTCACCTACCTCTTCGCCAAGGCCGGGAACTCCGGGAAGCTCTATTACACCGTATCCGATACGAACGACCCCGCCACGCCGGTGCAACGGCATGCCTGGAACGCGATCCCCATTCCGAGTGGTACGGACTACGTCATCCACGGCTGCGACCGCTACATCAATAACTATCATGGCATCGACCACATCTTCCTGTTCGTCACCGACCGCAAGTCCACGGAGAAGAACAAGTTCTTCGCCATGCGCTATGCGTTGCAGCACATGCGCTGGGAGGACGGCGACCCAACGGAGTTCGAGGTCTCGAACGATGATCTGCACGTACATGACTATGTGCATCTGCCCGATCTGGACAAGTTCGACACGTCCATCCGCGCGTTGTGCGTACTCAAGAACAGTGAGGCGTGGCAGTCGCCATCGATCGCAGTGACCATCAGTGACGAGGCCGGGGATCCGTGGACGTTCGCGCGCAGCTTGGATCCAAAGGCCGAGGGCTACAACGGCCCCGAGGATTGGCACAAGTGGATCACGAGCCACGACCTACTGAACGACCAGAAGCGATTGAATGGGACCATCTTGGATTTCTGGTATTACCAGCCCCCGCAACCACCCAATGGTTGGGATCAAAGCCAGGTAATGCACTTCTATCTCGTTCGGTACGTCCTTTCGAATGGATCGCACCAAACGAGGGTGATCCGCCGGCGGCATCAAGGTGCGAACGCCTACGTCCGGATCATTCAATCCACATCGTTGGAGCGCTTGATGGTGTACGCCCCCACCGACACCATAACACCCAGGTTATTGGGTTTTTGGTATGACTGGGAGGACCTCCGGGTAATGGCCTTCGACGAGGACGCCTTCGATCACCCCGAAGGCGATCCCATAGGGGTCGAGAGTATTGAACCATTAGGCAACCCGCGCGCGCAGTTCATCTCCGTGAACCCGGACCACCGGTTCGTCAACGACCTTCCGGTGGGGGTGTTGCAGGACGACCTGGGATACGGTTGGGATCGCAGCATCCAATTGGTGCCGATCCTGCCCGGCGATCCGAACCCCGGCACCCTGGGCTGGGAGGATCCCATCATCCAGCTGTTGCCCCGGTTCTCCGTCCAACCACGTATCGGACCGGCCGGCAGTGAGACCGACCAGACGATCCAGCGCGAAGTGAATGAGGTGGTGTGGTACCAGAATCAACTGGGCAATGACCGATTGGTGGAACCACTGGAGGAGGCCACCTACTTCGTGCCCATGCAGATCGCCCTGCGGCTCCAGGCCAACGGGCACTACCAGGCCGCCATGGACTGGTTCCGCTCGGTGTACGACCATATCCGCTCCCTGCCCACCCGCAAGATCAGCTACCTGTTGCGGCAGGAGGAGGAGTTGGGCTTCAACAACGTGCGTCTCGCCAACTGGTACAAGGACCCCTTGCACCCGCATGCCATCGCGGCCTTGCGGCGTCATACCTATACGCGCTACACCATCCTTTGCATCATCCAATGTTTGCTGGACCACGCCGATGCCGAGTACACCACCGACACCAGCGAGACCGTGCCACGCGCACGCGAACTCTATGAGGACGCGCTACAGTTGCTGAAGCTGTTGGTGCCGGCACCGGGTTGTCCCATGGACGAGGCCACCGGCTTCATCACGGAACATGAAGTACCCAAGGAATGGGTGGGTACGTGGACCACGGTGCTCCAAAAGATGGAGCCTCTGGCGAAGACCTCCGGCTTCGGTGACCTGGTCAGCAGTATCGGTGCGATCATGGCCGGTACCGATCCCATGCCTGAACAACTTGCTGCGGTGATCGCCCTGATCGATGCTGCCCTGGAGGCACACGAGACACAGACCATCGCGGGCCTGCTCGGCGGCCATGAAACCCTGCTCAACGCGGTCACTGCCGCCGCCCTCGGGAGCGCCGAGGCCGATGCCGCGATCATCATGCTGGTGCAACAAGGCTACCAAGCCTTCGCCCAGACCATGACCACCGTGACGGGCCTGCCCACGGCAGAGCTGGAGAACGAAAGCATCCCCTGGCTCATCGATGGGCAGGAGACCTCGCCCTTCGATCATGGCTATGCCAAGGAGTACATCATGCCCGGCAAAGGCCAGGTCGTGCAGGACCTGATGAAGGACCTTCCTGCGAAGGGATTCCAGATCAGCGACCCCTTCCCCAACATCTGGCTCAGCGGCGTGACCTTCAGCTTCTGTGTGGTGCCCAACCCAATTGCGAAGGCGCTGGTGATGAAGGCCGAGGTGGAACTGTGGAAGATCCACAACTGCATGAACATCGCGGGTATGGTGCGCGAGCTGGATCCCTTCTCCGCGCCCACCGACAGCACCACCGGCATCCCCGTGATCGGCGCGGGGGGTGGCTCTCTAGCGGTGCCCAACGCCCGCAGCATACCCCCAAGCGCCTACCGCTACCGCCTGCTGGTGGATCGCGCCCGCCAGTTGGTAGGCATGGCCCAGCAGGTGGAGGCCGCCTTCCTCAGCACCCTCGAAAAACTCGACGCCGAACGCTACTCCCAGCTCCGCGCCGAGCAGGACATCGCCACCAGCAAGGCCACCATCAAACTACAGGACCTGAAGGTGAATGAGGCGAACAGTGGGATGACTTTGGCAGAAATGCAAAAGCACAGATCCACTATTCAGGCGAACGGGTTGAGGGGAATGATCGCAGAAGGGTTGAATGTTTACGAGGAACAGAGCATCCACCAGATCCAGTTGATCGCCACCTATTCTGTAATGATGGACGCATACAACACTGCATTCCAAGCATCCCAATTGTCAGTTCTCGTGGCTGGGGCAGGTGGAGGCGCAACTGCAGGGTTTTCAGTTGGCGCAGCAGGCCTTGCCGCTGTCGCTGGCTATACGAGCATTGCACTTCAAGGTGCCGCTTCAATGATCCTGACTGGTTTGAATAGTGATCTACAGGTCAATCAGATAAGGGCCTCGTTCGAGCGACGAAAGCAGGAATGGGAGTACCAGCTTTCCTTGGCCGTTCAAGATGAAATAATTGGCAACCAGCAGATCAAACTTGCCAAGGACCGCGTTCGCATCGTGGGTCAGGAACGTGCTATCGCCGTGCTCCAGAACGAACACGCCCAAGCCACATTGGATTTTCTAAAAAACAAGTTCACCAGCGCCGAACTTTACGAGTGGATGAGCCAGGTATTGGAGGATGCCTATGCCTGGTTCCTACAGGAGGCCACGGCCATGGCCATTTTGGCCCAGCGGCAACTCGCCTTCGAACGGCAGATCGATCTGCCGCCCTTCGTGCGCACGGACTATTGGGTGGTGGACGGCGGCAGCATGGGTGGGGTGGACATGACAGGCCAGGGCGCGGTGGACCGCCGCGGCCTCACAGGCAGCACCCGCCTACTGAAGGATCTGAGCGAGCTGGACCAGTACGCCTTCAACACCAACAGCCCCAAGCTGCAATTGAGCAAAACGATCTCGCTCAACGAGATCGCACCGGAGGAACTGATGGCCCTGCGCGACCGCAGCATCGCCAACTTCCGCACTACGCACGAGTACTTCGACCGCGACTACCCTGGCCACTACCTGCGGCTGATCAAAAAGGTGAGCGTAACGGTGATCGCGCTGAACCCGCCCACCAAGGGCATCCGGGCCACCCTCACCAATGGCGGCGTGTCGCGCGTGTACACCGGCGGTATCATCTTTCAGGAGCGGGTCATCAACCGCTATCCAGAGCAGATCGCGCTCAGTGGCGGCGTCAGCGATTACGGCGTATTCCAACTGCACGGCGAAGGCGAGTTCCTGAACCCCTTCGAGGGCACGGGCGTGGATACCCAATGGGAGTTACGCATGGAGAAGGCGGCCAACCCCTTCGACTTCGGCAGCATCGCCGATGTACTGATCACCATCGAGTACGAGGCCATGAACAGCTTCCTATGGCGCAACACCGTGGTGCAGCGCCTCAACAGCGAGCCCGCCACAGCCGCACTGGCCATAAGCATGAAGAACAACCTCCCCGACCAGTGGTTCGACCTGCATAACGTGGAGCAAACAGAGACACCATACAAGGTGAGCTTCCAGATCAACCAGCGTGACCTCGTGCCGAACATCTCCGATCCGGCGATAACAGCGGTAACGGTGTACTTCTCAATGAAGGACAATGCCGAGTTCAGCAGCGAGGTGACCCTGGGGCTGGGTCAAGTGCTCTTCCAAGCCACGCCGAATGACAACCTGATCTCCACGCGCGCGAACGCACAGGGCTTCGGTGCACTGGTGGGCGAGCACAGCCCGGTGAACACTTGGTCGTTCGGCTTGGAGTACAACCAACATACACAGGACCTCCTCGCAGAGAACAAGATCGATGACATCTTCATCATCTTCAGCTACGACGGCGATGGCGCCCAATACTCCTTCTGACATGCACCTGGTAACATCCAACCTCCGCAGCATCCCGCATTGCGGACCCCGCGGCCCGAAGCTCTGACCCTCCTCCTCGTACCCCTCCATGTCCTCCGAACAAAGATCCGCCCTCGGCTCCAACGTCATCTCCCTTCCAAAGGGGGGCGGCGCAGTGGCGGGCATGGGTGAGAGTTTCTCGCCGGACCTGTTCACGGGCACGGGCAACTTCAGCGTGCCCATTGCGGTGCCGCCGGGTAGGA
>JBGTES010000065.1:0-3441 GCA_041747675.1 Flavobacteriales bacterium
ATCTGTACGATTCGTTTGGCACGCGGAGGGTGGGCCGCACAGCCCGCAACCAGGACGGAGTAGGGGTGATGGCGCTACGGCAGTGCGGGAAGGGCACCAGGGGGCGCAAACGGCGGTTCAATGGCGTTGTACAGCAGCTGCGCAGGCGGTACGATGGCGCCTGATCATCGGATCTGTACCATTCGATCGGCGCGTCACGGTGTGCCTTGGGGCTGAGCGTGGCCTACAGTGGCGCGGGAATCGGGGTTTTTGGGGTGATTGGGGAGACTTGTACCTTTCGATCGGCCTCCCTTAGGAAGGACAGTATCAGCGCAGCAGGTAGCGCACTGGATCTCTAAAAGTCCCACTTCGGGATATTCTCCCACTTAATGGGCAGGATCACCCCAAACATCCCAGCCATGACCGACCTCCACCGCGCCATCCTCCACACCATGCTGCCGCAACAGGTGCCCGGTGCCGAGGTGTTGCCGCCATCCACTTGGGAAGAATTCGGCCTTTCAACTTCGCGCCCGAAACCCTTGCCGGACAATGTGGCCTATAGAAGCGAGTTGAAAACACTGTTCATCATCCAGGCCGTTCACCGCATGGGTGCGCCCAGCGCTGCGCGGCATAGCGCGTTGCTGCGTTGGTCGGCCGCGTACCAAGGTCCAAGGGTGTTCGTGTGGGCCTATGCATCGCGCACGGCCTACGCGGCGAACATGGGGGAGTTGCTGGCGGATACGTACCTGTGGTTCGCCGACGAGCCGAAGCACCATGCGTACATCAGTGGGTCGGCGGAAGCTTCGGATCGGTACCGAAAGGCAGTGCGCGCCCTTCGTGCCTGAAACGGGAACGTCTCTGAGGCCTGTGTAGCACCAAGCCCACTGCCTTTCTACTCCGCAGCCTTTCGCCCACAAGACCATGATCGCTTTAGTACCCAACAGCCCAAAGACCTAAAGACCTCTTCGCCTGTCCTTGCGAGGCACGAGGCAACGGCTGCCCAATACCGCTGGCCATGACCTGGCCGACATACCTTACATACTGGTCGATCGTCCGCCGCGCTCCCGTCCCCGCACATCCGCACGATCTTCGGCGTGAACGAGCCGATCACCTCGATCATTTCGCGCTGGCTGGCCATCAACGAGTTGATGTCCTGCGCCGCACACATGACCCTTCTGTTCCCCTGGGTGTGGCATGATGCTGGACAGGGGACCAACGCCAACATTGGCCAACCTCAGCCCACAACCCCCATGAGACGCGCAGCGACCATCTTCACCATTGCACTTTGCTGGACCACCACCGTGATGGCCCAGAGCCAGGCCACCATAGACAAGGCCGCCGAGCACGCCCACAGTTGCGTGCTGATGAGCGACAGCATGAGCATCGCGCTGGGGCTCACAGAGGAACAGATGATACTGGTGAAGGATGCCGACATGCGCGGCCTGAAGGCCTGTGAACAAGCCGGTTACCGCACCACGGGACAGCTGGATGAGGAGGCCATGCGCCACCATGCCACCGATATGAAGGCGATCCTCACCGGCGAGCAGTATGAGCGCTGGAGCGCCATGTGTCCGGAAGGCCAGGCCCTGGGCAACCCTCCTCAGCCCAGCGAGTGAACGCGTTGTGGTCCATTGGATGGTCCACACGAGAACCAGGGTCGGCACCGCTTTCTGGTGTGGCGATCCATACCCACTCTTTGGCGGATACACCCCGATCCAGTTGATCCTCGATCATGTCAAGGTGCGCGAGAATGGCACCAATGGCCGATACACCTGCTGCACGCGCCATGGCCCGCGATCTGAACACCGGAACCGAAGACCCGAACACCCATGGCACGCAAGAAGAAGATCCTGGTAATGACCGAGCCCATCCGCGATAAGACGAACTCGATGAAGGTGCGTCTGGATGCACGGACTGTGATCACGCTTGGCAATGCGCGGGCTTTGGAGTTCTGGAAGAAGCGCTACCCGATGGCTGTCGTCATTGGATGAACCCATCATGAAAGACCCTATACAGATCCTCGCGGTACTCGCACACCTTGGCAAGATGGAGCGTGAGCTTATGCGTAGGCATCACATCCGGCTTCGTGTGGACAAGGTGACCCCCGATGGGCACAGTGCCCTGTGTTCCGCGGCCCAGGTGCGAACGCTTTTCTTCCGTGGTGACCATAAGACCTTCGAGGGCGTGGAAGCATGCCATATAGCCCTCTCCTCACTCCATCTCATCGGCCTTTCACCCTTGATCGGATGGCTGCCGCGCGAAAAGTTCGGCCCCTTCATGAAGATCGACCCCAAAGATCCATTCCAGATCGGTCAGGCGCTCCGCGATGCAGGATTGGAGCATTTCCTGTTGCCAGCCAAACCGCCCATTACGCCAGTATTGCGAGTGCAACGACATGGATAGACGGTACCCAGACCTCGACCTCGCGATCCCGACCACCAAGCATGTGGTCAATGCCTTGGATCACGGCGTACTTGCCATCTTCTTTCCACGGGAACACCCGGACGGGGGGCGTATGATCCTCAATGGGCTCCTTCGGTCAACCCGGTGTGAGCATGAATTCAGGCGAACTGGGATCCGTGTTGGAACTGATGTACCAGATCCGGATCCGTGCCTGCAACTGCTGCCTGGCGATGTCCCCAAGTGCGGAGCAGGCGAAGACCAGCGCCGTACGCGTCAATTGCGCCAGCGTGGGTTGCACGCCACGCACGGCCAACCGCACCAGAAAGGCATGCGCCACGAGTGTATCCGCGCAATCCTTGCACTCCACCATGCGCGATACGATACGATGAAGTTCCACCGCATGCTCCGTATAGGCTTCGCAGGCGAACGTATGCTCCGGTTGGCGTTCCGAAGGACCCTGGTGGGAGCGTTGAACCTGCCTGTTGATCCTGTGGTCGCACATGTTGCTTCGCCGGGGCCACACGGCCACCGCACTGCCCGACCCCCTCACTTTCGTGCCAGCGATGTTCATCGCCAGATCTCAGGCGCAGCGTACGTTGCGGAGAAAAAGCCACTTGATGTGCGGGGAACTTCATTCCTCGTAAGGCACAACGGACGGGAATTTTCCACCACAAGGCGACCCTGCGGACTACCTTTAGCTGCCCTTACTCCTCAATGGAGTGCTTGCATTAGAACTTCACAACCACGGAGGCCCCTGAAATGATCCCCTCCGAACATCCCATGCGCGAGCTGGCCATCCGCTTGCTCTCCGAAGCAGGCAGGAATGGCGAGGATGCACCACCAGCAGCCCAGGTGCTGGAGCGATTGGATAATGTCCTCGTACGCGTGGCCGGACACGCGGGCTCACGTTCACTGATGGAACGTGCTTTGTCCATCGCCCGGTCCGAGGCTCCCGTACTTGCTGGCATGCGCGTTCCCCCTGCCGGATCATTCCTCGAGGCAGGCTGGCAATTCCCAGCGACCAGTTCCTTTGATGCGGAGAATGACCAGGTGATCCTG
>JBGTES010000066.1:0-5468 GCA_041747675.1 Flavobacteriales bacterium
TTGGAGGGCGGAGGGGGGAGGTTTGAGGTTGGGGGGTGAAGGTTGGAGGTTGGAGGTTGGAGGTTGAAGGTGGAAGTTTGTTCCCCGGATAACCGACGCCGGACAACTAACTACGGACAACAGCCAACCGACCACCCACCATGTCCACCGCGGACAAACACCTCTCCCACTACGATCCGGACTCCGTGCCCAGTGGCGCAGGCAAACGCTTTGCACTGGTGGTGAGTGAATGGAACCGGGAGGTGACCGACGCACTGCGGATCGGCGCCCGGGAAACCCTGATCAAGCATGGCGTGGCGGAGTCCGATCTGGTGGAAGCCTGGGTGCCCGGAAGTTTTGAATTGGCTGCCGGTGCGCAGTTCCTGATCGAGCGCGGCGGCTTCGATGGTGTGATCTGCCTGGGCAGCATCGTGCGGGGCGAAACGCCCCATTTCGATTATGTATGCCAAGGCACCACACAAGGCATCATGGCGGTGGGCCTGAAGTACAGCCTTCCGGTGATCTTCGGGGTGCTTACGGACGACACCCTCGAGCAGGCGCGCGCGCGCAGTGGTGGACGCCATGGCAACAAAGGCGTGGATTGCGCCGTGGCCGCATTGAAGATGGCTGCACTGAAGGAAGGTATCTGAGCCTTTTCCCGGGATCGCCGATCTTCGTCCCATGCGCCGTTCGTTCCTGCTCTTCCTCGCCCTGCTCCCCTTCCTCGCGCACGCCCAGCAGGGCCACATGGGTCCGCGCTTTGGCGCCGCCTTCGCCACGCGCAGCATCGGCGGCCTGTTCCAGAACACCTCCAACCTGATGGCAGGACCGCTATTGGGCTGGCATTTCGAGGCACCGCTGCACCCACAGGTAAGCCTGATGCCGGAGATCCTCTACCTCACCAAGGGTTTCGCCAACCGCAATCCCGCGCAGGCCGTGCGTATCCGCGAGACCTACCGCTACCTGGAAGTGCCGCTGCTGCTCAAAGTGGGTCTCGACAAAACCGAGAACGGCATCTACCTGCTGGCCGGTCCCAGCGTGGGCTATTTCCTCAGCGGCCGCTCGCAGTTCTGGCAGGAGAACGAGATCCTGTTCGACAACCGCTTCAAGTCCCCCCTCAACGGACGCAAGCTGCAATTGAGCGGCATGGTAGGCATGGGCATGGAAGGCCCGCGCTGGGGCTTCGACGTACGCGCCATGACCAGCCTCACACCCTTCGACCGTTTCCAACGGATCCAGAACGTGGTCTACGCGCTCACCTTCGCGTACCGCATCCCGGGCAAAGGCTGAGGCGCACCGCCCTACCGCTTGGTCCGCACCTTATCCCAACGTTTCACCTGCCAGGTGATGGTGCCTGTGGCCAGGTGCTTGCCGTCCCTGTCGTGCAGTTCCACGGTGCTGGTGTAGTCGGCGGTGTCGCTCGTGCGCAACGGAGCGAGCACCTGCCGTTCGATGTCCTCGGCCAAGGGCACACAACTGGCATGGGCAGGGCGCTTCGCCTGATAGTGGTACTCCATCCGCAGGCTGCGCATGATCAGTCGGTAGGTCTTGGGGTCCAAATGTTCCAATACGGACAGACCGCTGCACATCTCCGCCGCCGTGGCCATGGCACATGCATGGATGCCCTTGATGTGGTTGCGGTTCACCCGCCAGTACGGGATCTTCACCCGGATGCCTCCTGCCGGCATGGGCACCACGCGGAAACCATGCGGTGCGTTGAAGGGGATCATCCAGTCCAGTACATGGTTCATCCACCAACGCGTGAATGCGGACGTGCGGGCTTTTTGGAGGAGTGTGGGGAGATGCATGTGGAAGGGTTGGAGCGTTGTCCGTTGTCGGTCGTCAGGGCCGGACAACCGACAACCAAGGATCTACCTGAGTATTGAAGCGATATCCGGCCGGAAGTATCGCTCACTCTTCAGCACTTTCCCATCATCGCGGTAAATGGGTTTGCCATCGGCGTCGAGCTTGCTCATGTTGCTGCGCTGGATCTCGCGGAACACCGCGTCGATCTTGTGCTCCAGTCCATGTTTCAGCAAAGTACCACAGAGGATGTAAAGGATATCGCCCAGCGCATCGGCCACCTCCACAAGGTCGCCGCGCATGGCCGCATCGAGGTATTCTTCATTCTCCTCACGGATCAGTTTGTAGCGCAGCAGCGCTTCACGATCGCCGATGGCACCGGTGGGTGACTCCGCGTTGCGGATGCCGAACGCATCGTGGAAGGTGCGCACATGGCCGATGGCCTCTGAAAGCATGAGTGGTGCGGGTTGGTTCTCCATGCCGCCGAAGGTAGCCAGCCGATGTTGCCGGAAGGGGTTAACACTCTTTAACGGCGCGCCCTTGCAACGCGCATGGACCGCCGGGCAACTTTGTGCGTTCACCTTGTGGCCCTAAGCCCGGAACGATACGACCATCATGGAAGAGACCCTCACGCAAGGCCCGGGAGCGGCCACCACCGACAGCATCCGCGTGCTCAACGACCGCATCAAGGCGGGCAGCACCTTCGTGGACCTGATCGATCGCGAGATGGCGAAGATCATCGTGGGCCAGAAGGACATGATCCACAAACTCGTGGTGGCCCTGCTCGCCGACGGCCACATCCTGCTGGAGGGTGTGCCCGGTCTGGCGAAGACCATGGCCATCAAAGCCCTGGCACGTACCGTGGCGGTGGACTTCAGCCGGATCCAGTTCACCCCGGACCTGCTGCCGGCGGACCTGATCGGCACCATGATCTACAGCCAGCGCAGCGAGGAATTCACCGTGAAGAAGGGTCCGCTCTTCAGCAACTTCGTACTGGCCGACGAGATCAACCGTGCCCCCGCCAAGGTGCAGAGCGCACTGCTCGAAGCCATGCAGGAACGGCAGGTGACCATCGGCCCGGAGACCCATCGCCTGCCCGAGCCTTTCCTGGTGATGGCCACGATGAACCCCATCGAACAGGAAGGCACCTACCCCCTGCCCGAGGCGCAGATGGACCGCTTCATGCTGAAGGTGGTGCTGGATTATCCGCGGCACGACGAGGAGAAACTGATCATCCGCCAGAACGTCCGCCCCGGTGGCATGGGCGTACCGGAGCAGGTGGTGCGTCCCGAGGAGATCCTCGCCGCCCGCGCCCTTGTGCGTGAGGTGTACATGGATGAGAAGATCGAGCAGTACATCGTGGACATCACCCACGCCACACGACGGCCCGACCAGTACAAGCTCGCCGACCTGAGTCCGCTGATCGCCTTCGGTGGCAGCCCGCGTGCCAGCATCAACATGGCCCTCGCGGCCAAGGCATGGGCCTTCACCAAGCACCGCGGCTATGTGATCCCCGAGGACGTGCGCGCCGTGTGCCCCGATGTGCTGCGCCACCGCATCGGGCTCACCTACGAGGCCGAGGCCGAGAACATCTCCGTGCAGGAGATCATCGACCGCGTGCTGAACATGGTGGAAGTTCCCTGATCATTTGCCCATGTGCACATGAGCACATGAGCATATGGGCACATGCGCACATGAACACGGCTCAACATACCAAGGAGCTCCTCAAGAAGGTGAGGCTGATCGAGCTGCGGACGCGCGGCCTGAGCGAGCAGATCTTCATCGGCGAGTACCACAGCGCCTTCAAGGGGCGGGGTATGGCCTTCAGCGAAGTGCGCGAATACAGCCACGGCGATGAGGTGCGCACGATCGACTGGAACGTCACGGCGCGTTTCGGGCATCCCTTCGTGAAGGTCTTCGAGGAGGAGCGCGAACTGACCGTGATGCTGGTGGCCGACGTGAGCGGATCGGAAAATTTCGGCAGCACGCAACTCCTGAAGCGCGAGCTGATCACCGAGGTCTGCGCCACACTTGCCTTCAGCGCCATCCGCAACAACGACAAGGTGGGACTGATCCTGTTCACGGACAGCGTGGAGAAATTCATTCCCCCGAAAAAGGGCCGGAGCCACATCCTGCGGCTGATCCGCGAGCTGCTGGAATTCCGGCCGGGGAGCCGTGGCACGGACATCACCGAGGCCCTGCGCTACCTGAACAACGTGATCAAGAAGCGCAGCATCGCGTTCCTGATCAGCGACATGCGCGACGAGGGCTACTCCGACGCGCTGCGCATCGCCAACCGCCGCCATGATCTGGTGGTGCTGCGCACGAACGATCCCCGGGAGAATGAAATGCCCAATGTGGGCCTCGCCTGGTTCACCGACCCTGAGACGGGCCTGAGCGAATGGGTGGACACCGGCAGCCGCGCCGTGCGCAACGCCTACCGCGCCGCGGCCCTGAAGCATGGCAATGGCACGCGGGAGATCCTGCGCCGCGCGGGCGTGGACCATGCGGTGATCACCACGCACGAGGGTTATGTGAAACCTCTGATGGATCTCTTCAAGCGCCGCGAAGCGATGCGATGAGGGGCCTGGCCGCCATAGCGATCCTGCTGTCGACGACCGCTGCCGCGCAACCTGTGGCGGAGCTCGATACCGCTGTGATGCGCATCGGTGAACACGTCATCATCACCCTTCGCATGGAGGCCTCCACCAAAGCCGTGGAATGGCCCGCGATCCCGGACAGCATCGGGGCGCATATCGAAGTGCTGCATGTGGGCGACCTGGATACTGTGATGACCGATGCCGAAACTGCATCGCTCGTGCGCCGGATCACCATCACTTCCTTCGATACCGGCTACTGGGCCATCCCCCCTTTCCTCTTCCGCATCGACGGGCGCGACGCCGCCACCCAGCCCCTGTTGCTGGAAGTGCGCACCATGACAATTGATGAGAGCGGAAAGCTGCGGCCCTTGCGCGGCATCCATGAAACGCCCTTCAGTCTGGCATGGTACGCGCGCCGCTATGGACCGTGGGTACTGGCCGTACTGGCGCTGACCGCCTTGATCTGGTTCCTGGTCACGCGGTGGCTTCTTCCTAAGCCTCCGCCCCTCCCGGTGCCTGCGGCGGAACCGGGCCTTCGCGATCGCATCCTCGCCGAACTCCGTGCCCTTGAAGCTGAAGAACTGTGGCAGGCAGGGCGTCACAAGGAATACCAAGCGCGCCTCACCGATCTGCTGCGTGGATACATCGAGGAGCGATATGATGTGCCCGCCCTGGAACGCACCACCAACGAACTGATGCACGAGCTGGCCGTGTCGCCGCTCTCCCACGACCAGCGCCAGCAACTGCGCAACATGCTGGAACTGGCGGACCTGGTGAAGTTCGCCAAGGCCGTACCCAGCCCCGCCGAGAATGAGGCCATGATGAGCGGTGCCGAACGCTTCGTGATGGACACCGCACCGATGGCCGAAACAACGCCCGCCCATGCGTCCTGACCGCGAACGGATGGTGGCCACCCTCTGGCTGTTGCTTGCCGCGCTACCCGTGGCCGCAGGGGCCGTGTGGATGCTGCGTCGCTATGTGGCCGCCGAGCCGCGCTGGCTCTGGGCCCTCGCCGTGGTGGTCCTCGTCGCTGCATGGTACGTGTGGCGTATCCACCGCCACAGGCCGCGTGCGATGCTGCCCACC
>JBGTES010000067.1:0-5446 GCA_041747675.1 Flavobacteriales bacterium
ATTCCATTCTACAGATCTGCTCGGTCATGCCCTTCGAGAAAATGCCCATCCAGCAAGCCTTTCAGAAGTCCAGGGATGAGGAATTGGCACCCACCCCTCTGAACCAGTTGATTTTGTTCGATTCTTAACCGGACAGCAGTGGATGGATATGACAAATTGTTGCGCGAGGTGGAGGAAGTACTCCCCGATGTCGCAGCGCGGCTTAGGTCGATCTTCGAGCTGCAGGAAGAGCGCATCATGAATAGCAGCTACCTGTTGGATTACAACATCAAGCCAAGGGACATCATCGAACTGTTGAGCCAGGACGATCTCATGAAATTCTGTGAGACCAAAGCGATCAAAACACGCGGAGATATTATCCTCAACATCCTCGATGCATACAAGGATGCTGAGAACCTCTACCTGGAGAACTACGAGAACATCGGCCTCAGGAACCTCACCTTGCTTAAGGAGAATGGCATCCTGATCAAGGAAGGTGATCTTGGTGTGAAGTTCGAGGACCTGACCAAGAAACTTTTCGGCGTCTTGGGCTTCAACGTGGACGAGGACTTCCGCAAAAAGCTCAATACGGTAAAGGACAATATCGACATCGTCTTGAACCTCGGGAACAATGATCTCATCCTCGTTGAGTGCAAAACAGTGAAGGAGAGCGGATACAACAAGTTCAGTTCCGTCTCCCGCCAGCTAAAAGCCTACTTGGACCTCGCCAAGCACAACGACTTCCGTGTGGTCAAGTTCCTTCTGGTCGCTCCCGACTTCTCAGATGAATTCGTCAAAGACTGCGGCCTCGAGTACGAGTTGAATCTGTCGCTGATCACAGCCGCCTCACTCAAGAAGATCGCGGAAGGCTTCAAGTCGACGAAGCACAAACAATTCCCGCACAACTTGTTACTCCGGGATGTACTGATCCAAGAGGACAGGGTGCTGAAGGCTATTGAGCGGTGAGGGAGTCTCCCTCGCTTTCGCGGATCTGCGAACCGTGGTGCTTTCGCCACCACACTGCTCTAAAGTTTGTGCTCAATCGAGCTCAGGGGGTCCCAGCACTTCCGCCAGGCTGGACCTGCTCACCGGCTTCACCATGTGCAGGTCGAAACCGGCCTCCGCGCTGCGCGCCCGGTCTTCCGCTTCCCCATGCCCGGTGACCGCGATCAGTTTCACCTTCCTGCCCCAGGGGGTCAAGCGGATCGCACGGGCCAGTTCGAATCCATCCATGCCGGGCATCCCCAGATCGAGCAATACCGCATCCGGGAGTATATCCTCCGCCCAACGCAGGCCATCCGTCCCATCGTAGGAGGTGATCACATTGTAGCCCATGCGCTTGAGCAAGAGACCGAGGATGATCGCGGTATCGAGCTCATCGTCCACCACCAGCACCGTCTTTTTCCGGATCTCAGCGTCGTCCTGTGCTTGGATGGGCTCCTGCCCTATGGACCCTTTCTGCAGCATGCCCAATGCGGTCCAAGAATGAAGCCAATGCGTCCGCGCGGACCGTGTAGGTGTATGGCCGGGTATTTCGTGGACGAAATTGCGCAGCATGCTGTCCAAAGGGGGTGGGGATCCCTCAGCGTGATGCGCTGCTGCCGCGGTCCGATACCTGTCAGTCCGAAACCTATCGGACCTGTGGTTCCTTTGCCCCATGCCCCAACGCCGCGACATCACCGGTCCCGAGGAAGTAAGCGTGTTGATCGCGGCCTTCTATGCCAAGGCCCGCTACGATCCGGCGCTGGCGCACTTCTTCGCCCATGTGGATTGGGCGCACCACACCCCGCGCATCGAGGCCTTCTGGAACATGGTCCTCTTTGGCGACACCCAGTACAAGGGCGACCCCATGGCGCCCCACGTGCAGCTACACCGGCGCCTGCCCATGGAAGCGACACATTTCCAACGCTGGGTGGAGCTCTTCACCAGCACGGTGGATGAACTGTTCTCCGGACCCAAGGCGGAGGAGGCCAGGCAGCGGGCAAAGAGCATTGCGGGGGTGATGATGCACAAGGTGCAGCGGGCGGGCAAAGCCTAACGCGCCGGTTTGCGCAAATGCACTTGCTGCCCTGCATTGAGGCGTGCATCCACGGGCAGGCCGTTGTACTTCGCCAGCCGGGCCAGCTTCACGCCATGCTCCTGGCTCACGCTCCAGAGGCTTTCACCTTCGCGGGCTGTGTGTACCGCAGTGCTCTTGGAGGCGTTGCGCTTGGGTTGCGTGTAGATGCGCTGCCCCGCGCTGAGGCTGGCCTCCTTGTCCATGTCGTTCCAGCGCGCCAGCATGCCGTGGGTCATCTCCAGTTCGCGCGCCATTGCGCGGAGGGTCTCGCCCTCTTTGGCCCGCACGTACTTGATCCTCCCCTCATACACATCCACCGCACGGCCGCCGCCAATGGTGATGGTCTCGCCGCCCCCTGCCGGACGTTTGCCGCTGCGCCCCGGGGAAGGCTTGGGATCGGGCTTGGCGGTGGGCCGGTAGGAGACGTCCACGCCCTGGTCCAGCTTGTGCAGTTCGTAGCGCTCAATGAGGCTGATGAGCTTGGGCGCGTAGCTGGGATCGGTGGCATAGCCGGCCTTCTTCAGGCCATGGGCCCAGCCCTTGTAGTCGGTGGGCTTCAGCTCGAACAGCGCGGCATAGCGCGGGCGTTGCAGGAAGCGGGCGTGGTCCTCATAGCTTTGGGTGGCATCCTTGTATTTCCGGAAGCACTCGCCCTTGGCGTCGTCGTCATGGTAGGTCTTGCCGCCGGTCCAATCGGGCGTGCATTTGATGCCGAAGTGGTTGTTCCCCTCGCGCGCCAGCTTGCTGTTGCCGTTGCCGCTTTCCAGCAGGCCCTGGGCCAGGGTGATGCTGGCCGGGATGCCATGCTCCTTCATCTTGCGCACAGCCACGGCCTTCCACTGGGTGATGTACTCCTCCGGCGTGAAGCGCTTGTTGTTGGGCGGATCGCCCGCCAAAAGGGCGACGGGCAGGCCCAGAAAAGAGCCCAGCAGCAGGGTTTTGAACATATCCACAGTGGGCTTCATCCTTTGTTCACTCACCTCGACCAGCAAACCTACCGGGGCTTTCAGAAGTTTTCCACGATCCATCCACCAAGGATCCCACGGTGGGATGTGAAAAGAACGTGCCGCGGGCGGGCCTTGACATGCGCGGGTGGCGAAACTTCGGGCCCCGCCCCGAACCCTGAGCGGTCCACGGGTGTTCCGAAACGTGGAAAAGGAAGGCGAAGAGGCCATGGAGGGATCCGCACAGCGCGAGCGCGCCGAGCGCATGCAGCGCCTGGGCCTGGAGGAGGGGGACTACTACTTCAGCCCGGAAGGCTACCTGGTCTTCACCGAGCAGTACCACCACAAGCGCGGCTACTGCTGCCAGAGCGGGTGCAGGCATTGCCCGTATGGGTTCAACCAGCCCGGGAAGAAGGGCTGATCGCGGGTGGCCCGGCATGGCCGATCTTAGCGGCCCGCCAGCGCCCAGAGGTCCGGCGTTCCGACCATGCCCACCGCATCCGATCTCGAACGCTTCCAACGCACCATCCGCGAAGGCATCCCGGAAGTCCTTCCCCCTGCCCAGCCGCTGGACCCGAGCGTAAGCCACGCCCCGAAGCGCAAGGACATCCTCAGCACCGAAGAGAAGAAGCTGGCTCTGCGCAATGCCCTGCGCTACTTCCCTGAAAAGCACCACGCCATCCTGGCGGCGGAATTCGCCGCCGAACTACAGGCGCACGGCCGCATCTACATGTACCGCCTGCGTCCGGAGCATGCCATGCACGCACGGCCGATCGGCGACTACCCCGCAAAGAGCAGGCAGGCAGCGGCCATCATGCTGATGATCCAGAACAACCTGGACCCCGCCGTGGCACAGCACCCGCACGAGCTGATCACCTACGGCGGCAACGGCGCGGTGTTCCAGAACTGGGCACAGTACCGCCTCACCATGCGCTACCTGTCGGAAATGACCGACGCGCAGACCCTGGTGATGTACAGCGGTCACCCCCTGGGCCTCTTCCCCAGCAACACCGAAGCCCCGCGCGTGGTGGTCACCAACGGCATGGTGATCCCCAACTACAGCCAGCCGGACGACTGGGAACGCATGAACGCGCTGGGTGTGTCGCAGTACGGCCAGATGACCGCAGGCAGCTACATGTACATCGGCCCGCAGGGCATCGTGCACGGCACGACGATCACCATTCTCAACGCCACACGCATGCTTCGGAAGCGCATTCCCCCCCTCTCCTCGGGAGAGGGGCCGGGGGTGAGGGCGGGGGGCCAGGGGGATCTCCCCCTGTTCGTCACTTCCGGTCTCGGCGGCATGAGCGGTGCCCAGCCCAAGGCGGGCAATATCGCGGGCGTGGTCACCATCTGTGCTGAAGTGAATGCCACCGCTGCGCACAAGCGCCACAGCCAGGGTTGGGTGGATGAAGTGATCGCCGACGTGGACGCCTGCATCGATGCAGCGCAGGCCTGGCAGCAGAAGGGTGAAGCGCACAGCATCGCCTTCCTCGGCAACATCGTGGACCTGTGGGAACGGCTTGCCGCACGCAACATCAAGGTGGACCTGGGCAGCGACCAGACCAGCCTGCACAACCCATGGGCAGGTGGCTACTACCCGGTGGGGCTGAGCTATGAAGAGAGCAACGCACTGATGGTGCAGGACCCTGTCACCTTCAATCAACGTGTGCAGGACACCCTCCAGCGCCATGTCACTGCCGTGAACAAGCTTGCCGAGCAGGGCATGTACTTCTTCGACTACGGCAATGCCTTCCTGTTGGAAGCCGGCCGCGCTGGCGCCGACGTATTCGCAAAAAGTGCGCATCCCACCCCTCTCCCTTGGAAAGGGGCCGGGGGTGAGGGTCAGGAGTTCAAGTATCCCAGTTACGTAGAGGACATCATGGGGCCCATGTGCTTCGACCACGGCTTCGGGCCCTTCCGCTGGGTATGCACCAGTGGCGATGCGAAAGACCTGGCGACAAGCGACCGCATCGCCGGTGATGTGCTGGAGGCCATGCTGAAGGAAGCACCGGAGCAGATCGGCCAGCAGATCGCTGACAACCTGAAGTGGATCCGCAGCGCGGAGGAGAACAAACTGGTGGTGGGCAGCCAGGCACGGATCCTATACGCGGACAGCGAGGGTCGTATCCGGATCGCAGAAGCATTCAATGCGGCGATCAAGCGTGGCGAGATCAGCGCACCGATCGTACTGGGCCGCGACCACCACGATGTGAGCGGCACCGACAGCCCCTACCGCGAGACCAGCAATATCCGCGACGGCAGCCGCTTCACCGCGGACATGGCCGTGCAGAACTTCGTGGGCGATGCCTTCCGCGGCGCCACCTGGATCAGCCTGCACAACGGCGGTGGCGTGGGCTGGGGCGAAGTGATCAACGGCGGATTCGGCATGGTGCTGGACGGCAGTGCCGACAGCGATCGACGCTTGAAGAGCATGCTGCACTGGGACGTGAACAATGGCATC
>JBGTES010000068.1:0-55473 GCA_041747675.1 Flavobacteriales bacterium
TGATCGGGGCCCGCGTTCCACATAGGAATGCGGGCCTCATCTTTTCCAAGGCGGGCTCAGTCCTGCCGCTGCCAGTTGCGCTCGATCACCTCCAGCAATTCATCGTGGATGGAGCTGTTGCTGGCCACGATCTCCTCATCGAAGACAGGATCCTTGGTGATGCGGAACCCACTGACCTTGCCGCCCGCCTCGCGCACCAGCAATACACCGGCCGCCACATCCCAACTGTTTAGGCCATATTCATAGAAGGCCTCGAATCGCCCGCAGGCCACATAGGCCAGATCGGCCGCAGCGCTGCCCAGCCGCCGGATGCCCCGCGTGCGGTGCATCAACTCCCGCAAGAGATCCATGTATTCGGCCTCGTAGCCGAAATCGTCGTATGGGAAACCGGTGGCGAGCAGGCTGTCCTGGAGGTCCTTGCGGGCACTGACGCGGATCGGCTCGCCGTTCATGAAGGCTCCGCCGCCTTTCCAGGCGGTGAAGCGTTCGTCGCGTGTCACTTCATGCACCACGCCCAGGAGCGGTTCCGTGCCATCAAGAAGGGCGATGCTGATGCAGTAACAGGGCACGCCATGCACGAAATTGGTGGTGCCGTCCAGTGGATCGATCACCCAGTTGAGGCCGGTGCCCTGCACGCCGCTTCCTTCCTCGGCGATGAAGCCTGCATCGGGTAGAAGTTTTTCCAGGGCTTCCACGATGCGGTCCTCTGCCGTGTGATCCACGTGCGTCACCAGATTGTTGGCGCTCTTGCTGGAGACGCCCGCTTCGGTGACCTTGGGTGCTTCGCTGCGGATGAAGGCAGCGATCTCGATGCAGATGATCTCGACCTGCCTGGTAAGTTGTTGGAGATGATTGATGTCCATGATAAGTTGTATTGGGTTGTCAGTTGTCGGTTGTCTGGCTGCCGACGCGTTCCGTTTCAGTAAATAAGTGCCATCCGCCTTCCAAAACCCACTGACAACCGACTACTGCCAACCTCATTCCTGTTGCACCGCTTTCCCACCTTCCGTGGATCTGGTTTTCCTCAACCACAACATGCCGCCGATGCCGGCCACCATCAATACGGTGGCGATGATCTCCGCCTGGGTGATGTTGCCCAGCACCTGCACGTTCACGCGGATCTTCTCGACGAAGAAGCGCTCCAGTCCGTTGAGGAACAGAAAGAGGAAGAAGATCATGCCCGGCGGGGTGAGTCGTTTCCGAAGTGCCCACAGCAGGAAGAAGAAGCCCACGCACACCGCGGTCTCGTAGATGGGAGTGGGAAAGACCATCTCGGGCAACACGGTGCAGTAGTTCTCGAAGCAGGGACGGCCATCGGTGAGCGGGATGCCCACGGCGTTGACATTGTTGGGGTAATCATACTGCCACAGCCATTTCGGACCGGGACCGAGGAAGGTGGTGTTGACGATGCCCCAGTCGCCGTCGCCGCTGACCTGGCAGCCGATGCGGCCCACGCCATAGGCGAGCATTACACCCGGTGCGGCCGCGTCGGCACCACGCCAGGCGGGGATGCCATGTTTCGTGAAGTAGCGGATCACCATGGCGCCCGCAACGATGAGGCCTCCGTACATCGTAAGCCCGCTGAGGATGGCATCGCCGCTGGGGTTGGTGATGAAGGACATGAACTCGCGCGGGTTCTCCAGCCAGTGGAAAAGCTTGGCGCCGATCAGGCCCCAAAGCGCTGCGGTGAGGGTGATGTTGCCCGCGTGCTCATGCGGTTGAACGATCACCTGCTCGGTGCGTGGCTTCTCCAGTTTGGCCTTGTCCTTCTCCCGCCACTTCAGCCAGGCCAGCAGGGCTGCGACCAGCACACCGCCAATGATCACCCCCCGGCCGCTGAGCAGGAATGCCTGTGGATCGGCGGTGGCTTCGCTGAAATTCAACAGCAGGTACAGGCCCTTCCAACCAAGGAGGAAGCCAATGATGCCGCTGGTGATGAGCTCGCTTGGTTTGGCCCGCTCGCCGATGGTGTCCGTGCGCGTGGTGGATGGAATGAGCCCCGCGCGACCCATGCGTTTCAGTTCCAGGGCCAAGGTCCAACTGGCGAGGATGAAGGCCACCGCCACGAAGAAGCCGAAGCTGTTGAGGAATTTGAGGAAAGGCAGGTCCAGACCGGTGAGGTCGAGGAATGCATGATAAAGGGTGGGGTACATGCCGATCGGGTCGGTCAGACGATCAGAAGATCAGATGATCGGAATGCCCCGACCGTGCTTTCGAAGTGTCCTTCAGCGTTGATGCGCTCCAAGGTGATGGGAACAATATTGTTCGCCAGTGCGGGATCGTAGGGGATGGAAACGCGGAGGTAGTTGTCCGTCCAGCCTTGCATTTGATCCATGACCTCCGCAGGGTCTCCCGACGAAGGCGGGGACCCTGCGGTACGATGTGTTGAAACCGCAGGGTCCTCTGCGAGAGACCCTGCGGAGGTCGCAATGCTGGCCTCTGACCTTTCCCCATACTCGAACAGAACATCACGCGTGGTGCCCATATGTCGTTGATAGAACGCGCGTTGCAGCTTGCTGCTGAGCATGCGCAGTTGTTTGGTGCGTTCACGGCGTACTTCCATGGGTACCACATCTTCCATACCTGCCTGTCCGGCAGGCGGGCGCACGGCCGTGGTGTTGGCGCGCTCGCTGTAGGTGAACACATGCAGATAGTCCACGGGGATCGAGCGCAGGAAGGCGTGGGTTTTCATGAATTCCGCTTCCCTCTCGCCCGGTGTGCCGGTGATCACATCCACGCCGATGCAGGCATGCGGCATCAGGCCCTTGATGCGGTGGACCCGTTCCGCATAGAGGGCTGTGTCGTAGCGGCGGCGCATGCGTGCAAGGATCGTGTCGCTGCCACTTTGCAAAGGCATATGGAAGTGCGGTGCGAAACGTTGACTGCTGGCGACGAATTCGATGATGCCGTCGTGGCACAGGTTGGGTTCTATGCTGCTGATGCGGAAGCGGGCAATGCCTTCCACCTGTTCGAGTGCCTGTATCAGTTGGAGGAAGTCCTCCGTTACCGCATGGGTCGACGACCCTCGCGGAGCGGAGGACTTCCCGAAATCCCCGGTATTCACGCCGGTCAGCACGATCTCCTTCACGCCTGATGCGGCGATACGCTGCGCCTGTTCCACGGTCTCCGCGATGGTGCCACTGCGACTGCGTCCGCGGGCCAGCGGAATGGTGCAGAAGGAGCAGAAGTAGTCGCAGCCGTCCTGCACTTTCAGGAAGGTGCGGGTGCGCGCGCCCACCGTAGCGTGCGCGGAGGCGGGATCGTTCGCGCTGTAGGAGGGGATGAAGGTGCGGACATCGCGGATGGGGGAGAAGATCGCTTCGCCGCGCATGTCCGCCCGCAGGTCCCGCTCGCGATGACCGGCTTCGCGGTCGCTCATCCGATCGATGTGCGCAGCGAGATCGAACTTCTCATTCGCCCCCAGCACCAGGTCCACACCGGGGATCGCGGCGATCTCCTGCGGTTTTAGCTGGGCGTAGCATCCGATCACGGCGATAAAGCCTTCCGGGTTGATGCGCTGGAAACGGCGCACCCATTGGCGGCATTCCTTGTCCGCGTTCTCCGTGACGCTGCACGTGTTGAGCACGAAGATGTCCGGGCGCTCCTCCACCTTCACGCGGGCATAGCCGGCCTCCTCCAGTGAGCGCGCCAGGGTGCTGGTCTCGCTGAAGTTGAGCTTGCAGCCCAGGGTGTGGAAGGCGACGGTGCGGGGGGAGCTCATGTGCCCATGTGCTCATGCGGGCATGTGGCCATGGCGCGAGCGGCGGCAAAGGTATCCAGCTGCGTGTGAACGGATGGAGGCGCATTTTATGGGCATCCCTACATTGTGGATCGCGTCTCTTTCGTGTATTGAACTTCAAATGGAGACCCGCATCACGAAAGACCACAATGCAGGTCACCTACATACCCGCATGACATGAACCCAACGCACCCGCCGATCCTCATGGCCTTTCCACAGTTCATCCGCTCTCTGGCGGTACGTGCACGAGAGAAAGGCTATCGGACCACCGGGATGATCCGCCCGCTGCTTCTGATCCCCACACTGCTGCTGCTCACCCATGGACATTGTCTGGATGCCAGTGTTTTACAGGAGAGTCCATCCTTCTGTGGTGCTGCGACAGGCCGCTTGTCCGTCAATGTCTTTGGCGGCATGGAGCCGTACACCATTCAGTGGAGCACAGGAGGAAGCAGTTATCTGATCACGGGACTGACGCCGGGATTCTATTCGGTGACGGTGATCGATGCCGAGCTCACGGAGATCACAGTGGAAGGCGAGGTGGAAAGCCGGACCTACTCGGACTGGTACTACAACACCATCGGCCCGCCTCAGGTGCAGGGCTGGTGTGCCGAAGGAATGCCCTACGTCTATCCCTATTCATCGTTCACGGACGAGCAGGGCAACTATTGGGTCGGGCCCGGCCCGTGGACCTTCTTCGTGAACGGTTCATTCACGCCCACCGTACCGAATCCCTGCTACAGCAGCTGGCTCGATCCCGAGCGCTACCTGCCGCTTGACCAGCCGGTGGGATCCACCGTCACGGTCTCATACTCGGATGCGAATGGTTGTCCCGGCGAGGCCACGATCACCATCAAGCCACCGATCCCTGAGATCCCGCTACAAGTGATGAGTGTGAGCGGCAGTTGCAGTGGCCTGTCGCAGGGCAGTGTGGTGGTGGCGACCGGGCCTTGGGAGGAGCCACCTTTTCCCGGCGCGTACTACCTGGGCATCGCGATCCGCACCGCTGACGGTACCTTTCTGGAGTCGGAATGCAGCTTGGACGGGGTGCAGACCGCTCCCGAGAACGGGAGCGTGCGCACCTTCACCGGTCTGTTGCCCGGGGACTATGAAGTGGTGGTACGGCCCTCAGATAACTCGATGCAGGCACAGCCGGAATTCTCCTCCTGCCAGTTCGTCCCCTTCACTGTTCCCGACCTGGGCGTGGATTGCGGCCTTGTGACTGGACGTGCTTACATGGACTACAACCTGAACTGCACGCGGCAATCGAACGAACCGTACGTGCCCGGTGGCATCATTGAAGTGCAGCCCGGCCCGTATTACGCCACCACCAGTTCGCAGGGCCTCTACACCGTGGCGCTGCCTTCGGGCTCCTTCACGGCCGAACAGCATAGCGACCTGCTCGGTGAGCACTGCACCGGCGGCCCGATCCCTTTCAGTATCTCACCTGGTGGGACCAGCACAGTGAATTTCCCGGATACCTCCATGGTGCCGCTGGACGTGCGGATCATGCTCAACAGCGGATTGGCGCGGCCGGGCTTCGAGTTCATCTATGCATTGGGTGTGAAGAACAACACCCCGGCGGCCAGCGGCGCCATTACGGTCACGCTGGAGTTCGATCCCACGATCACCTACCTCTCGGCCACGCCGAACCCGAGTAACGTGAGTGGGAACATCATCACCTGGAACCAGACGCAGCTCACCGCATGGCAGGCGCGTGGATATACGGTCCGCTTTCAAGTGCCACCCGATGTGGGCCTGCTGGGCTACGAGCTGGTGGCCACGGCCAACGTTTCCACGGCGAACACCGACGAGCTCCCGGACAACAACACGGCGATCAACTACCGCACCATCACCGGCGCTTACGATCCCAACGACAAGCTGGCCACCACCAACACCGGCGGCACGGAATACTGGGTGCTGGAACAAGATGAATGGATCGACTACACCATCCGTTTTCAGAACACGGGCACGGACACGGCCTTCAACGTGATCATCACGGATACGCTACCGACCAACCTCGATCCGGGGTCCATCATTGTTGGAGCGGCCTCGCACAACTTCACCTGGGACCTGCAGGGCCACGGTACGATCAAATTCTACTTCCCCAACATCCTGCTGCCGGACAGCAACGTGAACGAACCGAAGAGCCATGGCTTCGTGGGTTTCCGCATAAAGCCGCGCGATCCTCAGGACCTGCAGCCGGGAGATCAATTGATCAACATCGCCAACATCTACTTCGACTTCAATCCGCCGGTGATCACCGAGCCGAGCGTCCTCACGGTGGTGGTGCCGCCGTTGCTGGTGGATGTGCATGCCTTCCTCGGTGGTCCGTACGATGCGGCCAGCACGAGCATGAGCGATGCGCTGCGGATCGCCGACCTGTTGCCACCTGATGAGCCTCACACCGCACTGGGCTATGCACATGCTGGCCTGGGCGGCGGGGAGGGCACCGCAGGCACGCTGCTGGCGCAAACCGGTGCCCACGCGATCGTGGACTGGGTACTGCTCGAATTGCGCGATGCGAATGATGCTGCAACAGTTCTTTCTTCGCGCAGTGCGCTGATCCGCCGCGATGGACGGGTGGTGGAGGTGGATGGTTCGATCGGCGTGAAGTTCCATGTGGAGGAGGGCCCGTACCAGATCGCCATCCGACACCGCAACCATCTGGGTTGCATGACGGCCACACCGGTGGAGCTTTCACAGACCATGGCGGTGGTGAACTTCACCACTGCCGCCACAGCCACCTGGGGCACTGAAGCGCGCAAGAACGTGGATGGCACCCTGGTACTCTGGCCTGGAGATGCCAACTTCGATGGGGAGGTGAAGTACACCGGCGCGGCGAACGACCGCGACCGGGTGCTGGTGGAGGTGGGCGGCAATGTGCCCAGCAATGTGGTGAGCGGCTACGACGGATCGGATATCAATATGGATGGCGACATCAAGTATGTGGGTGCCGCCAACGACCGCGACATCATCCTACAGACCATAGGTGGTGTGGTGCCCACGGCGGTGCGGGTGGAGCAGTTGCCGTGACTTCCCTATTTTCGAAACAATGATGCGGAAATCCCCAATAGTATGATCCATGATCACGAGCAGAGTCCTTTTCGCAAGCATCCCGGCGTTGCTCTTCGGACCGGGATCACAAGCCATGGAAGTCGCCGTTACGCAGGACCACTACGACTGCCACGCCTTTTACCCGGGGTATACGGGAATGGACTGGACCGCCCAGGTGACCGGTGGGGTGCCGCCCTATACCTTCAATTGGAACAATGGGGCCTTTATCGAGGTGGTCGGTGCAGGTGGTACAAGCCACTATTTCGAGCCTCAGCCGTTGAACTACACTGTCAGCGTGACAGTCACGGACGATGTTGGGGAGATCGTCCAGGAATGGGGGTACATGGGTGGATGGTCGGGGTCCTCTATCTCTGTGTATCCATTGGCGTATCCCAATGGGAACAACCCTTTGTTCTACGCCGAGATCTCCTGTGGTGCTCCGTACGAGTGGGGTGACTGCGATACCGGGCCGATCCTCAATTTGTGGGGCAACGAGTGGGGCTATACCATCCACGCCGTCGATCTGAATGGACTTCCGGATATCGCCATCTGGTTCAGTGCGCCACTGGCTCTCAACGAGTATCCATCGAGCCTGCTTTTGGACAGTCCCAATTTGCCGTTCTGGTGTCCTGCGTACGGGAATTTTTTCACGGTCATGGAACCCATGCAGCTCCCGCAGGTGATGGTGCTGGACGCGGAGGGTTCCTGTGCCAATGCGCCCACGGGATCCATCATCGCGGCTGTTGGCGGTCCACCCTGGCCTGCGAACGGTCCGGTCCCATCCCTGCGACTCACCCGCACCGATGGGCCGTTCACCCCAAGGTGGCAAACCCTTGCACAGATCAACGGTACGGTCACCTTCGACCAGTTGCCCGCAGGTCAATATGAGTTGGTGGTGTTGGGCATGCCCGCTGCGGAGGCGTTCCATCCCGATGCGGTGTTAGTGGCGGATACCATCGCGGTATCCATTGCCGACCTGGGTGGCACCTGCGGCACGGTGCAGGGGCGCGCTTTCGTGGATGCCAACGAGAACTGCACCTTTCAAACGAACGAGATCCGTGTGCCGGAGGCGATCATCGAGATGCTCCCCGGCCCCTACTACGTGCAGACCACCGGCACCACCGGCTTCAACTACTCGTTGGTGCTGCCCACGGGAGCCTACACCATGGACCTGAGCCACCCACAGGTGGAGGAACATTGCAGCGGCGACCCGATCCCCTTCAGCATCACCGGTTCACCCACACCCCTCACCGTGGATCAACCCACACTGCCCACCGTGCCCTTGGATGTGCGCATGAGCCTGAGCGATGGACCAGCTCGCCCCGGTTTCGAGTACCACGTGGGCACCAAGGTCCGCAACCTCACCCCGGCCCCGGCAGGAGCGGGCACGGCCATGACGCTCACGTATGATCCCCTGCTCACTTTCCTGGGAGCCACACCACCACCCACCAGCAGCAGTGGCAACACCCTCACCTGGGTGTACTCCGGCGCGAACAGCATCGGTGCCTGGGCGGAACGCACGGCCCACGTTCGCTTCCAGGTGCCGCCGGACGTGGGTCTGTTGGGCACCGAATTGGTCACCGCCGCCACGGTGGTCACGGCCAATACCGATGGCGATCTGTCCAACAACACCGCCGTGTTGCAGACCATCATCACCGGCGCATACGACCCCAACGACAAGCTGGCACGCACCAGCAGTGGCAGCGATACCTGGTGGCTGCCCGGCGACGACCAGTGGATCGACTACCGGATCCGTTTCCAGAACACGGGCACCGACACGGCCTTCAACGTGCTGATCACCGATACGCTCCCGCCCGCGCTCGATCCGGCCAGCATCGTGGTGGGAGCATCCTCACATTTTTGCCTGTGGCACATCAAAGGTCCGGGCCTCCTCAAGTTCGCCTTCCCGGGGATCCTATTGCCCGACAGCAATGTGAACGAACCCTTGAGCCACGGTTTCGTGGACTTCCGGATCAAGGTGCGCGATGGTTTCATGACGGAGCCTGGGGACGAAGTGGCGAACATCGCCAACATCTACTTCGACTTCAATCCGCCGGTGATCACCGAGCCGAGTGTGCTCACTGTGCCATACCCCGAAGAACAGGTGCTGCTGGATGCCAAGGTATTCCTCGGCGGCGCCTACGATACGGGCAGTGGCCTGATGCGCGATGACCTCCGCTCCCTGGGCCTGCTGCCCTCCACCGAGCCCTACACCGCGCTGGGCTACGCCTTCCAGGGTGGGGGTGGGGAGAGCGTGGATGGCGCCGTACTGGCGACGACCGGCCCCACGGCGATCGTGGACTGGGTGGTGGTGGAACTGCGTCCAGAGGTGGCGCCCGCTGTGGTGGCATACAGCCGTGCTGCCCTGGTTCGGCGCGATGGGCGTGTGGTGGACCAGGACGGCATCTCGCCCGTAGCCATCACGGCACCCTCGGCGGGCTACCGCGTGGTGCTGCGCCACCGCAACCACCTGGGGGTGATGTTCGGCGATGCGCTCTTCTTCCAGCCCCACACCAGCGGACAGGCCGAAGAGGCCGACTTCAGCGATCCCATCTGGCCCACCCACGGCACCGATGCCCAACAAATGCTGGACGGTGTGCGGGCGCTCTGGCCCGGAGATGCCAACTTCGATGGGCAGGTGAAATACACCGGCACGTCCAACGATCGCGACCGGGTGCTGGTGGAGGTGGGCGGCAACGTACCCAGCAATGTGGTGAGTGGTTACGGCGGATCGGATATCAACATGGATGGCGATAGCAAGTATGTGGGTGCCGCCAACGACCGTGATATCATCTTGCAGACCATAGGAGGGGTGGTGCCCACGGCGGTGAAGGTGGAGCAGTTGCCGTAGCGGATAAAGCATTGTTTCCCGGAAACAGATCATAGCACACACAGCAATGAAGAACCTCCTACTTCCCATCGTGGTGATGTGTCTTTCCATGCAAGCAACAGCGCAGTGGGTGACGATCTCCGATCCAGCGTTCGTAACCAAGCTGAACCAGTTGTTCCCGGGTTGCATGAACGGGAACCAGATGAATACCCAGTGTCCTGATGTTTTGAGCACCATCGTTCTGGAACTGGGCAACGCGGGTATATCGAACCTCACGGGTATCGAGCATTTTGTAGGACTGTTATCGCTGAATTGCAGTAACAACCAACTCGTCACCCTGCCACCACTGCCCGCATCCCTCCAGTGGCTGGATTGTACCAACAACGACCTTGTTGTATTACCGGACCTGCCAACAGGTTTCCTGGAACTGAGGTGTGGCGGCAACAACCTCACCGCGCTGCCGGAGTTGCCAGGGAGCATCATTCAGATCTTATGTGACAACAATGATCTGACCGTGTTGCCGGAATTGCCTGCATCGCTCTGGTACTTCAACTGCTCCAATAACCACCTCACCACAATGCCGGAATTGCCCGGATCGCTTTATACACTGGCATGTGGCTTCAACGACCTCATCATGCTTCCGGAACTACCTGGAACACTCTTTCTTCTGTGGTGTCAGGACAATGATCTGATCGCACTGCCTGAGCTGCCCGGTTCACTGTTGCAGCTGGCATGTCAGAACAATCAGATCGTCTGTCTTCCGATCCTGCCCATGTCACTTACCAACAGCGTCCTGAGCCATTTCCACATCGCCAACAACCCCTTCACCTGCATGCCCAACTATGTACCGGCCATGAGCGGACCGATCAACGGGCAGTGGCTCAACTACCCACTTTGCGAGGTGGATGATCCCGTCAACAACCCTTTTGATTGCAGCGGTTCCGTGATCCCTACGACCATCGATGAGCACTTGGAGGTGGGCCTCCAGGTCTTCCCCAACCCCGGCAATGGGGTCTACCAGGTGATGCTGAACTCGACGTCCGCTGGTCCCACGCTTTTTGAGGTATACGACCTGGCAGGGATGCGCGTAGCGGAGCAACGTGCGGAAGGTGCGCTCACAGTGCTCGACCTTAGCGGGCACTCTGCGGGGCTGTATGTGCTGCGGGTTTGGAATGCGCGTGGCAGCGATGTGGTGAAGTTGGTCAAGCAGTAGCACGGGTAAGGGGGGCATCCATCCGGTACGGTTGCGTCTATTTCATGTATCGCGCGAAAGGTGGCGTGGTGCCCGCGGCAGTGCGTGTGATCCAGGTACCTTGACCGAATGATCAGGAAGCCCATGAGACAGAACACTTTCAGGCTGCTGCTGGTGGCATTGGCGTCCAGCCTTCTACTTCCGACCCACGCACTACAGATACAAGTACAGGTGCAGGGCTATTCCATTTGCGGCCAGCCCATGGGCACTTTGGTAGTGCAGATCGTGTCCGGTGTGCCGCCCTATGACATCCAGTGGAGCAATGGCGAGAACACACCAACGATCACCGCCCTACCCGCCGGGATCTACACGGTGACGGTGACCGATGCCACCATGGAAGTGGCGGTCGCGGAAGGTGAGATCGTGGACCTGAGCAGCTATCCTTTCAGCACCTTCAATCCGCTGAGCGTATGCCCGGGAGAGGAACCCATGGTCACGTTCTGGGGCGGCACGGAGAATGGGATGCCGCCCGACTTCACCACCGGTACGCAACATGGCCCCGGTCCCTATTGGTTCGATGCCCCCGGCCATCTTCTGGAATGGATGGAATTACAGGAGGCATGTGGTGTCTTTTCGTATTACAACATCAAAGTATTCGGAGCACAGCCTGGCGCGGGCGTGACCATCAACTACACGGATGGTTCCGGATGCCCCGGCAGCTTCGACTTCACCGTGCCCGCGCCCGAACCCCTGACCACACCACAGGCGCTCAGCGTGAACGGCTCGTGCTCGAATGGCAACATTGGCAGCGCATTGGTCTCGGTGGGTCCCGGGTACAAGGAGGTCCGGCTGAAGAACAGCGATGGATACCTGGGCTTTGGCGGCTACTGCGCGTACAATCAATTGCTGCCCAATGGCACCGTGCAATTCACGGGACTGGCACCCGGGGATTATTGGGTGTTGGTGGACCACGATTGGAGCGACCAGTATGCAGATGAGGCGTACTACAATTTGATCTGCCGTGATTCGGTGGAAGTGGTGATCCCTGACCTGGGCAGCACCTGTGGGCTGATCAACGGCCGGGTCTTCGTGGACAACAACTCGAACTGCGCCCTCAACGGTGGCGAGAACCTGGTGCCCACCACCGTGGTGCAGCTCACCCCCGGACCATTCTACGCCACCACCAACGATGTCGGCTTCTACAGCGCGCAGGTGCCCTTGGGTACTTATGACATCGAGGAGTTGCATCCCGTGCTGGAGCAGAGCTGCCCGGTCACGGCGGAACTCAGCGGGGCCAACCTGAACAACATGAATGTGGCCTGTGCGCCCGGTGCGCCCTTGGATGTGCAGCTTACCATGGGCAGTGGTGCGGCCAGGCCGGGTTTTGAGGTGCTGGTGGCCATGGACATCGACAATCTCACTCCCGATCCCACGGGCCCGGTGGTCCTCACCTTCACCCACGACCCTGTGCTCAGCTTCGTCACGTCCACACCGCTGCCATCCAGCATCGTCGGCAATACGCTCACCTGGACCGCGCCGCAGCTCACCATGACGAACGCCTTCCAGCACCGCGATGTGAACGTGCGACTGCAGGTGCCACCCGATGTGGCTCTCCTGGGCACCGAACTGCTCTTCAACGCTGAACTGGCGACGCAGAACACGGACGTGGACCTCTCCAACAACAGCGTGGAGGTCGCGCAGGTCGTCACCGGCAGTTACGATCCCAACGACAAGCTGGCCACCACCAGCGCTGGTAACACCACGGTATGGCATATCGGCGTGGATGAGTGGATCGACTACACCATCCGTTTTCAGAACACGGGCACGGACACGGCATTCAACGTGGTGATCACCGATACACTTCCGACGAACCTGGACGTGGCGAGTATCACCTGGGGTGCGGCTTCACATGCGCACAATCGGGAGGTCGTGGGCCAGGGCATCCTCCGTTTCATCTTCCCCAACATCCTGCTGCCGGACAGCAACGTGAACGAGCCTCTGAGCCATGGATTCGTCGGCTTCCGCATCCGTCCGCACCTGCCCTTGCTCCCCGCAGAGGAGATCATCAACATCGCGAACATCTTCTTCGACTTCAACCCGCCAGTGATCACCGAGCCGAGTGTGTTGGTAACGACGGTAAGCACGGGTATCACCACAACAGGATCGCAAGTGCCCCTGATACATCCGAATCCGGCGACGGATCGTTTGTTCATACAGTGGCCGCAAGATGTACCCGGGCAAATACTTTGGCGTATTCACTCGCCCGAGGGCCGCTTGGTGCGTGAAGGCCGATCTGGCAGTGGGGAGAGCTCCATCTCCTTGGGAAACCTGGCTTCGGGTCCGTACATGCTTCTGCTGGAAACCGCAGATGGACACTCGGTACACCGCTTCATTCGTGCAGGCCGGCCTTGATGATCCGGGGTGTGTATCGGATGGCCTGAAAGGCGCGCCGATATGGATGTGGTTGAAGGTGTGGGATCTATCACGACGCAAATCGGGCAACCCTCGGCGTTCCCCGCGTCAATAATGTACTCAACGGACCGACCTTACCACCTGCTCCATGGACCGCTCCCGAACCGCCGAACGCGCGCAACTGATCCGCGCCAGCGTCGTCATCTTCGCCATCCTCGCCCTGCTCTCCTTCGCCCTGGCCCACACCCAGTGGTAGGGGAGAAGCGCCCCACGGCCTGGCGCTAACTTGCGCCATGCTCATCCGCGCTGGTATCGCCGCGCTCTGCCTGCTCATCTGTCCGGCGCAGGCATTTCCGCAGGGCACACCGGATGCACTGTTGTGGCAGATCACCGATCCTGAAGGGTCGCCGCGGGGTTATCTCTATGGCACCATACACAGCCAGGATGCCCGGGCCTACACCTATTCCCAGGCCGTGATCTCCGCCATGGAAGGCGTGAGCACCGTGGCCGGCGAATTGGACTTCCAACAAGCCGAAGCAGGCGTGCTCGCATTGATGAGCGCAATGATGCTGCCCGATGGCAAGGAATTGATGGACCTCTATCGCAAGCGGGACCGGCCCATGGTAGAGCAAGGGATGAACGAACGATTCGGTGCCACGGCGGGCATGTTCATGCGCATGAAGCCCTTCTTCATCATGGCGATCCTTGGCAAGGATGCCATGGGCAGTGACCATCCGGAGGTGCTCGATGAGTTTCTGCTGGAACACGCGCGATCCAGCGGGCAACGCGTGATCGGACTGGAAACCATGGCCGAACAACTGCGCGCGATGGATGTGTTGCCCTTGAAGGAACAGGCGGCCATGTTGTTGGCGCATTTCCGCAATGGCACCTACCTCACCGATCTGGACGACATGCTCAATGCCTACGCCGCGCAGGACCTGGATGCATTGGCACAGCTGGCCGTGCATGGCGGTGGCATGCCGGGCAAGCTCCAGACAGCGCTCGTCACCGAACGGAACCGTGTGATGACCCACCGTATTGACAGTGTGCTGCAGGCGGATGGCAGCGCGATGTTCCTGATCGGTGCGGCGCACCTGCCCGGGGAGGAAGGGGTGCTGGAACTGCTGCGGGTGGCTGGCTACCATTTGGAGCCCTTGGCCATCGAGCTGACCAGTTCACAACCGCTCCTTCCACCGGGTTCGCATCTCACGGAAGGGATCCGTTACACTGACCGGGAGCGTGGCATCAGTGTCGACCTTCCGGGTCTGCCGCATACCACCGATGATGAGAACGGCAGCGGTTGGATGGTCTTCTTGGAAGGTCCTTACGACGAAATGTTGGTATACCTCGGGCTGGATGATCATGATCCCGCTGGACCAGAACCGGATCTGGATGGGTTGATGGACGAGGACTTCCCGGTGGACGAGATCATCGCAGTGGCGAAGGTGGAAGTGCAGGGCATGCCGGCACGGCGTATCAGCTTCCATTCGGATGTCGGCCCGTCGCACGGACTCATCATCCAGCGTGATCACGTCGTATATGTCCTCGTGGTCGCAACGACCGATGCCGACAGCGCCAAGCTCGTGCTGGACTCATTCCGCTTCACCGACCTGCCCGAATAGCGCAGCGCTTATCCTTCCTTTGCGCCCATGCGCAGGTCGTCCCTGTTAAAATGGTCCATGTTGCCGATGTTGCTCGCCTGCGGCGGACAGCGGCAGGATGATGGCCGCACGGTCTTCCGATACAACCAGGCCGAAGGGATCACCAGCCTGGATCCCGCCTTCGCACGCAATCTGGAGAACATGTGGGCATGCGACCAGCTCTTTGATGGGCTGGTGGAACTTGGGCCCGATCTGCTGGTACGCCCGGCCATCGCCGCCCGGTGGGACGTGTTGGACAGCGGGCGCACCTACATCTTCCACTTGCGCGATGATGTGTTCTTCCATGATAGCGAGGACTTCCCTGATGGGCTTGGCCGACGTGTCGTGGCGGAGGACTTTCGCTACAGCTTCGAACGCATCCGCGATCCCCGCACCGCATCGCCGGGTCGCTGGGTGTTCGACTATCTCCTGCCCGGTGCGAATGGGATCGCTGCACCGGACGATGGCACCCTGGTGCTGCGCCTGGACAAGCCCTATCCGCCTTTTCTCGGCATGCTGGGCATGATCTACGCCAGTGTGCTGCCACGCGAGGCGGTGGAAGCGTCCGGCGTGGAATGGCGCAGACGGCCGGTGGGGGCGGGTCCCTTCCGCTTCGCACATTGGAAGGAGGGCGTGAAGCTGGCGATGGTGAAGCATCCGCATTACCACCAACGCGATGCACAAGGAGAGCGGCTGCCATACCTCGGTGCCGTGACCGTGGGCTTCGTCCGCGACCGCAACGCCGAATTCCTTGCGCTGGTAAAGGGCGAGCTGGACATGATGAGTGGCGCCGAAGGAGCCTTTCTCGGGGAACTCATCGACCCCTTGGGGCGCGTGCGTGAACGGTATGCCGATCGCATTACTGTGGAGCGTGCACCGGCACTTGCCACGGATTATCTCGGTTTCCTGGCCGATCCCGAAGCGGTGGTGGTGCGTGGTACACCCTGGCAGGATGCCCGCGTCCGCGAAGCTATCGCACTGGCCATCGACCGGCAACGCCTGGTGACCCATCTCCAGCGCGGCGTGGGGACACCAGCCGGCAGCATGCTGCCACCCGGAATGCCCGGTGCTTCTGAGGAACGCCAGCGCTACGATCCCGTCCGCGCGCGCCAACTCCTTGCCGAGGCGGGTTTCCCCGATGGCAAGGGACTGCCGCCACTACGTCTTACCGCCACGGCCAGCTATCTGGAACTCTGCGAATTCGTGCAGCATGAACTCGCGGCCTTCGGGGTGCGCGTGGTGGTGGACGTGGTGCCGCTCAGCACCCACAAGGAGGGCACTGCCAACGGTGACTTCGCCTTCTTCCGGAAGAACTGGATCGCCGACCACCCGGACGCGGAGAACTTCCTGATGCTCTTCGCCACAGCCAACCGATCGCCCGCAGGCCCCAACTACACACGGTTCAGCGACGCGGGCTACGACGCACTGTACGCCGAAGCGCTGCGCACGGTGGAGGAGGAGGCGCGACTCACACTGTACCGGCGCATGGACAGCATCATCGTGACGCGTGCACCAGCGGTGTTCCTCACCCATCCCGATGTGATCCGCTTCGTGCGCAAGGACGTGACAGGCCTAATGGCCGATCCAATGAACCAGCTCGATCTGCGGCGTGTGCGCAAGGACATGCCGGATCAGTGACCGGCCAGGTAGAGCAGGCAGCGGCGCGAACGCAATGCCCCGGGCGCTACGGCCGGCGCGTGATCATGCAGGAGATGGCGCGGTGATCGCTGAATTCCTCCGGGTGGGTGGTGAAGTCCCAGCTGGCGATCGCGGGGTCGTGCAGTATGTGGTCGATGCGCAGGCTGGGCAGTTTACCCACATAAGTGCCTCCGGTTCCCCTGCCACTTTCACTGAAGGCATCCATATGTCCCTTTCGCAGCGCGTGGTATCCGTAACTCATCGGCACATCGTTCAGGTCGCCACAATACACCACGGGGTGTGGGCTTTCCGCCATGTGCGCGGTGATCCGTTCCACCTCTGCTGCACGCAGCCGCAATCCACGGCGCAGCAGGCGAAGGATGCGCAGGCCGCCGCGCTTCAGTTCATCGCTTTTGGTCTCCGTGTCCAGGGCATCGATGAACTTGTGATCGCCATCGCCGAAGTGGTAGGAGGCCAGATGGGCGTTGTAGATCCGAAGGGTGTCATCAGCGATGGCGATGTCGCTCCAGATACATTGATTGTTGGGGTTCTCCGGGAAGGCGATCACCCCCTGTGCCACGATGGGCCACACGCTGAAGGTGGCGATCCCGAAATGCTGGTCGAAGCGTGCCAGGTGGGAGTAGCTGTCATGCACATGGGAGAAGCGGAAGTCGGACAGCAGCGGTTCGCGGGTGCGGAAGAAGCGTTCATCCCCGCTGTGAAAGAACTCCTGCAGGCAAAGGATGTCGGGATCTTCGCGCGCCAGCATGCCAAAGATCGAATCGCGCGTCTCGCGGTTGTGGCTCCAGTTGTACAGGTCGAACAAACGCACGTTCCAGGACATGAGCTTCACCACCTCCCCGTCGATCCCATCCGGCGCGCTGCTGCGTCCGGTGATGCGATAGTGGTCCACCACATGCCCCCACCCGAGTGCCACCACGGCGATGGAGAGCAGCATGCGCTTGCGGCGGAAGAGGGCCCACCAGAGGATGAAGGCGGCATGGATGATCAACTGGTAGGGGTATGCCATAGCCAGTAGGGCCAGGGGCCAGAAGCGATCCGGGCTGGCATAGGGAGCGAGGTAGGTGATCAGCAGGGTGAGCGCCGCCAGTCCATTGAGCCACCATACCGGCAGCAACCAAAGCGAGGGGCGCCGTGGGTGATCTTCGTTATGGGCAGGCATCGACGGATGTTCACTTGCTGGCCTTGAACAGGAAGTCCTTCTCCTCCTTGCTCAGGCTGTCATAGCCACTGCGGCTGATCTTGTCCAGGATCGCATCCACCCGTGCCTGCTTGTCCGCCTTGGCGGCATGGAAGGCCTCCTCGCGCGCATGCACGTTACGCGGCGCCTTCTTCGCCACCCGCATGCGCGGTCCTTTGCGCGGCCGGAAAGCGCGGCCGATCGCCTCCAGAGCTTCCACGAAACGCAGGCTCCAATCGTTCCCCCGGGCCAGCTGGCGGGCGGCGAGATAGCCATAGAACGCACCACCCAGGTGGGCGATGTGGCCACCGCTGTTACTGCCTTCACGGATGCTCACCAGATCGATGAATACGTAGATCAAGGCCAGCCACTTCAGCTTGATGGCGCCCAGGATCAGCAGGCGGATCTCCAGGTCCGGCCGGTAGGCAGCGATGCCGATGAACACACCCATCACCGCTGCAGAGGCCCCAAGGATGGTGCTGCCCTGTGCGTAGCGTTCGAAGGCAGGCAGCAAGTTGTAACTGAGAAAATACAACAGCAGCCCGGAGAAGCCCCCCAATAGATAATTGCCCAGCAGCCGCTTGCCGCCCAGCAGGTCCTCGAAGATCCTTCCGATGTAGTACAGCACCAGCATGTTGAAGAACAGGTGCCACAGACTCCAGTGGGTGAACATGTAGGTCACCACGGTCCAGGGCGTGCGCTGCAGCAGTGCCGGATCGCTGGTGCTCTTCAGCCATCCCAGCACGAACGGGCCTTCTACTCCGAAGAGGAAGAACACCAGATCCAACAGGCGCACTACAAGGAACACCGCGATGTTGATGAAGATCAAGCGCGTGAGCATGCCACCCTGCCGCCACATGCCTGCGATGTCTTCCCTGAGCCCCATCTTATTCCCTTGCTATGCGTGTAAGGCGATCATCACCGAGGCATTGATGCCGGTGCGAATTTCGGCATCACATGGCGGATCATACCGGCTCGCCCCGTTTGCGCCACAAACGGATCATGATGTAGCCCACGACCATGCCGCCCAGATGGGCCAGGTGCGCCACGTTGTCGCCGGGGTTGTTGGCCACGGCCAGGAAGATCGAAATGGCCCCGAGGATCAGCACGAAGTAGCGCGCCTTGATGGGGATGAAGAGTGGGAAGATCATCAACTCCACGTTCGGAAAGGTCATGCCGAAAGCCAGCAGCACTCCATACAACGCACCAGAAGCACCCACCATCGGGCGGTTCAACACGGCGTTGAGCTGGCCCATCGCGGGGTCCACATAATTGCGGTATTGCATCACCAGTTCATGTCCCTGGGCGCGCACCAGTTCGATCTTGTCCAGGTCCATCACGCCAAGCAGGCGGTTATACTCAAAGGCGTGCGCAGCGCTGTACAGCATTCCCGCCCCGATCCCCGTGACCATGTAAAAGGTGAGGAAGCGCTTCGAGCCCCAGCGGTATTCCAGTGGTGGTCCGAGCATGAAAAGTCCAAGCATGTTCAGCGCAAGGTGGCCGATGCTTCCATGCATGAACATGTGCGTGACGATCTGCCAGGGTTCGAACAGGGGCGAGGCGAAAAAGTGCATGCCCAGCCAGTGCGTCATGCTGCGCCCGGCGAGGTCGCCCATGCCCGAGATGGTGATCAGGTACATCACCACGTTGATGAGCAGCAGGTTCTTCACCACCACAGGCAGGCCGGTGAAAGGGGAGGCGGCGTTTTGCATCAGTGCTCGAAGCGTTCTTTGAGGTCGTCCGACCCGAAGGTGATCAGGGTGGGTTTGCCCGCAGGAGTAGCGGTGGGCACCTCGCAGGCGAAGAGCCGGTCGATGAGATCATGCATCGCGCGGCCATCGAGCACACGGCCCGCACGCATGGCCATGCTGCGTGCCAGGCCACGGGCAAGCGTCTTGTGGCGGTCATTGCGCAACGCCCCTTGTTCATCGCGCAATTGTTCCAGCACACTCTCCAGCAGGTGCCCCGGGTCGTCGTCGGATGCTTCCGCAGGCATTCCGTTCACCTGCACGGTGCGGCCGCCAAAGAGTTCGATGTCCAGCCCCAGCGCCCGCAATTCGGGGAGCAGTTCCGTGAGCAGCGCGTGCTCTGCAGGGGGCAGTTCCACATTGCGGGGGAAGAGCAGCCGCTGGGTGAGGCCTGCGCCCTGCGCTAGATGTTTCAAATGGCGCTCGTACAGGATCCGCTCGTGGGCACGTTGCTGGTCGATGACCATGAACCCGCTCCGCGTCTGTGCGATGATATAGGTGCCGTGCAGCTGGAATACGGGCCGTTCACCGGGCATGCCTTCGTGCTCGCGCGAAGGCAGCACACGTGCTGGCGCTTCCATGGGTGTTGCCTCGGGCGCGGTCGTGCCCAGGTCGAAGAGCTGCTGCCATCCCTCCGGTGGCCGTTGCGGTGGTGCGCTCAATGCGCCCAGGTCCTGGGGCCGCCATGCGGGCACGGTGGCCGTGGCACCACCACCGCTGAATGCACCGATGATGGCCGGTTCGGGCTCGAAGTCGAGGCTTGGTGTGATGTTGAACCGGCCCAATGCCCGCCGCACCGCCGCATGTACAATGGCATATACCGCACGGTCGTCGCGGAACTTGATCTCGGTCTTGGTGGGGTGGATGTTGACATCGATCAGCGCGGGGTCCAGCGTGATGAAGAGATACCACGACGGATGCGCCTCACGTGCCACCAGTTCTTCGTAGGCCCTGCGTACGGCGTGTTCCAGATAGGAGCTGCGGATGAAGCGGCGGTTCACGAAGAAGTACTGTTCCCCCCGGGACCGGCGCGCGAACTCGGGCTTGCCCACGAAACCGTTGATGGTCATCAGTTCGGTGGCTTCCTCCACGGGCACCAACCGTTCATCGTATTTCCGGCCCATCAGGCCCACGATCCGCTGGCGCTGTGCCGCCCCGGCGTTGGGTGCGCCGACCGACGCCGGCAAATGCGTTTCCTCGTGGTCGTTGTGCGTCAGGCGGAAGGCGATCTCCGGGTGGGCCAATGCTACACGCTGGAATTCCTCCATCACATGCTTCATCTCCACGCCATCACTCTTGAGGAACTGGCGCCGCGCAGGCGTGTTGTAGAAGAGGCTGCGCACGTTGATGGTGGTGCCCGGCGGGCCGGCGATGGCCTCCTGGGTCCGCACGCGGCTGCCTTCGATCAGGATGCGCGTGCCCAGCTCCTGATCGTGCTCGCGTGTGCGCAGTTCCACCTGTGCGATGGCCGCGATGCTCGCCAGCGCCTCACCGCGGAATCCCTTGGTGCCGATGATGCCCAGGTCGTCCGCCGTGCGGATCTTGCTGGTGGCGTGCCGCTCGAAGCACATCCGCGCATCCGCAGGACTCATGCCGCGCCCGTCATCGATCACCTGTATCGCTGTGCGGCCCGCGTCCTTCACCACCAGGGTGATCGTGGTGGCACCGGCATCCACACTGTTCTCCAGCAATTCCTTCACCACGCTGGCAGGCCGTTGCACCACTTCGCCCGCGGCGATCTGGTTGGCCACATGATCGGGCAGGAGCCTTACGATGTCAGGCATTCCAGTGTGCGAGGAGGCCGAAGCCCCTGGCGATGAAGTAGAGGATCGCGATCACCATGCCCATGATCAGCACGAGCCGTATGATGTGCGAACGGTCGCTGCTCTGGCGGCGCCAGCTGTGACGCATGCGCTCGGCGAGGAGCGTTCTTTCGGTCTCGCGCAGGGCCTCGGCGTCCGTCTTCCGGCGATGACGCTTCAACAATTCCTCGCGCCGTTCCTTCAGCGGGTCGTAATAGCGCGTGCCAATATTCAGCTCCCGGGGACCCCGTTGGCGGAAGAGACTGAAGAGAGCGGGTACGCGGAAGGACGACACGGCGCGAAGTTAAGACGGGGTGTATTGGCATCATCCATCAGCAACGGGTGCCGGTCACGAGATCCGGGCAACGGGAACGGCGATGCTATCATCCGGAGGTGACCGCCTTGAGGCCCACCAGGGAGGCAATGAGGGTGAAGAGGAAGAAGAGGCGCCAGAAGTCGGTAGGCTCGCGGAAAAGGAGGATGCCCACCAGCACCGTTCCCACAGCACCTATGCCTGTCCATACGGCATAGGCGGTACCGATCGGAAGACCTTGTGCCGCACGGTAGAGCAGGGTCATGCTGATGGTCAGTGTGACCACGAAGCCGGCGAGCCACCACCACTGCTCTGCACCCGAACTCTCCTTGGCCTTGCCCAGGCAGGTGGCGAAGCCCACTTCGAAGAGGCCGGCGATGATCAGGAGATACCAATGCGAAGACATGTGGTCCGGGTCTTCGATCTAGAAACTCATGGCCATGCCGAACAGGGCACCAATGCCGCGGGTACGGCCCAGGAGAAAGCCCGGCAAATGTGGGGTGGAAAGTGTGAGCCACGTGTTCTGTTGCACACGCAAGCGGCCGCCCACACCAAGACGCGGGCCTCCGAAACCACCGTAGCTCAGGCCTGCACCCACCTGCGCACGATCGCCGAAACGCCTTGCACCACTCAAGGTGATCTCGGGCACGAAGCCGGGAAGGTTCATTTGACGCACTGCCACGCCGGCGTGCCAGTGATCACTGAGTCGGATATCCGCATTCATCGTGGCCCGGAAGGGGAGCAGTGTGGTGAGCGACCCGGTGTTGTAGCGCAGCCCGAAGGTGTCCAGCAGTTGATCCCCATCGAGCAGGGTCTCATCCAGCGCGGTGATGCTGGCGATCTCCAAACCCTGGTAATCGATGATCGTATCGCGTGCGAGTCTGAGAGACCTCTCATTCCAGCGAATGATGCCGAGGTCCTCCACAGCGAAACGCAGTGCCACTGGAGTGTTGCCCACCAGATGGTCCGATGTCCACGCCCCGGAGATCGCACCGCCCCAGCCTTTCGCTTCCGGGCGTTCGGTACGGGTGGTGTCGCTCTGCCATAGGTCGCCGGCCAGATCCAATCCCAGTGCGCGACCGTCGGTGGCGGTGTAGAGGTCGGCGATGCGCAGGTCCGAGGCATTGTAGCGCACACCAGCCACCACATCCACACGCAGGAAGGAGCGCCCATGCCGATCGCTGATGCCCAGGCCCCCCGTGAAGTACTGCACCGCCTGGTGGGCCGAGGGGCCCAGACGTGCGGTATCCCCTTCGAATACCGCGTTGCCGAAGAAGGTGGCGGTGTATAGATCGGGTGCGAAGCGCAGTCCCAAAATATCATGGCGTGCTATGCCAACAGTGGGATGCCACCCTGCTTTCCCGAAGAGACTGTCCGCACCGATCCACTGGACATGTTGCTGGAAATGATAGCCCGCACTGTTGCGTTCCTTCAAGCCATCGCGCACACGCTCGCGCAGGTCGCGGTCCAGGAAGGCGCCCCGCCAGAGATCCGCCAGCAGCGCGTTGTCCAGGGTGTTGGCGTTGACATCCAGCGAGATCCCTGCACGCACTGTGTGCCGTGCTGTGCCCATGTCATCCAGTATGCTGTCGAAGGGCAGGGTGGGCCATTGGGCCAGGAGACGCCCGGCCAGCAGCAGGGCCAGGTGCACCACAAGGATCCTACTCATCCCCGTTGATGATGTAGTTGGCACCAAGTGTCACCTGAAGGTCCAGCCTGTAACTGTCCAGCAGTTGTAGATGCTGGCTTTGGTCCGCGGTGTTGAACACTGCCAGGATGCGCAGGCGGGTATCGCCGTAGAGGAGGTCCACATCCTGGGGTTCCAGCCGCGTGCTGACCTGCGAGGGCACCACCTGTTGCACCAAGCCGCTACCTCCCAAGATCCCGGATGCGATCAAGCCCTCCACGGGAAGGTTGGCCAGCACCTGGTCGTTGGCATCCACGATGGCCAGTTCCAGCCGGGCGGAGAATGGGAAACCATTGGTGGCGAAGATCTTCAGGTCGGCGCTCTGCAGCCCATGGCCATCGGCACTGCCGGGTAGGTCGGGCTTGGCGTAGGTGCGCAGGGTAAGCTCATTGGCGATCAACCGCAGCGGGATCTCCAATTCGATATCGGCCTTGAGCTTGCTGTCGTGGTAAATGAAGTCATGCCCATTGCTCACATCGCCCAGGGGGTTCAGCCGCAGGTCCATCGAATAGCGCAGCAGGTCTGGCAGGTTCTCCACGAAGAGGTCCACATTGCTATCGAAGTTGTCAAGCTCGTTCTCATAGATCGTAGGCTGTGCCGCGCCTCCGATGTCCTGCGCCCGGGTGAGGTTGATCGGCCCTTGCATAATGCTGTGGGTGAGATCCACCTCGGCGCCGGTGCGTGTATTCACCGACAGCAATTCCTTCATCACCACCTGGATGTCCATGCCGATGCCGTTCTCGATGCGTACGCGCAGGGTGACCAGGTCCAGGTCAAGGATGCCATCCACGATGTTGTCGAAGAGGCCCAGGTCGTTGTCGGTGGGCTCCACTTCGATCACACGGCTGCCGAAATAACCCCGGGCATATTGCGGCACCAGGCCGGTGTATGTGACGATGGCGTTCACGCTATCCTGGTCGGTTACCGTGGCACCCGAACCGGCGGGATCCAGGTCGATCGCCACGATGGTCTGCAGGGTGTTCACGCTGTTGAACGTGGGACCGCGAAGATCAAAGGATACACCGGCAAGATCGCGGGTTTGGGTGATGCTCGTGGGATTGGCAGGAGTACCGGGCCCTACGGAAGTGCTCAACTGTCCATCGCCGTCAGGGAAAGTAGCCCCCGGCAGTTGGAACGAGGCCAGCACCACGCTCTGGATCATGTTCACGATCTTCAGTACTACGGAACCTTCGCGCAGGTCCAGCCGTCGAAGTTCCACCCCGTCGAAATCGAATTGTGTCACATCATCATCCGCCACGATGCCGAAGCCCGGCGGCAGGTTCAACGGACCGGGCACGGGGATCACACCGGGGTAGAAAAAGGTGGTGTCATCAGCCAGCAGGACCGTATCCAGGCTGACGGCAAAGAGTTCACTCTGATACAGCAAGGTCACAGATCCATCCGGGTCCACCACCAGCAGACTGTCCGCCACCAGGTCGCCAATGGATAGGGTGGTTGTGATCAACGGCAACAGCACATCCACATCCCATTTAGGACGGTTCGATTCTTTCCGGCAGCCCAGAGCAAGTGCCATGGCCCCCGCCAGGACCGCTACGATCGCACTGTGATGACTTGTCCGCATTGTCCGCAAAGTACGGGCTTGCCATCGTTGGTCATGGCCAACTCATGTACTTACCTTTACATTGGTCCGGATACGATCGGGATCCAAGTGTTATTGCGACGTCATATCCTGCTGCCCTGGCTGTTCTCCTCCGTGGTGATGTTCGGCCTATCCTATGTGTGGCATGGCTTGGTGTTAAAGGATCTGGAGGAATTGCGCATACCCCTTACGTTATATCTGGTACTCGCCGGCCTGGTCTACCTGGTCATCGGTTTGGGCATCACGCTGATCACACATAAGGCCATCGAATACGAGTTCATTTCACTGAAGGGACCATTCCCATTGATGACTTTCGGTGTCGGGGTGATCGTAGGTTTTTTCGTTTACCTGGTGATCTTCGTGCTCGGCCTTTCGTTCGCGGACAAGGGGCTGATGCACGTCCTCGCGGACAGTCTTTGGCAAATGGCCGAACAGGGGCTTGGTGGATTGGCCGTGAGCGGTGGCATCATCTATGATCTTCACCAACGGTTCCTGGAACAGGAACGTTCCAGCTAAGGGCGGAGCTACCCCTTGTACTTGTCCTTCCAGACCCGTTCGATGAACTCGGCGTGCTCCCGCTCGCGCGCGTTGTCGCCGGGCCGATAGAATACAGTGCCGCTCATCGCTTCAGGCAGGAACTCCTGATCGATGAAGTTGTCCCTCCCTTCATGGCTATACATGTAATCCCTTCCGTAGCCCAGATCCTTCATCAGCCTGGTGGGTGCGTTGCGCAGGTGCGGCGGTACCGGTGGATCGCCTCCCGCCCGGACCCTGGCCAGTGCATCCTCGATGGCCATGTACGCCGCGTTGCTCTTCGGCGAGCATGCCAGGTAGGTGGCGCACTGGCTCAGAATGATCCGGCTCTCTGGCCAGCCGATCAAATGGGCGGCCTGCATGGTGGTGGTGGCCATGAGCAAGGCATTGGGGTTGGCGTTGCCGATGTCCTCGCTGGCCAGGATCACCATGCGCCGCGCGATGAACATTGGATCCTCGCCGCCTTCCACCATGCGCGCCAGCCAGTAGACCGCGGCATTCGGATCGCTGCCACGCAGGCTTTTGATGAAAGCGCTGATGATGTCGTAGTGCTGCTCCCCGTCCTTGTCATATCGCGCCGCATGCTGCTGTACCACGCTTTTCACCAAGGCGTCATCGATCACACATGGATCACCGGTGGAAGCCTTCACGCATAGTTCGAAGGTGTTCAACAGGCGGCGCGCATCACCTCCGCTGGATTGGATCAGCGCGGCGGTCTCCTGCAACACGATCTCCCTGCCGCGCAGCTCTTCGTCCTGGGCCATCGCCCGTTGCAGCAGCATCAGCAGATCTTCCTCGGTGAGCGGCTTCAGTACATAGACCTGGCAGCGGGAGAGGAGCGCGCTGATCACTTCGAAGCTGGGGTTCTCGGTGGTGGCACCGATCAGGGTCACCACACCTTTCTCTACTGCGCCGAGCAACGAATCCTGCTGGGCCTTGCTGAAGCGGTGTATCTCGTCGATGAAGAGCACGGCGCTGCGCGCGAAGAGGCCGCCGCTGCCAGCCTGGGCGATCACCTCGCGCACATCCTTCACCCCGCTGCTGATCGCGCTGAGCGTATGGAAGGGCCGCTTGAGTGCCTCGGCCACCAGCCGGGCCATCGTGGTCTTGCCCACACCGGGCGGCCCCCATAGGATCATGCTGGGGACCATGCCACCTGCCAGCGCACGTCGCAGGATGCCATCGGGCCCCACCAGATGCGCCTGGCCCACCACCTCGTCCAGCGAGCGCGGGCGCATGCGTTCGGCCAGGGGGGCTTGCTGTTCCAAGGTTTCCACGAAGTTGCGCGAAGGTACCACCGGCCCAAACAGGGAAGGCCCCCGCACTGCTGCGGAGGCCTTCACCTTGTGAGTTGCGCGGAGATCAGGGCTGGTGGATCAACCTGCCATGCTCCTGGAGGTCGTTGAGCGTGACGCGGTAGAGATAGGTGCCGCTTCCATTTTCCACAGGGGTGAATATGGCGCGGACTTCCTGGCCCTTGCTCACCGGCGCGTTGTAGATCTGCGCGACACTCCGTCCGGCGAGGTCGAAGATCTCCACACTGGCCATGCCTTCCTCAGGCGCATCGAACTTGATCATGCTCTGGTCCCGGAATGGGTTGGGGGCCACCTGTACCATCAGCGTTGAAGTGGATGTGGGATCGTTTTTGGTCGCGAATGGCCACTGCTTGTTGATGACGTTGATCGTCTGGACCACCACCGTGTTGTTGCCGCAATCGTCGGTGGCCGTCCATGTCCAGGTGATGACATAGGGCTTCTTACACCCATCGCCGGTCTTGTCCTCGGTCATCGTCAGTGTAGCACCATCGTCGCAGTTGTCCTCCACCAGGCAGTCAGGTGGTTCCGGCACGTCCTTGCAGTGAACGGTCATATCGCTCAGGTCGCAAAGGATGACAGGAGGTTCCTCATCTACAACAGTGATGAGCTGGGCCATGGCGGCCGGGTTCCCACAGGCGTCGGTCGCGCTCCACATGCGCACCAATTGGTAGTTGCCCACGCAGGATCCCGGATAGGTGGATTCCTCGAAGTACACCATCACGTTCGGGTCGCAGAGGTCCTCGGCCCATACGTTGGCCGGTTCAGGTACGGCATCACAGGCGACTGTGACATCCTCCGGCACGCCATACAGCACGGGCGCCAGCTGGTCCATCACATGGATCGTCTGCACGGCATAGCCGTAGTTGTCGCACTCGTCCACGGCCCAGTACACCCGCTGGATCACGTAGCTGTGTGGGCAGTCGCCCTCTTCGATCTTGTCCGTTACATACACATAGTACCACTCCTTGCATGCATCCGCGGCCCAGACCTCACCGCTCGCCTCTGGAACGTTGTGGCAATCCACGGTGATGTCCGCCGGCACATTGTGGATCACAGGCGGCTGGGTATCGATCACTGTGATCGTTTGCGTGCAGTACTCCACGTTGCCAAAGTCATCCCAGGCGACCCAGTAGCGCTCGAGCGTGTAGGGGCAGGTGCCGAACCACTGATCGGTCCAGCTCACATATACCTCAGGGCAATCCTCATCCTTGCGAAATTCAGGGTGTCCCACGTCATACGGATGGTCGCTGTCGCCACATTCGATCGTGACGTTGGGTCCGCAAAAGATGATCATCGGCGGACACTCATCGCAGGGTTCCTGACCGACGATGGCGTTGGCCGTGCTGGTGCAACCGTTGCTACCAGTGACCGTGAGTACATAGGTGCCGGGAGCGCAGACCTCGGGGTTCTGCTCGCTGCTCTCAAAACCGTTGGGGCCGGTCCATGCGAAGTCGCCGTTGCCGTTGCCGGAGAGATCCAGGCAGGTCACCTCGCAGGTGAGTGTACCACCCTGTGCCGTGGCACCTGGCAGCTCCACATCCTGATCCACGATGGCGTTGGCCGTGCTGGTGCAACCGTTCTCACCGGTAACGGTGAGCACATAGGTGCCCGGGGCACATACCTCGGGGTTCTGCAGATCGCTGGTGAAGCCGTTGGGGCCGGTCCATGCGAAGGTGCCGTTGCCGGTGCCCTGCAAGTTCAGGCAGGTCACATCGCAGGTGAGTGTGCCGCCCTGTGCGGTGGCACCTGGCAGATCCACATCCTGCAAGACTTCCACTTCGTCGGTGGCAGAGCATCCATTGGTTGGATCGGTCACTGTGAGAACGTAGTTTCCGTTCAGAGTGATCGTCTCGTTCTGTTCAATACAAACGCAACCAGGTCCTTCCCAGGAATAAGTCACTCCTGGTGTCGAACTACTGCCCTGAATGGTGACCATTGTAACCAAACAGGTCAGTACACCTGTTACTGAAGCGTTCGCATCTGGAACAGTAATATTCAACGAAACCGTGGTGGCTTCCGCGGCGAAGCAATTGTTAGGCGCGGTGACGGTGAGGGTATACGTTCCGGCCGCATTCACTGTGGGATCGGGCTGATCAGCGCCGGAGACGATATTGCCGCCATTGCTGGCCACCCAGCCGAAGGTCGCACCAGGGGTGGCGGAGGAGCCCTGCAACTGGATCTCCGGACCCGATGTGCAATCGATCACTGCGGCTGGGCCGGCGCTTACATCAGGCACACCGGTGGATCCTACCTGAACAGGCAACACGAATGTGCAGCCATTGGCGTCCATTACGGTCACCTCATAGTTGCCTCCCGGCACGCCACTGAGCGTGGCCCCAACAGCACCTGTGTCCCAATTGAACTGGTAACCTGGTGTCCCACCGTTCGGGGTCACCGTAGCGGAACCGTTGCTGGTATTGCAGGTGGCATCGGTCACCTGGGCCTGGGCGGTCAGTACAGGAGGCTGTGTCACTTCGAAGGTGCCTTCCGCTGTACATCCATTGATATCGGTCACCGTGACCGTATAAAAGCCTGGGGTCAGATCGGTGACGGTCTCTGAGTCAGGCCCGTGTGACCATTCATATTGGAATGGACCCACCCCGTCTGAAGTGGCCGTGATGGCGCCATCATTGGCACCGTTGCAGCTCACATGTTCCACATCGGCCGTCACTTCGATGATCTTCACCGTTACCACCTGGTCGGCCGCACCGGCCAGGATACAAGCATCACCGCCGATGATGCGGCGGATGAATGTCTTCTGGTCCACCGGGCCGATGAACGCGCCAGGCAGGTTCTGGCCCGTCGCACCAGGGATATCGATCCAGATCAAACTATCGGTGCTGATCTGCCATTGATATGTGGCCGCCGATCCCAAGGAGGGGTAGCCCGAGGCTACATTGTTCCGCACCACGGTGGGAAGTACGTAACTGGGTTCGCTGCCGATGATATCCCCAGGTACAGAACCTTCGCAAACACTTTGGTTACCGGTGATGGTGTTACCCAGCAGATCGGGTGGGTTGGCCCAGATCACCAGGCCCGGCTCGTAACGCGTGGTCGGGCTGTTCTTAGTGGTGTTCAGCGCACCCTGCGTCAGGGGGATGTTGTTGCTGCGTGCGGTGACGATGGTGTAGATCCGGCAGTTGCTGAACTTGATACCGCGCTCGCCCACTGGATCGTAATCATCTGCGCTGCCGCCGTAGTAGGTGCTGAACTCCAGGTCGCTCAGGTCGCTCTCCAGCTTGAAGAACACTTTGTCGTTGTTGCTCCCGGTACCCATCTTCGTCGTCTGCAGGGGCACATTGGGCGCCGCAGAGACAGGGAAGTTGGTGCTGTTGGAATATCCGAACACGTACACGTCGTTGTTCAGGTCCACGTTGAGGCCCATCATGTTCACCTCATTGCCCGATCCGCCGATGTAGGTGGAGGCGATGAAATTCTGATCGGTGTCCATGCGGCACACGAAAAAGTCGTTACTGCCATTGTGTGTGTTGTCGAATACGCCAACGGGTCCGATGTTGCTTGCGGGCAGGCCCGAGGTCACACCACCGAAGTACAGTTCGCTTTGGGTGGTGTTGAACTCCATGCACAGGATGGAGGCCGTCTGGCTGCTGGCCGAGCTGAAGTATGACGACCACAATGTGGTGCCTGCGGAGTTGAGCCGTTGCAGAAAGCCAGCCTGGCTGCCGCCCCTTGTATTTTGTCGTGGGTTGGTCAGTGGGAAGTTCGTCGAGAGTGTGAGGCCCCCGATGAAGATGTCACCGTTGTTGGCCTGGAGCATGATCATCGCCTGGTCGTTGGCCCCGCCGCCGTAGTTGCGCAGCCAGTTCAGGGTGCTCAGGTCCTGGTTGATCTTATACACGATCACGTCGCGGCCACCTGCGTTGCTGTTCGTGGCACCCACCCCGGGGTTCACCGTGGCCAGGTTGCTGCTGGTGGTATATCCACAGACCACCACCTCGCCGTTCGCAGCGATGCGCAGGTCAAAGGACAGGTCGGCCCCATTGCCACCCACCACGGCGCTTTTGATCGAAGTACCATCGCGGTCGATCTTGGTCAGGAAGATGTCCGCGCCCGTTTGAGCCTGCTGGTTGATACTGGATCCTCCGAAAAGCGGCCCGCCCAGCAAGGGGTAGTTGGTGCTGGTGGTGTTGCCGGTGATGTACAGGTGGCCATCCGGGCCCTGTTCCATGGCGTAGGGGTTGTCGTCGCCGCTGCCTCCCAGGTAGGTCTGCCACACCCGGGTGCCGCTTTCGCCGACGTTGGCCGGCTCCAGGTATTTGCCAATGATGATGTCCAGGTTACCGTTCGCGGTCACATTGAATGCGCCGGGGGTGATCTGGTCTGTGGTACCCACCACACGGGCTACCAGGTAGATGGCGCCGTCGCTGGGGTCCACCCAGATGCAATGGCCGTGGTTGTCGCCGCTGGAGTTGGTGTTCACCCAGGTGGCCCAGCGCATCGCGATCGGGTCGATCACCAACGGAGCGTTACGGTCATATTCGCCAAGTTCGAAACGCAACACATTGCCATCGGTCACGAAGTGGGCAGGGACCTGCAGTTCCTTTCCTCCCACCCGCTGGTAGACGTACGGAGCCGGGTAGCTCATCTCGCCCAGGCTGGTGTTCATTACCAGTTCGCCCCCGGCGTTCACCCATAGACGGTCGATGCCGCGGAACTCGATCGCCACCTGGGTGGGGTCGCTTCCAGGCATGCAAAGAATGTCGTACTCCAGGGAGCCATCTTCGGCCGGATAGTAGCGTACATCCACGTTAGGATAGACGTCGCGGTACCAGACTTCCTGAAAGCTGTGGACATCTGTGGCATGGCTGCGTGGGTCATCGCCAAGGAAGTAATGGCTGCGGTCGGCATGCGCTTCTTGTCCTTCCAACTGCATGGTGGGTGAAGCACCCAGGAAGTGCAGTTGCCAGGCGTGTCCCTTGCGTTGCCAGGTCAACTCGCGGTGGGGGAGACCGCGAAGGATGTCGTCCTCGATGCGGAAGCCTTCCGCAACGCGCTTTTCCACCTCCACGGGGTCGAAGGCGGTCACCACCATGCCTTCGGCGGTGGCCACAGCCTGCCCAAGGGGGAAGTCCGCCCGGAACAGGACCCCATCGCCGAACTGGCCCTTGTTCTCCGTGAAGAAGATCTCATGGTCGTGCATGTTCAGCAGGGCACGGATGTCCTCGTGCTGGTGGTCATGCCCATCGTGCCCATGATGGGTGTGGCCCGGGCCACCGTGGTCCTGGCGGGCCAGCTGTGCGATGGCGAGGACCGACATACCCAGCCATAAGGCCAGGGTACACGCGGCGCGGTGTAACGCACCATTGTTTATCATCCGATCCATGAGAGTAGGTGTTGGTTGCTTGGGTTGTTGGTATGCCATGCGATCCAATGGATCGTGGTCTTTGGATCAAGGGTGGTCGCTATGGACCGACATGCTCAGTGTCAGGTCAACAGCCTTTGAGCCGTTGGAAAGTGAGGCGGCCTGGCGACACCGGATGGTGCGGCCGTAGCCTGGGTTCGTCTGGGATCGCATGAAATTGCTCAGGGGTCAGCTGAACAAGTGTCCAAAGGCGGGGTCTGAAGAGCGATCCGTTCTGAGAGACGCAAATGTGCGGTCATTCGTCGATGCCTGTCAAGCATTCGTCGAATGTTAAGTCGAATTGAGCGATGCGGGGGCTTCAATATGTCTGGGACCTCGGGCCTGTGGACACTAAAGCTGGCCCGCCTGCTCCTTGCGCCCACTGTTCAAAACTTTTTGCTGGAAAATTTGGCGATCCGTTAGCTGTATGCTTATTTGGTCGTCACGATGTTGACGCGATTACTGTCAGACCCCGCGCCGATCAGTCACCACATGATCGATCATAAAAGCCTCTCATTCCATGGAGGTGGATCTGGTATGTCAGTCATTGTTCCTGAGGAACTTCGTTGGACATCACTTGAAGCTTTACTTCTATCTGATAAAACGTTGCATCCGTCGTACCACTTACCTTATCGGCGAGGGCACTTCCCAATGTGTCCGGCTCAACGAACGCATAACTGATCACCCAGCAAGTGCTGGGGGGCAAGAAGCCCAATGAACATTCAACTGAACTCAAACCAACCATCAACATGGCAGCAGAGATCAACAAGGAGAAGCTGAAGGCCCTTCAGCTGACGATGGATAAGATGGAGAAGACCTTTGGCAAGGGTGCTGTCATGCGGATGGGCGATGATGCCGTCGAGCAGGTGGAGGTGATCCCTTCCGGGAGCATCGGTTTGGATATCGCACTGGGTGTGGGTGGTTACCCCAAGGGGCGTGTGGTGGAGATCTATGGCCCTGAATCATCAGGAAAGACCACCCTGGCCATCCATGCGATCGCCGAATGCCAGCGGCAGGGTGGTGTGGCCGCCATCATCGATGCCGAACACGCCTTCGACCGCTTCTATGCCGAGGCCCTCGGGGTGGATACAGAGAACCTGCTGATCAGCCAGCCCGATAACGGCGAACAAGCCCTTGAGATCGCCGACAACCTGATCCGATCAGGTGCCGTCGACATCCTCGTGGTGGATAGTGTGGCGGCCCTTACCCCCCGCGCAGAGATAGAAGGAGAGATGGGCGACAGTGCGGTGGGCATGCAGGCCCGCTTGATGAGCAAGGCCCTGCGCAAACTCACCGGGACCATCAGCAAAACGGGTTGCTGCTGCATCTTCATCAACCAGCTCCGGGAGAAGATCGGTGTGATGTTCGGCAACCCGGAGACCACCACCGGGGGCAATGCCTTGAAGTTCTATTCCACGATCCGGATCGACATCCGCCGCGTCACACAGATCAAAGACGGCGAGGTCGTGGTCGGGAATCGCACCCGGGTGAAGGTGGTGAAGAACAAGGTGGCCCCACCCTTCCGCAAGACCGAGTTCGACATCCTGTTCGGCAAGGGGATCAGCAAAGTGGGTGAGATCATCGACATGGGAGTGGAGCAGGGTATCATCAAGAAGAGCGGTAGCTGGTTCAGCTACAAGGACAACAAACTCGGCCAGGGCCGCGATATGGTGCGTCAACTGCTGGACGATAATCTGGAACTCTGCCAAGAACTTGAGAAAGGGATCAAGGAAGCGGTGGTCAAGACCGAAGTACCGGTCACGGCCTGAGTCATATCACCCGCTACTTTTGGGGGCCCCGGCGTGGAGTGTTGCCGGGGCCCTCGCTTTTCCCCATGACCGTCACCTTCAGTCGACTCCTGCCATTGGTCTTTGGATGTTTGCTGGCTTGTGGTCCCGGGGCGACAACAGAGGAAAGTCAGGCCCCGCCCTCACTCTCGGAGATCGACCGCCGGATCTTGGCGAAGCCCACCGACCCCGCCCTCTACGCAGAAAGGGCCCGCTACCATGAAGGTCTGGATAGTTCGGTGTTGGCGATGAACGACTGGTTGCGCGCCATTGCTTTGGACAGTACCAATGCGGACCACCACATCGCTGTGGCCGATCTCTTCTTCCGCAAGGTGAGATTGGTGGAGGCCGAGGTACACCTGGACAAGGCGATGGCCCTGGCACCGGATGATCCCGAGCCGCGACTGAGGCTGGCCGAGATGAAATTGCTTCTGAGGGAGTATCCCCGGGCCATGGAACTGGCCAACGCGGCGCTACGTCTGGATATGGGCCAGGCCAAAGGCTATTTCCTGAAGGGATGGATCCATATGGAGGCAGGCGACACGGCTCTTGCGGTGAGCAGTTTCCGTACCGCGGTCGAGCAGGACCCCACCTATTTCGAGGCGTATGTCCAACTGGGCGTACTACATGCGGTAAAGGGCGACCCCCTGTCCGTGGAGTATTACAACTCTGCCCTGGAGCTGCGGCCCCGCAGTGTCGAGGCGCTTTACGGACTGGGAATGTTCGCCCAGGAGAACGGGATGGACACGCTGGCGATGGACCTGTACGCGCGGATCAAGGAGATCGATCCCGGCAATGCGCTGGCATGGTTCAACACAGGCTATGTCCTGTTGGAGAACCTCAAGGATCCTGCCGCCGCGCGTCCGGAGTTCAAGCATGCGCTGCGTCTCATGCCCACCTATCCGGAAGCATGGTATAACCATGGTCTGACCTACGAACGGGAGGGACGTCTGGACAGTGCTGCGCTGGATTACCAGCGGGCTTTGGCTCTTGAGCCGACCCTGCATTTGGCCGCCGAGGGCCTGCAGCGACTTCAGTCCCGGGGTCTGCGCATCGCGCGATGACGCGTGGAGGGAGGATCCAAGGCCCAGATCGAGCCATTGTCCAGGACCATGATCCGCCGCACCACCAGGCCAGTGGGTGTGTGAGCACGCAAGGTCCAGGTTCCCGAGCGCAAAGCGCCCAGTTCCATGGTGGAAAGTTCTTGGGCATCAATGCTGCGCTTCAAACGGCCCTTGCCGTTCAGCAGATCCACGCGCGTGGTACCCCAGGGTAGGCCGAACTCCACCATGCCGGAAATGGCACCTTCTACGAGGGCCAGGCTCTCCTCCTGGACCGCCTGTTCCTCGCGGGGGTGTGCCACATACATGTGGGCGACATCCTCTGATTGCGCATGGACCCCTGTGACAAGGACCACGACCATCAAGGAGACCAGGGTGCGCATGGAGCTTTGTACGCTGGAACACCTCGGGGCGTTACCCGCATGCTGGCGGTAACTTGTGGCGCACGAACGATCTTCCCAGCGAACTACTCAAATTTTCAAGAATGCCAGCTACCCTTGATACTCACGATTCCCTGGCGAAGGAACTGCGTGAACACTTTCCCGACATTCATGAGGAAGAAGCCCGAAGAGCCATCCTTCAGGAAAGCAAATTGATGGAATTGAGCGCCGGTGACCTCCTGATGGAGATCGGTGGTCATATCCGCTTCGTGCCACTGGTACTTGGAGGCTTGCTGAAGCTGACCCGCGAGGACAATGATGGCGACGAACTACTGCTATACCATGTGGGGCCAGGTGAAACCTGCGCCATCAGCCTGACATGTTGTATGACCGATGCGCGCAGCACTGTGCGTGTGGTGGCCGAAGAAGATACCCGCATACTGGCGATCCCGGTGCGATTCATGGATGAATGGACCGATAAGTTCAGGTCCTGGAAGACCTTTGTCCTGCTCACCTACCAGCGCCGATTCGAGGAATTGTTACGCACCGTGGACGGTCTGGCTTTCCAGAAACTCGACGGTCGGATCCTGGACCTCTTGCGCCAGCAGGCACGTGATCAGAGGACCAGTACCCTGTCCGTCACCCATCAGCAGATCGCTGCGGCATTACACTCCTCGCGGGAGGTCGTCTCACGCCTGCTGAAGCGCATGGAGAAGGAGGGGATCGTTCGCCTGGGGCGGCAACGTATCGAACTATTGCTCGTCCAATAATTGATAGCCCTGCGCGAACCGTGTCCACGCCCGTTCCAGAACGATCGCATACCTTACAGCGACCATGCCCACCATGGGATTCAGACCAAGGTTCAGATCCCGGCTTCCCGAGCGGCCGGATCGGATCGAAGCGCGGATCCGCCTGCAAATGCGCCGCAACAACCCTTCAGACCTGAAACTGCGGAAGTATGGCGGGGCCTTGATACTGCGGTTCCCTTCACACATAAGCCGGATCTGGACACCTCAAGTGCGCATGACCTTACGGGAGGTGACTGGTGGTACGGAGGTGCGCACCCTCATTGGCCCGTCATTCCGGATCTGGCGCTTTTTCCGTGCCGCGCTGATCGTGTTCGCTTGTTTGGGGATCTCCGGTCTGGTACTGGGCTTCCTGAACTGGGGCAATGGTGGCGGTACGTGGGGCCTCTATGTGCTCATGCTTGGTCTTGCCGGTGCTTTGTTCCTGTACTTCCTTTCTGAAGAGGCGAAGCGACGGACCCGCGATGAAACCGGGCTGTTGAAGGCTTTCCTGGAAGGCGCGCTTGATAGGGAATTGTTCCCGCGACGAGGGAAGTCGCCCGCCATGGGTGTACCCCGTCCCACCACCTGATCCGTTCTGGTCCGGCTTAACGGACGAAGCCCCCGGCGTTCAGGGCCAGGGGCTTCGTCTCCTTTGTAGCGGGAACTATCGATCGTCGTCGCCGATGTTGATGCCGATCGTGAGTCCGTAGGTGAGGTAACGCGAACCGATGTCCTGCACAGCGGGGTTGTCCTTGAAAACATTGCTCAGTCCGAAACTGGCACTGGGTTCCACAGTGAAATGACCCATGTCGATGCCCAGGGCGGCATCCAGATTCAATGATCCGCGGCGGAAGTCGCCCATGCCATAGCCGATATGGTCATTGCGGTCATCCACGCTCAGCAGTACATCGTAGGTGGGACCCATCGCGAAGCGCACATCGAACTGGTAGGTGTCTATGATTCGGTAGCCGAACATGGACTTCAGCCTGAGATTGGTCCGCACCAGATCGTCTTCGATCAGCAGGGCATCCTGTGCGCTCCGTTGCACCACCGTAGCGCTACGGCCGAAGAAGGCACCGGGTTGAAAGAAGAGGCGGTCGCCAAATCGTAGATCGGCGCCCAACTGCCAGCCGAGCCCTGCCTTGAACTCGGTTCCTTCGGTCGCATTGGTGATGCCTTGGTAGTTGATCCCGAACTGGGGGTTCACTTGGAACTGGGCCGTGGCGCTCCCCATCAGGGTGCCCAGGGCAGCTATGATGATGGTCTTCTTCATGGTCAGTGGTGTTGTTACGCGGCGCCCTTGTCCAATGCCGTGCCGATCGCCCGGGTGCTTCAGGATCTCGCTGAGGTCCAGTGCGATCGACTGGGGCCGGCCCGCCCATGTGCATTTGCTCCCTACGATCCACCGGCCTACCTTGGCGCTGCTTCTGCTCCTTCAACCCTGCGCCTTAGAGCGCGCCTTTCATCATCAACACATGCTGAGATCGCTACCCATTGTGGCCGTGGCCCTATGCGCCGCAGCCCTTTCCACACATGCCCAGGATTGCGGCGGTGGCCGCTATACGGATCCAGGCCTGTTCCCGGATGTCACCGTCACGTCGGCCGTGATCTTTGGCAGCAATACCGGGGTGAATGGCAGCACTCAGACCCTGCGGCTCGATGTGTATGAGCCTGCCGGCGATGTGCTCGAAGAGCGCCCTGTCATAATTGTGGCATTCGGTGGTTCATTCATTTCAGGCAGTCGTGCCGATGTGGCGCCACTGTGCCAGGCTTTTGCGCGCATGGGTTACGTGGCAGTAGCTCCGGACTACCGCGTGGGCTTCTTTTTTCCGAACGAAGCCACCACCACCCGCGCTGTGATGCGCGGATCGCATGACATGAAGGCCTGTGTGCGTTTTCTGCGCAAGACGGTCGCTGCGGACGGCAACCCGTATCGCATCGATCAGGATCGTATCATTATCGGCGGCGTCTCGGCAGGCGCCATCAGTGGGATCCATGCGGCTTACCTGGACCAGGAGAGCGAGATCCCGGCGATCCTGCAGGGCGAGATCGCATCGTTGGGCGGTGTGGAGGGCAACAGTGGCAATCCTGGATATTCCAGCGAGGTGTTCGCCGTCTACAGCTTCAGTGGTGCCATTGGTGATACCACCTATATCGAGCCCGGGGACAAACCCTTGGTGAGCATACATGAGACCGGCGACAATGTGGTGCCGTATTACACACAGGAAGTGTCCGTGATAGGGATCCCCACCGGGTTGACCGCCTCGGGAAGTCACGATATCCATGTGCGGATGGAGAACCTGGAGCTGGACAACTGTCTGAAGAGCATTACCGCCAACGCGCATGTGGGTTATCTGCAGAGCGACCAGGCCAATTCCCTGGTCTACGTGGCGAGCTTCGCCGCCAAGTTGATCTGTGATGCGCCCGTGGATTGTATACCGGGTGCCGTGGGTCTGGAGGAATACGCAGCTGCAGAGGTCGCGTTTCCGTTCCCGAATCCCACGACCGGCATCCTTTGGTGGGATCTTCCAGCAAGTTCCAGGATCGTGCTACACGATGTGAGCGGTCGCGTAGTGTGGCAGGCCCGGCATCCGGGTGGGCTGAGCCCTTTGGACCTGGGTTCGGTGCCCGAAGGTGTGTACATGATGCAAAGTGAGAGCCCTCTTAGGGTCGCACGGGTGGTGATCGCACGCTGAGGCGGAGGTCAGGCGGCGCATCTTTGCCCGCATGGAAGTGATGGTGATCGGCGGTGGTGCGGCGGGTTTCTTCTCGGCCCTTAGCGTTCGAGCACATAACACCTCAGCCCGCATCACCCTTATCGAGAAGAGCGATAAACTCCTCGCCAAGGTGCGCATCAGTGGCGGAGGCCGTTGCAATGTCACGCATGCCTGTCCAAATCCAAGGCGCTTCGCGACCCATTATCCGCGCGGTGGCCCATTCCTGCGCAAGGCCTTTGCTCACTTCGGGCAGCCTGAAACAGTGGCCTGGTTCGCGGAACGCGGCGTGGAACTGAAAACGGAGCCCGATGGACGCATGTTCCCGATCACGGATGATTCTGCCACCATTGCAGATCTGCTTTTGAATGAAGCAGGCAGCGCAGGCGTGGAGGTGAGGCTGCATGCAACTGCTCGTAGTGTTGATCGTGATGCGGATGGACGCTTTCGCGTGGGACTGGGGGATGGACGCTCTGTCCTGGCGGATCGTGTCATTGTCACCACGGGAGGACATCCGAAACCGGCAGGATACGACTGGCTCGCACGTTTGGGCCATAGGATCCAACCACCAATGCCCTCCCTTTTCACCTTCAACATGCCTGGGGCATCCATACGGGACCTGATGGGTGTGGTGGCGGATCCGGTGCAGGCGCACATCGTTGGCACCGACCTGGCGAGTTCCGGACCCCTGTTGATCACCCATTGGGGAATGAGCGGTCCGGCCATCCTGCGCCTGAGTGCCTGGGGGGCACGCATCCTCCACGACCTGGGGTATCAATTCACCGTCCGGATAAACTGGCTGGGTGGCACTTCGGAAGCCCAGGTACGGCGTGAACTGGCGGAGCGGGCGGAGACCTTCTCTCGCAAGCAGGCGGGCAATGTGCAAGCCTTCCAGTTTCCCCGTCGCCTGTGGGCCTTCCTGCTCTCCAAAGCGGGCATCGATACACAGCGCATGTGGGGTGAATTACCCCGCAAGGAGCGTGATCGCTTGATCGATGTGCTGACCAACGACCGCTATACCGTGCACGGCAAGACCACATTCAAGGAGGAGTTCGTCACCGCAGGTGGAGTGGATCTCTCCGAAGTGGATCCTAACACCATGGAAAGCCGCGTCGTTCCAGGCCTGTACTTCGCCGGCGAAGTGCTGGATGTCGACGGCATCACCGGAGGCTTCAATTTCCAGGCTGCCTGGACCACCGGATATCTCGCGGGAAGGCTCTCATCTACACCGAAGACTCAGTGAACGAATCGAACGATGGTGCGCTGCTCCCCGTGAAGAAGTATCGCTGCATAGGTCCCCGGTGAAAGGGACACCGGCAGCGGTGTGATCGCCGCATCGATCCGCGCAGTGGCAATGGACCTTCCTGTCACATCCAGTAGATGCAATTCGATGGGAACCGTGCCGGTCTGGTCCGCTATGTGAAGTGAACCATTGAACACCCATGCGCGCAAGGGCATCAATGCTACATCCTCCACGCTGGCTGTTGGCCCCCATATACGCTCCACCCATCTGGGATTATCGATGAATGGGTTCCGGTTGCCCTGCAGGGCGAACACCGCATCATTCCGCGCGGTCTCCTTGGTACTCACCGGATCGTTGAGATGCCAGGCCACAAGAAGGCTCTCAGCCCACGGCACGAATTCGCCGGCGAATAACATGGGGCTGTCCCATCCCGGCAACTGTGGCAGGTAGCGTGTGAGCATGTAGAAGTAGCTGCGTGCGAGATCACCCTTGTAAGCGTCGATCGGCTCGAAGACGGTCCCCTGGCAGCCGGGCCAGGTGCACGGTCCGCGTTTGCTGCCGTTGATGCTGGTCCAGTTGGGCTGGGTCACCGTGCCGTAAGGCCAGTTTCCCCGCTGCTGATTCACCCAGGCATCAGCGGGATAGAGGTGGAAGAGATCGGTGCTCATGGGCGCCGCGTTGCCATACCAACTCTGAGGGAAGGAATGCTCTCGGTTGAAACAATCCCCTTCACCGGAATATGTCCCGCATTGGTCCACCACGAAGTTGAAAGCATAGGCGGGTACTCCAGATGGAACGTCGCTGTACATGTCCCACACGGTACCGTCAGGTTTCTTGTCCGTGCTTTCGTATGCTGCCCAGATGGCACTGTTCGGCAGCACGGTATGCGGGGATATGATACCGTAAAGGGTCTGGTGTAAGGCCGGTCCCGTCAAGCCTTGTGCATCATCATAGTATCCCGGAGGCGGTTGGGCGGGCAGGGTGCGCCACAACAGAAGAGTGGCGATCGCGAACAGGCGGAGCATCGGTCCAAAGGTATCCCGTACACGGTGTGCAAGAACGAAGAGGGGGACCCTTGCGGATCCCCCTGAAACGAAGCGGTAAGTGTGTGCTACTTCACCTTGTCCACGATCGCCTTGAAGGCGGTGGCATCACTGAAGGCGATCTCAGCCAAAGCCTTGCGGTCCAGGCCGATGTTGGCATTCTTCAGACTGGACATCAGCACGCTGTAGCTCATCCCGTTCTCCCGGGCGGCCGCATTGATGCGCTGTATCCAAAGCGCGCGATAGTCGCGCTTTTTCAGTTTGCGGCCGCTATATGCATGCGTGAGGCCTTTCTCAACGCTGTTCTTGGCGACGGTGAATACGTTCTTGCGGGCGCCGAAGCTGCCCTTGGCCATTTTCAGGACCTTCTTGCGGCGGGCCTTGCTGGCGACTTTGTTCTGACTGCGTGGCATGTTGCCGTTGGGTTTTTGGGCGTGAGCGCCGGCACATCGGCCGATCTTGGTTGCTGCACGTCCTGGTTAACGCTACCTGTTCTTCCCCGGAGCGGTTGGGGTCCCTTATGGGAGAAGGGAACGGATGTTCTTCTCGTCACTCGGATGCACCAGGGTCATCTTCGTGAGATTGCGCTTCCGCTTGGTGTCCTTCTTCGTGAGGATGTGGCTCTTGTACGCTTGCTTGCGTTTGATCTTGCCGGTGCCGGTCAGCTTGAACCGCTTCTTGGCGCCGGACTTGGTCTTCATCTTGGGCATGGCCGTCGTTCGTGTTGTGTGTACCGCTTCTTCGTGTCGTATCCGTCGCGCTTATCACGCGTTCATTTCTTCTTCTTCGGGATCACATACATGATCATCCGCTTCCCTTCGAGCTTGGGCATCTGCTCCACGATCGCCACGTCCTCCAGCTCCTGTGCGAACTTCAACAGCAGGATCTCGCCCCGCTCCTTGAAGACGATCGTCCGGCCACGGAAGAACACGAAAGCCTTCACCTTGTGTCCTTCCTCGATGAACTTTCGCGCGTGCTTCAGCTTGAAGTTCAGGTCATGTTCGTCGGTGTTGGGGCCGAAGCGGATCTCCTTCATCTCCACCGTGGCCTGCTTCGCCTTGATCTCCTTCTGCTTCTTCTTCAGGTCGTAGAGGAACTTCTTGTACTCGATGATCCGGCACACCGGAGGAACGGCCTGTGCCGTGATCTCCACCAGGTCCAGGCCCATTTCTTCGGCCATTTCCAATGCCTGACGGTAGGGGTAGATGCCCTGCTCGACATTGTCGCCCACCAACCGGATCTCTGGAACGCCCTGGATCTTCTCGTTGATCCGGTGCGGGTCCTCCTTGATCACCCGGCCCCTGTACGGTCTGCGCCCACCACCTCCTCCCGGGCGGGGAGGCCCACTGGGGCGTTTGAAGAAAGGTCCTGCCACTTACTGTGTTTTGGTTCCTGTTTCGATCATAAGCCGCGCAACTGCCCCAATATCCGGTCATTCACCAGTGTGGTGAAGGCTTCGGTGGTCATGGTTCCCAGATCGCCCTGGCCATGTTCACGCACGGATACGGTGCCGTCGGCGGCTTCCTTCTCTCCGATGATGAGCATGAACGGGAATTTTGCCAGTTCCGCATCGCGGATCTTCCGGCCGATCTTCTCACTCCTTTCGTCAACGGAGGCGCGAATATCGGAATCTTTCAGCGATCGGGCGATCCGGTGGGCATCCTCCACATACTTGTCGCTCAGGGGGAGTACGATGGCCTGCTCCGGAGTGAGCCACAACGGGAAGCGCCCGGCGGTGTGCTCAATGATCACTCCGATGAACCGCTCCAGGCTGCCAAAGGGGGCCCGGTGGATCATCACAGGACAATGCTTCTGGTTGTCGCTGCCTACGTACTCCAGTTCAAATCGCTCAGGCAGGTTGTAGTCCACCTGGATCGTCCCCAGCTGCCAGCGGCGACCCAGGGCATCCTTCACCATGAAATCGAGCTTCGGCCCATAGAATGCCGCTTCGCCATACTCCACCACGGTCTTCATGCCCTTCTCCGCGGTGGCCTCAATGATGGCCTGCTCCGCTTTCTCCCAATTCTCGTCGCTGCCGATGTACTTCGCCCGGTCCTCCTTGCCGCGCAGGCTGATCTGGGCCTCGTAGTTCTCGAAATCCAGCGCCTTCAGCACCTTCAGCACCAGGTCGATCACCTTCTTGAACTCTTCCTTCACCTGGTCCGGACGGCAGAAGAGGTGGGCGTCGTCCTGGGTGAAACCACGTACCCGGGTCAGGCCATGCAGCTCGCCACTCTGTTCGTAGCGATAGACCGTTCCGAACTCCGCCAGGCGCAAGGGCAGGTCCTTGTAGCTGCGCGGCCGGCTTGCGAAGATCTCGCAGTGGTGCGGGCAATTCATGGGCTTCAACAGGAACTCCTCACCCTCGTGCGGAGTGAGGATCGGTTGGAAGCTGTCCTTGCCGTACTTCTCATAGTGGCCGCTGGTCACATAAAGGGCCTTGCCCCCGATGTGCGGCGTGACCACCTGCTGATATCCATCACGTTCCTGGGCATCCTTCATGAAATTGACCAAACGTTCGCGCAATGCCGCGCCCTTGGGCAGCCAGAGCGGTAACCCGGGCCCTACGCGCTCACTGAAGGTGAACAGGTCCAACTCCCGGCCCAGCTTACGGTGGTCGCGCTTCTTGGCTTCCTCCAGCAGGACGAGATATTCGTCCAACTCCTTTTGCTTGGGGAAGGTGATGCCATAGATGCGGGTAAGCTGCTTTCGGGTCTCATCCCCCCGCCAGTAAGCCCCAGCCACGCTCATCACCTTTATGGCCTTGATATACGAAGTGTCCGGGATGTGAGGCCCGCGGCACAGGTCCACGAAAGCACCCTGCTGGTAGAAGGTGATCTCTCCGTCGTTGAGCCCCTCGAGCAGTTCCAATTTGTACTCGTCGCCCTTCTCCTTGAAATAGGCGATGGCCTCCGCCTTGGGCACTTCGCGGCGCTGGAATACGCTCTTGCTACCGGCCAATTCTTTCATCCGGACCTCGATGGCCATGAAATCGGCATCGCTGATGGTACGCCCACCAAGGTCCACGTCGTAGTAGAAGCCATTCTCTACCGGTGGCCCGATACCGAACTTGATCCCTGGGTAAAGACCCTCCAAGGCCTCGGCGAGCAGGTGGGCGCTGCTGTGCCAGAAGGTGCTCTTTCCCTCGGGATCCTTCCAGGTGAGGAGTGACAGGCTGCAATCACCCGGCAATGGGCGATCCGCATCGCGCACCTCTCCATCGACCCTGGCGGAGAGGACGTTGCGCGCAAGTCCCTCGCTGATATCCCTCGCCACGTCCATAGCGGTAGCACCCTGGTCGTAGCTCCGGACGGAACCGTCCGGCAAAGTGACATTGATCTTCATTTGCTTCGTTCCGTGGCCGTTACGAGGGGCCTGGCGGAAGGGCGGCAAAGGTAGCTGGAACCACGAAGGGATGGACGCGGGAATTGCGGATCGATGTGCTGATCAGGATCGCTGGTCCCACAACTTGCGATGCATGCGCTGGATCCGGAGATACTCACCAAAACTTGGGGTGGTCCGTGTGTTGCCGCTTCCCTGCGGTTTCGCCTGCGCAAGATGCCATTGTGGATCGTCCAGCACCTTCCGCAGCCCGGCCGCACTTGCATCAAGCAAGGCCACCATGGTGTGCGCCACCGTGGCGCGCAGTGTGGGCTTGATACGGATGGGGACCTTCTCCTGAAGGATGATCGCCCCGGTGTCGATGCCTGCATCGATGCGGTGGATGGTGTAACCGGTGTGGTCTAGACCGTCGTGTATGGACCATACCACGGGCTGCGCGTTCTTCCGATCGGGAAGGATCTCGTGGTGGACATTCAACATGCCCAGCGGTGGCACTCTGAACACTCGTCTGCCGATATAGCCGTTGCCCAGGCTGACCGCGATGTCGGCCTCTGATGCGCGCAACAGTTCCACGGTGCGCGGATGGTTCACGGCCGGTGTTGTGGCAAAAGGGATCCCCAGCGATGTGCAGAGTTCTTCAAGATCTCCAATGGGGCATAGCTCCCGCACGTCCGCATCATACCAACGTCGCATGCGCATGCCCATCACAGCACCCAGGGGACCGATCCGCACGACCTTCCACAGTTTGCGCTTCCAATATCCTTTGGGTCGTGGTGACGGGCCTTCCACAAGGATCACCTGCACAACGCTGAAGAAAGTGCTGCCGTGTAGCAACGGCAGATGATGGCTCGCGGTCCCGTGTCGGGCACTGGTAAGGATGGTCACCTTCATGCCTCAGCGGGAAAGCGGTTGTTCGCTGGATCGGCCGACAGCGCATTCTTGGCAAGGAAGTAGCGCACGTGGTCCAACGGCCAGTCCAGGATCACATGGTCGCGACGGATCAGCAGTTGGTCGTGGGGCATGGGCACATCCGCCACATGGCAGCCACGTTCGGCACTTGCACAACTGCGGTGCCCTGCTTTGAACACCGCGCGGAAGCCAGCATCGGTCAGGTCCCCAAAGCGGCCGTATGGATAGGCGAAGTGAGGACACGCGCCCAACCTTGCCACCAGGGTTTCATGGCTGCGTGCCACATCGTCTCGCATGGCCACGGGATCCCGCTGCGCCAGGTTGAAATGCTCCCAGCTATGCGAACCGACCTCATGGCCCATGGCGCGTAGTTCGGCCACTTCGTCCCAGGTGAGGAAAGCCACAGGTGGGAAATGCAGACGCCCGGCACAGATCGTACGGATGGTAGCCTCGTCGCGCAAACCGATCAGCCCGGGATTGACAAAGAAGCAGGCGCTGATGCCATGGTCGCGCAGCACGCGGCCGCCGTCCAGGTTGTTGCGGAAGCCATCGTCCGAACTGATGCACAGGTAGGGCTTGTCGATACGCGCTTGCAGCACGCGGTCCACGGCTTCGCTGTAGGAGATGAAGGTATGTGTGCGACCCAGCACAGCGATGAGGCGTTCCAATGCGGGAAGCTCATCGCTGAAGGTGTGATGGATGTACAGGAACTGCACACGTGGGCGCTGTAACGCGGCATCCATGCGTCCCCCCAGGCGGTACATGGCGCCCAAGCCATCCAGCGCGGCATGGCGCAGCCGGCCACGCAACCCGGCCGGGGCATATGCCTTGATCTCGGCGTAGCGTTCAGCGAAGGACATGGGCGGCGCCGAAGTTAGGCGCGGCGATCAGGGACGCGGCTGGGCCGGTGGGGTGTTGTACGGCCGGTCGGGCCGTTGCAGGTCCCGCGCGTCGATGTCCCGTTCGAAACGCCAGTGGTCCTTGTCCCAGATGTAAGCGTCGTAGCTCAGGTCGGGCCCATAATAGGCCCGCTGGCCCTCCATATCCGGTCGCGTGGGGGAGAGGTGGTCCAGCACGATCCGGCCCTGTTGCTTCTCGAAACGGAGCATCATCGTGGCCTGGAAGGAGTAGCCGAAGACCTGCCTGTGGCTGCGTATCCGGCCCGCGCCGAAAAGCGGCGCCCCGAAGCGTGGCCGGTTCCCCTTGAAGTGCAGCACATCGATCACCTTGCGGGTCTCCACCTTGCTGTGGCCTTTCCAGCCCAGCAGTGTGTACCACACTTTGCCGCCTTTGCGCACCGGGATCACTTCATAGTAGAGCGCCCCATACCAGCGTTCGGCTCCCAACTCGGGCACCTCGGGTGCAGTGATCGTCGCGGTGGCATCCTTCAATTCTGTGAGGAGGGCGCCCCGACCGGACCTGCGCAACAGGAAACCCTCGTAGTGATGGCTACCATCCATGCGCGGGATGTTCCAGGTGATCAATCGGAATGTGCCGTCCGGTGCATCCACGCGGCTGATCGGAACTTCGGAAAAGTCCAGCGTCAGGCCATCAATCCGTTCCAGCAGTTCGCGTACCACCGCTTTGATCGACACATTCAGGCTGTCACGAGCGGCATCACTGCGCGCTCCGGGCACCTCCTTCAACCAGCCAGCCAGCTTTTGGCGCGGATCATTTTGCGCATGGGCGGAGAGGACGAAGAGCCCGATGACCAGAAAAGGTGTGCGTAGCGAGCTCATCATCCGGACCAACGGCCCAACAGGCTTCATAGTACGGGACGATGGAACGTGCATTGTCGTTCAACCCTTCAGCCTCGCGACCCGATCATGCCTGAACGAAGGCCTCATAAATGCATGAACTCCTTCTTGGCCATCAGCGCTTCCTTGCTCTCGCGATGGTCCGGGTCATCCACGCAACAATCCACCGGGCACACGGCGGCGCATTGGGGCTCGTCGTGGAAGCCGGTGCATTCGGTGCACTTGTCCGTCACGATGAAGTACACGTCCATGGCCACCGGCTGCTGCGCGGCGTCCGCATCATAGCTGTTGCCCATGGGTGTGGTCTGCGGGCCATGCAGCGCCGTGCCATCGCTGAGGCGCCATTCCACACCACCTTCATAGATGGCGTTGTTGGGACATTCCGGTTCGCATGCACCACAGTTGATGCATTCGTCAGTGATGATTATCGCCATGGCGGGGAGCTCTACTTTTGTGCGCCGATCGCGAGATGCGTGGCATCGGTCGTTCAGGCGGCCGCAAAGATATGGCCCCAGGAATGGCAGCACAGAAGCAGGCACGCAGCACGGCGCCCACCTTGGATCAGCGCCGCGCCGCACTGGCCCAATTTGGGCAGGTCATGGCGGCCATCGGACGTGCATCGGCCTGGCCAGGACATGGCATCGGTCTTTCGGAAAGTGAATACGCTGCGTTGGATGGCGCTGTCCGCGATGCCATACGCGCCAATGGCTGGGCGACCGAAGAGAATGTGCGCCATGCATTCAGCGCCTGGGCCGGGGCGCTCTCCGCGGAGGCGACCGCCCAATGGCTTTCAGCCTATCCCGAATTGACGCGCACCGATCCCCCTACGCGTACGGTAGGACTCGTCCTCGCCGGCAACGTGCCGCTGGTGGGCCTGCACGACGTGCTTTGCGTCTGGCTCAGTGGCCATGATGCCCGGGTGAAGTGCTCCGCGCAGGAACCGGATCTCATCCCTGCGCTGGTGGCCGTGCTGGACCGCTTCGTGCCCGGCACAGCGGAGCAGATCCTCATCAGCAGCGAACGACTGGGCGTGGTCGATGCTGTGATCGCCACGGGGCGTGACAACACGGCGCGCTACTTCGAGCACTACTTCGGTGACCTGCCGCGCATCGTGCGCAAAAGCCGGGTGAGTGTGGCCGTGCTGGACGGCACCGAGACGGACGCCGAACTCGCTGCCCTGGGCGAGGATGTGTTCCGATACTTCGGGCTGGGTTGTCGCAATGTGTCGAAGCTCTATCTGCCGCAGGACTTCGATCTGGATCGCCTCTTCGGAGCTTTCTTCTCCTGGAAGGAGATCGTACACCACAACAAGTACGGCAACAACTACGACTATAGCCGCGCCTTGTGGATGCTGGACCAGGTGCCCTTCCTGGAGAATGGGTTTCTCCTGCTCCGCGAAGCAGAGGCACTGCCCAGCGCCGTGGCCACCCTGCACTATGAGCGATACGATGACTTCTCGATGGTGGGGACGGAGCTTCGCGATCACGCGGAAAAGATCCAATGCGTGGTGGGCCACGGGCACGTGCCTTTTGGCCATAGCCAGCATCCCGCCCTGTGGGAGTACGCCGATGGCGTGGATACGATGCGCTTCTTGTTGGGCTTGTGACGCATGATCGCCGGTGTGTGGCCTGGCGGCGAACGAAGGCGCTTCCTCCGCACGCACCCGGCTCGTGGGAAACGGTTGGCCCTGGTCGCTGGCTTGGATCGCACAGCGGAAGTCTGACCTGGCTATTATTCCATCATTTTGCCATAATATTTTCTGCACCTGCTTGTTTTGAAGGCCGTGCCGGCTTATGTTCGTCCTGCCCATACGCTTGAGCCCGTTGCTCCGGAGGCTCGCGGAAGGCAGATCGTTACTGGACAAGGCAAGCCAGGCAAGGCCATGGCAACGGAGCAAGTGATATATCGATCGGGGGCGGCAACGGGGTTGTTCAGGCGGTTGTCTGTTGTCCGGTTGTCCGAGGCCCGAGGCCCGAGGCCCGAGGCCCGAGGCCCGAGACAAAATAGGTCTTTCCCCTCCACCCCTCCCTCTTCCGCGTCCGCTCTTTATACACGCGGCCCTGTGCCTGGTGCGCAGTGGATCCCGGTCATGCCCTGTTCGTAATGGACCCACCGCCGTCTTGCCATGAAGCCATGCACGATCATCGCCAAGTGCATCGGTATCGCGGCCCTGTTGCTGGGCACGATCCAACTGTTGCGCACGGCCACAGTTCCTGCAACGGATGCTGTCACCCCTGTACACCCTGCGGCGGAGATGCACGCCAATGACCGGCACCTACGCCCTGGATGCGGGAAGCCCTTCCACACGATTTCGCAAGGGATCGTCTTCTTCCATTCCGCGGATCCTTGATGCACGACCGGGACGATGATATGGTGATCGACTGGAGCGATGGACCGCATGATCGGAGTAATGACCTCCTGCGCTTCATCTTCACCGACCGCCGGGTGGATGAACCCTTGGGTGAAGCCTGGTCCGCAGCACACCAAGCGGAGCGCAACCATCCGAACGAATTGTGGACGAGCCCATCGGTAATGGCGGAAGAGGTACTGGCTCACGAAGCAGCAGACTACCAGCAGCGCGTACTGGCCCACCTGCGTGCCAGCCTGCGTATCGGAGTTGCCAAGGCGGACCTGGCTGGCGGGCCACACCCAACCCCTATGGGCGAGCGTAATGAGGATGCGCCCAACGATCTGCGACCACCACACGAACCCCTAACCCCTTCTACACCATGAGCGGATGAACCCTACAGACACGCGCTGTTGAACAAGAGTAAGCAGCGCAAGGCCCGCCACAGCCGTCTTTTACGCTGAGCGCAGTCGAAGCGTAACTTCACGTGGCCCTGCCTACCGGATCGTAGGCCTGCCTACCGGATGGTAGGCCTGCACGGCGACAACAGCCCGATCGCCGTAGCAGTGAACAGAAAGGGCTTTTGAAAGGAGAAACAACAATGCTCAAAGCACTCCTTCTTTCCTTGACCGCCGCCCTCGCCGCGATGGCGACGGCACAGAACCTCGTGCCCAATGGTGGGTTCGAGGATCCCATGTCCTGCGTTGGTACCCCTTGGTCCTACTCGTTGGAACTGGCTGTCCCTTGGTTCTCACCCAATGCAGCCACACCGGATCTCTACACAACAGAAGCGATCTCGGGCTGTGGTACCCTGTTGGTGCCGGATGACCCCAATAACCCTGGGCTTTACCGCGATCCATTCGAGGGGTATCGCTTTGCCGGCTTCTATGCGTTCAACGAGGGTGACTCATTGAAGGAATATTGCTCGGTGCCATTAACAGCGTCACTAACGCCTGGCCACACTTACCGGATCCGTGCTCGATACTTGGCCTATTCGGTCTTTCAATACGCTGTGGATCGTTTGGGTGCATTGGTCACCGCTGACCCGATTTCCATTGAAGGGTGGGGGATGATCCACCTTGAGCCACAGGTCACCTTTCTCGGGAATCCATACTTGGACCACACGGAGGAATGGGGGTTGATGGAAGGTGAGTTCGTCGCCCTGGGTGATGAAGCATTCCTGACCATAGGGTCGTTCGTGCCCAACGAACAGGTAAGCACAGTGCAGATCAGCGAATTCGGGGTGACTTCGGCCTATTACCTGCTGGATGCTGTGGAACTGGTGGATGTTTCGGTGGGTATCGAGGAACATGAACTGGTACTGTCGCCGATCCATGGAGGTGTACAGATCGGCTGGCATGGGCATGGACGACTGGAGAACGTGGCCATCTATGATGCGGCAGGCCGAATGGTGAGCCTTCTCGGGGATATTCCTCCAGGTACGTCAATGAATTATCCGCTATTCCTGCCCTCTGGAGTATATGTGGTGCGAGCCATGACGAATGGGTGGCCGGTCCATGGAAGATTCGTTGGCGGTTAAAGGAAGGAAGGAGTGTTCGGGCGCTAATACCTGGAACACATGAAACGGAAGTTCTTCTCGATGCTGCTGATCGTGGCGGCATCCTGCACACATGCTCAAACACCATGGGTGCTCCCCGGAAATGGGGGCACAATCCCAGCAAACGATTACGTCGGTACCACGGACAACCAAGACTTGGTTCTGCGTACCAGCGCTATTCCGCGGTTCAGGCTGAACCGCACGGTCCCCTACACCATCGGCTCCTTCGGCGGCCAGGTATCGGATGGCTATCTGGGCTTGAGTCCCAATGGCAACTTGTGGAGCGGAGGTCCCGGCCCCTTCAGCAGGTTGCACTTGCACGATGGATCGGCATCGCCGCTGCAATTGAGTTACCGGCCATGGATGGACAACGGCATCACCTTTACCACCAACAATGACCAGATGTACATCGGGCACAAGGTGGAGGATGGTGATGACCAGACCGCCGCCGTGATCCAATGGGCGGACAATAACGAAGCACCGGCAGGCCCTGACGTGCTGAAGTTCCTGTTCACCGCAGGTTATCAGGGCGGGAACTTCGGTATCAGCGGCATGAATGGCTTGGAGATCGCACGCATGCACCCACAGGGATTCTTGGGCGTGGGTAACTGGCAGGCTGTGAGCCTTCAGCCCACAGAACGGGTGGATCTGCTCAATGGCCGTATGCGCATCCGGCAATTACCGAGCGACGCGCCAGCAACGACCCTCACCAAGGTGCTTGTGGTTGATGACAGCCCTGCACCTAGTGGAGAGCGCGGCGTGGTCAAATGGCGCGATGCGTCCACCTTGTTCCCTCCACCGGACCCCTGTGCTTCGGGCTGGAACCTCATAGGGGCGAACCCGGTAACAGCATACGATGGGAACCCCTGCCCGCCCCAGTCCATCCACCGGGTTGGTATCGGCACCTCGGCCCCCACAGCCAAGCTGCATGTGGTGAAGAATGTTTCGAATGGCCTGACCACGGAGCGGGGGGTCTATGTCCAGCAATCGTTGAGCGCTGTCCAGAACTACGGTGTGGATGCAGAGTCTGTCGGCTCCCAAGGGGGTGGATGGAACTACGGCGTGCGAGGCTATGCCAGAAATGCCGGGCGCAACTATGGCGTCTTCGGCGAAGCGGTTGGTGGTGCATCGCAGACCGCCTACGGCGTGTTCGCCACATGCACCGGCCCTAATCAGGTCTTCGGTTTAAGTTCGACCGCCAACAATGGCAATTTGAATACGGCTGTGGCTGGATTGGCCATGAACGGTACGGTGAACACTGGTGTGCATGGGACCGCTAGCGGTGCTGGATCGTCCACGGCCAACTATGGTGTACGCGGTACGGCTTTTGGACCGAATAACTGGGCAGGCTGGTTCGATGGCAACGTGAACATTGAGGGTGGCAACCTCTACATCAACCAGGTCTTCGCGATATCCGATGAAAGCCTGAAAACAGATGTCTCGGATGCTGGTCAAGTTATGGACCTCCTCCTTTCCCTTCAGCCACGGCAGTATGAGTATGTGGTGGATCTTCATCCCGAGCTGGGTTTACCGCCAGGCAAGCGCTTCGGCCTGATCGCTCAGGAATTGGAAGAGCATCTGCCTGAATTGGTTTCACTCAAAACACGTCCGGCTCAAGTTGACTCTACTGGCGAGGTCGTATCTGCCGAGTATGCATACAAGACCGTGGATTATTCGGGCCTTGTACCCATCCTTCTCGCAGGGCTTCAGGAGCAACAGTATCACATCCAAGGGCTACAAGAGCAACTCGCCGCCATGCAACAAGCCCTCGCCTCCTGCTGCTCCCCGGGCAGCGACGGTTCCCTCATGCAAGGCCCCATGGACAGCGAAGGTGCGCCCAAGAGCGACCCCGCCCTGGACCGCATGCTGCGCATCGACCCCAACCCCTTCACCGAGGCCACCACGCTGCGCTACACCTTGGAGCGTGCGGGCCGTGTGCAGTTGCTGGTGAACAGCAGCGATGGCAAGCAGTTGCAGGTGCTGCATGAAGGTCTGGCCTCCGCCGGTGATCACAGCTACGACTGGAACACCGGGCACCTGGCGCCGGGCATGTACTACCTGACACTGCTGCTGGACGGCGAGCCGCTGGTGAAGCGGGCGGTGAAGGTGCGGTAGGCCGCTCATGAGACCCGAATGCGGGACCCCGTGGCGCAGGCTGCGGGGTCCCGTGTTCCCGGGCGGTCCCTCGCCTCACCAAGGCTGGCACACGATGCGCTTCCTGTTGGGACTGTGAGTGCGCACGTTCATGAATTCGATCATGACCTTCAAGGGCAGTATTCGTAGCAACCGAGGTCCACGAATCCGTCACCATCACAGTCTCTCGGGGTGCCAGTGATGTCGTTGATCGCTTCGGTGTTTCCTGGCACTGGTATGGCCCTGTTCCGAGCAAAGGCGCCCTGCGTAAGCCGGAAGTCGCGGTCCGCGCTGCTTACGAAACCGGGTTCCACATTGCGGTAGATCCGATCCTGCACGGGGAACCAGTCCAGGTTGGCGGTGCTTTGCTCGGTGCGCAGGATGAAGCGGTCGAAGGTGAATTGGGGAGGCACCATATCATTGAATTCCAGCAGGAATTCACCCGGGTTGGCGCCATGGATGATCCCGTTGAGGAATTCACTGTTCTCGATGGCACGAACCTGGGTAGCACCGGTGATGTCCCCGTAGGTGTTGGTCATCACGAACGCTGGCGTCTGGCGGATCTCGTAGTTCCAGAAATTGGCGATGGTGCTGTGGTTGAAGAAGTACTCGCCCCCGCCGGTGAGGGCCACACTGTATTGGCCGCAGTCGCCCACGAAGAGGTTGTTGCTGGTGATGCGGAAGTTGCGGCTGAGGATGCCCGCCGCGCTGCAGTTGCGGATCTTCACGTTGTTGAGCACCAGCTTGGCCGCGCTGGTGGGCGCGTCGGGGATCAGGGGCCAGGTCTCGCACTGGATGCCGATCAGCGCGTTCTTCACCAGTACGTTCTCCAGCACATGGTCCTGGCCGGCCGGTCCATCATTGATCCAGATGCGGTCCCACTGGCCGGGCAGTTCGGCGTAGAAGGGCTCCAGCCGGTCGCTCTGGAAGATGATCGGTTGCTCCACGGTGCCTTGCGCCAGGAGGCGCCCCCAGCGGTATACCCAGAAACCGCCGCCGCCATGCACATGCACACGCACACCCGGCTGCACCTGCAGGGTGCTGCACGAATCCACCGCGGCATATCCATAGATCACATAGGGCTTGTCGTTGGGCCAGGTCACGGTCTCACAAATGACGTTGCCGTTGTCATCCTGCCCCCCGGCGATGATGCTGTAGGGCGGGAGGCCCTGGGGGAATTTGTCGGGAAAGAAAAAGTGCGCATCCTGCCCCCAGGCCACCAGCAGCACCTCCTGCTCGTTTCCGTTGGTGATGAACACGATGTGGTCCTCATGGATCAAGGGGCTGTTCTGGTTGGTCTGATCCAGGCTGGCCTCCACGAACACGTACACGCTGTCGCCTGCGAGGATCTCCACCCCCTCGAAGCTGGTGCCTGTGGCGCCGTCCACATTGATCCGGAAAGGGGAGGGGCCACCGCCTTCCAGCACGATATCCACCCGCACGGCGCGGCTCTCCGGGTTGCGTGCCACGAAGCGCTTGGTGACCGAGAAGGGTACCGTGGTGAAGATGGTGTCGAACAGTACGGTGTCCAGGCTGAACTCCAGCCGGGCGCCGGGGTCGTCGGTGAAGAGGCGGTCGCGGCGGCAGGCGCCCAAAAACAGGGCGGTCAGCAGCAGGAAGAGGAGGGGGTGCGCGGCTTTCAAGGCTGGCAAAGATGGCCTGTTCGGGCTGTTCTACGCCGAAGGAGGGCGGATCATTGCGCAGGGATACGATGGTAAGGGGAAGCGTCTTACATTTGCGGCCCGTTGGCCAGCAGGCCGGCACCAAGACCATGAAAAAGGATATCCACCCCAACAACTACCGTTTCGTGGTGTTCAAGGACATGTCCAACGACTACATGTTCCTCGGCAAGAGCTGCACGAACACCAAGGACACCGTCAAGTGGGAGGACGGCAACGAGTACCCCCTGGTGAAGCTGGACATCAGCCATACCTCGCACCCCTTCTACACGGGCAAGATGATGCTGGTGGACACCGCAGGGCGCGTGGATAAGTTCAACAAGCGTTTCGCCAAGCACCAGGAGAAGAAGGCCGGCTAGGCTACAAGCTCCTCAACAGTTCGAAAGCCCCTGCATCGCTGCGGGGGCTTTTTGTTTTTCAAGGTTGAGGCGGTTGAGGGGTTGTATGTTGAGAGGTTGAAATACCCCCCTACAAGAAGAAGTCTCGTTGGCCTGGACGAACCTCCAACCCCTCCAACCCCTCAACCCCTCAACCTCTCAACCCCTCAACTTCCCAACCCCTCAACCCCTCAACCCCTCAACCCCTCAACTTCCCAACCCCTCAACCCCTCAACCTCTCAACCCCTCAACTTCCCAACCCCACAACCCACCCGATAAGCAAAAAT
>JBGTES010000069.1:0-2373 GCA_041747675.1 Flavobacteriales bacterium
CGCGGTTTTGGGCGCGTGGACCAGTTCGATACCGAGACCTTCGATCGGTATAATGAGGACGACCTGATCCTCGACGCGGACCTCACCGGCGTGAGCGTGGAGCACTACGCGCCGCCCGTGCTGGCGAAGAACTGGTTCCACTTGGGGCCGGTGGGTGCCGAAAAGGGGGATTGGAAAGAGGTGGACTTCGCCAACGAATACTGGAGCGGCGATGCGAACATGCTGCAACGCGATCCCGCGATGCTGCAGATGATCGCGGGCCTTCCTCGTCGCGCCCGCCGCGATGCCTTCCGCACCCTGCGCGGCACCGCCCTGCGCAGCGAGCTGTATTCGCTCGATGCCGACGTCCTCGCCGACCGGCCCTACACGGTGAGCGAGACGCAGACCGGCCTGCGCCTGGTGGCCAGCCCGAACACCAACGCCACCATCAAGGAGCTCGCGGTGCAAACGCACAGCAACCACATCTTCTTCAGCTTCGGGCTCAGCAGCCGCAGCACCACCTGGGAGCGGGGCACCGACCCCATGACCAAGTTCTCCTTCACGGGAGCGGTCGATAATTACGGACAGCCGCTGAGCCAGGTGAGCATCGCCGTGCCACGCGGAAAGGACCCGCGCACGGGCGGGCAGTTGCAAGGGCATAGCGGCGTGTACGATACCGCACGGGGGTATGACGCGACGATCCAGTTCACGGAGTACATCTATAAGGATCCCTCGACTTCGCTCGGGACCCAGTACATGGTGGATCGCGCCAAACAGGCGCGCAGTTACGAGGCCCGCAACGATGGCTCCATGAATGTGTTCGCCCTGCGCGACATCATGCTCGGTGGTGCACCGGATACCTGGACCGGCCTGGGCAATGGACCGGACCATGGGCCACACCTGCTGGGGCTGGGCTATACGTATTATGATGGCGATGCCTTCGAGGGCGCGGACTACGGAGAACTGGGCGACTACGGCGTGCCCGTGCGCACCGAAACGCTGATGGTGCTGCCCGCGGAACTCAGCGCTGCATACGGAAGTAACATCCCGCCCTGCTTCTCTACAGGGGGCACGCCCAATTGGAGCGCCTTCCCGGCGGCCTTCGTGGCGAAGCTGCAGGACACGGACGCAGGCTACACCTGGCATGCGGCCGGTGGCGATCAGGACTATGTGGCCGGCTATTACACCAGCGCGGAGAAAAGCAGGTTCGACTTCCACGAGGATCCCACCACCGCGAAGGGCCTGCCCCTGGCCATGCGCGATGTGTTCGGCCACGAGGCCACCATTGAATACGACGCTTACAAGCTGCTGCCGGTGAAAGTGACCGACCCGGTGGGCATGGAGACCGAGGCGGAGTATGACTACCGCATTTTACAACCGCAGCGCGTCACCGACCCCAACTTCAACATCAGCACCTTCGCCTTCACGCCCTTGGGCCTGATGCACAAGACCGCCCTGCTGGGCAAGGGCGACAACAGCGAGGGCGACACCTTGGAAGACCCCGGTGTGCTGCTGGAGTACGACCTCTTCGCCTTTGCCAACAGCGGCGCGCCGGTGTGGGTGAAGACCACCCAGCGCGTGCATCACATCAATGCGGATTACCTGTCCGCGCTGCCCAGCGCAGAGCAGGATGCCACCATTGTGGCGGTGGAATACAGCGATGGATTCGGCCGCCAGTTGCAGACGCGCACGCAGGCCGAGGACCTGCTCTTCCTGGAACCCAATGCGCCGGCCAGTGGCGCGCTGGGCAGCAGCCGATTGCCCGCCGATCAGTACGCGACCAACGCCGCTGCCGTGGGCACGCTGCGCGATCCCGAGGATCCACTGAACGTGGTGGTGAGCGGCGCCAAGCTGTACAACAACAAAGGCGAGGTGGTGGAGCAATGGGAGCCCTACTTCGCTTCCGGCTTCGGTCATGCCGGGCTTGACCCGGCATCTCTACCCGGCCAACGCGTCCGCATCTACTACGATGCCCTCGGCCGCCCCAAGCGTACCGTGAACCCCGATGGCACGGAACAGCGCGTGGTGTACGGCAGACCGAACCTGTTGAACACGCCGGACCAATTCGTGCCCACGCCTTGGGAACGCTACACCTACGACGCGAACGATCTTGCGGGGACCACGCATCCTGGGGACACCACGGTTCCTCCGGAACACCGCTGGACACCCAAGAGCGAAGTGGTGGATGCCCTGGGCCATACGGTGCGCACCACTGAGCATCTGGCGCACTATGATGCCGATGAGGATGAGCACCAGGATGTGGTGATGCAGTACGCCTACGACATCAAAGGCCAGCTCCTGGAGGTGACCGACCCGCTGGGGCGCGTCTGCTTTGAGCATGTGTACGACACCGCAGGCAACAACCTCTGGACGAAACACCTGGACAGCGGTGAA
>JBGTES010000070.1:0-2346 GCA_041747675.1 Flavobacteriales bacterium
CAAGGACATCAGCACCGAGTACACCGCGCTGATGAGCAAGGTGATGAGCAACGGCAACGGCCGCATCAAGTTCCCCATCAACGAGCCGGCCGAGGGCAAGAAGAAGAGCCAGATCGAGGAGTACATCGAGTTCTACAACGGTGCCGGCGTGCAGCACATCGCGGTGGCCACCAACAACATCATCGAGACGGTGGGCGCGCTGAAGGACCGCGGCGTGGAGTTCCTCTACGTACCGCCCAGCTACTACGACACGGTGCTGGACCGCGTGGGCGATATCGACGAGGACCTGGCGGTACTGAAGCAGCACGGCGTGCTGGTGGACCGCGACGATGAGGGCTACCTCCTCCAGCTCTTCACCAAGCCGGTGCTGGACCGCCCCACGATGTTCTTCGAGATCATCCAGCGCAAGGGGGCCAAGAGCTTTGGCAAGGGGAATTTCAAGGCGCTGTTCGAGGCGATCGAAAGGGAGCAGGAGAATAGGGGGACGTTGTAAGGAAGTGGCGAGTTGCCAGTTGGCAAGTCGCCGTTTGCTGTCAAACATGAACGAAAGGCGCTCCGATGGGGTGCCTTTCTTCGTAATGGAGCATGGATAAGACGGTATTACGACCGCATTCGCCGTTGGTAGTTGCCTTGTTATATGGAAGTTGGACTTCAGATATACAAGGCATAGATAAACGCGGTGCCGCCGCTCTGGTCAGCGCTCTGCTCCCTCACCGCACCGGCTCCGGCGCGTCCGCGTACTTCTTATGCTTGCCAGCCAGCTTGCCGAAAAATACCGTGATGGGGAAGATCACCTTGCGCACGAAACCCGGCACTTCCAACATGTCGAACTCGCTCTTATAGCGCATGCCGAGGTAGGCCCCTTCAAAATCGTCCGGGCGGCCTTTGCCGCTTGCCGCTGTGCTGCGGTAGATCTCGGTGAGGAAGTATTCCACGTTGTGCGCTGGCCTGATCCAACCCTTGCACACAAGCGGCTCCGTGCCCGCCGCCCAGAACTTGTGCGCTACGCCGGCCGCGAACTCCACCGTTTCACCCGGGCCGTGCTCGGTGGGCGCCTTGCCGGGTTCCTGCACGCCGATCCTGCCACTCACCACCGTGAGACTCTCAGCCTGCTTGAAATGCACGTGCATGGGCGGACCGCTGCCGGGTTTCACCAGGTTCTCCACTTCAAGCCAGTCGCCACCCGGATCCTTCACCGACCGGACGAAGGTGATCTGCTCGCCATGGCCGTTCTCGATGGTGTGCGGGTAAGTGTATCGCATCATCTTACATTTGGACAATGTCCAAATATATGGCGAACAGGAAGATCACACATAAGGGAGAGGACAAGCGGGCACGCATCCTGGCCAAGGCGCTGAAGCTCTTCAACCGCGATGGGATCGACGCGGTGGGCGTGCGCGACATCGCCAAGGCGTTGGACATGCGGCCCGGGCACCTCACCTACTACTTCCCCGACAAGGAGAGCCTGGTGATCGCCCTCGGACGCGAACTGGCCGACCTGCAGGATACCGTTGTCCCCGGAGAGGGCGTGACCAGCATCGAGGAGTTCCTGGATCGCTTCGCGCAGGCCATGCGCCAGCATGTGCGATACCGCGCACTGGTGCTTCATCTCGCGCCACTGCTGTCGCGCATGCCCGGCCTGCACGCCCACTACAAAGTGCGCCAACAGCGGCGGCAGGATATGCTGCGTGAGGCCTTCCGTGCATTGGTGAAAGCCGGCGAGTTGCGGTCCTTGGACACGGCCGACGAGGACCACCTGATCGCCATCTGCAGCCTGATCGCACGTGGCTGGGTACCCGAGACGCTGGCATCGGGCCACAAGCTGGAAGAACGGATACCACACTACATCGCCATGCTTAGGCGAACGATCGATGGATCCCGATCATGAGCACGTGTGGAAAGAACGCAGGGCGCTCTGATGGGGCGCCCTGCGTCAAACTGCTGGGGTTTGCCTACGCGACCATGGCCTGCCTCTCCCACCGCACCCGCCAACCCAACAACCCCAGCGCCACCAGGCTCAGCGTGCTTTCGATCACCAGCCACTGGCTGCCGAAGTCGCCCAGCGGGCCTTCCATGGAGATGGTCATGAGGCGGGACATGGCGTACATGCCCCAGAACAGCGCGATGAATCCCAGCGCGGCCTTGCGGTCGGTGAAGACCAGGTAGAGCAGCACGCCCAGGATGGCGATGCCCACGCCACCGTATACCCCGCGGATGGAGCTGTAGGCATCGGTGTTGTCGAGCTTCACATGCACGAGGTCCATCACGGCCTGCGGGTCGCTGAAGGCCATGAAGCTCACTGAAAGGATGCCCATGACGGAGATGCCGATGAGCAGCCAGGTGAAG
>JBGTES010000071.1:0-7710 GCA_041747675.1 Flavobacteriales bacterium
GGGCAATACCATCGTAGACCTTGTTAATGGATCGAGTCGGACCGTAGGCATGTATGTCACCGACGGGGTGCTCACGGCCGAGAACAACACGGTACAGGGGTTGGAGGCGCTGAGCGTTACAGGCATATGGTCTGTCCGTTCCCCCGCAGTGCTCACTGGCAACACCATCTCGGGCCTCACGGGCACGACCAACGTTTCCAGCAACCGCCTGGTATACGGTATCGCGGTGGAGGACAGTGCCCTCACCGCCACAGGCAATACCATCACCGGCCTCACCAACCCTGCTATTGGATCAAGTGCCATCGTTTGCGGCATCCACACGGTCAACGCCTCGATCACGGTCGTAGACAACCTCATCTCGGACCTCAACGGCAACGGCCAGGGCACCACCGTGCCCGGTGTGGTGGGGATCGGTGTGGACAACTATGCGGGAACGCACTCCGTGCTACTGCGCTTTAACAAGATCCACACCCTGTACAGCGATCACGCCACGAACAATGGCCGGGTCTATGGCATCCATGCCAAGCTGCGGGAAACGTCCAATTTCATCGATGGCAACTTCATCCATTCGCTGTGGCGCAACAGTACTGGCACAGGCTCTGTGCTCCAGGGCATCCACCTCGCGGCGGGCACCAGTACGTTAAGCAACAACATGGTGCGCCTCGGTATTGACGGTGCCGGGGACCCCGTGGGCAGCGCCCTTGTGTTCCAAGGGATCCATGTGGCGGTCGGCGAGCATGCCATCCTCCACAACAGTGTGTACATTGGTGGCACGGTGTCGGTAAGCACCTCCACCAACCACACCTATGCCTTGTTGAGCGAAGTGACCGGCACGCGTGACCACCGCAACAACATCCTGTGGAACGCCCGCAGCAATGCCGCTGGCACGGCCAAGCACTACGCCGTGGGTGTGAACGCCAACCTCACGGACCTGACGAGTGACCACAACTGTCTGTACGTTACAGGCACCGGTGGCGTGGTGGGCCGAGAGGGCACCACCGACCGCAGCACCCTGTCCGCATGGCAGAGTGCCACGGGAGAGGATGGCAACAGCATGTCCACGGACCCCGGCTTCGTACGGCCGGAAGATGACGCCACCGAGGTGGACTTGCACATCCAACACAACAGCGCAGGGGCTTCGTCCCTCTTCAAAGCGGGAGCCACCGGCACCGGTGTCATGTACGACCACGATGGTGCCGAACGGCACAGCCCGCCGGACGTGGGTGCTGATCAGATCCTGCTGGTGCTGCCGGATTTTTATGAGGAACCTGCGAACCTCAACGTGGTATACCGCAGGAACAAAGGGCAGGTGGCAGACAACAACGGCAACCCACAATCCAACATCAAGTTCTATTCGGAAGGCGGTTTCCCAAGGACCTACCTGCGCGATGACGCCTCCTTCTCCTTGGTGGCCCTTTGGCAGGACACGCTGGAAGCTACACCTGACACCACTTGGCGGGTGGATGTGAGGTTCGCTGGTGACAAAGTGCGCACCACTGCACCCCAATCCGTGGACCTGACCGGCTACCACCACAACTACTACCTGCCCTGGTGCGGACCCAACGGTGCCGAACAGGTGCATGCCTTCCAACGGGTGGTATACGAGGATGTGTATCCCCACACGGATGTACACTTCTACAGCGGCAGTGGCGGGCTGAAAATGGCCTTTGTGATCCGCCCCGGTGGCGATATCGCGAACATCCACCTGGAGTTCGATGGACAGGATAGCTTGACCGTGGACCCAAGTGGCTTCCTGGTTTCCCACATCGGCAACATGAGCTTCCCGCTCATCGGTGGCATCGCCTACCAAGTAATTGGTGGAAGCATCATACCTGTTGGCATTACTACCTACCTGAACAGCGCGGGCAGCCCAGAGGTGGACATGGGCATGAGCCTCTTCACCGACCCGCCGGACCCCGAACTACCGTTGGTGATCTTAGTAAGTCCGCCGCCCATGGCAGGTGGTGGCCCGATTGAAACGCCCGGCCTATGCTGGAGCACTTATTTTGGTGGGGATGGAGGTGAATCAATAGATGCAAGCACCCAGGATGAACAAGGGAATTATTTTGTAGCCGGTGGGACGAGAAGTGGATTGTTGTTATTCCCGGAAGCTCCGGGCACACATGTCTACGCAACCTTGATGAATCAACTTGGGTTCGTGGTGAAAATGGATCCACAGGATCGAATGATTTGGCGTGTCTTCTTTGGGGGGCAGGGTCCGGCTGTCTCGCGAACTATTTCTGTGGTAACAAAACCATCAAATGGCATCCCTGGAAGAGTTTATATAGCTGGTTACACCAATTCCACCAGCTTGAGTACCGCACCTAGTTCGATATTCCCGAACGCTTATTACCAAGGTGCCAACCCAAATGGCATCATAAGGGGATTCTTGGCTTCGTTCGCGAATTCCACTGGGCAACCAACAGATGGTGAACGCCTTTGGACGACCTACTTCGGCGAGGACCAACTTTTCCTTTACGATATGACCAAGGCACCCAATGGTCATCTGTATATCACTGGCTTTGTACAGGGCGCTTTGCCCAATGTGCAGGACGCTGCACCGAACGGATCAGAAGACTATGGACCCCAAGGCGGATATGATGCCTTCGTGGCCATGTTCAATGCAAGCGATCGGTTGAATTGGCGGACTCATTACGGAGGGAGCGGTGGTGACCATGGCAAATGCATCGTAGCGAACGGATCCAAGGTGGTCATCGCAGGCACTACCCAAAGTGCCAACATGATTACTGTAAATGGAGGAAGCAGTGCCTACAACGAACCTTTTGTTTCAGGTTCTTGGTATGAGTGTTTTGTGGCAGAGTTCAATCTGGATGGCGTTCAACAATGGGGCACTTGTTTTGGTGGGGGTCAAGGATCGCTTAATATCCACGGCAAAGGATTAGCGCTTGATCCGGTGACCGAGGATGTGGTGATCAGTGGCTTCGGCGCAAACAGTCAACTAAACATAGTCCCCGGACCAGGGTGGTATAACGAGACACCGTCTGATGCGTTTCTTGCCCGATTCAGTGGTGTGGACAGGTCATTGACTTGGAGCACCTATTTGCACACAGGCCATGGGCAAGATTGGAGGGTGGTGATTTTCGATGCGGTCGGTAATCTCTATGTGTCCGGACTCACACATGCTTCATTTTCCCCTGTGGACGAGTTGGGTGGAATGTACCAGAGTGCGACAATCTATCCAGATACCTACTACGACCCCGATATCCCCGTGATAATCAGTGAAGACGTAGACATGTACCTCATGCGCTTTAGTCCGAGCCAGGTGCTGGAATGGCGCACATATTTTGGGGGTGAGGGTGGCCCTTCCTATGAGAGTATCTATACATTATTAGTCCGCAACGGTGATCTTTACGCCGCCGGCTTCACCACTAAAAGCCTCCTTCACTGGGTAGGCCCATACTATGAGAGCTACTTCCCCCTACACGATCCACAAGTGCTCGGAGTGCATTTCCTGGAGAATTATGGTGATTCTCCTAGCGCTGGTGGCTTACCCACTTCCGATGCATTTATTACGCGATTTTGCGTACCTGCGCCAGTATCAGTGCATAGTACTTCAAAGAACCCGAATGAACCTCTTCTGGCATGGCAGGTTAGTGATCAGTTATTCATCGCGGGTCTACCCGCCGGGACTTACAATGTTTCCATCACCGATGCCGCTGGCCGCACGGTGGCCATGGACCGCACGCAGAGCGACGGCAACCGGGCCACGATGACCATTGGACCAATGGCCGAAGGTGTCTATCTGTTGCGCTTCCCGGACATTAGGCGTTATGCCCGGTTATTCATCAGCCGCTGACCTGCTGCACCATGATCCGATACTGGGCTCCTATCGTTTTTGCCCTCAGCTTACTGGGCCATGGTGTCCATGCACAATATTGGGCCCCCGCCAACCTGCCCATTGAAGTGGATATACAACTACGGCAGTTCCATTGGGAAATGGAATTTCAAACATTCTATGTGGTGGGACGGACCCGTGTGCCCGCTGGTAGTCAGGATCTCCATAGGGTGGGGATCCTGCGGCACCAGAATAACGATTGGGACACCTTGGGACTGTTCAGCAGCGATGTTTACTCGGTAGCACATTTCGGGGATACCTTGTTCGTTTCCGGTGGCTTCACCAGCGTGAACGGCTTGTCTCATCCTGGCCATGTGGCAGTTTGGTACGGTGGCACATGGCATCCGGACCCCCAATTCGTTCATTGGTCGCATGGTGGTTTATTCAGAAAGTTGAACGGCGTCGTTTATGTGCTTGGGAACTTCCAAGACAGCTTGGGACAATCCATACATGGGGTGGGCATCCGCCAAGGGGGTCAATGGGTACTGGTTGGCAACCTGCCGCCAACTTCCGAGGGAGGCGGCCATCAGCTCTTCGATATCGTGGAATACAATGGCCAACTTGTAGTGACAGGCAATATCAATACGGACATCGGTGACGATGTGTTCATCCTGGAGGGGAACGACTGGGTCCCGCTTGGGGGCGGGTTGTTGGGCTGGAACAGCTTCGGCAGAAGACTCGTTGTATACCAGGACGACCTCTACTTGGGCGGTGGGATATTCATGTCCCAAGGGGATACCGGCCAGAACATACTTCGTTGGGATGGCAATCAGTGGCATCCAGTAGGTCAAGGCCTTCAACTAAACCTCGGGGAGAATGGGCAGAATGGTGCCGTATATGATATGCTGGTGCATGATGGCGAACTGTTCGTTTGTGGCGGGTTCAGTTATGCTGGAGGCATACCGGCGCGTGGTGTGGCCCGCTGGAACGGTGAGCAGTGGTGTTCGGTGGGTGGTGCCCCTGAGAGCATTGTCTTCTGCATGGGGTTCTTCCAGGACACGTTGTACATCAACAATCCGGGCACATTCGATGGGCAGGACTTTAACTACGTGGCCAAGTTCGTGGCACCGGAGTACGAGAACATCTGTGGCTTGTGGGCGGGAATGGAAGAGGACCTTGCGCCTGTCACCTTCACCCTCCATCCCAACCCCACCACTGGCCTGCTGTACGTGGCGCTGAATGGCCTGCGCCCCCGCGAGGTCTTCGTTACCGATGCGGTGGGCCGCACGGTGTTGCAGCAAGTGCTGTCCAGGACAACGCAAGGCCCGCTACAATTGGACCTGGGTATAGTTAGCCCCGGGGTGTACCTTGTTACGCTGCTGGATGCGGAAGGCATGCGGCATACACAACGGGTGGTAAAGGAATGAACTGGCAAGGCATATGGTCTTCGGATTTGCGTGGGAGGGATTGAACGGCGCGCACCCCTTGGAACGTTGGCATTGCCGAAGAGGCCAGAAACCCCCGTTTCCATCTCCACCCTTCCCCAGCAGATGCGAAGTGGTAGACTTTCAGGTCCGTAAAAAGGGAAGCCCGGCCCCTTAAAGGACCGGGCTTGGAGATCTTGAGTAAGCGAGGCAGCCTCAGGCAGGCCGTTCCGTGGTCTTGGGCGGCAGCTTGCCGTAGGCGGGGCAGGCCTTGTGTGTGGAGCAGGAACTGAGTGTCATGCCTGCGAACATCACGACGGCCAATATCAGAAGCACCTTTTTCATCGTTGGTCGGTTTGTATACCGTTCCGGACTCGCCTGAACGACCTTGGGTCGATCAAAGTTAGCCCCCGGAACGCATTTGCCCACAAAATGTTTCAACATTGGCATTGTCGATCTTTCGGGTCGCATGGAACCCTCATCCACCGTGGACAACGCTGAAACCCGCCCCGATATTGGCGAAGGCTGGTACGAGGCCCTCGAAGCCGAGTTCCGCGCACCGGGCTTCCGCGCATTGCGTGAATTCCTGGTCGCCGAGCGCGCCGCACATGCCGTGTACCCCCGGGGTCGGGACATCTTCGCCGCCTTCCACCATACCCCTTTCGATGCCGTGCGCGTGGTGCTGCTGGGGCAGGACCCGTACCATGGCCCCGGCCAGGCGCACGGCCTGTGTTTCTCCGTTCCGCAAGGCGTTCCGGCGCCGCCCTCGCTCGCCAACATCTTCGCTGAGATCACACGCGACCTGGGTCTTCCCCGCCCACCCCACGGCGACCTCAGCCATTGGGCCCGCCAGGGTGTGTTGCTGCTCAATGCGGTGCTCACAGTGCGTGCCGGGCAGGCGGGGTCCCACCAGGGCAAGGGCTGGGAGCCCTTCACCGATGCCGTGATCCGTCGCCTGAGTGAACGCCGCGATGGGCTCATCTTCCTGCTCTGGGGCCGCTTCGCCCAGGAAAAGGAAGGACTCATCGACACCAAGCGGCACTATGTACTGAAGGCACCCCATCCCTCACCGCTCTCCGCCCATCGGGGCTTCATCGGCTGTGGGCATTTCTCGCAGGTCAACGAGCTCTTGCAGGCGCAGGGCAAGCCCCCCATCGACTGGCGCACATGAACGGTCTGCCCATAGCACCACGCCCGCTGGCGGCACTGGTACTGCTGGTATTGGCCGGGGCGGCCTATGGCCAGAAGCACCGGGTCTCCTTTACCACGGATGGCGAGGTCCCTGCGGCATGGACGCGCCCCATCGAGGTGGGTTCGGCGGTGCAGGTGCCCACGGCCCTGGATGCCCAGTTGGCCGTCCTCCATGGCCAGGGTTACCTGGAGGCCAGCATCGACACCTGTGTTGCGACAGGCTTCCAGAGTACCTGTCACATCTCCCTGGGCAAAGCCTATCGCTGGGCGCGTTTGTCGGGGGCCGGGATCCCGGGTGAGATCGCCAGCGAGGCACGCTTCCGCGAAAAGCTGTACAGCGGCCGGCCCATCACCCCCCGCCAGGTGGGGCGCCTCTTCGAAGACTTGCTCAGGCACAGCGAGGACCATGGCCATCCCTTCGCCCGGGTGTGGCTGGACAGCCTGCATGGGGAAAGCGACGGCCTCCATGCCGTGCTGCACCTGGACCGGGGGCCGCTGGTGCGCTTCGACAGCGTGGTAGTGAAGGGCGATGCCGTGACCAACATGCGCTACCTGCAGTCCAGTATCGGGATCCGGCAAGGCGACCCCTACAACGAGAGCGCGGTGATGGCGGTGGAGGCGCGGATCCGCGAGCTTCCCTTCGTGTCGCAGCGGCAACGGCCCTACGTGCAGTTCACCCCGGAAAGCACCAAGCTCTACCTCTTTCTGGACGCCAAGAAGGCCAGCTCGATCAACGGGATCCTGGGCGTACAGCCCGATCCGGTGACCGGCGATGTGCGCGTGACCGGCGATCTGGACCTGCGCCTGCGCAATGCCCTGAAACGCGGTGAGGGCATTGCCCTGAACTGGCGCAGCCTGGCCGACCAGACCCAGGACCTTCGTGTGGGCTCCGACCTGCCCTTCGCCTTCGGCACCCCCTTCGGCCTGGACGCCAACCTGCGCCTTTTCAAGCGCGATACCACCTTTCTGGAGGTGATCGCCCGTGGCGCATTGGATTACTTCCTGCCGCGTGGCGACAAGGTGAGCTTGTTCCTGAACAGCAAGAACAGCCGTCGTCTGGGTTCCAACCTGGTGACCTTGCCCGGGCTGGCCGATGTGAAACTGGTGAGCTACGGGATCGGCCTGCTGCGCGAACGGCTGGATTACCGTTTCAACCCACGCAGCGGCCACAGCCTGCGCGCCGAGGCCAGCGCCGGCCGCAAGCGCACCACCACCGCCGTGCTGGGGCCTGGTGAACCCACGCCCGACATACGCACCGTGCAATACGAACTGGAGGGCGAGGCCGTGGCCCACCTGCCC
>JBGTES010000072.1:0-52562 GCA_041747675.1 Flavobacteriales bacterium
CGCCCGCTGTCACACACCCCACACGACTCAGTCAGACTCCCGACTCAACCAACCTCTTGGAACTCGCCGTCACCGCCGCCCGCGCCCGCGCCACCTTGGGTGAGATCAGCGACGCCCTCGAAAAAGCATTCGGCCGTTACAGCGCCACCATCCGCAGCATCAGCGGTGTTTATTCAGCGGAAAGCATGCAGGATCCCGAGATGAAGGAGGCCATGCGCCTCGCCGATGACTTCGCGAAAGCCGAGGGCCGTCGCCCGCGCATCCTCGTGGCCAAGATGGGCCAGGACGGGCACGACCGCGGCGCCAAGGTGATCGCCACCAGCTTCGCAGACATCGGCTTCGACGTGGACATCGGTCCGCTGTTCCAAACACCACAGGAAGTGGCCAGGCAGGCCATCGAGAACGATGTGCATGTGCTGGGCATCAGCAGCCTCGCCGGTGGTCACAAGACCCTGGTGCCCGAGGTGATCAAGGAGTTGCGCGAGACCTACAACAGGCCCGACATCCTTGTGGTGGCCGGTGGCGTGATCCCGCCGGATCATTACGAATTCCTAAAGGATGCGGGCTGTTTCGATCTGTACGGGCCGGGGACGCGGATACCGGTTGCGGCGAAGGGGATCATTGAGGCGCTAATGCATACTTGAGGTATATCTTCACTACTGCAAACAACATCAGTCATGATTTCTCGAATAATAGCGCTATCCGTTTTGATGGTGACCGTTGTCGCAGGACGATCCCAATGCACCGCCGATTTTGTAGCTGACGCAAACTGGGACACCGTAGCATTCACCAACCTTTCATCAGCGTCGAACGCTTACTACTATTGGAATTTCGGCGATGGCTCAACATCCTATGAGAGCAACCCGACCCATGTTTTCATTGAAGCAGGCACCTTCCACGTTACCCTACACGTGCGTGATACTGTTAGCCTTTGTCACAGTGTAGATCAACAGTGGATGTCCATTTCCCGGCCGATGGATGAGGTCTGTGAACCGTTCATGACAGATTCGCTCTTCTCCTTCAATGGGTCGGATTACGCGCAAGTGACCGATGAAGCGATCGGCTGCTCTGGAATGAACAGGTACGTTGATTGTATGGGAGGGCAGAACTGGTCGCCGGGCAGCTGGCACAACTTGACCGGTTGGGAACACGCTCTGACCATGGCCCGGATCCGTTATGTCTCCCACGACTCGATCGCTGGCACTGTATTCCGTCGGGCGTACTACCGCACCATACCGTACAACCAAGAGCCCGCCAACAGCTTTGACATATGTTCCGCTGACTTTGAGTATGTGGTCGACTATCAACCCGGCGGGGCTGTCGCCACTTTCAAACCGCTCGGATCGGCAGCGGCCGATACGATCTGGGTCTCAGGTTTTGGAAATCCGATCCCATTGGTCGGACCGGTTTCGACTTTCACCTTCCCGTACCTAAGTGGACCTTCAGGCAAATGGCAGAACGTGTCTCGTCGGAATCGTGACCCCCAGTACGGTTGCGACAACCGCCAGGCCCACACCATGATCATCAAGAACCCTTACTATGTCGCACCGCCTACCTGCCTCATCGACGCACAACCTGTCGATGCGAATGTGTACCAGAACGGAAGCGCGCAGTTCTTCATCTCCTCTCAAGCAGGTTCATTCAAGCAATGGCAACAGAATGCAGGCCTTGGCTGGCAGGATCTATTCAACGCAGGTCCGTACTCCGGGGTCCACACCGACACACTCACCATAGCGAACTGTCAGAATTGGTGGACCGGCTATCAGTATCGCTGTGTTGTTACCGCTCCGGGGAACAACTGTCATAATACGAGTACTGTGGCAGTGCTTACGGTTGCGGTCGGGATCGAGGAGTCTGCAAGCGATGTGTTCATGCTCTACCCAAACCCGGCGACCGATGCGATCACTCTGCACCGGAACGACGTTGCCGAGCCTGCGGTATTTCAGATCCTCGATGCAGTGGGAAGCCTTGTTAAGTCGGATCGAACGAACGGTCAAACGACCGTCATCGACTTGAACGGTCTTTCGCCTGGGCTGTATCTGTTGACGATGAACAGGAATGGGCAAGAATTGCGAAGTCGTTTCATCAAACAATGAGCGCTTGTTTCATTCCTATTCTGCTGAAGCAGGCCGAGTATTTTGTTGGACCGAGGATGAAGATCCCGGTGGCGGCGAAGGGGATCATTGAAGCGATGATGAAGCGATGATCTACCGTCCCACTCACCTTCCCCCGGAAGCCTTCTTCCATCGCCCACGCCCCACTGCTGAGAAGCCCCTGGTGGTAATGCTAAGCGCCTGCCTTGGCGGCATCGGCTGCGGTGTGGACGGAAGCACCAATGGCGATCATGCTTCGCTGCGATCATGGCTGGTCCGTCCAGAGGTGCGCTTGGTGAAGTTCTGTCCGGAGCATTTCTCCTTCGGCACGCCGCGCATGACGCCGGACAGTGACGGTGGCAATGGCTTCGATGTGCTGGACGGAAAGGCCCGTTCGCTTGCCGAGGACGGCAACGACTGGACGGAGGGCATGATCAAGGGTGCCGAAACCATGCGCGACATGGCCTTGCGCGAAGGTGTGGAACTGGCGATCCTGATGGACATGAGTGGTGCCTGCGGAAGCACCGTGACCTACCTCGGTTCGCGCTTCGCGGAGAAGAAAGTCTACCAACAAGGGCCCGGTGTGGCGGCCGCAGCACTGATCCGTGCCGGCATCCCGGTGATCTCTCAGCGCGACGACCGATCACTACGGATGCTGCGCGACCTGCTGGACGGCACCAGCACGCTCGCCGAGGAGCGTGACCATTGGGAGAAAGAGTGGTACCAGACGTACTTCGCAGGTTGAGCGATCTTCGGCCCATGTTCACCGTGATATACACCTTTCGCGTGAAGTCCGGCAAGGAAGAAGCCTTCCAGCGGAGTTGGGCCTTTATCACTGAAGAATACCTGCGTACGCGAGGCAGTTTGGGCAGCCGACTTCATCGGGACCAGAACGGAACCTTCGTGGCCATCGCCTTGTGGCCCGACCGGGAACATTGGGAAGCGCCAGGGCCGAACGACTCTCCGGAGTTGACCAACGCACGCGAGGGCATGGGCGCGGTTTGCGAAGAGATCCGCACTGTCCATGAACTGGATATCGTTCAGGACTTGTGGTTGACCAAAGCACCGTAGACAAGGACTACCCTGCCGATCCGTCCGGACTATTCGGATGGCCCGGACCTTGTCACCGCGGCGATCCACCGCATTACCCCCGCGCATTTGAACCCACGCAAACTCGTTACCTCACGCGCTGAACGTACGCCCAACGCGACCCGCAGCAGCATGCGCGCCGAACTTGCTGAATTGCCCAAGGGGGAGTCGCGCATGTCGTGGCGCAAGGCGTTCTGGCAGTTCGTGTGGCCCCGCCGGAAGAACGTGATGATCGGGCTGGTACTCATTGCCATCAGCCGGGTGGCGAGCCTGGTGCTGCCTGGAGCATCGAAGTACCTGATCGATGACGTGATCGTACACAAGGACCTGCCGCTGTTGTGGTGGCTGCTGGGCGCAGTGGTGCTGGCGATCGTGGTGCAGAGCGTGACCTCCTTCCTGCTGACCAAGCTGCTGAGCGTGGAGGCGCAGGCGATGATCAGCCAGTTGCGCACACAGGTGCAACGCAAGGTGCTTTCTCTGCCCACGAGCTTCTTCGACAGCACCAAGAGCGGTGCGCTGGTAAGCCGCATCATGACCGATGTGGAGGGCGTGCGCAACCTGGTGGGCACCGGGCTGGTGCAGCTGGTGGGTGGCACACTCACTGCGGTGATCTCGCTGGTGCTCCTGATCCGCATCAGTCCGCTGATGACCTTCTATACGCTGGTTCCGGTGGGCATATTCGCCTACATCGCGATGAAAGCTTTCGGGCGCATCCGGCCCATCTTCCGCACCCGGGGCGTGATCAACGCAGAGGTCACCGGCCGACTCACCGAGACGCTGAACGGCGTGCGCGTGATCAAGGGTTTTAACGCCGAGGAGCAGGAGAACCTTCATTTCGAGCGCGGGGTGGAGCGGCTGTTCCAGAACGTGAAGGAGAGCCTGACGGCCACGGCGCTGATCACCAGTAGCAGCACGTTGTTGCTGGGGTTGGCGAGCGCGGGCATCATGGGCATCGGCGGCTGGCTGATCATCGAGGATGAGTTGACCTTGGGTGAGTTCCTCGCCTTCACGTTGTACCTCGGCTTCATGATCGCGCCCATTGTGCAGATGAGCAACATTGGGAGCCAGCTTACTGAAGCCTTCGCCGGATTGGACCGCACCGAGGAATTGATGAACATGCCTGCGGAGGACCTCGCCGAAGAACGACCCATCGTGCTGGAGGAGGTGAAGGGCGAGATCGCTTTTCACGATGTACACTTCGCCTATGAGGAAGGGAAGGAAGTGCTGCATGGCGTGAGCTTCGAGGCGAAGGCTGGCAGTGTGATCGCCTTGGTGGGCACCAGTGGCAGCGGCAAGACCACCATCGCGGGACTGGCCGCGAGTTTCCTGAAGCCGACTTCAGGCACTGTCACCATTGATGGACACGACCTGAGCCAGGTGCGGCTGGGCAGCTACCGCCAGCATCTGGGCGTGGTGTTGCAGGACGACTTCCTCTTCGAGGGCACCATCCGGGAGAACATCCTCTTCCCCCGGCCTCAAGCCACCGAGGAGCAATTGCAGCGTGCCGTAAAAGCCGCCTACGTGAACGAGTTCAGTGACCGCATGGAACTGGGCCTTGACACCGTGATCGGTGAGCGCGGCGTGAAGCTGAGCGGTGGCCAGCGACAGCGGGTGGCGATCGCGCGGGCCATGCTGGCCGACCCACGGATACTGATCCTGGACGAGGCCACCAGCAACCTGGATACCGAGAGCGAGGCGCTGATCCAACGGAGCCTGAACGAACTGGTGAAGGACCGAACCACCTTCGTGATCGCCCACCGGCTGAGCACCATCCGGCAGGCCACGGAGATCCTGGTGATCGAACAGGGACGGATCACTGAGCGCGGCACGCATGCCGAACTCATCGCCAGGGAAGGGCGCTACTTCGACCTGTATACCTACCAGGCCCGGATCTGAGCGGGACACAAGCCAAGAGGGTGGCAAGCACCTTCAAGATTTCATTTAATGATGTCTATAAACATCATTAAGGATGATTTTTGACCATATTGATGATATTTGACAACATTGTTGTGGGGACGACGTTTTGGTGGTACCTTTGATGGGGGAAAGCCACATTGAAGAGCAATACACCGCATAACGATGCCTACAAACCACATTGAATGGGAGATGCTCACCGATGATCGGGTAGTGGCGCGCTTGGGAAAAGAAATGCGGCGCATGCGCTTGGAGCGCAACTACACCCAGGCCATGGTGGCGGAGCGGGCCGGCCTGGACCGAACCACCATTGTGAAGCTCGAAGCCGGTAATCCGGTGGGCCTGCTCACCTTGGTACAGGTGCTGCGCGCCATACGCCGCATGGATGTGCTGGATGGCTTCCACGAAGAGCCGCGGATGTCGCCCATGATGGCCTTGGAACAAGAGGCCAAATACTACCGGAAGCAGCGCAAGCGGGCTTCGCCGAAGAAGCCAGGCATTGTGCCACCCAAGCCCAAGAGCACATGGTAAGGAAGGCGCGCATCAGCATGTGGGGCCGAAACGTGGGTGCAGTACTCTGGGACGAACAGCGCCAACGGGCTGAATTCCAGTACGACGCCGACTTCACGCGATCGGGGCTGGAGGTGGCGCCGATCATGATGCCGCTGGCCGAAAGTGACGAGGGCGGGAAGATCTTCAGCTTTGGCGACCTGCGCGATGAGACCTTCCGCGGCCTTCCGGGCCTGCTGGCCGACAGCCTGCCGGACCGCTACGGAGAGCAGTTGATGAACGCCTGGCTGGCCACCGAGGGCCGTCGCCCAGGTAGCGCGAACCCGGTGGAACGCCTGTGCTACACGGGGCGCCGCGGCATGGGCGCACTGGAGTTCGAGCCCGCGCACAACGAGCTGGAGGCCAGCAGCGAGGCCCTGCAGGTGGAGGACCTGGTGCGCGTGGCGAACGATGTGCTCCATGAGCGTGCCAGCTTCAAGACGAACAGCCGTAGCAAAGGCCAGGAAGAAGCGCTGATGGACATCATCCAAGTGGGCACCTCGGCAGGCGGTGCACGCGCCAAGGCGATCGTGGCATTCAACGCGGAGACGGGTGAGGTGCGCAGCGGCCAGGTGGATGGTCTGGCGGGCTTCACCTACTGCCTGTTGAAGTTCGATGGGGTGACCAATGAGAAACTGGGTGACCCCAAGGGCTACGGACGCATTGAGTATGCCTATTACCTGATGGCACTTGCCGCAGGCATCTCCATGATGCCCTGCCGACTGCTGGAGGAGCACGGCCGGGCCCATTTTCTCACGCAGCGCTTCGATCGTGTGATCGATGCGGCGGGCACCGTACACAAGCTGCACATGGCCACGCTCTGTGGCATCGCGCACATGGACTACAACGATCCGATGGCGCACAGCTACGAGGATGCCTTCCGCGTGATGCGCCTGCTGGGCCTACCCTACCCCGCCGCCGTGGAGCTGTTCCGTCGGATGTGCTTCAATGTGGTGGCCTTCAATTGCGACGACCACACGAAGAACATCTCCTTCCTGATGGATCCCCAAGGAGAATGGCACCTGGCCCCGGCCTACGATGTGACTTACGCCTTCAACCCGGAAAGCATGTGGTTGCGCCAACACCAGATGAGCGTGCGTGGCAAGCGGATGGACATCACGCGAGAGGATCTGTTGGCCGTGGCCAGGGAGATGAATATCAGGAAGGCGGCAGATATATTAACGCAGGTGGTCGCTGCGGTAACGGACTGGAAAAGCCATGCAGAGGTGGCAAGCGTGGATACCAAACAGGTCTCCGCGCTCGGTGCCATGCACGTCACGGGGATATGAGCTATTTGGACGCCGGTCTGCTACCTACTCTTAGGCAGCGCGCTGCGCTTGTAGGTCCTCCGCCACGCGTTTCAGCCCGACCAGCGATTCGACCCAGACACGTCCGGCAGCTCGTGCACGACGTACATCCTGGGGCAGGCCAGCAAAATCGCCGTGCCAAAGCTGGATACGTGTCCGCCCATCACGCTCCTCATCGAGCACGATATCCACGGTGGTGTAACTGGCAGGTTCATCGGGCAGTTTGCCATCCGTAAGCAAGCGGGTATAGCGCAAGCGGCGGCCTGGAATGCAGGCCATTACAATTCCCTTGGCTCTGAGATGTTCGGTTCCTTCCACATTCTCCACCCACATCACCGGAGCTCCGATCTTCCACTCACTACGTGCTTGCCAACCTTCCAGATAAAGCTTGGTGCACTGGGGATCGGTCAACGCCTTCCAAATGGTCATGGGCCCGGCATCCACCAGCAAGGTCCTTTCAACTATGGTGTCTCGTTCCATTGCTACGATGAACGCAGGATCCATGCCGGTCGTTCGTTCCTGACCAGTTGTCAGGATGGGATAATTGGAGGCCTATGGCTTGGGAGTGCATTCAGTTGCCTGAATGCCCCATGACCGTGGCAGGCCCACCCCAATATGAGGATGGGCCCTGCCTTGGCGTACCTTCGGCTCTGACAAAACCAACAAGAACAAGACCCCCAACGACCTCATGCGGAACATATTCCTCCTGATCACCTGTGCCGCGGCCCTGCTCACCGCCTGTTCTGAAGGGAATGAAAGCGAGATCGGGACGGCTCCCTCGCGCGCCATCACCCCTGAGTCGATCGCAAAGCCCAACCCTTCAGCCATAAATCCGGCCAATGCGGGTGGTCCGCGCCTGAACCCTCCGCACGGTGAGCCAGGGCACATTTGCGAGATCGCGGTCGGTGCTCCGCTGGATGGCTCCACCACGAACGCCGGCACTTCCATTCAAATGAACACCTCACCCACCGCCACGCCCGGCAGCCCGGTACAAATTGGTGCACCCACCAGTGCCCCTGGGTCCGGCCGCATCAACCCTCCCCATGGTGAACCGGGACATGATTGTGCCGTCCCCGTGGGGGAACCCTTGCCCTGAGTCCAATGACCTGGGCAACCATTGCCCTGATGGAACATGCGCGCTTCGGAGCGAAGAAGATCCGTATGAGAAGTTCCAAGGACCCAACAATGCGATCGCACGATGCCCGGCGTTCCATGCGTTGCCCTGTTCGAAGGAGACCCATGAGCATTCGCGGAGAACATACAGGACAACAATGTGGCGCGAATAGGAGGGTGTATACCGTGCTGGTGGTCATGCTGCTTCTCACACCCGGAACCGGGATGGCGCAGTTGCTGATCAATGAGGTTTGCTCAAAGAACCATATGATTTTGATGGGTGATCCCGGCCAGTACCCGGACTGGATCGAGTTGCACAATACGGGGCCCGAAGTGATCGACCTGGGCCATTACCATCTCAGCGACCGGATCCAGAACCTTGGCAAATGGCAACTACCGGATATCGCATTGGCACCTGGTGACCATGTGGTCTTTCTTTCGGGGGATACGGCCAACGGCATCATGTACTTCCCATTCGGCATCTCCAGTGCAGGTGAGACGGTATTCCTCTCCGATGCCGACCTGAATGTGGTCCACAGCATGGCAGTACCCGCCTTACAGAGCGATCATTCCTATGGTAGGCTGGGCACTGACCTTCGCTATTTCGCATTGCCCACCCCGGGTGCGCCCAACTCCAGCATGGGCTTCCTAGGCTACGCCGCGAAACCCACACCAAGCCTCTCCCCAGGTCACCATACTGAGGGTGAAATATTGACACTCTCCGCCATGCCGGGTGAGGAGATCCACATGACACTCGACAATACAGTGCCCAATGAAGACTCTCCACACTATCTGGGTGGTCTGGGACTGAATACGACCATGGTGATCAGAGCTTTCGCCCTTGCTCCGGATCTGTTGCCCAGTGCAGTGTTCACGGGCACGTATCTCATAGGAGCACGCCGGGAACTGCCCACCTTCAGCATCACCACGCATCCGGACAGCCTATTTCATGACACCTTGGGTATTTACGACACCGGTCCGTTCGCGCAGGAGGAGTTCCCTTTTTATGGCGCCAACTACTGGAGCAACAAGCAGATCCCGGCATATGTGGAGTTCATTGATGAGAATGGCGCTCTCGGGTTGTCGCAGCAGGTCGACCTGCGCATCCATGGTGGTACCCAGGCACGCACCAGACCGCAGCGCCCCCTGCGCCTTACAGCGCGCAAACGCTATGGAGATGACCGGTTGCGCCACCCCTTCTTCCCAGAGCGTGGTCAACTTGATGAGTTCAAACACGTGGTGCTTCGCAATTCCGGGGGTGACTTCGCACGATCGCAGTTCCGTGATGGATTCTGGCATCAACTCTCGCTTCATCATGGCCTGAACATCGATGTGCTCGCCTTCCGACCCGTACAACTGTTCCTCAACGGGCAATACTGGGGCGTGATGAACTTGCGGGAACGGATCAGCAGTCAGCACCTGACCCATATCCATGGTGCCGATTTGAGTGATCCATTGATCATGGAAGACGAGAACATCCCAGTGCTGGGCGACTCCATGGTCTTCGCTGAACTCAATGCATACATCCTTCAACATGACCTGAATGATCCCGCGCATTGGGCCCATGTGGAGAGCCAACTGGATATTCCCAGCTACAAGGATTATTTCGCGCTTGAGATCTTCGCTGGCAATTCGGATTGGCCTGCCAACAACGTTCGCTACTGGAAGCCCTCCCCTGGCACCGGCAAATGGCGCTACCTGCTGCACGACTTGGACGCGACCATGATCCCAGCCCCCTGGGTACCCGTGAACTTTGATACTTTCTGGTGGGTCCTTGTGCATCGGGAAGGCTTCCTGCATAGTGAGATCTTCCGGGCTCTACTGGGCAATGAGGAGTTCAAGCGCACCTTCATCAACCGGCTGGCCGACCTGATGAATACGACCTTCACACCATCGTCCATGCTGGATGAGCAGGACGTGATCCGTGCGACCATCGGCCCGGAGATGCCATACCACTTTGGGCGCTGGGATCTCAACATCGCGGAGTGGCACCACCATGCCGGAACCCTATTGCCGGAATTCGCCGTTTCGCGTGCCGGCCATGTGCATCAGCATGTGCTTCAGACATTCGATCTGCCGGCCTTGACGGACCTGCGCTTCGAGGTCTTCCCGGAGGGTGCGGGCAGCCTTAGGATCAATTCGATCACCCCGGGTACACCCTTCCAGGGGGTCTACTTCCAAGGCAATCCCATCGACCTTACCGTGGAGGCCGCGCCGGGCTTTGAATTGGACCACTGGCAGTACAGCGCTGATGAAGACTTCCGGCCCACAACGGCCCACCTGCGTCACGACTTCAGTGGCTCTGGTACGATCACGGCATATCTCAAGCCACCAGGTGAAGCGCTCGTGGCCTTCCCGAATCCTTGTGTGGACATGGTGCAGCTCAGCGTAGCAAGCGACGAAGCGGGACCGGCGGATCTGATGGTCTTCGATGCACGGGGTACCCTTCTGCGAAGTGAAGGTGCGCTGCTGGTCCAAGGTGTGAACCGACTCGATCTGGAGATGAGCGTGTACGGTGCAGGGGTCTATGTTGTCCGGATCCTGACCGCGGACCGGAACTTCAGCACACGGATCGTAAAGGTGACCCCCTGATCACATCCGAGCCGGACAACCAGGCTACAACCCGGGACCTTCAAGCAACGCGCCCCGGGAAAGGCTTCCTTTACGTTCTGATCGTATTCGCTTCACACTCAGCAGGAACGGGGGAAATCCCGAAAAATGCTCGGTGCAGTTCATTGGAATTGGGGTGACCGATGGTTAACATTGTGACGCGGTTCGATCCATGATGGTGCCGCAATGGATCAGATCCCTGAACAAAAACCTAAAACCACCACCCATGAGAAAGACGCTACTCTTAGCAAGCCTCGCACTGGTCACCGCTGCGGCCCATGCCCAGGTGACCACTTTTGTGCTGCAACCACCCCAACTGGAAGGGCCGTTGGAGTTCACATGGCCCGCCTGGGGCCAAACCCCCGATCTGAATGACCCCCTGAACCAAGTGATCGGTTTCGCCCATTTCGTAGATGACGGCACCGCAGGTGACAGCCTGGGTTGCAATGCCTTGGTGAACGGTGCCGATATCGCCGGAAAGATCGCCTTGGTGTACCGTGGCGCCTGCGAGTTCGGCATGAAGGCGCTGAATGCGCAGAATGCCGGGGCCATCGCCGTGGTGATCATCAACAACGTACCTGGGGTCATCCCGATGGGCGGTGGCGCCGTTGGTGCCGATGTGACAATCCCTGTGGTGATGATCGGTGCCGAGAGTGGTGCGCTGTTGTATGATGAGGTCCTCGCGGGCAATGTGCAACTGCTGATCGGCAGTGTGCTTGGCGTATACGAGTACAACCTCTCGATGTCGGCAGCTGGTTCGGGGATCCCGCCATACAGTGCCCGTCCAAGTGCCTTTACCGAAGGACTTACCGTGAACCTGGGTGCCTGGATCCGGAACTTTGGATCCGAGGCTCAGAGCGGCGTCACGCTCAATTGCACCATCACGAACGATGGTAACACGGTATACAATGAGACTTCCTCGGCGGCCTCATTGGGGTTCAATGAGGAGACGTATTTCTCGTTGCCCACCTTCAGCCAACCTGCGTACGATGGTCTCTACGAAGCTACCTACACGATCAACTCGCCCAATACGGATGATTTCCCGAGCGACAATACCTTCAACTTCAATTTCCTGGCCGAGGATCTGGTAGCCTATTCGCGCATCGACCCGGTGACGTTGGTGCCCCAACCGGACACCCACATCCGGGCTGTGCTCGATGCCCCAAACTTCATGATCTGCTCCTATTTCCGGGCTGAGGATGCCGGCAACTTCCAAGTGGAGGGCTTGTATGGATCCTCCTCGAAGGCAGCTGGCGCGAGTGTGCAGGGGGACGTACTTGAGGCCCGCATTTATGAGTGGAATGGCAATTGGAGCGGCTGGTCCGATGCTACTGTGGACCAGATCTTCCAAGTAGATGTGGCCGACTATTTCTACGATGAGAATCTCTCCAGCGTGCCGGTCTACATTCCATTCAGCACGCCATTCGTGATGGCGGACAACCAGCGCTACCTTTTCTGCGTATTCTCACCAGCCACGGATGTATTCCTTGGTGGTGGTGAGGTGCTGGACTACACCCAGATCCAGAGCACCAACGACGAGCCCATCTATCTGGCCAATGACAACGGTGAGTGGATCTCCTTCACCGACCTGGACCACAGTTCCGTGGGTGCCAAGATCACTCCATTGGTGGGCATCATTGAGAGCGACCGCGTAGAGTTGACCCCCTTCCCCAACCCCACCGCGGAATTCATCCGCATCCCATTGGCCGGGCAGACCGGTGCCGCCACCCTGCAGATGTTCGACCTGGCAGGTAACAAGGTGTCGGAGCGCCGCGTGAGCGTGGGTGGTGACGAAACCCTGGTGGTGAACGTCTCTGGCATGAGCAATGGCGTGTACCTCTTCCAGATGAACTTCGACAGTGGCAAGTACAGCACCTTCCGCGTGGTGGTGACCAAGTGACCCACCCGAGACCTGGACACGAGCGCGGCCCCAACGGGCCGCGCTCGTTGCGTTCAGTGATGCCCCCACTTCCGTCCCATTGTTCATCTTTGATCCGCAACAAGCCATACCATGCCCTCATTCGATATACTTTCCAAGGTGGACCTACAGATGCTGGACAACGCGATCAATGTGGTGAAACGCGAGATCGACACACGCTACGACCTGCGCGGCACCAACAGCACGATCGAACTGGACAAGAAGGCGCTCACGATCAAGATCAGCACCGAGGACCACATGAAGCTTGATGCGGTGCTCGACATCCTGCTGGAGCGCAGTGGGAAACAACAAGTGGATGTGCGCAGTTATGACCTGAGCGAGGAGCCGGTGCCCAGCGGCAAGACGCTGTACCGCGTCATCAAGGTGCAGCAAGGCATCGCGCGTGAAACCGCCAAGAAGATCATCAAGGCCATCAAGGATAGCGGGTTGAAAGTGCAGCCCCAGATCATGGACGACCTGATCCGCGTGACCGGCAAGAAGATCGACGACCTGCAGGCCGTGATGGCCCTGTGCCGGGAGAAGGACTTCGAACTACCACTCCAGTTCGAGAATATGAAGAGTTGAATCGCTGCTATGGCAATCGCTCCATACGGGTATTGGAGGGCACGCTGCCCCCGATGTTTTGCAGGATAAGGTCGCGATCGTTGCCCGGACCGGTGTACTTCACCTGTCCATCCAGGTTCACGTCCGACCGGTGATAGCCGCTGAACGTGTTGCTTGGCACGCTTCCCCCGATGGCCTGCAGTATGGGATCACGGTCATTGTCCTGGCCGGTATACTTAAGCTGTCCATCATTGATCACATTGCCAGCCCACAACACGCGCCGGGCTCCTGCCAACTTTACAGGTTCCACCCCGAAAAGCTGTAGGGCAGTTGTGGTGAGGTCGATCATCGCCGTGCTGCCTGGGTGCAGGAATACAGGGAACTGTGTCATGGCGCCCAGGTGATTCCGGTGCCGCACGGCGATATAATAGTTCCCTGGATCGCCCGGCATGCGCAGGATGGTGCTTGTATTGTCAGGCCGCATCACATCACCATCCCGCTGTAACAGCAGGCAGCGTGTGGCCAACACCTGCGCTGGATCATCATGCTTCCTCAATTCCACCATCACCCAGTCCACCACGGAGTTGTTCCCCGCGTTCCCCAGGATACCGGGCACCGTGCTGGTATTGCCGGGGTCCGCCACCCGCTGGAAGCCCAACGCGGAATAAGGCTCGGTCAATGGAACCAATCCCGCCGCGCGCAACCCGTCGCTCATCAACTGGGTGCCGCTGTTGTAGGGACCTTCCAGGAAAAGCTTAACGCTCACCAGCACCTCCTCGTTCAGCAGGCGCAGGTTGTCCAGATAGAGCCTTCCTCCATGGTTGTTCAAGGAGGAAAAGCGCAGCTGCACCACCTGCCCGTCGTAGCTTGAAAGGCTGATATTGCTTTGCATCCACTGATCACAGTTGGCGGGCACCCAGGTACCACCCACATAGTTGGGCGCTGTATACAGCGAGGGCCCACTGATCAATTGGACGGTGGTCCACGTCTCTCCACAATCGTTGCTCACTTCCACGCGCAGGCCATCGTGGTTCTGTGACGAGGCACTTTTCGCATAGGCACGGTCGAACTTGAGTCTGGTGCCGTGCAGGGAGGAGAGGTCGATCGGCGGTGAAACGAGGCGATCGAAACCGTACCCCACATCGTCGTACATGTTCCGCGACCAAGCCTTGGTGGCCAGGCATCCACCGCTTGGGGAGCTGATCGGCAGGTCGGCCACGGCCCATGTTCCGCCCTGGTCCTGGTTCTCCAACACCCACCCTGATGGGGTGACCTGCCCGCCTTGAACCCCTTCGAAATAGGGAGAGGACAAAATGGTGTTGGGCACCATGGTGAATGCGAACTCGATGTGATCATCCGTGGGCACCTGATCACCCGGTACCTGGGACTCCACCCGTATGGTGTGCGGCCCAAGGGCGAGACCGAAGACCCTTTGCGCGAAAGTGTACTGGACATCACTTAACGTGGTCACGGACCCCGGCACGAACTCGTTCACCCATGGCCCATTGTCCACCCGGTAGCGTACAGGGACATCCACCAAGGGCAGTGCACCATAGTTGGAAAGTGTGAACGTCACAGGCACACCATCCGTACCGCATTCCAGCACGTTTCCGAAGTTGGGCGACTCCACCGATGATGGCCTGGCATTCACGTAGGGCAGCTGTTCCACCCTCAGGTCGTCCATGTAAAAGTGGTTGCCGTTGCCATTGATGGCCACGAAACGGACCATGATGGCCTGTTCATCATATTCCGCCAGGGAAATGACGGTGGAGCGCCAGTGCTGGCAGTTGGTGGGCACCCAGGGGGTGGCAGTCGCTGGTACGGTCCCGAGCACGGTGCCGGCTTCATTGAACAAGTTCACCCATGAGGCACCACAATCCAGACTCAGGTCCACTTTGAATCCATCCGCACGGAGTGGATCGGGATGTGGCGCGTATGCGTGAGCGAAGCGCAGGGAGGCGCGGTGGGCGGGGTTCAACTGAAGGATGGGCGAAACAAGGCGGGCCTGTGTTCCAGTTGTGAAGTTACCGGCATGATCCGCCCGCCATGCGCGGGTCACGGAACAGTACTGCCCGGTCGGTACTTCAACGTTCTCCCAGGTGACGCCCTGATCCGTGCTCTGCAGGTTCCATTCAAGGGGTACCACCGCGCCGTCCTCCGCATCGGCTTCAACTGCGTACGGCCACGGTGGCGTATTCAATGTGTTCACAGTGACCACCTCGTAGTTGCGCGTCAGGGTATTGTTGGCCGGATTCTGATCATTGAGGAAAACCTGCACTTCCAGTTGAAAGGCAGCGGCATCGGTGATCGGCAAGGGGGGTGCTGAACACATGTGTGCCAAACGTACCCGGGACCATGGTGCCCACGAAGGTCTCCATCACCCATGGCCCCCCGTTGATGCGGTAGCCCACATCGAATCCCGTGACCGACTGCGAACCGCCGCTATAGAGGCTGATGGAGACCGGCTGTGGAGAATTGTTGCAGTGGAAGAAGAGAGCATCCTCAGGTGAGATGATATCCAGGACCGCCACTTCCACCGGCGGCGGCACACCGGACACGATCATCCGGCTCACATAAGAACTGCCTCCCGGCTGCGCTCCGCTGGTAACTTCGATGCGCAGCCGGATGGTCTCACCCTCATACCCCAGCAGAGAGATCGTTTCGTACACCCAGGCTCCACAGGCGGTCAGCGCGCCGGTCGCCTGCGGTGGGGCGGTGGCCATTGCGGGTGCCACCAATTGCTGTAATGTGGTCCAGGACTGTCCGCAGTCCGTGGTGATCATCACCCGCAGGGTGTCCGTACCTGGATCGCTGATCAATGGCACATAGGCCCGCCTGTAGCTGAAAGTATGGAGGCCAACGCTTGGAATATCCAGAAAAGGGCTTTGCACCCCCCCGGTCCAAGGGGAGGGGACGCCAACCCGTCTGTGGACGAGCGCTGTGGTGCACAATGGTGAAAAATCGGTCGTATGGAATTGCCACCCGGAGCTCTCGGAACCAAGAGCATAATGAGTCCACAAGTATCCTCCAGGGATCCCCATTGAACCGTAGTGTGGAAGCGCACTACCAGGGCTAAGGTTCAGAGTGCGGGTCTTTTCATCGTCGGCAGCGAGTTCATCACCGGGAAGCTCTACCCAGACACGCAGGACGTACTGCCCGATATCCACCAAGTGGATCGGGGTCATCGGAAAATCGATATCTGTCGTCTGTAAGTGGGGAAGCGGAATATTCACCGTGCGCGACACCACTGGTCCATTGTCCAGCTGATAGTGAAGGGTCACCTGGTTTTGCTGCACCAGCCCCATGTTCCGCACCCGGGCCTTCACGATCCAGGGACCACAATTTCTGATCAGATTGGGGGCAGGTTCAAGAATGGCTTCCACCGCGAGGTTGGTGATGAGTGGTTGCAACTCAAATGATTCCACCTGGTCATCACGCGAGAAGGTCGATCCCTGGGATGCAAAGTAACCCAGTCCCCTCCTGGCGAAAGCCTGGCGGATCAGCAGCTGATGGGCACCGCCATAGGTCGCCTGATCCGCGGCTAGAATGGCATCCCTGGCATCCACGAAACCGGGATGGCACGGCGTGAGCTTCATACCATCGATCACCAGCCTGAGAGCGATGTTGTTCCCTCCATTGCCGTTGTACAGGTCAGGGCTGAAACCATATTGGTCGATCAGGTCCCAGGTCATCTCCCACAGCACGGTACACCACATGAAACCGATGCCGTGGGGTTGCGAAAGGCCTCCGTAAAGGTTGGTGCTCGCATAGGTGTATGGGTTCACCGCCATATTGGTGGTATAGGGTGCGGGCCTGATCCCGTTCCCGGTGGTGGGCTGTGCCAGGAGGTAGGTACCCACACCGCGGGACGTGGTGCGTGTATCCGTGGCCTTCATGGTGAACATCAGTCCGATGTAGTCGCTCCAGCCTTCCCCCATCTGCTCGGCATTGTTCAGGCAACTTGGAGTTGCCGGACCACCCACCAGACGCGTGCTCAAGCCATGGGCATATTCATGGCAGATCACCAGGTTATCCAGGTCGCTGGTGCGGTCCGGGGTGGCGTAATTCCACATGAACATTTGCATGCGGCCAGGCATACCATCCGGTGTGGTTTGGAAGTTGGCGTTATTGGTGCCACTGCCGTCCATCGCATCGGCGATGACCGCGTCGCCCTGTGTCCCGCCCCTACCATAGTTGTTCTCCTGATAGTTACCGCTGGTTTCATCGAAACCGTAGGCGTAAAGCACATCATGCAACAGGTTGTTCCAGTAGAAGAGGTTGGTGATGGCAGCAGATTGATACGCGGTAGGAGGCATGGCCAGGTTCATTGCGAAATCGAAATCAAGGGACGCCCCGCCATCGGGACTGAAGCCCGGTGTGGAATTGATACCGTCGATGTCCTCCCGGGCGAATACGTTGTTCCCTCGGGTAATGGTGTGTTCGGCACCGGGGGCACCATTGGTATCATGCCAACCATAAGGTGATGCGATACCACCGGCGAGCCAGGGCATGGTCACCACGGAACGATTGCCATGGTTGGGGCTCTCCAAGGGCGGTGCATACACCCGGTAACTGTTCGGGCCGGCGGGCAATAGCAACTCCTCCTCTTCATCGTTGTACGGTGCGGCCCGCGCACTGTGGTCATGCATGGAATGGTCCCCATCGAACGAACAATGGATGACGCGGTCCACGCGGTCCAGTTCCTTACCGGTCATGGCATCCACCTTCACCTCCCACCAGTGTTCCCCATTGGGCAGGGAGAAGTCCACATCCCACACCAATCTAAGGACGGTATCCTCCGGCCAATGGACCAACTGCACCGTCACGGGCATGCCACCGAAGTCGGTGCCATCATAGATGCGCTTGTGTCCTTCCTCCATGCGATCAAGTCGAGGCATGGGCAGACCTTCACGCCCCACCAGTGTGGACAGCACCGCCTCCGCCCCGACGGCGGGGCTTGTCGCATTCACTTTGGAGGAGATGTCAGGGATCGCTCCCACGTTCAGCTTCACCACCTCCCCACCCGGGCCCCGATGCACGGCGATCTCGCCCTGCCACACCTCTACGCCCTGCCAGCGTTGGCGCATATACGTGTGCTGTACCCCGTTGTGGGCCGTCACATAATGGTCCTTGATGATCACGTCCGCAAGATCCTCTTCGCTGAAGCCGGCCTTCTCCAGATCCGGGCGAACCAGAGCGATCAAGTTCCGGGCGTCGGGGCGTTCCTGGGCCTCGATGTTCATAACGAACAATAGGCACATGATGGTGGTGTGTGATCGCATGGTGTTATTATTCCCGGTCAAGATGCATGGTGGATGGGCCCGGAGGCAGCGTCCATCTATCCAGTGGTACAGTGATCGATCCTATGGCTACTTTTCCGCCCCACCGACCCCATGCAGTTCCGCTCCCGAACCCTTGCGGTCTGTCACCGCGGATCTCTTGTACTTGCCCTGCTCGGAGCGGCGTACGGTCAGGGCCTGGCCCAGGACGCCTCGCTCGTGCCCGGCATCCAGGCCGAACTGGCCGTCGCCGCGAATGATACCGTGCGCGCCGGTGCCCTCGCCCGGCTTTGCTTCAACCTGATCAACACCGCCCCCGATAGTGCCCGGGATGTGGGTGAGCAAGCCTTGGAACTCGCCACTCGCATCGGTCATCCCAAAGCCATCGCCGATGCGCACAACAACCTCGGCTGGCTGGAGACACAGCAGGGCCGGGTCAAGGAGGCAGGGCATCATCTTCAACAGGCTCTTGAAGGTTTCCGTCGCATCGGCAACCCGGGGTATACCTCCATAGCGCTTAGCAACCTGGGCTGGCTGGCCGACAAACAAGGTGACCGTCCAGGGGCCTTGAAACGCTTTGATGAAGCCCTGGACCAAGCCACCCTTGCGGCCGATAGCGCGAGCATGGCCGTGCTGCTCTATTCCATCGGCAGCACCTACAACAAAATGAAGGATCACGGCCGTGCCCGGATCCATCTGGAACGATCACTGGCCCTTGAAGAGCGCCTTGGTCGCCGTAACAAACAGGGCAACTGCCTGGTTGCCATCGGAAATGCGTGGCGCAGCGAAGGAGACGTGATCAAAGCCCGGGATCACTACGCCAGAGCGAGCAAATTGTATCACGAGACCGGCAATCACTACGGTGCCGGCATGGTGGAGGAGAACTCCGGCGATCTGTTCCTGGAGGATCGTCCGCAAAAGGCCTTGCCATACTACCAGCGGGCCCTGGCCCACTACGAGGCGCTCCATAGCGATGCCGACAAGGCCTATATCCTGCATCGTATGGGGCAGGCACAGGTGGGCATGCGGCGATACGAGGACGCCTCGAAGAGTTACGCAGTGGCCATATCGCTCGCCGCTCGTTCTGGCAGCGCAGAGCTGATCATGGAACTGGAATTGGGGCTGGCCGAACTTGCTGTGAAACGCGGCCGCAGCGACGATGCCCTTGTGCATTACCAGCGCCACATGGCATTGAAGGACAGCCTGCAGGGTGCGGAAAGCCAGCGGGAACTGATGCGGCTTCGGGCCGAATTCGAGACCGAACAGGCGGAACAGGAGAATGCTTTGCTCAAGACCGAGAACGAGTTGCGACGACTGAACGAGGAGCGGCTCCAAGTCCGATGGATCGCGGCAGCCGTGGCGGCGCTCCTGCTCATTGCCCTGCTCGCCCTGCTCTACCACAACTACCGCCTCCGCAGCAGGCACACCAAGGAGGTGGAGCGCTTCAACGCCGAGCTGCAAGCCCAGCGAGACCGGGTGCAGCACATGAATGACCTGCTGGAGTTGAAGGTGCTGCGCGGTCAACTCAATCCCCACTTCATCCATAACTGCCAGAACAGCGCCATCGCCATGGTGAAGGAGGGACGTAACGCGGAGGCGCTCGCCTATCTTCAAGGCTTAAGCAAGTTGATGCGCATGGTGCTGGAGCATTCCGTGAGCGACCGCATCAGCATCGAGGATGAAATGGCATTCCTGCGGCTTTATGTGGCGCTGGAATCGCTGCGTTTGTCCAACCTCCACTTCGAAGTGGATGCCGACCGTGTGCTGATCGATGAAGAGGCCGAACTCCCCGCCCTGCTGGTGCAGCCCTTCGTGGAGAACGCCTTATGGCACGGTCTGGCCACCAAGGAAGGTCCCCGCCGGCTCAGCATACTATTCACCTCCACGGGGCATGGTACGCGTTGCACCGTGCGCGACAATGGTGTGGGACGGAATGGCAGGGGCACCAGGACCGATGGTCACCTCTCACTGGGTACCGAACTCACCAACGAGCGGCTGCAATTGCTCACCTACCGACTACAACAACGCGGCTCCTACACTATCAATGACCTGAAGGACCCCAGTGGACGACCCACTGGAACCGAGGTGGTGATCGACCTGGAGAACTGAATGGTTTTCGCGGTTCGCTTCGCTTCGCGATCTTTCCACCATGATCCGCACCCTCCTGGTGGATGATGACCCGGCGGCCCGCAGTTACCTGCGCGGTCTCCTTGCCGATGCCCACCCCGATGTGGAGGTGATCCACGAAGCTGCGAACATCCGTGAAGCCAGGCAGGTCATTGACGAACAGCATCCAGCGCTGGTTTTCCTGGATGTGGAGATGCCCGGCGGCAGTGGCTTCGACCTCCTGCGCGAACTGAAACGCTGGGATTTCGAGGTGATCTTCGTCACCGGTTTTCAACGCTACGCCATCCAGGCCATCCGCTTCAGCGCGTTGGACTATCTGCCCAAGCCCGCCCAACCGGATGAACTGGCTTTCGCGCTGGAACGCTATGCTGAACGCCACGCGGACGAACAGGACCGCGCCAAGGTGCAGGAGCAGTTCCTGATGAACATCGCGCAACCCGGAGCGAATACGTTCAAGCTTACCATCCCCCACGGCGACCGCACCTTCTTCGTGGCCCCCAGCGAGGTGGAGCGCTGCATGGCCGACCGCAACTACACGTGGGTCCACCTGGTACACGACCGTCGTTACCTGCTGGCCCGCACGCTGAAGGAATTCGAGGAGATGCTCGTACCCTTCGGCTTCCTTCGTATCAACCGCAGTGCACTAGTGCGCAAGGACACCATCTTACGCTTGCATGATGGCCACGCTGAACTGAAGGATGGTGAGAAGCTGGAAGTGAGCCGGCGCCGCTGGCCGGAGCTGAAGCGGACGTGGGCGGCGTAGCGCACCACTGGATAAGCTTGCACACCACCGGATAATTGATCCTTCGTTCGCGACCTGCTACGCGCAAACCTTGGCTGTGAAAATCAACAGCCATGCGCGCACTCCTCACCCTTTCCGCCGCCCTCCTGCTCCTTGTCGCCCACGCACAGTGGCCCACGGACCCGAACGATCCCCTGGTGATCTGCAACGATGCCAGCGACCAGCGTGACATTCGGGTGGTGGCCGATGGCAGCGGTGGTTGGTACGTGTTGTGGCTGGACAACCGGCTCGCTACGGACCGCTATGCGGTGTATGGCCAACGCCTGAACAGCCAGGGCATGCCGCAATGGGAGCCCAATGGCCGCCTGATCCAGGAAGTACCTGGGGTAAGCCTGAACATGGTCGGTATGAACCGCATGGACAACGGCAATCTGTTCATAGCCTACATCTCCGGGCCCACAGCCCTTTTCAGCGGCGATACCGTTCGGGCCATGGCCTACAACACCGAAGGTGCGCCCGTTTGGGCCGAGCCCACGTTGTTGGCGGTGCCCGGTATCCTTCCAGGTGGAGGCACAGGTTACGCGAACTACTACCCTCGTGTGACGCCGGTGCTCAATGGCGTATTCGTGGGCTGGGGATCTTGGCCGGTCGGTGGAGCGGACTACATACACATCGCACGTGTATTGAACGATGGCACCAACCTGATGCCCGTGCAAGGTATTGAAGTGCCCAGTTTGAACAACCCGATCGTTTCCGGACCATGGACCATGCGCCACGACCTGGCCGGCGGATTGCTATTTGAGGAACGCTGGGGCAACGGGGCCGGGGCACCCCTGTTCGCCATGCGGGTGGACAACATGGGCAACGAATTATGGCCTGAGCGACTGCTGGTGAGCGCCAACAGTGGTGGTTTGGCCTATGAATGGAGCACCGCCATAGCGCCCACCGCCCGCGTGAACTCCGTGTGGGGAAACAGCTACGACCTGCGCATGGCCATTTACGATACCACGGGTTTGCTCTTCAACAGCACTGCACCGATCGATGTGTGCATCCACCCGGACGTTCAGGAAAACCCATTCGTGGTGCAGTCGGCCACGGAGACCACGGTCTACTGGGCTGACAACCGCGCTTCGTTAGGCGGAGGACGTCAGGTATTCATGCGGCGTTTCGATGCGGATGGCAACCCGCTACAGCCGGCGGAAGGCGTGCTGGCCATGCAGTGCAACGGCAATACCAATGGCTTCCCCCGCGCCATTGTTGCCGAGAACAATACCCACATCGTAGCCATGGTGGCCCCATACTCCAGTGGAGGAGCCACGCCAGGTTTCCGAGTGGGCCGGGTGACCAATACCGGCACCAACCTGTGGAGCGACACCACGCGCTTTTGCAACGGGCCGCTCGGTCCCAGCGGCGGCACCGACTTCAGCATGGTGTCCGATGGCGATGGTGGTGCGGTGGCCTTCTGGTTCAATTGGGAGAACAATGCCATCTATGCCGCACGCCTGGACCGCGACGGACAGATGGGCGTTACATCCACCGCGATCACGGAAGCAGGCCCATCGACAGTGGCCCTTTACCCCAATCCTGCGGCGGAAAGCATCACAGTTGCCAGCAGACAAGGAGAACAACTGGAGGAGGTGCGTATCTTCTCATCGAGCGGGGCAATGGTCGCCAGCATCCATCACATCAACTCTGATGTTCTGCGTATCGATGTCCGGGATCTCGCCCCGGGTTTCTACCACCTGCGGGTGCTTGGTGCGATGGGAGAAGGTACTGCACGATTCATCAAGGAGTAGACCGCGTGTAACAAGGGCGGACCACCACCGGCAGCTGCATCACTGTCCGAACTGTGTTAGTGGCGTGCATGGCGCGATCGCTCAAGTTCCGCAAGCATCTCTTCCGCTTCTGCCCGTTTCAGGTCACTTGCCCTGCGATCAATGGTACTTAAACGATGCGCTTCGGCGAGCAACTCCCGATAACGTCGCTCCATCGCAGCATGGGGATCCTTCTTCTTGAATAGTCCGAACATGTAAAGGAGGTTTAGTCTATTGAACAACCAGATCGCGGCGGGGTTCACTTCGGGCCCATGGTCGGCATGACCAGTTTCAACTCCTGCAGGACCTGTTCCCCACTGGCAAGTTCGCGCTCCACGAACCGGATCTCCCCATCATAGCCCACCAGCAGTACCGTGCTGCATCGCGTGCCATACCGCGGAGAGCGGATGCGTATGGGACTTAGAAGATGCTCCCATTCTGCACCCACGCCAGTATCAGGCAACTCTTCCAATGGCGCAGGGGTGTCATCTGCGAGCAAGCTGAAGAGATCCTCTTCCAGATCCCCATCGACACCAAGGGCCTTGTTGAGCAGGTCCCTGGCACGCCGCACCTTTGGCCAAGGCGTGTTCAGGAGATCGTTGCTCAGCCCATGGACACCCACCTTCAGCGGAATGTCGGTCCCATCGATATTGTTGAGATATCGCAGCGCGTCAATGGGTCCGTGCACCAGATTCAAGCCAGCCATGTCGCGTGCATCATGGATGGTCACATCTCGCTCCAAGGCATGTACAAGCAAGATACCCCTGGAGGTTCCGGCCGGCCGGGGATGCCTAAGGTCGCGGTGGTTGGTAAGGGCCGCGAAGCGACCATAACGGGAGATCCCCAGCCATGTTCCTCCTGCCAACTCATCCCGGCCAGCGAGTATATGCGGTCGATCGGGCCAGAAATGGGCTGCGGTCGTTGGGCGATCGAAAAACTCATCACGATTGGCCGCCACGATCAGCGCGTAGCGCTGGTGTACACGATAGGCCATCACCACCAGGCACATGGTGGTGCGGATCTACCGTTCTGCATGATGGACCTTATCTTGTCGCCGCCCTCAGAGCATCTCGCCCTTGAGGAACATGACGAACACGAAGGTCATCATGAAGTGATGGAAGAGCAGCATGGTGGTGGCTAGTTTCAGCACCATCCGGCCACTGGTGTTCAGCTCAGGGAAGAGCTTTTTGTTGTTGATGGCGATGATCGGCAGGGGCACCGTCGCCAGCAGGAAGGTGATGGCCAATGTCTTGAACACCACCACGTTATCCAACAGCCCAAAGAACAGATGGGCATAATAGAACAAGAACCCTGCGATGGAAAGAAGTACCAACCGCAGGAACAGCCTGGTTTCAGCTACCATGGTCAAATGAGGTCTTGGTTCGTACGGAGGACGGTCCAAGGGCTTGGACGGTTGCCGCATCTATCGGGTTAAGATCGCACAAGATAGTGGAAGAAGATACCTGGGAGTCAAGTACATGCAAGCCCATCCTGCGTCATTCATGGTGTGCTGAAGATCGAATGGGCCTGGGTCGTGGTCTAGTGCATGGACATGGCTGCCAGTGTCACGCCAAGCAGTACCGCAACGGCACGTGTGCGATCCATACGATGCTCCGGGGCACTCTCGAATATGATGGTGGTGCCGATGTGGAGTAGCATACCAATGGCCAGGCCCAGCATGCGGTGGAGAAAGTGTTCTCCCAGTTCATCACCTGCGAGCCCGCCGACAAGGATCCCTGCCGGAGCGGCCAGTGCGAAGATCAGCAGGAGCGTCCAACTGTAACTCAAGCTGCTTCCGGAGCGCACCAGCACGGTGGCCAGGGCGATGGCCATGGGCATCTTGTGCAAGAGCACTCCCGCCAGGAATGGAGTATTCTCGGCCACTGCGGGGTCCGCGAAAGGCATGCCCTCCACGAAAGAATGGACGCAAAGGCTCAGAAGGGTCAGCAGTGGAAGGCTCCTACCTGATGTACCGTGCAAGTGGCCGTGTTCGATCCCCCTGCTGAAGAATTCAAGCAACACCTGCAATAGGAAGCCGGCCAGCACCCAGGGTCCCACGTGAAGGCCTTCGTCCATGTACAACTCCGGCAACATGTGCAGGAATACCACGCCCAGCAGAAAAGCCCCGCTGAACGACAACAGCAGTCGCAGCCATCCCGCTTCCGGGCGTAAGATCCTGACCAACATGCCCGCCACCATGGGCAGGAGAAAGAACAGTATGGCCACCAAGACGGTCATGCTTCGGGTTTGTGCATCCAGATCACGAAACGGTCAGCAACGTGTGGGTCGAACGGTCGGGGATCGGGGCCACCCGTAATGTCTTCCACCAGGAATCCGGCGTTCAGCGCCATACTTTCCAGCCTTGCCGGAGTGAGCGTGCGTACGCGCTCCTCGAAGGAGGACCGCACCCCGGCATCGGTGACTTCGATCCGCTTTACAAGGATATCCCCGTCCAATTCACGCACAATGTGAAAATCGACCCCTTCAATGAGCCGGTTCTCCTTAGGGACCAAGTTGGCCAATACGTGTTGGGTATTCATGTGATCAAGTACAAAGCGCCCACCTGGCCGGATATTGGCGAACGCAGAATGGAACACCTGCTGGTCATCCGTTTCCGAGTTGGAATACCCGATGCTGGTGAACAGGCAGATCGCGGCATCGAAATGTGTTCCACCCAATGGCTCATGCATGTCATGAACCAGGAATGAGCCCTCCGGTACACGCACCCGTGCCTCCTTGATGCTCTCCTTTGAAAGGTCTATTCCGGTGATCCGCATTCCCGCGATCGCCAACCATAGGGCATGCCTGCCGCGGCCACAAGCCATGTCCAGAACGGAACTTCCAGCTGGCAACCGCCATCGGCCCAGAATGGTATCCACCCAGGCATGTGCCTCCGTGTCATCACGATGCCCGTAAAGCAGCCCGTAGTAGGGTGAATCGAACCATTGTGTGGACCAGCCCATGTTGGGGATCTCCGGCGGATGGTCGGCGAAAGTAACCCTTCCGGTGAGGCGGGTTGACAAGTACGTGGATAACTCCTGCCCCTCGATAACGGCAGGCCACCGAAGCACCGCTTTTTTTGATGCGGCATCACACAGCTCCGCCTTTTATCGTACCACAACACATGCTCGACCGCATTTATGACCTGTACGACGAGATGGAGCGTCACAGGGTGATGCTGTCATTCAAGGGCGATCTTACCAGCGAACTGGTAACCGCCCTGTTGGGTCTGGTGGAGCGCAAAATGGAGGCCATCGAACCTGATCAGCGGGCACGGAAGAGAGTGTTCAATGTGGTGTTGGAATGCCTTCAGAATCTTTTCCATCACAATGCCCGCTTCAAGGTCGCTGAGGGTCAGGCCCAGCCCACGGATGAGCCGCACGGAGTGGTCATGATCGTACAATCGGAGCAAGGGTACTCAGTGCTCACCGGGAACTTCATGGTGGGCACCGATATGGACCGATTGAAGAAACACCTGGACCACATCAATGGCATGGCCCCCGGGGAGCTGCGCGAATTCTACCGGGAGCGGCTCAACAACGGTGAATACAGTTCCCGCGGCGGTGGTGGGTTGGGTCTGATCGACATCGCCCGCAAGAGTGGCGGAAAACTGGAGTATGGCTTCGTGCCATTCGACAGTGACAACGCCTTTTTCAGTCTCAACGTCAACGTCACCACATAGCTACACATCACACATGGGACCGCTCGTTATTGAAGGAACACCCAAGACCCCGACGATCCATTTCGATGCGGACACCGGACTTCTGGAAGTGAAGGGGCGGTCCATACCCGAGAATTCCATCGACTTCTACAAGCCGCTGATCGAGTGGATCGATCACTACGGACGTGCCCCAAAGTCGAAGACCGCCCTCCATGTGCAATTGGAGTACTTCAATACGAGTTCCTCAAAGTGCATCCTGGACGTATTCAAGAAACTCGAAGCCATCCGGGTGGCCGGGAATGAGGTGACCGTGCTGTGGCACTACGAGCAGGACGATGAGGACATGCTGGAAGCCGGTGAGGACTACGCTGGCATCATCAATGTCCCGTTCCGCATGATCCTGATCGAGGAGGTGGACGGTGGCGGCCAGGGCTGAAGCGCTCAGTGGTTCTCGCGGCCGGGCAGGCGGCGTATGAGCCACGGGAACCATTCCATGTAGAGGGCCATGCCCATGAGCAGAGCCATGCCCCAGAGCACCATCACATTGGCCCAGAGCGTTGGGATACGGCCGAAAGAGCCCCATTTGGCGGGCGCGTAGAAATGAGCCCCGAAGTATCCGCCACGCACCGGTTCCAGATAGATGGGATCGCTCTTCTGGATGAGCTCGCCCTTGTATTCCACGATCACGTTCACATCGTTCTTATTGGTCACCATCTCCGCAAGCCCTTCGTTGCGGTATCCGTCCAGTAGTTCGAAGTATGTCTTCCGTGATCCGGCGGTTGATGTCAGTTCCGCGATGCGCTCCTCCTTTTGGCGTTCGGCTTCCTTGTAAGTGCGGCGGTAGTGGGCGATCAGCGTACGCAGGCTACCCTCCACCTCTTCCAGCAGTTCCTCCGTCACCCGCCCGGGCCGCAGACGGTCCAGACCATCGAATTCAAAACCGTCGAGCGCGATACATTCCTTTTGCAGTTCGGTACGCAGCAATGCCAGGTCGCGTTCCATCGATCCATCGGGAACGGGATCGCGCATCGCACGACGCACATCCCCCACACGGTTCATCAGTTCACGCGCCCAAAGGTCCTTCTTCCAATTGGCTGTCTTCATGCGCTGGTCATAGGCGAAGAACTCCCGTTCGTAGCGATTCTCCATGAACTGGGTAACAGCCATCGCTTCATATGCCCAGCGGGAGGCCATGATGTTCCCGATCCATGGTACGCTCCTTTCCGAGGCGAACCAGGGGTGCAGTTTGTCGAACTTCACGATGATACCGCTGAAGAGCAACTGCGGAATGATCAGCACGGGGATCATGATGTAGATGACCTTGGCACTATTGAAGCTCGCGCTGACATTGAGGCCCAGTGTATTGGCGAAGCAGGAGGTGCTGAAGAGCACCACCCAATGAGCGAATGTGAGCTCCTTCACCCCCAGCACGGTGTTGGCCACCAGCACGAAGAGCATCGTCTGCACGGCGGAGATCATGAAAAGAATGGCCACTTTGCTCAGCAGGTAACTCGCCCGGCTGAGGTCCAGGAACTTCTCACGCTGCAGGATACGGCGGTCGCGGATGATCTCTTCGGCGCTGACGGTAAGCCCCAGGAAGAGGGCCACGATCACAGCGATGAAAAGGAACTGCGGCAGGTTGTCGTTCTCCCGGAAAACATATGCACCTGCAGTGCCGTGGCCCACACGGTGATACTTCAGGAAAAAGGACATCAGGAATGCGAGCGCTGGTGCCTCCAGCAGGTTGATGAGCACGTACTGCCGGTTGGCAAGCTTGCTCAACAGATCGCGCTTGAAGTAAACGATGAGTTGACGGAGGCGGTGTGGCACCGCGAAGGTGCTGCGTGGTACTGTACGCTCATTGGGGACCTGCTCCACGCGGCTGGTCATCTGCGCACGGAACACCTCGTTCCAAGCCTCGGGACTGATCCGCCGCTGGTCTGTCTCGTTTCCGTACTCATCCACGAGCTTCGCTTCCAGGATATTGAAGATCTGCTCCGGATTCACGTTCCCGCAGGCACCACACTGGCCCACTTCACTGTTCACCTGCCCGGTCACCCGTTTGAAGTACACGACCGCGTCCACCGGATCCCCATGATACACGGGATGGCCCTCCTGGTCCATCATCAACAGCCGGTCGAATAGTTTGAAGATATCCGACGAAGGTTGGTGGATCACCACGAAGACGAGCCGGCCTTTGAGGGCGAGTTCCTTCAGCAGATCCATGATATTCTCCGAGTCGCGCGAGCTGAGGCCACTTGTGGGCTCGTCCACGAAGAGCACGCTGGGTTCGCGGATCAATTCCAATGCGATGTTGAGCCGCTTGCGCTGCCCACCGCTGATGGTCTTGTCCAGCGGGCTGCCCACTTTCAGATCTTTCACCTCATAGAGCCCCAGCGATTGCAGCATCCGCAGTACGCGCGCGATCACCTGCTCCTTGTCCAGATCGCCGAAGCACAGACGGGCGTTGTAGAACAGGTTCTGGAACACGGTGAGTTCCTCGATCAGCAGGTCGTCCTGGCTCACATGGCCGATCACCCCACGGATCCGGTCGCGCTCGGTATGAACGTCGATGCCATTGATCGTCACGCGGCCGCGGAAGGGCTTGAGATTCCCATTGAGCACATTCAGCAGCGTGCTCTTTCCGCTGCCGCTGCCACCCATGATGCCGATCAGCCTCCCGGCGGTCTCGGCCAGATGCAGTTCATGCAGGCCCACACGGCCATTGGGGAATGCGTACTCGATGCCCTCAGCGCGGAACACGATGCGGGGCCTCCCCTTGGGATCCATGAAAGCTCCCAGGATATCGCTGTAATAGATGGGGACCCCATTGGGTGGACGTACGCTGCTACCATTGCTCAATACATAGTGCCGGCCTGTCTCCATGGGCTGCCCATTCAGCAGAACATGCTCCTGCCCGGTATAGCGCATCACATAGAGGTTCACACTTGGCACATGCAACACACGCAGATCATCCTGCATGCCGTGGGCGTGCATATGGCGTGCTTGCACCATGGGATTTTCCATGGCCGCGTCGATGTACAGCAGGTGCGGGGCATCCTCCCGGTCCTTCCGCTCCTGCCGCACGAATGTCTGGCAACGGTGGAAATCCTCCTGCCCGATGTTGAAGGTCTCCGCCACGGTGGTGACGAACTCCATTTCCTGCTTATTGGGTTCCCCGGCCACATGGATGAACTCCAGCAGATGCACCAACACCACGAACTTCTGGCGTTGGTTCAACTCCTGGTTCACCTGGGTACAGATGCCCAGCATCTTCACCGAATTGAGCGAAGTGCGCTTGCGACCGCTGCGGCTCTGCCCACCACTCGCGTGGTAAGCCTCCACGAAGGTTTGGAAACGCGCCATGTGGGCGGCGGCCACCTCGTGGCTGAACTGTCTGCGCAGGAAGCGCTCCAGGATCACGGCGTTGTCCGGGCGCGCCTCATCCGCCGATCGATCGCCCTTGGCGATGATGGCGAAAAGTTGCAGTAGCGCCTTGAGGATCTTCTCGCTCATGCGTCCGTTCGTCCTGGTGGGGGAATAAAAAGAGCGCCCCTCTTTACGGGAGGGGCGCCCAAAGGTTATGGGGTGCGGGAGCTAGTGTCTCCCCCGCTCTATTTCTTGAAGCCGATCAGCAGAACAGCGCAGCCGCTGCCCACCTTGGAAGGGTCCAACGTGGCCTCCATGGTCACATCCAGCGTGTTGGTCACCGCAAGGTCCCAGAAGGGCGCGTTGCCATGCTCACGATTGCTGAAAAGCAGGTTGCGCTCCTTGTCGAATACCGAGAAGACCAGGATGCCATCGCTCTCGCCACTACACGCTGCGACGCGGTAGGTGGTCCCTCCAAAAAGAGTGAGTCCGAACTCGGCCACCTCGTCACCCTGGAGCAGTGCACGATAGAACTGGCCATCCGGAATGTAGTTGGTGGTGATGTGATCCTCGCAACGGTCGGCGATGGGCTCGCACATGCCCTGGCCAAACACATCGCCACCGGCGAGCAGGAAGGCCATTGGTAGGATGATGTTCCGATACATGGTCAGGCGAGGATCTTGGCACGGAGGGCGCTCACCTGGCCTGCGATGGCCTCGAGCTTCTCCGCGGGGATGGTGACTGTGGATCTGCTGTTGATGTACGTGGTGCGTGCCGCAGCATCGGTCACGGGCTCCTCGAAGCTGTACTGCCTTTCAATGCCGCTGAAGTGACCGCGTAGCGTGCGCAACCCATCGAGCACTGCACTGGCATCCTGGCCACCATGGCCCTCCATCAGGGCTACAAGACCATCCAGTGTGGCCCGCTGGTCACCGATGCGGTCCAACAATGCCTGGTCCTTGCGTGCTTCGGGGTCGCTTAGTGTGAGGTGCAGCGATTCGATCCACCCTCCGGTGAGTACCAGGGTGCTCACATCATCCCGCTCGTTGTTCTTGAGGTATTGGTCCGCCGCGCGAAAGGCCGCACCACTGAACCGCAGCAGGCTGTCCTCATTCCCCAGGTTCTTCTTGAAGCTGTCGATCAGCGTGCGGTCGAAGGCATTCCCCATTTCCAGGGCATTGCCCAGTTTTTCAATGGCCTGCATGGTCGCCATGGCGCGCTGACCGTCCTGGTGAACGGTCACATACGCCAGATCGGCGCCCATCATGCCCAGTGCGATGGCCTGTGCGGTCTGCCCCACCATGGCATCGCCGCGCTCCAGAGGCACGGTGAGGTCCTTTCGGTAGGCAAGCCCTGCTTTGCGGATGGCCAGCGCGGTCTGCACGGGAGAAGGGATGCTGAAAAGCCGGTCGCCAATGCGCATCACCTCTGCACCATCCGCGGTATCGGTCACGGGGACGTCCTCGACCGTTTCCGGCGGGCTGCTTGGGCCGCCACAGGCGGTAATGAACAGGCCAAGGACGAGCCCCAGCGGTATCATGGATCGAATGGGCGTGGTCATGCCTGCAAGCGCGTGTTTCAGTGTTCGGAGCCGAAGGTAAGGTCGCCTTCTACGGGCATATGGGGCGAAAGGCTTCACTTTTCAACAGGTTCGCTCGGAAGCGCGCATCACCAATGCTGGATGCGGGCACCGCGCAATGCGAACCAGCCGATAAAGACGTAGCAAGGTAGCAGCATGGCATAGGCCGATCGAGGTCCCACAGCGGGCAAGTCACTCAAATGCCCGTAAAGCAGTGGAAGCAAGGCACCGCCCGCGATGGCCATGATCAGGAGTGCGCTGCCCACCTTTGTATGGCGGCCCAGGCCTCGTATGGCCAGAGGCCAGATGGCCGGCCAGACCAGCGCGTTGGCCAGGCCCAGCAGGGCGATGCACAGGACGGAGACCATGCCTTCGGTGAACAATGCGGCCAGCGTGAGTGTAATGCCCAGCAGGGCTGACCACCACAATGCCCGCTCCTGCGAAATGAACCGCGGAATGGTGATGATCCCGATCATGTAGCCCAGCACCATGCCACCCAACGTCAGACTCGTGAGGTAGGGTGCGAGGGTCAGGGGCACACCCTGCGTCTGGCCATAGAGGCCGATCGTATCCGCAGCGATGACCTCCACCCCCACGTACAGGAACAAGGCCAGTACGCCAAGCACCAGCCAGGGGTAGGACAGCACGTAGTCCCGCCCAGCTACAGTTCCGTCCTGGCCCTCTCCTTCCGGCTCAATGTCGGGCAAGGGTCCCAGCCGGACCATGAAGGCCAGCGCCACCAACACCGCCGCCATACCGGCATAGGGAAGGATCACCCGGCGCGCCAGGCCATCGAGGCGCTCGGCGCGGGCCTCACTTGTCAGACCTTCAAGACTCTGGATGAATGAATCCCCATCCGATAGCACCACATATCCCAAAGCGATCGGCGCCAGCACACCGGCCACCTTGTTGCAGATGCCCATGATGCTGATGCGCCTTGCCGCACTTTCGACAGGGCCCACGATGGTGATGTACGGGTTCGCAGCGGTCTGCAACACACTCAGACCGGTACCGATGATGAACAAACCGGTCAGGAACAAGCCATAGGCTCTGGCCTGCGCGGCAGGAATGAACAGCAGGGCACCAAAGGCCATCACCAGCAGGCCGGTCATCATCCCATTCTTCAAGCCGATGCGCCGAAGCAGCCACGCACCGGGAAGTGCCGTGAAGAAGTAGGCGATGTAGAATGCGAAGGTCACGAACAGTGCACTGAACGTGTCCAGTTCACAGGCGATCCGCAGGTACGGGATGAGCGCACCATTCAGCCAGGTAACGAAACCGAAGAGGAAGAAGAGTGCCCCGAGGATGAAGATGGGCGAACCGCGGTCGCGCGATGTGAGGGACATTGGCCGTAGGGCCGCACATTGGGCACGGCGCGGTGAAAGTAGATGCCGCACCCAGGGGTACCGCACATGGCAGCGCGCCTCAGCGAACAGTGCAGTGTCGAAGAAAGACCCGCGACCCGATCCCTACCAGTTCACGGACTTCTTGTAATAGCGGGGGAAGCGGATGGTCTTGCGTACCTCGTGGTAATACCTGCGCCAACGCGGAGTGTCCTGTTCGTACACGGCATGCTCCGCGACCGATCCCTGCGGCTTGCCATTGCGGCCGGAGTCGTTCTTTCTGGCTTCCATGCAATAAAGACAACCGAGCCTGCCAAAATGTTGCCTGGGAGATCAGACCCATGGGGATCGGGAGGTACGATGCATATCCTAGAACACCCGGCGGGAGGATCAACTTTGTGCCCAACGCCCACCCGTGTTCGCCGATGTGATCCTCCCCCTGGCCGTACCCGGCCTGTTCACTTACAAGGTTCCCCCAGATGCAGGAACCGTGGAGGTGGGCATGCGTGTGGCAGTGCCCTTCGGCCGGGGTCGGAAGCTGTACAGCGGTATCGTACGACGGGTCCACACCGAGGATCCCGGCCTCCGGCAGCTGCGCGAGGTACTTTCCGTTCTCGACAGTACTCCGGTGGTGACCAACGAGCAACTTGCACTGTGGGACCGAATCGCCGCGCACTACCTCTGCTCCCACGGCGAAGTGATGATCGCTGCGCTGCCGGCCCAACTTACCTTGAGCAGCGCGACACGCCTGGTGGCCGTGCCGGGATACGCCGATGGTGCCGTGGTGGCTCCGCGTGCACAGCCCCTGTTGAGCATTCTGGCCGAACGCGAGGTGCTCACCCTGGACCAGGCCGGTCAGTTGCTGGGCCTGAAGGACCCCATGCCCGTGGTGAAGACCCTGATGGACCAGGGCGCCCTGATGCTGGAGGAGCAGATGAACGATACCTGGCGGCCGGAGACGGTCACTTATGTACGTCTCACCCCACAAGCCTCGGACGAGGACGCCCTGCATGCGTGGTTCAACCTCTTGGAAGGTAAAGCCCCAAAACAACTCCATGTCCTGATGCGCTATGTGGAATTGAGCCGCTGCATGAGCGAGGCTCCGCAGGAAGTGGAACGCCGGAAGCTCATCCATCTCAGTGGCGCCACATCCACCGTGCTGAAGCAGATGGTGGACAAAGGCCTTTTGGAGACCTATGAGCGCGAGGCGGGCACACCGCCCGAAGGCCCTTACCAGCGCGCCACCGCCACCCTCTCTGCCGCACAGGAGGATGCCTTGCAAGGCGTGGAACGTGCACTGACCGGCCGTGATGTCGTCCTATTGCGCGGGGTGACCTCCTCTGGAAAGACCGAGGTATACAGCCGCCTGATCGACGACCGCCTGGCAGCAGGTGAACAGGTGTTGTACCTCCTTCCGGAGATCGCCCTCACATCCCAGATGATCGGCAGGCTGCGTGCGCGCTTTGGCGACCGCGTGGCCGTGTTCCACTCACGCATGCCGCAGCGCGAGCGCACCGCACTGTGGATGCGCATGGTGCGCGGCGAAGGACCCTCCATCGTAGTGGGGGCGCGTTCCGCATTGTTCCTTCCCTTCCGCGAACTGGGCCTGGTGGTGGTGGATGAAGAGCACGACCCGAGTTACAAGCAGCATGAGCCAGCTCCGCGTTACCATGCACGGGACATGGCCGTGATCCTGGCAGCTCTGCACGGCGCGAAGACCATCCTGGGATCGGCAACACCTTCCATGGAAAGCCAGCACAATGCACGCACGGGCAAGTATGGCCATGTGGAGTTACTGACCCGCTTCGGTGATGTGGCGCTGCCCACCATCACCCGCGTGGACCTTCGCGAAGCACGCCGCCAGAAAAGGATGCGCGGCCATTTCTCCCTCTTCCTGATCGACACCATCCAGCAGGCCCTTGCACGGAAGGAACAGGCCATCATCTTCCAGAACCGTCGCGGCTACGTGCCTGTGTGGCAGTGCGCCGCATGTGGGTGGGTGCCCGAGTGCGACCATTGCGATGTGAGCCTCACCTACCACAAGCACGAGCACCAGTTGCGTTGCCATTACTGCGCACGCCGCTATACGCCCCCCACGTCCTGTGGCCACTGCGGCGGCAACCGCTTGAGGATGCTGGGCTTTGGCACCGAGAAGATCGAAGAGGAACTCATTGAGATCTTTCCTGAGGCACGGATCGCCCGCATGGACCAGGACACGACACGCGGCAGGCACGCCATCGATCGGATCCTGAACGATCTCGCCCAAGGTGCGCTGGACATATTGGTGGGCACGCAGATGGTGACCAAGGGCCTGGACTTCGACCGGGTGAGCGTGGTAGGGATCCTTCATGCGGACAACCTGATGCGCTTCCCGGACTTCCGTGCGCACGAACGCGCCTTTCAGCTGATGGCCCAGGTGGCCGGGCGATCCGGCAGGCGTGACACACCAGGCACCGTGGTGATCCAGGCCGATGATATGGCGCATCCGGTGCTTGACCTGGTGGCACGGCACGATGTGGAAGGCATGTACGAACGCGAATTGGCGCATCGCCGTGCCCATGGATATCCACCCTTCACACGCATCATCAAACTCACGCTCAAACATCGCCATGAGGACCGTGTGGCCGCCACCGCCCTTGCCTTGGGGAGCGCACTGCGTGAGGGCCTCGGAGATCGGGTATTGGGCCCGGATATCCCACCGGTATCACGCGTGCGTGACCGCCACCTGCGCGACCTGCTGATCAAGTTGCGGCGCAGTGCACATCACACCGAAAAGGAGTTCGTGCGGGACACGTTGGACCGCGTATTCAGCCAGCAGGAACATGCGGCAGTGCAGGTGGTCACCGACGTGGACCCGAATTGAGCTACTCGATCATCACGCGCAGCGCCCCACCATCAGCGAAGCGAAGCAGGTACAAGCCAGGCGTGATCGGTGGTAAGAACAGGCGGGTCTCGCCATGCCGGAAATCGGCACGTCCCTGGTGTGCCATGCGCCCATCCGATGCAAGCAGCGTGTATCCGTGCATGCCCTGCCGTGCATCGCTCGCCGTGATCGAAACTTGATCATTCGCAGGGTTGGGGTGTACTGTCCAGGTCACTTGCGGGAGTTCGTTCATGCCATTCCAGCCGCATGCACCCTGCTGCCCATCGAACCAGCCCTTGGCGGTGAGCAATGCCGGATAGGCGCAACCGCCGTGATCAAGGCCGGCGCCCGCGCTCTGGCCCTGCACCGAAGGCGCGCCGTTGGCCTGCATGGCCTGAAGCGTCACGATGCTGTTGAGGTAGGACACATGATCATCCCCCTCGCAGTAGATCATGCGCACGGGTGCCTGGGGCGCCCAGTCGTAAAGGTCGTTGTCGCGTAGCGCCACGCGGAAGAAGTGGTCCGGATCGTCGATGAAGTCCTGTAGCAGATCATCCTGCAGGATCTGGCTGGGCACATTGGGCATCACGGCATCCACCTCACCTGAGCCGTTGTTGCCTTCGAAGAGTGGCGGCAGTACAGTGGCCCAGGGTTCCTTCAGCACCTCATTGATGTCATCGACCAGGTCCGGGTACACATACATGTAGGCGAAGAGTATGTAGGGCAGGTAGTAAGGCGCGGGGTATACTTCCGGGGAGATGATCACCTCGGCCTGCACCCCGCTCACATCGTACGGTCCGCTGCATGGTGCGCTGGCCGTCACCTGGAATTCCTCTGGGAACTGCTCCTCGATCATCTTGTGCGTGGCCATACAGGAATGACCACCCTGCGAGTAGCCGGCCAGAAAGAGTTGACCATTGAGCAGCACGCCCTTCTCCGCGCAGAACTCTCGTGCCGCTCGCAGCATGTCGATGCTCGCGGACGCCTCTGAAGCGGCGTGTATGTATGGATGCATGCCGGGCGAATCACCCAGACCGAGATAATCAGGAAGCACGGTGACATAGCCCGAAGCGCCCATGAAGTAACCCACGATGATCTCCGAACTCAAGCGCGAGGGCACCTCCTCACGATGAAGGATGGTCCCGTGCATGTAGGCTGCAAGTGCATGATAGCACCCACCGGAGATCGGCAGGACGATGGCGCCACTGGCGATGGTGGGCGCACCGAAGGGGTCCGTCGTGGCATACTGAAGCCGGTGGACTTCAATGGGATTGTCCGCGTTGCCGATGCCGTTGGAAGCAAGTTCCGCGATGCTGTACGTCTCCAGGAGTTCGTGCTCCAGCAGTACCTGCGATCCTGCGGTGGCGATGAAAAGAAAGAAGGGAAGCGTGAGTGTAATGATCCGATGCATGGCAGATGGATTGGTAACAATGGACAGGAACGGGCGCTGAAGTTAGGACCCCATGGGTAGGTAGCCGGGATGTCATTCAGACTTTGATACCCGCCAGCTCCAGCATCACGCGCCACAGGTTGCCATGCGGTGGCGGCGCTGTCACCTCCAGAGTCTGTTTGGAAACCGGATGGGCGAACTGGATCGACCGCGCATGCAGGGCGATGCTGCGTGCCACCGCATCGCGGCCACGCTCACCGCGCCGTGCACCGTACTTCACATCGCCCTTGATCGGATGGCCCCATTCCGCCAGCTGCGCGCGGATCTGGTGGAAAGCTCCCCCCCGGGGTCGCAATTCCAACAGACTGTATCGCTCCCCCGTGGCCAGGCCGCGCACATGCAGCCTTGCATTCATCGCATCAAGCTCGTCCATGACCACACGCGACTTGTGCGCACGGCCATCACGCCGCAGGGCATGGACAAGTTCATGCGTTCCCTTCACCTCGCCCTCAACAATTGCCCAGTAGACCTTTGTGATCCGCCGTTCACGGAACATCACATGGAGAGCAGCCAGTGTGGCCGCATCACGTGCCAGCAACAGCACCCCGCTCACCGGACGGTCCAGCCGGTGCACGGGGCCCAGTCCACCGATGAACGCGGCCATGTGGCCGAGTACCGAAGCATCCCCGGTGGGATCGGGTTGCACCGGCATGCCGGGGGGCTTGTCCACCGCGATCAGGAAGTCGTCCTTGTGAAGGATCCCCAGGGGCGCCTCCTCAGTATTGCTCATCGGCGTTCGGGAAGTCGCGGCCGCGCACATCGGTGATGTATGCGGACACCGCGCTGGAAATGATCCCATGCAGATCCGCATAACGCCGCAGGAATCGTGGGTTGAACTCCTGGTTGATCCCCAGCATGTCGTGCAATACCAGTACCTGGCCATCCACCCCGTTGCCCGCACCGATGCCGATCACAGGAATGGAGACGCTCGCGGCCACTTCGCCGGCCAGCGCGGCAGGGATCTTCTCCAGTACGATGGAAAAGCAGCCCGCCTTCTCCAGGAGCTCGGCATCCTCGCGCAGCAGCCGTGCTTCCTCCTCTTCGCGGGCACGCACCACATACGTCCCGAACTTGTAGATGCTCTGGGGCGTGAGGCCGAGGTGACCCATCACCGGGATCCCCGCCGAGAGGATGCGCTCTATGGAGCCGATCACCTCGCGGCCACCCTCGAGTTTCACTGCATGGGCACCGCTTTCCTTCATGATGCGGATGGCCGAGTTGAGCGCGCCCTTGGTGTTGCCCTGATATGTGCCGAAGGGAAGGTCCACCACCACCAGTGCACGTTGCACACCGCGCACCACACTGGAGGCGTGGTAGATCATCTCGTCCAGGGTGATCGGCAGGGTGGTCTCATGGCCTGCCATCACGTTGCTCGCACTGTCACCCACAAGGATCACATCGATACCCGCCCCATCCACCAGCCGCGCCAGCGAGTAATCATATGCGGTGAGCATGGCGATCGGCAGGCCACCGGCCTTCATCTCCAGCAGGGTGTGTGTGGTGACGCGCTTCACGTCCTTCAACCGGGTACTCATGGGCCGGGGCCTCCTCCCTGGTGGGTGGGTGCCCAAAGCTACTCCCGCCCGCATATGCCCCTGCTTCCACCGTTCGTGGATCGGCTTTCGGTGCCCCGGATCAGCGCGTATCTTTGGCCGCCCCGTATCGCCGGGCACCCGCAAGGAACCCCAAATGCAACGTACCCTTATCGCATTGGCCGCCGCAGCCACGCTCGCCGGCGGCTGCAGCACCGAACTGGAAGTGAACGCACCTTACGAGGAGAACACCGTGGTGTACGCCCTCCTCAACATGCGTGATTCCATCCACTTCGTAAAGATCAACAAGGCATTCCTGGGCGAAGGCAACGCGCTCGACTTCGCCCTGATCCCCGATTCCAGCGAGTACCGCGACGAGGACATCACCAAGGCCATGATCTACCGCGTCACCAATGGTAACCGGGTGGATTCCTTCCCCCTGCGCGACACGCTGGTGGGTGACCGCGAGCCCGGACCCTTCTATCACCCCGAGCAGAAACTCTACTACTTCACGGAGAATAATGTCTACGCCCTGCCGCAGAGTACCATCGCGGTATACCTCCAGCAGGACAGCGACTATGAACTGGACCTGGAGGTGCGTGGGAAGAAGGTCAGCGCTTCATCACCCGTGGTGAACGACTTCTCCATCTCGCCAGTGTTGCAATCGGCCCAGACGGACATCGGCCTGATGACCACCCCCACCGCCTATGGCAGCTACGAGGTGCGCTGGACGAGCAACCGCGACGGCAAGCGTTACGAGGTGAGCTACCGATTCAACTATAGCGAAGTGCGCGGTACGGATACCACACACAAGTCACAGACCGTGAAACTGGGCAACCGTGTAAGTTCCAACTCCCAAACACCCGAACCTCTCTCCCTGGTGATGGATGGCGAACTGTTCTTCGCCGGGCTGGCCAATACCATCCCGTTCGACGCTTCGGTGGACAAACGCATCTTCACCGGATTGGACTTCCTCTTCTATGTGGCCAATGATGACTTCCACACCTTCCTCACGCTGAGCGAACCCATCTCGGGCATCGTGGAGGAGCGGCCCGCTTTCTCCAACGTGGAGAACGCCTTCGGTGTTTTCGCCAGTCGATACGACAAGTTCGTTATCGGTAAACGTCTCAACGATATGACGCTCAACCAGCTGATCAACGGCTCTTATACCGCGAACCGCCGCTTCTGCTCAGCCTTCAACTTTGGGCCTCCGTATGGTTGCGACTGACCACTTGCTGTCGTTCTGTCAGCGCAAAAGCCCGCGATCGTCGCGGGCTTTTGCATTCCTGACAGGATAAGGGTCCACCCCGGCCACTGGCATGGACATTGACGACCCGGGCCGCCCACCGACCAAGCCGGGGGCCACTAAAGCCAAGTACCATGAGCAAGATCATCGGAATCGACCTGGGGACCACCAATAGCTGTGTGGCCGTGATGGAAGGGAATGAACCCGTGGTGATCGCCAACAGCGAGGGCAAGCGCACCACTCCCAGTGTCGTCGCCTTCGTGGATGGTGGCGAGCGTAAGATCGGCGACCCCGCCAAGCGCCAGGCCATCACAAATCCCACCAACACCATCTTCTCGATCAAACGCTTCATGGGCAACTCCTTCGACGAGTGTTCCAAGGAGATCGGACGCATGCCATACAAGGTGGAGCGCGGGCCCAACAACACACCGCGTGTGGCCATCGGCGACCGCCATTATACCCCGCAGGAACTCAGCGCGATGATCCTGCAAAAGATGAAAAAGACCGCCGAGGACCACCTGGGCACCACCGTGAGCGAGGCCGTGATCACCGTGCCTGCCTACTTCAATGATGCGCAGCGCCAGGCCACCAAGGAGGCCGGTGAGATAGCCGGGTTGAAGGTGCGCCGCATCATCAACGAACCCACCGCAGCCGCCCTGGCCTATGGCCTGGACAAGCGCGGCAAGGACCAGAAGATCGTGGTGTTCGATTGCGGAGGTGGCACCCATGATGTGAGCGTGCTGGAACTCGGCGATGGCGTCTTCGAAGTGAAGAGCACCGATGGCGACACCCACCTGGGTGGCGACGATTTCGACCAGGTGATCATCGACTGGCTGGCCGAGGAGTTCAAGAAAGACGAAGGCATCGACCTGCGCCGCGACCCCATGGCCCTGCAGCGTTTGAAGGAGGCCGCGGAAAAGGCCAAGATCGAGCTGAGCAGCACCACCAGCAGCGAGATCAACCTGCCCTACATCATGCCCGTGGACGGCATCCCGAAACACCTCGTGCGCAGCTTTACCCGCGCCAAATTCGAACAACTCGCCGACAGCCTCATCAAGCGCACCATCGCTCCCTGCGAGAGTGCCTTGAAGAACGCCGGCCTGAAGACCAGCGACATCGATGAGGTGATCCTGGTGGGCGGCAGCACCCGCATCCCGGCTATTCAGGAAGCGGTGAGGAATTTCTTCGGCAAGGAGCCCAGCAAGGGCGTGAACCCGGATGAGGTGGTGGCCCTGGGCGCCGCCATCCAGGGCGGGGTGCTCACCGGCGACGTGAAGGATGTACTGCTGCTGGATGTGACGCCGCTAAGCCTGGGCATCGAGACCATGGGGGGCGTGATGACCAAGCTGATAGAGGCCAACACCACCATCCCCACCAAGAAGAGCGAGACCTTCAGCACCGCCAGTGAGAACCAGCCCAGTGTGGAGATCCATGTGCTGCAAGGGGAACGCCCCATGGCCAATGGCAACCGCACCATCGGCCGCTTCCACCTGGACGGCATCCCGCCCGCACCGCGTGGCATCCCGCAGATCGAGGTCACCTTCGATATCGATGCCAACGGCATCCTGCACGTGGGCGCCAAGGACAAGACCACGGGCAAGGAACAGAGCATCCGGATCGAAGCCAGCAGCGGGTTGAGCAAGGAGGAGATCGAGAAGATGAAGAAGGAGGCGGAGGCCAATGCCGATTCCGACAAGCAGGCCCGTGAAAAGGTGGACAAACTCAACGCCGCCGACAGCCTGGTCTTCCAGACCGAGAAGAGCCTGAAGGAGTTCGGTGACAAGATCCCCGACGAAAAGAAGAAACCCATCGAGGACGCCCTCACCCGTTTGAAGGATGCGCACAAGGCCCAGGATGTGGAAGCGTGCGAAAAGCTCACCGCGGAATTGAATACCGCGTTCCATGCCGCCAGCCAGGAGATGTACAATGCTGCCCAGCAGGCGCAGGCGGCCAACGGTGGTGCACAACAAGGCACCAACACCACCGCCGACGCGGAAGTGACCGATGTCGACTTCGAAGAAGTGAAGGACGACAAATAGGGGCCGGTCATGACCGGCCCGCTACTGGTCGGCCGAACCCACCGCACCCGCAAGGGGTGCCCCCACAGCGCCCGCACCGGGCGCCCATCAATGCAGAAGGCCCCGCCTGCCGTACGGCAGGCGGGGCCTTCGCCTATCAGATGTGGCGATGATCAGCGCACCGCGTGCACCCTGCCATCCACGTAATCCTCCTCGCGCAGCAGCGTCCCATCTGGTTCGTAATACTTCCAGGTGCCGATGCGGTGCGTATCCATCCGGGATGCATTGTAACGCGCACGGCCCTCGCTTTTCAGCAGACCGCCGGGATGGTACTCCTTCTGCAGGAATTCCACCCTTTTGCGGTCCACCAGTTCCAGCAGGCTGATCGGTCTGCCTTCACCGTCGTAGAGGTCCATGCGGATGAAGTAGGGTTGCTTCCGATGCCGTTCCTCCACGTAGCGCAGGTGGCCGTTCACGTAGTGGTCGCGATACTCGAAGGACACGCCATCCGCATAGCGCGCCTCGGACCGCACCTGCCCATTGCGGTGGAAGGTCCGCATGATGCTCTTCACATTGTCCAGGGGCTTGAAGTCGCGTTCCATCTGTCCATCAGGATGGTAATTGCGATACACCACCAGCAGGCCATCCTCATAGAATCCGCGGTGCTTCAGGGTGCCATCGCCGTAGCGATCCTCCACCCAGCCGATGCAGGGGTGGCCGTTGCAATAGCGTGCTGAGTCGGCCCCCAGAGCGCGGTTGAAGCGGTCGTATCGGTTGAGGTCCGGGGAGGGATCCTCGCCCATGTCGCCGATCAGGTGGTGCTCGTCATGGACCAGCAGATCACCGGGCTGGGCGGTCACCGGCATGGTGGCGATGAACAGCAAAGGCACAAGGGTGCGCATGGTGCGCTGCTACGCGGGGCCCGGCGCCGTGGTTACACGGGTTTGGGCAAGCGCGCGATGCGCCAGCCCATCGCCCCGAAAAGCATCGTCATCAGCGGGCTGGCCAGGTTGAAGAAGCAGAAGGGCAGGTACGTGAGCGTGGCCACACCGAGCACACCGCTCATGTAGGCACCGCAGGTATTCCACGGCACCAGCGGGGAGGTCACCGTGCCGCCGTCTTCCAGGGTGCGGCTCAGCACCTGCGGGGCCAGGCCGCGCTGTGCGAAGACCGGCGCGAACATGCGGCCGGGCACCACGATGCTCAGGTACTGGTCGCTGGCAGTGATGTTCACGAACACGCAACTCGCCGTGGTGGTGGCGATCAGCGAGCCGTCGCCGCGCACCAGGCCCATCACCGCGCCGGTGATGCGCTGTAGCAGGCCCGCCCCTTCCATGGCGCCACCGAAGGCCAGTGCGCACAAGATCAACCACACCGTATTGAGCATACCCGCCATGCCCCTGGCCACGAGCAGTTCGTCCACCGCAGCATGGCCCGTCTCCACGGACAGACCCGGGCCCATGGCCGTGATCGTCACTTCATATGCCCGGCGCATGGGGCCGCCCTCGCTCGACAGCTCCTGGATCAGCTGTGGTTGGAACAGCACCGCGAAGAGCGCCCCCAGCAATGTGCCAGCGAAAAGCGCAGGCAGCACGGGCACCCGCCGGGCGATCATCACCACCATGGCCACGGGCACCAGGTAGAGCCACCAGCCGATCTCGAATTTCGAGAGAATGGCCGCGTGGAAGGCCGCCGTGTCGGGCACCTCCTCTGAAGCTCCGCGCATCAGACCGATGCCCGTGAACAACAGCAGCGCGATGGCCATGCTCGGTACCGTGGTCCACAGCAGATATCGGATGTGCGTGAAGAGGTCCGTGCCAGCCACGGCGGGCGCCAGATTGGTGGTGTCGCTCAGCGGACTCAGCTTGTCGCCGAAGTAGGCCCCGCTGATCACCGCGCCGGCCACGAGCCCTTCGTGGAAGCCCAGTGCCTTGCCGATGCCCAGCAGCGCGATGCCCACGGTGGCCGCCGTGCTCCATGAGCTGCCGGTGGCCAGGGACACCACGGCGCATACCAGGCAGGCCGCCACCAGGAAGAAGGCCGGCGAAAGCAGCAGCATGCCGTGGTGGATCATGGCCGGGATGATGCCCGCGATGAGCCAGGTGCCCGCCAGCGCACCAATGAGCAGCAGGATGAGCACAGCGCCCAAGGCCACTGAGATGCCACGCACCACATGCTCCATCAAAGTCGGGAAGCGATGCCCCTGCCACACACCCACGGCCAGCGCCGCCGCCGCCGCGAACAGAAGGGCCAATTGGTTTGGACCGCCCAGGCCCCCATCGCCGAAAATGGCCACGTTGACCACGAGCAGTGCCACCAAGACCAGCAGCGGCAGCAGGGCGCGCCACAGGCTGGGGGGGCGTGGGCTTTGGGTGGCCATGCGGCGCGAATGTAACGGACCACGATCATCGCACGCCGCACGAGACATCTGACCTCAACACTTGAGATCAACCTTGTGAACTTGAATGGATCCCCATCATAATTTTCGTGCAGCGCCTTTGCACATGGGATCCACATTTGTTCCCGGATCTGACCGGCGGTTCGCTGTGGCATGAACTGCCCTATATGCCAGATGGAAGACCACCGTACGAAGACAAGGGGCCATGGTTGCCTCCTCTGAAAGTTTATTAACAGGCGCTTATTTATCTCCTTGGGATCACCATACCTTGGCACAAGTTGTTCCGAGTTCCTTCCGACCACCCGACCAAACCCCTCCCACCTACTGCTACACTGGATGCCTTTACGGTGTGAGCACCGACTCCGACCATCAACGCGCCCAACTCATAATGAATGGCGTGACCTCGGAGATGAATGGATCACATTCCTGCACAAGCAGCCATCCGCAGGTAATACGGATGAGCCCCTTAGACCCCATCATCACTAACACTCCACTGACCCTAACCCAACCTCACTGACCCATGCACACACTACTCCACCCATATCTCAGATGGCTACCCGCACGCGGTGCGGTCATGGCCATTGCTCTGCTCACTTGTGGCACCTTGCTGCACGCGCAGGTTTCGTCCTACCAGTTCCAACAGCTTAGCACCACCTATACACCGATAACAGGGGGTACGGTGATCGGAACTGCAACAGCAAACACACTTGCAGGCTCCTTGGACGACGCCATCTTCCCTGTGAATTTTGCCCCCTTTTCTTTCACCTTCAACGGCACCCCATACACCACTCTGAACCTGAGTACGAACGGCTTCATCACCTTCGGTGCGACCGCACCGGCAGCGAGTGGTGCGACAACAGGTTACGCGCCGATATCGGCTGTCACCGGTTATGCTGGAGCGATTGCCTGCTGGGGTGGTGACATCAACGGGATTTTCAATGTTGGCGGAACTACCAGCGACCTTCGTTGGGAAGTCGTGGGCTCCGTGCCCAACCAGGAATTGGTGCTACAATGGAAAGACTTCCGTCCGGCCTTCTCGACCAGTGCGACACTTGTTTACCGCATGAACATGCAGATCCGTTTGCATCAAAATGGCCGTGTGCAAGTAGTATATGGCCCCCATGGGGTCCTAGCCGGTTCACCCACAAGTGCAAGCACGCGACAGATCGGTCTGCGCGGCGCCACCAACGCCGACTTTCACAACCGCACCAATGCCGCAGGGGTCAATTTCAATTCGTCCACACAGGGTGGAGCGAACAACGCGACCCAGGCCTATAATATCGTGACCACCCCACCAGGCATGCCCACCAACGGGCTCACCTACCAGTGGGCGATCCCATGTGCCACACCCCCCACCGGAACCGCCACTGCGATCAATGCTGGTTGCGCCACCTATGACATCCAAGTGAACGTGACAAGTGCCGGCAGTTCCCCTGGCGGACAGGTGAACATACGGGTGGATGGTAATCTGGTACAGGCGAACGCTACTGTTGGGGGCAGCCCGTACACTTTCCCTGGCTATGCCAGTGGCACAGCACACACGGTAGTGCTGGAGCACTTGAGCGACCCGCTGTGCAACAGTTTAAGCATGCCGGTATCCTCGAACATTAGTTGCAATGACCTGAACCCACTCACCTACGATGAGTGCATCGGCAATGTGTGCAGCTACACGCCACTGACCCAGACCAACTTCCCCGGAACAGGGGGCGGCGCGATCCCGGACAACCAACCGACCAACCCATTGGTGCTCACCATCCCGGTATCAGGGGTAGCCGGTGTAGTGTATGACGTGGAACTGAACTTCACGGGCTTCGCGCATACCTGGGTCGGCGATCTCATCATCACCCTCACCAACCCGGCCGGTGCAAGTCACACAGTGCTGTACCGCACAGGTACAACCGTCTGTCCGCCGGGAGTAGCCACGGCCGGATCTTCCACCAACCTGTTGGGGAATTACAAGTTCACAAACTCGGCGGCCAGTACGCTATGGAGCGTGACCATCGGTCAAGCCTCCACATTCAACATTCCTTCCGGATCCTATCGTACCACCCTTTGCCCTAATGTGGCCACGGACATTCCCGCCAGCTTCGGCTATCCGGCTCCTGTGGGACCCACGAACGTGAACGGAAACTGGACCGTGACGGTCTCTGACCACGCAGGCTCTGACGTGGGCAGCATCACCGGTGCCAGCCTGGACGTGTACTGGGATCAGCCATGCGGCGCCGTGCCCGCCGGCACCGCCACACCGGTGAACGCCGATTGCGCCACCTACGACATCCAGGTTGATGTGACCACCGCCGGCGATTCCCCCGGAGGTGTGGTGGACATCCTGATCGATGGCAACCTGGTACAGGCCGCTGCCGGACCCGGCACCTACGGGCCCTTCGGCACCTTCGCGGACGGATCCAACCATACGGTGACATTGGTACACCTGGGCGAACCATCCTGTAGTGTGAACCTGCCTGTGACCTCCACCGTCCCGCCGCCCACCTGGTACGCGGATACGGATGGGGATAACTACGGATCGGGTTCTCCAGCAGTGAACGCACTACAAGAGGGCTTCGATAACCTCGCCGCCGCCCTGGCCGGGGGTTGGGTGACGACAAACCTCAGCGATCCCCTCGGTACCCAGCCTTGGTTCCAAGGGAATTCTACTGTCTTCCCGGCTTTCGGTGGGCCGCCCACCTCCTATGCAGCAGTCAACTGGGCGTCTGGTGCTGGCACTTCCACCTTGAGCAACTGGCTGATCACCCCGGTACTGCCGTTGGAGAATGGTGCCCAGTTCACTTTCTGGTCACGCTCCATAGCCTCCTCATTCCCCGATCGACTGCAGGTGCGCATGAGCACCAACGGGGGCAGCACGAACGTGGGTACCCTTGCCACGGACGTGGGCGACTTCACGACCCTGCTGTTGGATATCAACCCAACATTGGCGGTGGGTGGTTACCCCGGCGCTTGGACCCAATATGTGATCACCATCACCGGCCTTGGAGGACCTGTGAACGGTCGGGTGGCATTCCGCTATTTCGTCACCAATGGTGGGCCGAATGGAGCCAACTCTGATTACATCGGGGTCGATGAGGTCTCGTACGTGATCCCTGCCTCGGGCATCATCGTGGCCTGCGCCCAGCCTCCGGGCTATGTGGCCAACAATGATGACTGCGACGACGGCGATGCCAACCTGACCGTACCTGGCAACCCCTGCAATGATGGCGACCCACAGACCATCAACGATACCGTGGATGCCAATTGCGTATGTGTGGGCGTGCCCAACCCCTGCACCACCGACCTGTTCTTCTCCTATGATGCCACCACCAACTCCCAGGATCTGGTGTGGACCATCTACGACCAGAGCGATAATTCGGTGGTGATAAGCGGCGGCATCAATCCAGGTGAGGGCAGTGTGCCCCTGTGCCTGCCCGACGGCTGCTTCTACCTGCGCGTGAGCAACAGCGATGGCAACGTGGTCGATGGCGGATACCGCCTGCTGCTGGATGTGCCCACCGGCGCATACGGCAACGCGCGTATCATCGACAACACGGAGAACCTCTCCCTGGGCGCTTTCGCTGACAGCGGCATCAGCAACAACGATGGTTTCTGCATCCCCCTGGGTAGCGGCGAACCCATCTTCACCAGCTGCGACCGCACCTGGTGGCAGAGTGGCAACAACATCGTGGCCTCGGAGATCGCCGCAGTGAGCGCAGCGTACGCGCCCAACAACAACACCGCCGGGTATGAGTTCTGGTTCTACGACCCCAACGGCGGGCTGAACGTCCGCGTCCTGCGCACCCATGCAGCGGCCAACAGCACTGGTTTCAACCCACCGCAGATACGTGCCGCACACCTTTCATTGAACAGCTGGGCGGTGGCCAATCACCTGCAGCTGAACACCCTTTACAACGTGCGCATCCGCGGCGTGGTGGGTGGCAACCCGCTGGGCGAGTTCGGCCCTGCATGTACGCTGGTGCTGGATAACGCACTGGCCGCCTGCCCGCCTACCGGCCTGCAGAACATCCCAGGACATCCGAACTTCAGCTGCGGCGTGAACAAGACCTTCGGTGGACCCAACAACGCGAGCAACCGCATCCAGGCGCGCGCCACGCTGCCAGGGGCGAACTATTACGAGTTCGAGTTCAGCAATCCGATCGAGGGCTACCTCTTCAGCCGCTTCTCCACCAATGTCCAGCGCCACCTGAACTGGCCTGCCTCGGCAGGTCTGCCGCTCAACGTGGGCAGCACCTACCAGGTACGCGTGCGTTCCAGCAACAACAACGGTGGCAACTGGTGCGCCTGGGGCTGGGTATGCGATGTGACCATCGTCCCCAGTGCCGCCCCTGGTCAGGAGAACATGAGCATGGAGGATGTCACGATCAACATGTGGCCCAACCCGAACAACGGCGATCAGCTCTGGCTGAGCCTGGATCAGGTGGCGGCTGATGTGGAGACCGTGGCCGTGGATATCTACGACCTCAGTGGCAAGCGTATCGTGGCACGTGAAGTGGCGACCCAGGGTGGCCACCTCTACACCACGCTGACCCTGAATGGAGAACTCGCCGCAGGGATGTACCTGGTGAACATCACCGCCGGTGATGCCCAATACACCCAGCGACTGGTGATACAGCCGTAGGTTCGAGGCTCGACGATCCTCGCACCACGGCTGCCTTCAGCACCACCACGAATAGGTTCCCGCCCCTTCCGATCCGTCGGAAGGGGCGGAACTTTTTTCAGGACCATGGCACACTTCGCCCGTACATCATACATTCGGGGCCCTTTCGCGATAGTGAACGAACAACCCTCCGAAACACATGACCCCTTCCACATTGTCACGGACATACACCGCCTGGCCTTTGTTCCTTTCCCTGCTGCTGCTTTCCGCCTGTGGTGGAGGCGGCAACACCGCCGATGCCACCGACAAAGGCGCACCCGATACCACCGGCAACGAACGCTACACCACCCCCAACGATGCGGCCCTGGTGGAGTGGGCGAAGACCGCCCCGGATCAGGAGGTGGCCGACTGGTTCGTGGGGCTGCGCAAGGATCCACTGCCTGCGGACTACGTGGCCCCGGACTGGGTGGGTAGCGCGACCGACAAACGCAGCATGATGGCCGCATTTGATGCCCGCTACGGCGACTTGCGCGGTCGCCTGGGCGAGGACCAGCGCATCGCTTCTTGCCGCCAGGACCCACTGGCCGTGCGGCAATACATCTATGATGGCAAGGCCATGGCCACCGCACCCCAGTCTCAACAGAGCCGCCCGACCAACAGCAATCTCGGACCGGATGGCGTGGACAAACGCAGAGGCGACAACTCCACCCGCGTCACACAATAAGCGCCAGGTGGCCTCGATGGGATCTAACACGCCCTACCTTCATATTGGAATGGCAATGGCCACACAACGAACACCAACCCGATCGACAATGCACCACCTGTTCCTTCCCAAAGCAAAAGGCATTCTGCTCATCAGCATGTTGTTCCTGGCGGCATGCACCGAGCGTGCGGACCCGGAGGGAACTCCCGATGGCACCGCCCGCAAGGAAGCCCTGCAACAAGCCGGTGGGACAGGCCGTCCGGAAATGGCCCCACCCAGCCGCGAGGACGTGCTGCTGATCCAGCGCCTGCGCAACGCCAGCGATCAGGAGGTGAAGGAGTACATCAGCGAGGTGGTGAACATGGAACTGCCCGAGGACTATGTGATCCCGCAGGACATCATCGATGCGGGCCATCCGAAACTGGCAGCCGAAGTGATCGCCGCACGCTACCCGGAGATCAGTGGTCAGCAGGGTGTTGGTCTCGTCTATGTCGTACGCCAGCACCCGCTGCTTTACCGCCAGGTGGTGATGGAGAGCAAGGCCATGCGGAAGGTATATAAGGACCACGAGACCGTGCGGCAGAACTGAGTGCGAGGTGAGGCCGGGGGACCTGGTGTGGCCACCCCGAAGTTCCTTCACTGAAGGGCGGACACCTATTTCTTCTTTACGCAGAACTGAGGCATGCACCGCGTGGCTTTGGCTAAAGGGTGCCTCGAAGAACCTCGCTCCGGCGGCGATGAGGGCAAGGATGTTTACCGTGAACGCTTGCTCTCGTTCGGCCATACTTCGTTGCCCCTCAGTCGGATACTTCGTTCCAGTATCCTCTCTTCGTGGCGTCTCGTCTGACCGAACGATAGCTGCGCGCGCCATCCGTTCGAGGTTCTTCGAAGTACCCTACAGTGAAATATCCTCACCTGCCAGGAGGGACACAGGGCGGTGGAGAAGAGCCAGGAACACTGGGCTTCACATTGGATGCCCGGCACAAGGATACAGCTCCGGGCATTTGACAACATTGTGAACAATAATTTGCATTCCATGATATCAGGGCTATATTTGGCCAACACTTGACCGTTCCGAAAACGTCAAAAAAAGCGTTGCCCCCTTACCACCAGAGACGATAGAAAGATCCCGAGCCCCTCAACCCCATAGCCGTGCAGCCTGCCCTGGTCGCACGGTGTTATGCACCCCGCACGCGGCCATATAGCCGCTATTCCCTTCTATGCGCCGGTGGCCCGCTTTGGCCGCCATTCGCCGGACCATTGACGAATGCCATTCCATGTCTACGATGTGTAGTTGGTTACCCTCCCGCAACGCCATTCATATCTACGCGATCCTGTGTTGTGCCCTGTTCGCATCCTGCGGCGGGCAAGACGCCACCGCTGATACACGCACCGCCTCTTCTAAAGAGAGCGGTGTTGTAATTCCTGGGTATACCCCGGCGGAAGTGGAGCGCGTGCTTAGGATCGCCAGGGAAGGGACCGACACGGATATCCAGAACTTGATGTTCGAGATCCAGGCCAAGCCCTTGCCACCGGACTATATCGTACCCGAGGAGATCCTGCAGGCAGGGTCGCCTTCGGCTGCAATGGATGCCGTGAGCAAGCGCTACCCGGAATTCAAGTTCCAACGCGGGTTTTCCTACGTGTCAGGCTTCCGTGAACATCCGCTTCAATACGTGCGGATGATGAATGAAAGCATGGCGCTGCGCATCGTATACAAGGACCACCCGGATGTGGCCCGCAACTGAAGATCCACCTTTCGAGTCAAAGACGATCCCTACAAACCAAAACCCAGTGAACATGAACAATACGCGATTACTCCTGAAGCGATGTTGTCTGCTTCTGATGTGGGTGGCCACAATGGCCATTTCACAAAATGCAGCAGCACAAACCTGCTGCGATGTGCCCACGGCCACCCCGGGTTGCCCGGCCTTCCCGGCCTGCGAAGCCGTGGTCTGCGGCATTGACCCATTCTGCTGCAACACCCAGTGGGATGGCCTCTGCGCCAACACGGCCATCGCCAACTGCGGGCCTGCACAGTGCGGTGCTCCGCCACCTCCGGGCACCTGCTGCGATGTGCCCACGGCCACCCCGGGTTGCCCGGCATTCCCGGCCTGCGAAGCCGTGGTCTGCGGCATTGACCCATTCTGCTGCAGCACCCAGTGGGATGGCCTCTGTGCCAACACGGCCATCGCCAACTGCGGTCCTGCACAGTGCGGTGCGCCACCCGCCGGCCCCTGCTGCACAGCCAATGGCACCCCCGGCTGCGAGAATGCTGCTTGTGAAGCCGCCATTTGTGGCGCCGATCCCTTCTGCTGCAACACGCAGTGGGATGCTGCCTGCGCCGGTGATGCGGTGACCAACGCCAATGCTGCTGGTGCATGCTCCGGTGTGAGCGACTGCCCCACCGCCCCACCGCCAGCCACCTGCTGCGATGTGCCCACGGCCACCCCGGGTTGCCCGGCCTTCCCGGCCTGCGAAGCCGTGGTCTGCGGTCTTGACCCATTCTGCTGCAATACCTCATGGGACGCAGCCTGCGCCAACGGTGCCATCGCCAACTGCGGTCCTGCCGAGTGCGGTGCACCACCTCCGGCCACCTGCTGCGATGTGCCCACGGCCACCCCGGGTTGCCCGGCATTCCCGGCCTGCGAAGCCGTGGTCTGCGGTCTTGACCC
>JBGTES010000073.1:0-25610 GCA_041747675.1 Flavobacteriales bacterium
ATCAGGCCCGCCTCACCGGCGCCGTGAATGATCACGCGCACCTGCTCCTTGCCCGCGCCGCGCTCGCGCAGGTGGCGCAACTTGAACACGATGCGCGAACCGATCAGCAGCATGGCCGTGGCCAGGAAGTCGATCACGATCACCGCGCGGGGCAGGAAGTACAGCCCGTCCATGAAGTGGAAGCGCAGCAGGCTGGCGATGCCGAAGACGAGGGAGCCGAACAGCACGGTGAGGAAGATCACGCGGGCATCGTCGGTGTTGGTGTGGCGCACCATGCCGCGGTGTGTGCCGGCCAGCAGGAAGGAGCCCAGGCGGATCGCCAGGAAGATGGGCAGCACGGGCAGCAATAGGTCCACCTCGTGCGGCGGCACCTGGTAGTTGAAGCGCAGCAGATAGGCCGCTGCCAGCGCGACCAAGCACAGCACAAGGTCGATCACCAATATGCCCCAGCGGGGGAAACGGCGGGCGGACATGCGGGCAAAGGTGGGAAGAACGCGGTGGTAGCGGAAAAGTGCGTAGCGTTGGGCTGGCCCCGCTGTTCACGAAGGGCACCGGCCATGAGTGACCGGTGCAGGAGGTCTAATAGGACGGTCTAGTTGGATGGTTGTTCGACTCTGTTATGCAGGCACGGCTCTCCTCTTGGGCATGTATAGAAATGAAAATATTACCCAGTGTTGGGTATTGCCGTGCAGCGATACGGGTGTTTCATTGCGGGGCCACTGATCTGTTCCATCCAAACCCTACTTGAAGATGCGCACATTACGGACTGAACGCCACAGCAACATTACCACGCGACAAGCATGGTTCGTGTTAGCGATCATTTCGGCAGTCACTTGGCAAATACCGGGCGCTGCCCGCGCCCAAACCAATGGTGGCCCTGCTGTGGAATGGGTGGACATCATGGCTCCCCCGCGAATGCCTGCATGGGGATCCGTGGGCACATGGAATCCAGGATCACCTGGGTATTTCAGTTATACACCGTCCACAGGCGACCTGATGGACCGCGAGGACAGCGGCGAGGATTGGTGGTACGCGCACTGCAACTTGTACGATGGTAACGGTACGCATATCGGATACGCAGCAGCGGGCTACAACTCCATGCCCAACTGGAAATACTTGGACGGCTACCTCTGCTTCGAATACCTCGATCTGGATGATGAAGGGCCGGACCAAATTGAATGGGAAACTGATGGATGGCGCAAGGGCGCCGAACAAAGCTGGCTCGCACGATATGATCTGGATGGCAACCAGCTTTGGTGCCGAAGCTACCTGCCAGGCGTGTTCTATGGCGTCGCTCAGGATGTTGATGGGAATATCGTGGCCATAGGAGAGGGCCATACCAATCGAAAAGCCACTGACATCAACAACGGTCAGCAGATCGGGTACAACCCAGGACTGAGCGACCCTGTGAACCTGGCTGAGATGGATTGCTCCATAGTCTATGAAGGTGACCTGCTGGGCAAAATGTCTGTAAAAACCTATTTGGCCAAGGTCGATCTGGACGGACAGGTGATCTGGCAGAACCTCTACGGTTGGCCGCTCGACCACCTGGCGGGCTGGAAAACGAATGGTCGCGGCTTCGCGATCGCACCGATCGACGTGGATGGTGGCACAGGTTTCTATGCCGTTGCCAACGGAGGCAGTGGTCAGGCAAATGATTGGGACCGCATGTGGAACATGCGTATCCGGAGCGACGGGACCATTGTGGACAGGTATATGTACGACCCCACGGATGCACTGGGAACCGCACTGGGTTGGCTACCCACAAGCCAGTTACGGGGCGTCGCGGTAACAAGTGTACACCATTCAGGAACCCAGTATGCTGCCATAGCAGGGATGTATGAGGTAAGCCAGGGCAGCAATGCCGGTACATTCCATGCATTTGCATGTCTCATCGAGGACATCGACACCGATCCCTACGCAGTGGATGCTGTGCACCACACCAATAGCACAGCTTTGTCAGCCCATCACCTTCCCGAACGGCTACAGTTCAGCAGCGACATCTGTTTTCACGATGACGGAAGCGGGCTTGCCTTGATATGGCCTGTGCTGAGCAACTATGAACCCGGGACATTCTTGCATGCTGGCAGGAGCATTGCCCAATTGCAAGTGTATCGCTTCAACATTGGTGGTGGTACCACGCCCGCCTGGATCACCGATCTGGGCGAAGTGCGCGCCTACGACCTGCAAGCCGGCGTCACCAGCACGGCCGATGGGAACATCGCCGTGGTCAGCTCCAAATGGCATCACCCCTACGATGTGAACGACCCCTTTCGATACGACGACCTGCCTGGTGACATCCAGGCTCATATCACCGCAGCCGTATCATGGTACAACTGGTCGGTGTCCAATAAATTCGATTACTGGGTCACCAGCGCATATATAGCCAAGCTGGAAGGTGACACTGGCGTCCCGATCTGGGAGACCACCGTGGACGCCGAGCCAGAAATGCCCCATGAGGTCTGGCCTGGCGATATCCGCAAGCAGGAGTGCCTGTACAAGATCACCGAGGCGGACGATGGCGGACTGGTGATCAGCGGCAACACCAGCCACAATTTCGATGATGCCCTGCTGATGAAGTTGAAGCCCGATTGCCAGGCCAAACTGGCCTACGATGAATTGCCCGATGGCTACGGCGAGATCGTGCTGCCCGCCGGAAATACGCTGTGGAACAGCGACCGCAACGTGCTGGGCAAGGTGGTGGTGCCCAGCGGCGCCACACTCACCGTGAGCAATGCCACGATCCGCTTCGCGGATACCGAACAGATGCATTGGCCCACCCGCGTGGTGGTGGAGGCCGGTGGACGTGTATTGATGCAGGCCGGGTCTGAATTCACCTATCTGGACGGCTGCCCCCACAGCATGTGGGATGGTGTGCAGTTGCGCGGGGACGAATTCACCCACCAGGGGACCGGCAGCACCGGTCTGGCCCAGGGCTACCTTAGCTTGCGCCCCGGCACCATCAGTCATGCGCGCGTGGGTGTGCTGGTGGCCGATGCCTACATTCCGCCACCCCTGGTGCCCAAGGTGGGCCAGCGCAGCGGCGGTATCATTGATGCCACCGACGCCTTCTTCCGCAACAACATCTACGACGTGGCGTTCTCCCCCTACGAAAATCACCAGGTGAACCAGCCCGGCGTCATCACCGCCAACCGCAGCAAATTCCGCCGCTGCTCCTTCCTTACCCAGGGGCCCTTGAACAAGCCCGGTCTGGTGCCCAAGGACCACGCCTTGCTGCCCGGTGTGCGCGGCATCCTATTCTCCGGGTGCTCCTTCAGCCATGATCTGGTGGGGCCCATCGCGCTGCCCAGCGGCCAGGGCACCGGCATCCAGGGCATCAATGGCAGTTTCCGGGTGCAGAGCGATTGCGCCGTGGCCATCCAGTTGGGACAGCCCTGCCCGCCACAGCACGTCACCACCAGCACCTTCTCCAAACTGCACCGCGGCATCGTGGCCACCGCCTTCGATCCCAGCCGCACCTTCCTGGTGGATGAGACCACCTTCGACCACGTCAACTTCGGCATCCGCATGGAAGGCGTGCAGGACGCCAGCATCACGCGCAACACCTTCCTGGTGCCCCAGCCCGTGGTGCCCGGCATCCCCGGTACGGTGTACGGCATGTACAGCGACCAATGTACCGGCTACGCGATCCAGGAGAACACCTTCACCACCATGCAACCCACTGGCCTCAACCGCAAGGTAGGCCTCATCATCAAGGACAGCGGCAGAGCACCCAACCTGGTCTATAATAACCGCTTCGACAACCTCTACACCGGCCACATCGTGCAGGGCGCCAACAGGCATACACTAACCGGTGAGGGCCTGGAGATCAAATGCAACGACTTCGGCCTTGATGCCATCAACGAGTTCGATGTGGCCCTCACCGGTAACGCCGCCACCATCGCACAGCAACAGGGGAGAAATGCCATTGAGATACCCGGCCAGCCCCCGGTCCTCTCCAACCCCGCTGGCAACATCTTCAGCGACAATTGCGGCACCACCCCCGAGGGTGACTACTTCGTACAGGACGAGCAGGGCGCCGGGTACATCCAGTATTGGTACCACGTCTCGAACACATTCAAAACCGAACCGACCTGCTACAACTGGATCGATTTGAACTTCGCGAACGCAACATACACGACCAAAGAGGAGGTCTGCCCCTCCCACCTGGACCATGATGCCGAGGTGAACCGGCTGCTGGCGCAAGAAGGCAAAGAGGGTTACGAAGAAACCGGCGCTGTGTACGATGCCACCAAGGACAACGGCGACAGCGAAGGGCTGCTGGCCTATGTGGAAAGCCCGGCCAACAGCTCCACTGCCAAACGCGACGCCCTGCTGAGCGTGGCCCCCAAAGTGAGCACCGCCGTTTGGCAGGCCACGTTCGATAGCGACCCACCGCTGAGCGACTGGCACCTTACACAGGCCTTGGTGGGCAACAGCCCCCTACAGGGCGAGGTGATGCGCATGGCTTGGGAAAGCGATCTGCCGCCCTTCTTCCTCGACCTGGTGCAGGGCGCCCAAAGCGGGGAGGTAAGCCTGCTGAGCGTGCTGGAGGCCGAATTGGCCTGGTACGGTCAACTGAAGGCAGAAGCCCTCTACGGCCTGGCCCGCGAGGTGTGGCTGGACAGCACCGACACCTGGCATTTGGACTCCTTGCTACAGTGGACTGACCGTTACGATGCCGCACATGCACTACTGGCCAACGCAGGCGTGCTGGGCGCCAAGGGCCACTACAGCGCGCTGGAAGCCCTGGCCGCAGCGGCCGAAAGCGGTGACCTGGACGGCAGCCTGTACAGCGTGCTGAAATACTGGGCGCAGGCCGAACAGAACAATGGTTGGGCGGAGCCTGATGCCAATACTATGGACTACTTGCAGGACCTTGGCCAACAACGTGAAACCCTAGGTAGCGCCCACGCGAACGCCTGGCGGCATGCCTTGGGGCAGGAATTGCCGGATGAGGTGATAATCCTTCCCGAGGATGGACCCAAGCGGGCCAAAGCTCCACGCAAACCGGTTAGCGCAACACAGCCGTTGGAGAACATGCTTCAGGCCTATCCCAATCCAGCGGCTACTAACCAATGGCTGGTGTACCAGTTGCCAGAGGGCGTCGATAACGCCAGCCTGATGGTTCGCGACCTGCTCGGGCGTGAGATGACCAATCGAAGATTGGGTGGTGCCGCGGGCATCTCGGAGATCGACGTCAGTGCATGGCCCAACGGGTTGTACAGTGCGACATTGATACTCGACGGCATGAACGCCGGGAGCTTGAAACTCATCGTGCAGCGTTGATGCGCTGGATCATCTGCATCGCTTGTGTGTTGAACGTCTGGCCCAGTTGGGGCCAGACGTTCAACATGCGGTATGATCTTCGGGAGAACAACCGTGCTCAGGTTTCATGGGATCTTGAGTTCACATCGAACAATGCCTTTATGATCATTCAGGGGTCCGATGAATTGGATACGATAGCGCCGGGGCTCTATTTCAATTTCAATGGGATCGGGATCACTCGCATCGAGAATGATGGAACCAAAGCATGGGACAAGCGATTCGCATACCCGTTCCATGGCACCTTCGTGGGCTGGGCCAACTGCTGCGACAGTATGCCTGGAGGCGGGGTTGTGATCGGGGGCAGCAAGCAGGACACCCTGCAGAACCTGGCAGTGTTCCTTATGGTCTTCGATGCCGAAGGCGACACGGTGTTCACGCGCGATCTGGGCATAGCGGGCCAGCAATGGAACGGCTTCAGCTTGAAACGCCTGCAGGACGGCGGATTCATTATCGTTGGGCAGACAGACGCCACCGGCTACCTGGACGGCTTCGCCATCCGCACCGATCCGTTTGGAAACGAGCTGTGGAGAAGGACCTACGGCATGCCCAGTCCGCAGACGGACGTGCTATTCTCAGTGATCCAACTGAATGATGGTGGGTTCATCATGGGGGGTGGGCAATTCCCTACGAATGACACGAAACAATTTTGGGTTCAACGAACGGATAACGACGGTGAGGTGCTTTGGGACACTACATGGGGGCCCCTATTGCCAGGTGCTGGAGCTCACGTGGAAATACTCCAGGATGGTCGTGTGGCAATGGCCAGCAACTGGTCCTATCCCGGTGGTGGTTCACCGAGAAGCTTCTACATGGCAGAACTGAACACGGAAAACGGCGAATTGATCTGGGAACAGCAGTACGGTGGTATAGCGCAATTCCAAGTGTTATTCGCAGTAAAGGAAACCCCCAACGGCGATCTGATCGCCTGTGGCGTAAGCGAGGAAAGCGGATCCATGCAAGGGGTGCTGTTGCGCACCACCGCCGATGGCGACAGCATTTGGATGCGCAAGTACTGGTACCAGGACAGCATCTACACCCAGGGCACTGGCCAGTTCTACGATGTGCTGCCCACGCCCGATGGCGGTTTCATCGCCACCGGCCCCACTTACCGCTACCAGCCCGTGCAACCGAACTTCCCGCCGGGCTACTCACAGGATGCCTGGGTGGTGAAGGTGGATGGCATGGGCTGCATCGTGCCCGGCTGCAACAGTGTGGGTATAGAGGAGCAGGCCACCAACCTGCTGGATGCATTATCGATCTACCCCAACCCGGCACATGGGCAGGTCACCATGGAACTTACGCTGCCGCCCAGCGTGGCGTACCTACCCTTGCAACTGAGCCTGGTGGGCATGGATGGGCGCATCGCGCGTCAGCGAACCCTTGACGGCAATGGTGCGCATACCTTGGCGTTGGATGGGCTGGCGGCGGGAGTGTACTATGTACACATCGCCAGTGAAGGCAAGTGGTTGACCGGTGGTAAACTTATCGTGCAGTAAGATCGAGCACAAACAATGCTGGTGTCATCAAGCGCAATATCACCTGCACTCTTGTTGCTCAGCGTTCTACTTTGCGGTGTATCTCATTCGCAGGTGCCCATTGTCGATCCCGTTGCGCCAAGGACATACGAGTGGGAGGCTACCTCCTCCACTGATCATAAAGCATTGCGCGGATCGGGGCTTCCAGCACCCCGTATCGTAACGGAGCGCAAATCGGATCAGATCGTGGACACTGCTTGGGTGGAGTTCGTTCCTATGCCTGGGAGGTGGATCAATACAAAAGGCTCGGCGCAGACCATTCACTACGCCGAAGTACAACAGACAGGTGGCTGGCAGGATGCGGAAGTGACCGATGTGGCCTGGCTGGAACAATTGGCCGCACAACGGGATGTGATCGGCAGCGCGCATGCCAACGCCTGGTTACTTGGTTTAGGGTATGACCTTCCGGAGGAGATCATCATCCTGCCAGAGGATGGGCCTAAGAGCGCAGGCCAGCCGCGCGATCATGCCGCCATCGATTGGGATACCGGCATGCTGCTGGAAGCCTTCCCCAACCCCAGCAACGGACCGCTATTCGTGGTGTATGAGGTAGCCGAAGGCAGCGCACAGGCCGAACTGCGCTTACTGGACTTGCATGGCCGCACGATGATGAGCAACCGCCTGGGCGATGGCCCCGGCCTGTTGCAATGGAGCACCCAGGGCCTGGCTCCCGGCATCTATATGGCCGAACTACGTGTGGATGGCATGGCTGGCCAACAAGTGAAAGTGGTGGTGCAACGATGATGGATGTATGCGGAACTGGCTACTTGCCATATCGCTCTTTATTGAAGCCCTGGCCCAAGGCCAGGGCTTCAATAAGCGGTATGATGCCTTCGGATGGGGATTCGCCCAAACCGGGTTCGGCATTGAGGTCGTGGAGAATGTCTATGTGACATTTTCCGTAAGTGAGGATTATGACAGCATTGCGCCAGGACTCTGGGAATTTCATGCTTCCGTACTGCTCACATGGCTGGACGAGAGTGGCACAAAATTGTCAGAGAAACGCTCTTGGCGGCCTCAACACAGTGCCTTCGCCGGCTGGGCCAATTGCTGCGACACTATCCCTGGTGGCGGATTCGTGGTGGGGGGATCGAGCGAAGACAGCACTGGCTACGATGAGGTTTTTCTGATGCGCTTCGATGCCGAAGGCGACACGTTGTGGACGCGGGTTTTCAGCGGTCCCACCCAAGTCCATTATATGATCGGTCGGCAGGTGAAGCGCACACCGGACGGTGGTTTTCTGATCGTAGGCGATACGGGTTTCGGAGATATCCTACAGAATGGCATAGATGGCTTTGTTATTAAAACAGACAGCTTGGGCAATGAGCAATGGCGCAGGAACTATGGGGGGCCTCCACCCGAGTGGGAGGCACTGATCTCTGGCGACATCGGCCCGGCACACACCTATTACCTGGCAGGCTCCACTTTTCCCACGCCGGACAACGGCCAGCGCTGGGTAATGCGCGTGGACACCTTGGGCGAAGTGATCTGGAGCGTGGATTGGGGCGGTCCGTTCTCTGAAGGCGCCACACAATTGATCACAGGCTCCGATGGACAACCCATCATCTTCAGTGGTCATGGCTATGCTACGAGTTACGCGCTTATGCGTCCATACATCGCCAAGTTGGACAGTTCCGATGGTTCGCTTTTGTGGGAACGCACCTATGGGGCATTATATCCGAATACGATCTTCTTTTCAGGTAAGGAGATCTTTAATGGGGATCTTATTGCCGCAGGCGGAACGTATATCAGCCAATCACCCAATACGGAAAAGGGGCTTTTGGCGCGTACAACCAATGACGGGGATAGCATATGGATGTTCACGTATTTCTATCAGGACGATGTGATCAGCACAGGCCAGGGCCGCTTCTACGATGTACTCCCCACTCCTGATGGTGGCTTCATTGCGGCTGGTGTTACACGGAATCCCGTCGGCGGCCCATACCCGCCCGGCTACAGCCAGGATACCTGGGTGGTGAAGGTGGATGGCATAGGCTGCATCGTACCCGGCTGCAACAGTGTGGGCATTGCGGAGCAGGCCACCAACTTGCTGGATGCATTATCGATCTACCCCAACCCGGCACATGGGCAGGTCACCATGGAACTTACGCTGCCGCCCAGTGTGGCCCACCTGCCTTTGCAACTGAGCCTGGTGGGCATGGATGGGCGCATCGCGCGTCAGCGAACCCTTGACGGCAATGGTGCGCATACCTTGGCGTTGGATGGGCTGGCGGCGGGTGTGTACTATGTGCATGTGGCCAGCGAAGGCAAATGGTTGACCGGGGGCAAACTGATCGTGCAATGAAGACCATGTCCATTGGCCGGAAGTGATCGCCCACTCCAAGAAGCTGAAGACCTGGTGACCTGCCCCTCCGGTAAGGTGTCGACCATAGGCCTGTCTATAGCGGTTTGCGGTCGCGAACACCCATTGGCGACCCGTCCCTCCCCCGTACCTTCCCGGCCTTTTACACATGGCCCCCTTTCCGTCGTTCCGCAGCGCGCCGCAGCGCATCGCCGATGTTCAAGGTGCGCGTGTACATGAGTTCACGCTGCCCGCCGGGTCCGATGAAGCGGTGATCCGTTCCTTCGGAGAGGAGTGGACCAAGTTCCACCGCTTCAGCGCGGAGGATCTGCGCGTGGCAGGAGAGGAACTCTTCGATCTGTGGCCCGCCACGCTGGACGCGCGATCCACACGCATGCTGGACCTGGGTTGTGGCAGCGGCCGCTGGACGCGGTTCCTCGCCGACCGCGTAGGCCACGTGGATGCCGTGGACCCCAGCGATGCGGTGTTGAAGGCCGCCGAGGCCAACGCCGACCTGCCGCATGTGCGCTGGTCGAAAGCACATGGTGAGGAACTCCCTTTCGACGATGCCGTATTTGATGTGACACTGTGCATCGGTGTGCTGCACCACGTGCGCGACCCGCGCCGCGTGCTGGCCGAGGTGTGGCGCACGCTGCGCCCCGGCGGGTTGTTCTATTTCTATCTGTATTATGCCATGGAACAGCGCAGTGCCCTGTACCGCCTGCTGCACCGCATGAGCGAACTGCTGCGCGGCCTGGTGCATCGCCTGCCAGGTGTGGTGAAACGTCCGCTGTGCGATGTGCTCGCGTTGCTGATCTATCTGCCGCTGGTGTCGCTGGCCCGCATGCTGAAAGCCCTGGGGGTGGCATGGTGGAAGCGCATGCCGCTGGCCTACTACCACAACAAGAGCTTCCGCTTGATGCGCAACGATGCGCTGGACCGCTTCGGCACGGCCTACGAGAGGCGCAGCACCCGTGCGGAGATCGAAGCGCTGCTACAGGGGGCGGGATTCACCGATGTGCGCTTCAGCACCCAGCCGCCCTACTGGCACGGCACTGTCCGCAAGTCTGAAATGCATCGGACCACCTGAGCCATGGCCCGCATCCACATCATAGCGCCCCACCGCACCGGCCGTTCGCCCAGCCAGCGCTACCGTCTGGAGCAGTACATTCCCCATCTACGCGCGCAGGGCCACGAGGTGCTGTACGCGCGGCTGCTGGACGTATGGGACGACCGCATACTGTACAGCCGTGGGCACATCATATCGAAGGGCCTGCTGCTGCTGAAGGCCTTCCTGCGACGCTGGCGCGACGTGATGGGCATTCGCCACGGCGACACTGTGTTATTGCACCGCGAGGCTTTCATGACGCGCGGCATCCTCTTCGAGCGCATGATCCGTCGCCGTGCCGGACTATTGATCTTCGATCTGGACGACGCCATCTGGCTGATGGACGTGAGCGAGGGCAACCGGCGCCTGAGCTGGCTGAAGGATCCCGCGAAGACCGACCGGATCATCGCCCTGGCCGACCGCGTGATCGCCGGCAACGCGTACATCGCCGAACACTGCCGCGCGATCCATTCCGATGTGGCGTGCATCCCCACAGTGATCGACACGGAACGCTACCAGGTGATGCCCGCGCCGGAGGAAGGACCCGTGGTGATCGGGTGGACGGGTAGCCGCACGAGTACCACACATCTGGTAGCCGTGCTGCCCATGTTGCGCGCGGTGCATGACCGTTGGGAGGACCGCATCCGCTTCCGCGTGATCAGCGACATCGCACCCGTGCTGCCCGGCCTGCCTTTCGAGCATGTGCCCTGGGATCCCGACACCGAGCCGGAAGACCTCGCGCCCATGCACATCGGCATCATGCCCATGCCGGACGATGCCTGGAGCCGCGGCAAGTGCGGCTTCAAGGGCCTGCAGTACATGGCCATGGGCAAGGCCGTGGTGCTCTCCGATGTGGGCGTGAACAGCACCATCGTACACCACGGCCACAACGGGTTTCTGGCCCGCAGCGAGGCCGAATGGATGGAGGCGGTGGGCCGCTTGGTGGAGGATGCCGATCTTCGCCGACGGCTCGGGGCCGAAGCGCGCAGCACAGTGGAGCAACACTGGTCGCTCGCCGCCTGGCGCGATGCCTTTCTGGAACGACTGACGCCATAGCCGCAACACATGACCGACCTGAAAAAGACCGCCCTTACCCACGTGCATGAAGCCCTCGGCGCCAAGCTGGTGCCTTTCGCCGGATACCTGATGCCGGTGCAATACACCGGTGTGATCGATGAGCACAACACCGTGCGGAACTCCGTGGGCGTCTTCGACGTGAGCCACATGGGCGAATTCCTCGTGCGCGGTCCGGGCGCGCTGGACCTGATACAGAAGGTGACCAGCAACGACGCATCGAAACTCACCGAGGGCAAGGTGCAGTACAGCTGCCTTCCCAACGGCAGGGGCGGCATCGTGGACGACCTGCTGGTGTATCGCATGCGCCATGGGGATGACGCACATTACCTACTGGTGGTGAACGCCAGCAACATCGCCAAGGACTGGGACTGGATCAACAGCCACAACACCTTCGATGCACAGCTGGAGGACATCAGTGAGCGCATGAGCCTGCTGGCCGTGCAGGGTCCCAAGGCAACCGAGACGCTGAAGGGCTTCTTCACCGAGGACATCGCTGCGATGCCATACTACACCGCGATGTATGCGGAAATGAAGGGCGTGGGCCTGGTGCTGATCTCCTCCACAGGCTACACCGGTGCGGGTGGTTATGAAGTGTACGTGCCCAACCCCCTGGCGGAAAAGGCCTGGCATGCGATCATGGAAGCGGGCGCCCCGCACGGCATCAAACCCGCCGGACTGGCCGCGCGCGACACGCTCCGTCTGGAGATGGGCTTCTGCCTTTACGGCAACGACATCGACGACAGCACCTCGCCCCTGGAGGCCGGGCTGGGCTGGATCACCAAGTTCACCAAGGACTTCATTGACGGCGACCGTCTGAAGGCCCAGAAGGAGCAGGGCGTGGAGCGCAAGCTCGTGGGCTTCGAGTTACTGGAACGTGGCATCCCCCGGCATGATCACCCCGTGCTGGATGCCGCAGGAAAAGTGGTGGGCAAGGTCACCTCGGGCACCATGGGTCCCACGGTGGGCAAAGCGATCGGCCTGGCCTATGTGCCCACGGCCATGGCCGCCGAGGGCAGTGCGATGTGGGTGGACATCCGGGGCAGGGCCTTGGAAGGCCGCGTGGTGAAACTACCTTTCCACCGCAGCACGTGATGGAAGCGCCCTATCAGAGCACCGATTACAAGTACCGGGTGGAGGTCTGCTTCATCCCCAACCAATACCCCCTCTATGCCGCCGACATGGGCATCGTGGTGGTGATCGACGTGCTGCGGGCCACCAGCGCCATGGTGGCGGCCTTCGACAGCGGGGTGGACCGCATCATCCCGGTGTCCACCGTGGAGGAGGCCGCCGCGTACATCGGCCGCGAGGGCTACATCGCCGCCGCCGAGCGCAATGGCGAGGTGGTTGAGGGCTTCACCTACGGCAATTCGCCCCTGGCCTATGTGGGACAGGATCTCCGTGGCAAGACCATTGTGATGACCACCACCAACGGCACCAAGGCCATCAACCTGGCCCGGGATGCGCGCATGCTGGTGGTGGGCTCCTTCCTGAACCTGAGCGCGCTGAGCGAATGGCTGGTGCAGCAGAACGAGAATGTGCTGCTGCTGTGTTCGGGCTGGCGAGACAAGTTCAACCTGGAGGACTCGGTATTCGCCGGGGCGGTGATGGATCGCCTGCTCTCCAGTGGTAAATTCGGCCTGGAGGAGGACAGTTCCATCGCCGCACAATACATGTTCCACGCCGCGCGCGACAACTACATGGGCATCCTGAAAGCCGCCCCACGCCGCCGCCGCATCGAGCAGCTCAAGTTGCTCAACGACGTGAAATTCTGTCTCACCCCGGACCAGAGCAGTGTGATCCCCGTGCTACGCGATGGAGAACTGGTGCGGCTGGAAACCACCGTACCCGCGTCATGATCCGCAAGGTCTTGTTGCTCTTCGTACTGCTCGCGGGCATGCTCGCCGTGCTGCCGGTGCCAGTGAGCGAGCCCGCCTTCGCCTGGGGCTTCTACGGCCACAAGCGCATCAACCGGGTGGCCTGCTTCACCCTGCCATCGGAGATGTTCCCCTTCTTCAAGCGGCACATCGACTTCATCAGCGATGAGGCCGTGGGACCGGACCGCCGGCGCTATGCCGTGGAGGGTGAAGCACCGCGCCACTACATCGACATCGACCATTTCGGCAAGGGTGGCCATGATCCCTTCGAGGTGATGCCCCGCAAATGGGAGGATGCCGTGCGCAAGTTCAGCGAGGACACCCTGCAGGCCTACGGCATCGTGCCCTGGCATATCGAGGTGGTGTTCGGTCGGCTGGTGAAGGCTTTCCAACGTGGCAATGTGGACTTGATACTCAAGAACGCCACCGATCTCGGGCACTATGTGGGCGATGCCCATGTGCCGCTGCACACCACTGAGAACTACAACGGCCAGCTTACGGACCAGCATGGGATACACGCCTTCTGGGAGAGCCGCATCCCCGAGTTGAGCGCCGAGAACTACGACCACCTCACGGGCAGGGCACGCTACATCGACTCGCCGCTGGATGCCGCCTGGGATGCGGTGTATGAGAGCCACATGCGCGTTGATTCCGTGCTGGCCATCGAGCGGGATCTGAGCGTACAGTTCCCCGAGGACCGCAAGTACGTCTTTGAGCAACGCGGGGCCTCACGCTCGACCTTCCGCACCTATTCGCGCGATTTCGCCCGAGCATATGAGCAGGCCATGCAGGGCATGGTGGAACGCCGTATGAACGCTTCCATCCTCAGTCTGGGCGACTATTGGTACACCGCCTGGGTGGTGGCGGGCCAGCCGGACCTGGACCGCTTTGAGCAGAAGGCCGTGAGCGACAGTCTGAAAAAGGTGATCAAGGCCGAGCAGGAACTGATGGAGGAGAACCGCAAGGGATACGGGCGGGATCACGAGTAAGGGCGCCCGCATATCTTGGCGGGCATGACCGCCTCGCCCCGCAGCCGCTACTTCCTCATCACCCACGCCCTGTTGCTGGCCATTGTATTGCTGGGCTTCACGCCGACCTTCTTCCTTCGCTCCTCCATTCCGCAGCCGCCCATACTGGACATGCCTGCGCTGCCCGGGCTCTTCGTGATCCATGGCATCATCCTGATCATATGGTACGCACTGCTTGTGGTGCAGCCGGCCCTGGTGCGCAGCGGTAACATCGCCATGCATCGCCGCACCGGGCGGTTCGGTGTGGTGTTGGCCATCGCGGTGCTTGTTTCCACAGTGATGATGGTGCAGCGTTTCCCCGGCCGCATGCATGCCCTTTCCGCCCAATTTGGGGTGCCGGTGGAAGAGCTGGAACCTGGCTTGAACGAGATCCTCTGGTTGGACCTGTTCATGGTGCTGCTCTTCGTGGGTTTCGTAACGGCGGGCATCATCAACAGGCATCGTGCACAGGTACACAAGCGCTACATGCTCTTCGCAGGGATCTCACTGGTGTTCGCAGCCACCGTAAGATTGGGTGGGATCGTGTCCTACCTGCTGGACATGCAGGTCGGCATGATCGTCCACATGCTCCTGCTCCTGGGACTTACCACCAGCTTGTTGGTACACGACCGGCGCACCTACAAGCGCGTCATGGGCACATCATGGACCTGCTTTGCAGCCTACTGGGTGGCGGCGATCTTGAGTGTGGCGGCCGCGGCGATCGATGAAGGAGAGGGACTTACGGCGTTGTTGATGGCGTGGTGAACGCCGGATCAGAACGCGAGAAGGAAGGAGGAAGGGAGAAGGCAGAAGGGAGAAGGCAGAAGGAGGAAACCCTCGACTCAAGCCGCGTTCGCGCCCACCTTATCGGTCGCCCGCTTCTTGCGGGGATCCACCGGCATGGTGCCGAAGACATGGTCCCAAAAGGGGGAACTGACCCCGAAGGCGCCGGTATCACCCACGAAATGGTGCAGGTTGTGGTGCTTCCAGATGAGGCCCAGGAAATTCTTCGGTGGGTTGTACACATGGATGGCGTAGTGGGCCAGCAGGTAAGTGGCGTAGCCGGTCATGAAGCCGCCGCCGAAGACGATGCCCGCCTCGCCCATCACCAGGCGGAAGATGCCCACGAACATGGCGGCCACGAGGGCACTCATCAGGGGTGGCAGGGCCAGACGCTTTTTGTCGCGCGGATGGTCGTGGTGAACGCCGTGGAAGACGTACTGGATGCGGGACTTCCGGGGACTGTCCGTGTCCATGTGGTAGAAGAAGCGATGCACCAGGTATTCCACCAGGGAGAAGAAAAAGGCACCTACCAGGAAGAGGGAGAGGGCGGCCACCACGCCGGTGTTCAGCCATACGAGGGAGGCGTAGAGTGAAAGCGCACCGGTACCGTAGAAGATCGTCAGCGGGAAAGCGATGTGGGTCTTGGTCATAGCTTCCAGAAAGGGGCTCTGGAAGATGCGCCCGCTGTCGCCGATGTTCTTGGTCGCCATGTGTTCGATCGCAATGCTGGTCCGCCGCAAAAGTAGGGCCGCGCGGCCGACTGTCGCTGATGGCCATCAGGAATTACGAACCGCGTGCGTTACGGGGCCATGGTTACTTTTGCCCGTCCGCCATTGGGCGGGACCCCGGGCACTTAGCTCAGTTGGTTCAGAGCACTACCTTGACAGGGTAGGGGTCACTGGTTCGAATCCAGTAGTGCCTACCGGACCCCGGACCTTTCGGGGTCCTTCTTATTCCATGAGAGCCCTCACCCTGTTGATGTCGGCCGCAGCATTGGTGCTGGTGGCCTTGCTGTTCCTGCGCGAAGGGGAGGATCAGGTGGTCGCATCCACCGCAGGGGAGGAGATGGAGGTGGCGGTACATATGGGCCACCTGCAGCGCTACCACCAGAAGTGGTGGGCAGCGGGTGCGGCTGGGAATGCAGAACTGGCGGCCTTTTATCTGCATGAGATGGGGGAGGTGATGGAAGAGATCGCGGATGCCGGGGTGATGGACGAGGGCGTGGATGTAAGCGGGCCCATGCGCACCTACGGACCGCCGATGGTGAAGGAGCTTGAACGGATCCTGAAGGCCGACGGAGTGGCGGCCATGCATGCCCGGGGCGACATGCTGGTGAATGCCTGCAACAGTTGCCACGCGGTGACCGGTCATCCCTACCTGCGCATCCAGGTGCCTGCTGAAGTGCATTTCCCAGATCAGATCTTCGCGCCCTAAGAACAGACCGTGATCCAGGTTGTTCCTGCCATGCGCGATACACCGATCCTCGAACCGACATCCTCGTACCCATGAGAATTTTCTGGAACATCCTGTCCACACTGCTGATCGCGGCCCCCCTTGGCCTTGTGGCGCAGAATGACATCGATCTGGAAACACGGAAGAAGGCCGAAGAGGCGATCCGTGCCAGAGCAGCCGCCGACAGTCTCGAAGGCTGGAAGACCGAGGGGATCTTCCAACTGAACCTCACCCAGGTGAGTCTCACCAATTGGGCCGCCGGTGGTTTCAGCTCCGTCAGCGGCATCGCGCAGTTCAATGGCACGGCCAACTGGAAGAAGGACCGTCGCGCGTGGGACAACGCCCTGGCCCTGGCCTTCGGTGGACAGCAGCAGCAGGATGGTCCCACGGTGAAGACCGATGACCGCATCGAGCTCAACTCGAAGTATGGCTACGAGCTCAGCCCCTCCTGGTATCTGGCCGCCCTGGCGCAGTTCCGCACGCAATTCACCGAGGGCTTCAATGCCGAGGGCACCCGCATCTCGCATTTGATGTCCCCGGGCTACCTGCTCTTCGGCGTGGGTATGGACTGGAAGCCGAACGACAAGCTCAGCATCTACATGTCACCAGCCACCGCCCGCATCGTGTTCGTGACGGATGAAACGCTCTTCGGTGGCTCCGACGATCCCGATCTGCGTGTGTATGGCGTGCTGAACGGCGAGACCACAGCCCTTGAATTGGGTGGATATCTACGCTTCCAGTACCAGACCGAACTGGCCGAGAACATCACCTTCCTGACGCGTGGGGACATCTTCAGCAACTACCTGCGCGATCCACAGAACATGGACGTGACCTGGGAGACACTTTGGAACTTCAAGGTGAACGACTGGTTCGCCGCCACGCTGAACACCATTCTGATCTACGACCACGACACCAAGTTGCCCAAGGTCGACGCCGAAGGCCTTCCCTACGCCGGGCCGGCCACGCAGTTCAAACAGACACTCGGGCTGGGGCTCACCTTCAAGCTTTGATCACCAGCCTACCAGGCCTTTAGGCCGGTAGATCCAGGGTCCATCAATGGGACCACTGAGGGCGTGGACCACCGGGTTGCCTTCGCGCAGCACCACATGCATCGCGCGCACGCCGATGGCCGCACCGCTGCGGTTGTGCAGGTAGGCCCGCAGCAACAGCGGTGCATCGCGCAGCTGGGCATCACCCGGGCGCGTGGCCACGATCAGGGTCACTTCCTGCGGCGCTTCGGTCAACAGCAGATCGTCCAGTTCGGCGGTGCGGTAGAACACGGTGCTGTCCCCGTGCTTCAACTCCACCACCAGTCCTACATCCTGCGTTGGCCCGGGCAGGAACAGCCGGGCATGGATCTCCACCAGATCGTCAGCGCGTTGTGCTACCGTGTCCAGGGCCATCGCCACCAGCACGCCATATTCCCGCCCGCTGTGGTCCCAGGAACGCGGCCAAAGGCTGTCCTCCCGCGTGGGCAGGTCCGTGTGGATCTCCCAACCGGGCAAGGGGTCGCAGATGGGGCAGGCACCGGTGAGGAAGCGCCGATCGGAGATGGCCTCCGGAACCGGCTCCCGGTGCAGCACGAATACCTGTCCTTCTGCCATGTCGATGCGCTGGACCAAATGGGGGAAGTGCAGCTGGATCCGCGCGATCCGCTCGGCGGAGGCCCCATTGCTCTGCCCGTAGAACACGCGCTGCGCCCTGCTGTTGGCCAGCAATGTGTCCAAACGGCCCGGAGTAAAGGAATCATCAAGCAGACGCACATGGGGAACGTCATCCATGCCCAGTCCGCGCTGCCGGAGGTGGAAGTCGAGCACCTCGGGTGGCGCATCGAGGAGTACCAACGTTTCTCCCGCGTTACCCTGGGTCCAGCGGATGGCGCCGTCCACCATGGCATCATATTTCGAGGTGTAGAAAACCGTGTAGTGCTGGCGTGTGCCGATCAGGGTGCCTACCGACAGCACGCAGATCACGGCGACCAGGGGCAGGGCCATTCGTGATGGCACGCCGCGCATCCCGGAGAGCAGTGCCAATGCGAGGTAGGGAAAGGAGAAGAGCAGCATCGAATGCTGCACCACCGGTTCGCGCCACAGTGAGTAGCCAATGCCGATGGCGATGGGCAGGAGCCCCCAGGTGAAGAGCAGGACAAGTGAGTTGCCTGGCACGTTTCGTCGTTGGACCAGTCGTGTGATGGCGAACAGCGCCAACAGGCCCAGGGGTGCGGCCAACCACCAGCTGGTATGCGCGATCCACCAGGCATGGTCGGCGAGCCACCAGCGATCGGGCCGGGGCAGCCAGCCGCCCAGTCCGCCCAGGCCAAGTTGTCCAATGAAGATGGGTACGTTGGGCAGGTAGAGCAGCAGGACGATCCCGACCATCCAGAGGTACGGTTTGCGCTGGCCGGGCCGCAGGAGCAGCAGCCCACTGCCACCCATGAGGAAGGCCAGCAGCAGTGCGAAGTGGTGCGTGTAGGCACTGAGGACAGCGGCCACGGCGATGCCCACGAGGGCGCGGCGACGACCCAAGGCCAGGTAGCGCGTCAGCTGGTCGGCGAGCAAGGCCGTGGTGAACAGTCCGAAGGCGTAGGGCCGTGCGATCTGACCGTACATGACGCTGTACTGCAGGGTGGCCATCAGCGCGGTGAGCAAGAGGGCGGGCACGGCGCCGGTCCAGGCCATGGCGAAGCGGAAGAGCAGGACCAGCGCGCCGAGCGACAGCAGGGTGAAGGGCAGTTTCACAGCGGCCTCCTCCATGCCGAAGAGGCGTGTCCACAGCCATTCGAAGACCTGCACACCGGGCGGGTGGGTATCCAGCGCGATCACACCCGTGCGGATCGTCTCACCCAGCGTGGGGAAGAGGCGGACCAGCGCGCTGATCTCGTCGTGGGTGTAGGGGATCTCCGTGTAGCGCCAGAAGCGCAGCACGGCGGCCAGCAGCATCAGCGCAAGGAAGGTCCACCGGGCCCATGGCGCGCCAGGGAGCAGGCGGTCCCCATGCCGGGCGATGTGGGTGCGCCAATCCATGGCATCAGCGTTCGCGATCCATGTCGCGTTGGACGTCCTTGGCCTTGAGACTGTCGCGCTTGTCATAGGTCTTCTTGCCCTTGGCCAGGGCGATCTCCAGCTTGGCGAAGTTGTTCGCGGCCAGGAAGAGGCGCGTGGGTACGATGGTCATGCCGGCATCCTTCAGCTTGCGCTTGAGTTTTTCCAGCTCACGCCGTTTCAGCAGGAGTTTGCGGTCGCGCTTGGGTTCGTGGGTGAAGTGCACCGTCTGCATGTAGGGATTGATCTGCATGTTGCGCACCACCAGTTCCTCGCCCACGAAGGCACAGAAGGCCTCATTGATGCTGGCGCCATTCGCCCGGATACTCTTGATCTCCGAGCCCATCAGCACCATGCCGCAGGTGTACGACTCGAGCAGGTGGTACTCGAAGCCCGCGCGGCGGTTCTTCACATCGATCTTCGGCTTGCTCTCGGCCATGGGGCCGCGAAGCTACGGGCGAGCCGGGAGGGGGAAGGCCCCGTGATCTTGATCGCTATCCCGGCTACATTCGTGACATGCCTTGTTTGTACCATCTCCGCCTCATCGCCTTCCTGCTCGGCCTCTGTTCCTTCGGGCACAGCCGCACCCAGGCCTGCTCGGTGCTGTACTACGTGGATACCACCTCCGGCAAGGTGTACGTGGTGAACAATGAGGACTACTGGTACGATGTGAAGGCCTACATCCGGATCGAACCCGCATCGAAAAGCGGACTGGCGCGCTTGTGGTACGGGTGGGATGCTTTCGCACAGGGCGGCATCAACGAAGCGGGGCTCTTCTTCGATGCGGCCGTGACGCCCGAGCAGGAGCGGATCCCCGGCTATCGTGGCCCGAAGGGGAACCTCGGCGACGAGATCCTCGCGAAGTGTTCCACCGTGGAGGAGGCCCTGACCTACCTGGAGCTGAAGCGCGTCGCGCTGCACAACAGCCACATGATGTTCGGCGACAAGAGCGGAAAGGCGGTGATCGTGGAGTGGGTGGGGGGTGAACGCAAGCTGCACTGGATGGAGGGCAACCGGCTGATCATGACCAACTACCTGCTCTCCGACACAGCAGCCGGGAACCACCCCTGTTACCGCCACGCATCCATCGATCGCAGGCTGAACGAACTGGAACGCAGCGGGGAGCCGATCGATCTGTTGCGCGTGGGTAACACCTTCGGGCAGGCGGGCCAGGCACCACGGGCCGTGGAGGGCGAGCGCATCGGTGGCACGGTGTACACCTCCTTCATCAATGTCACCGATATGGCCTTCGTGCTCTCCTACAAGATGAGCAACCAGCATGTCGTGCAACTCGACCTGAAGGCGGAGTTCGCGAAGGGGAGGAGGCAGAAGATCGCGATGAAGGATTGAGGATGGAGAAGGACGGAACCTTGAATCTTGAACCTTGGAGTATGAAAGTGCATGAACTGAGATTCAGTGGGGCTTTGATCGAGCGCGGATTCTGGCTCTACATATGGCGTGTGACATGCAACGATGAAACCCTGCTTTATGTGGGGCGAACGGGAGACAGCTCTTCCCGATATGCTGCATCACCATTCAATAGGCTAGGGCAACATCTCGATATCCGCCCAAATGCTACTGCCAACACTTTATTGAGAAACATTAGGGCAAAGGGACTTAACCCGAGTCTTTGCGAATACCAGTTAGTGTCCATTGGCCCCATCTATCCGGAGCAGGAGACCATGGAGGCGCATAGGACGTACCGTGATCTAATTGGACCTATGGAAACTGCTCTGGCACAACACCTGAAGGCAAGGGGGCATGAAGTGATCGGTTCCCATCCAAGTCCGAGAGCAATTGATCATGCTGTGTTCGATCAAATACTCCGCATGATAGAGGGGAAGTTCTGACAGGGAACGTCGGTCAAGAATCCTCACCCCAACGCCACATCCAGCACCATCATCACCATAAAGCCCCCGATAAATCCCAGGGCTGGGATGGTAGAAGTCACTTCAGATAGTCACGAACGAACCTGCCCGGTTCGATGGCTTCGAGGCCTTTCATCACGAAGTCCTTCGTATTGCAAGTGACGATGACGTCCACCTGACGGCTGCGCAGCGCTGCGAAATACTGTATGCCGTCCTCCTTATCCGCAAAGGAACTCGTGATGCTGTCGACGAAGTCAGGCCTGCCAACCGGTATCATGCCCAGCGTGGCGAGCATATCGAGGGTCACGCGATCGATATCGGCCCGCCAGGTATCGGGCCTTGTTGTCCGCCATTTCCGCCGCAGGATGTACATGACATTGGCCGCGATGAGGGGTGTGATGAAGCCCGTGAACCTACCACGCACCGCCGCTTGGATCACGGCCGTGCTTTCCGGACTCTGATCCTCGGAGCCATCGAGCATTGCAACAAGTACATCGCTGTCGATCAGCGCCCTCATCGCTTGCGTGGCTGATCACTGGCCTTGGTGCGCGCACCTTTCACCAAGCGTGCGAGACGTTCATCGCCTTTCAGATCAGCATCGCTGAAGGAGACCGTGCCAGCCAACTCATCAACCCAGGTCCGTCCCTTCGCTACGGTTCGCGTCGGCAGGTCGGGCAGGTTGCTTTCCAGCGCATCGTTGATGACCTCGGTCATGGTGCGCGACTGGGCCGTGCTGGCCTGTTCGAGGCGCTTCTTCAGGTTGGTCGGCACCGAAGCACTGATGCGGCTGCGGCGCTTTCTGGCTCCCTTGGTCTGCATGTCCACGAAGATAACCGAAGAATTACCGGCCGATGAACAGGACCTCACCCCAACGCCACATCCAGCACCATCATCACCACAAAGCCCCCAATAAAACCCAGGATGGGCACATCGTTGTGGACTTCGTTTCGGTGATCGAACAAGCGTATTCGGTGGTGTACTGGCAACACGCCTATGCTCGATGACCTTGGTCATGAACGGCCCTGACACATGTCGCGTTTAGGCAGCGCCCAGCACAGTACTATTGGGCCGCCCTGCCCTCGTGTTCCGGATCGTGCCGCCGTGCTCCGATCCGTGCCATAGTGGTCGGGGGCTGAAGCGATGATACGGAGGAAATCCATAGCTCCCCGAACAACCGGCATGCCCCGCCCTTTATTTCGGCCTACAGCTGTGCCCGAGAATGCTTCCAACGGAACCTGCACCAATTGCCCGTAGCATGCGAACAAGAAGGCTGATACGCACATTCCTACGAGCGCTGCTCGTGATCGTCGCAGGCATCGTGGTCCTCCTGTTGTCCGTTGGCTTGGTCCTTACGCGCCCCTTTGCTGAGGAGCCATGGATGGAGGCAGCGCCCAACCCAGGGCATATCTACCAGAGCACGGGCCTTGAGCAGAATATCCCGATCATTTCGCCCTTCCATTTGGCGACCGACCCCATGAAGGGTCTGCTGTTGACCAACTTCGAGAACGACCCGGATGAGGTGTACATAGGGCTTGAACCGCAGCAGTTCGATGATGCCATCCATGGGCGCGGGCTGTTGGTGATCGGCTGGCGCGTGGATGGGAAGGTGGATGTGTACCACCAGGCCAGCCTGAAGCTCGATACCGCGACCTATGGGATAGCGGGGAAGGGGCTTCATGCCTTGGTGGGAACGCAGTTCTCCAAAGCCCATCTGGAGTTGGGGCCCACCGGCGCCCAGGCCGATATCGCGTTCAAAGACCTGCTGGGGCGGCCTGTGCGACTGGTGATAAGGGAAGGCGATACCCGGGTACGAAGCCCCTTCGGCCTGCTGGCTCCCATGGGCGATGCTGCCACCGCCCCCCCGGCCCTGCCGCTTGTGTATGTGGACGAGTTCTACTTCGTGCGCCGCGCGGGCACCGAATTCCTGATCGAGATCGACGGAAGGTCGCACCGCAACGATCCCATCCCGCTCGTCCTGGATGGCACCCGGGTACATTTTCTGCGGTACTCCGCTGCTCCCTTCATCGTTTCCTGGAACCCCGATGCGGACGCGAAAGCCAGGGTGCTGGAGCCGGGTGATGCAACGGAGGCGGGGGCCATTGTAGCTCAGTCCGATGGAGTGCGCTACGAGTTGGCGGTGAATGGGGCGTTCCACGAGATCCGGCGCATGTCCCGCCGCGAAGGTGATCAGGAAGTAGTTGTTGGGTTCTCCCCGGCCTTTCCGCAGCTGCTTGCCCTTGCCGAAGGGGCGGAAGTGAGCGGCGCGTTCCGCATCAGCGCACAGCCAAGTGTGGGCACGGTGCAGGGAAACTGGCGGGTGCTGCGACAAGGGGGGGGCATACACATGGAGGTGGCCCCCGATGGTGGCTGGACACCAGGCCCGGCCCCGCGGATGGCACGCCTCCTGTTCCGAGCCGTTCCCACCTTCAGAAAATGGCCGAAGACCTACCTATGGCGTGGGGTCATCGAGCTTCCATCGCCCAGTGGACCGGCCGAGCGAACGCTCGGCTTCCGATCGGGGTGGGAGCGGATCGCGCCGTAGATGCCTTGGTCACCCCAGCGCCACATCCAGCATCATCATAACGATGAAGACGCCGATGAAGCCCGGCGTGGCCATGTCGGTGTGGACATCGAGGCTGGCCCATGGAACTTGCATGAGCCGAGCGAGCGTTGGCATGGAAGCGCATCTCGGATGACTACCTTCGAACCATGCAAGGGACCATTTTACTAATCCGCCCCGTAGCGGTGGGGGCGTCGTATCGCGGCCGACGGGGCTTGAGGTCACAAAAGGGTCAATGGTAGTTGCTAGTGATTTGAATATCCATACGAACAGAAAATATAATGATCACCATCGACAATTATCTGGATAGTCATTATATACACCGAAGCAACTGGTTGAGGGCAGCTGTTTTGGGGGCAAATGACGGTATTATATCAATATCAAGCCTTGCGATCGGTGTCGCAGCTGCCAGCGCGGCCAGAGACCCAATACTATTGGCCACTATTGCAGGGCTTGTGGCAGGTGCACTTTCCATGGCAGCTGGCGAATATGTTTCTGTTAGTTCTCAAACAGACACCGAAAAGGCTGATATTGAAAGAGAGAAGAAAGAACTTGAGAATATGCCCGAAGCGGAATTAAGGATACTTGCGGAGATCTATGAAAAACGTGGACTTAAGAAAGAAACGGCATTGCAAGTTGCAAAGGAACTTACTTTGTCTGACGCCATGGGGACACACATTCGGGATGAATTAGGGATCAATGAAATAAACCAGGCAAATCCTATACAAGCCGCTTTTGCTTCGGGCGCGGCATTTACAGTTGGCGGGGTCCTTCCTCTCTTGGTTACGCTGTTTGCACCTGTGGGGGAAATGGAGTATTTTCTTTACGTAGTTACGATCATATCTCTAATTATTCTAGGTGCTGTTTCTGCAAAGACTGGTGGTTCAAGCATAGGGAAGGCAATTGTGAGAATTGTGATCTGGGGAACTATTGCAATGGGTTTATCAGCATTGGTAGGATATATATTTGGCGTGAATGTGTGATCAGGAGCGTGCAAAATGAATGAAAGGTGGTTTGGTGAGGGGTATGTGTCGTGCACTTTTTTCGTTCGTGCGTGTGATCGTATTGGCCACAGTTGCTGGTGAAGGAAGTCTGCATCAGTAGATGACCACTGGAAGAATTGCTGGCAGAAGCACCTACTTGATAGCAAAGGGGGGGTATCTTACGAAGGGGTGGGTCCAATTCCTCGCGGGATATAAGGTGCGGGTGATCCCTGCCTACTTGTGGCTACTGGGAGTTAGTGCTCACCCCAAGGCCACATCCAGCACCATCATCACCACAAAGCCCCCGATAAAACCCAGGATGGGCACATCGCTGTGACCGCCCTGCTGCGTTTCGGGGATCACCTCTTCCACCACGACGTAGATCATGGCGCCGGCGGCAAAGGCGAGGGCGTAGGGGAGGATGGGCGTCATGAACACCACGGCCACGGCACCGATGACGCCGGCCACGGGTTCCACGATGGCGCTGAGCTGGCCGTAGAAGAAGCTGCGGCGTCGGCTGAGGCCCATGCGCCGCAGCGGCATGCTCACGGCCACACCTTCCGGGAAGTTCTGCAGGCCGATGCCGATGGCCAGCGCCACGGCCCCGCCGATTGTGGCCTCGGGGATGCCCGCCGCCACGCCCCCGAAGAGCACGCCCACGGCCAGGCCCTCGGGGATGTTGTGCAGGGTGA
>JBGTES010000074.1:0-92780 GCA_041747675.1 Flavobacteriales bacterium
CGACCGTGGGGAACGTGTGACCGATCACATCGAAAACCGGCTTCAACAGCCGGTTGATCGAGGTAAAACGACCAAGTTCAATCTATGACCGATACGATGTTCAACCCCACTGCTCCTCATGCACAGTTCTTCGAGGTACCCGTAATCCAAGTTGAAGCAGAAGAAACCCCAGGTGTTATTGAACATAGCACGCTCGGCCCTGATGTTGAGTATGGTGATTTTGAATTTGAAGTAACGATCGGTAGGGTCAAACCGATGACATGGCTTGAACAAAAATGAAGACCATCGACATCGAGAGCCACTTCACGGACCTCGATCGCGCCATTCTGGAGAACAATGTGGAGTACGAGCGCTACTTCAAGTTCGTCACGCACATCCACGATGCCTTCACCCACACCTTCGCACCGAAGGAGGGTGCGCAGGAACATGAGGCGCACATCCTACGGGACCTGGCCTCCCGCTTCCTGCTCACCTTGCGGGCACTGGGGCTGAAGTACCTCTTCGAGGAGACCGATCACCTGCGTATCGACCTTACCGCAAGCGGATTCCCGAACCACCTGGAGATCCGCAAGATGGCCGCCGATCTGCAACAGTTGAAAAGCGGGGCCGTGAAGCCTGCGAACGAAGAGACCTTGAAACGGGAACTGCTCGATGAACTTATCCGGGGCAACAGCGAACCGACCGCCATCCTCCAGAAACTCGCGCGGTCACAGTACTACAAGACCATCGAAGAAGGTGGGCTCTTCGGCGAGTTCGTGCCCGGCCAGCTCCGCGAACTGAAGGTCTACGACAAAGCCAAGCTCAACAAACGTTTCCTGTGCTCCTGGGCCTCGTTCGACACGGTGACCAACAGGCCTTACCTGTACATCATGGTCTTCGACAACCATCCCGATCCCGGCGGTCCGATCACCGAGCGCGTGGACCGCGACCCGCTGTTCGTGGATATGATCAAGCGCTGCACGCACAACACCGCTCCGTTGAAGGTGATCGCTTCCGACATCGACGAGGCCTATGCTTGGGTACACCCGAAGGTGTTGAAGCGCATCGATATCGGACCCATCCTCAGCATGTACGACCGCACCGAGGACGAGCAGGCGAAGGAGATCGGCCGCCACATTCCCGAAGGCCATTTCGTGATGCACGTCACCACCGAGATCGTCTTCTCCGTGCGGCAGGAGAAACGGAGCACCGGCTTCCTGTCCAAGAAAGAATTGCGCGAAGTGTTCCATGTGGACGAGACCAATAAGGACTGCATGGAGCGCATGGCGAGCGAGGTACAGAAGTACCTCTTCACCACACACACTGTGCTCCAGTACCTGAACGACCAGCACAAGGAAATGCTCAAGGGGTTGAGCGCACCACCATTCATCTGCAAGCCTGTTTTCTGACACATGGAGAAGAGCGGAGCATCACAGATCCCCGTCACCGAGGAGCAGCTGAACGCCTACAAGGAGGAGGTAACCGCCTTGCTGAAGATGGTGAGCTGGTCGCCCGACCAACGCAGCCGGACCACCAGCAACACGCAGCTCGATGCCAGCTTCCTGCTGCACGTGGGCAAGGCCCTCAACGTGGGCGAGAGCGACGAGCTCAGCGTGCTGAAGAGCGCCGTGCGCATCAGCGACGACCGCACGATCCTCAGCAACACCACCAACGTGGTGCTCAATGCGATCCGCAAGGGTTTCTGCATGGGTAAGCACCTCAGCGTGTTGTTCGAGCGCAGCAGTGGCCTCGAACTGCTGCAACAAAAGAACAACGACGGCAGCCTGCACCAGAGCGAGATGCCCGCGTTCCACGACAAGCTGCAGACCTCCTCGGCCATCCAGCTCTTCGTCGCTTCCAACTACATCACGCACTACCTCAACAACGTGCGCGGCGATGAACACTCGTCGATCAACATCGACTTCGGTGGCATCCCGGAAGTGCGCCTCACCCGCCCCAGCCAGGCTGTGCAGTGCGCCATCTACTACTACGCCGCCTACCTCGAGCGCAGCGGCGTGGTGAGGACGGACCTCGAACTGCTCAAGATCACGCTCCTCTATTTCGAGCGCTTGAAGGAGGAGATCCTGATGCGCAAGGCCTCGCTGAAAGATGCGGAGTTCTTCACCGCGCAGCACTACAAGCTGGAGCATTCGGACTTCACCGTGCAGGGCTTCGATGTGGCCTACAACGCCCAGGTGAAGGGCGTGGAGTTCAACGCCACGCGCATGGAGGACATCGTGGCCAACGAACAGGCCAAGCACATGTTCCGGCGTTTCGCGGAACGGCTGCTCTGCTACGACATCACCGAAGCGAAGAACCCGATGCTGGTGCTCGGCGGCATGCCCAGCATCACCATGGCCGATGGCAAGCCGGGCACGGGCAAGAGCATGCTGATCGCAGCCGTGGCCACTATGCTGCAGGAGCGTTGCGAACTATTGAAGATGCCCTTCCTCTTCTGGCCCCTGCCGGAGAACATCATCTCCACCTTCCAGGGCGGTTCGGCCGAACGCGCGATCGAATGGTTCCGCCCGATGCAGGACACCGGCAAGATCGTCTTCGCACCCATCGACGATGCCGAGAACAACCTCGAGGAACGCACGCGGCAAGGCGTGTCGGCCGGCGTGCGCGAGTTCATCGGCGTGTTCCTACGCAACACCGAAGGCGCCTACGCCGTGAACCACGGCAATCGCATGATCAGCCTGTTCACCAACCTCCCCGACCAGGTGGACAAGGCCGTGCTCTCACGCATCCAGGTACGGGTGAGCATGGAGGGCGCCAAACGTTTCGAGGATTTCGTGGACCAGGACCACCTCTGGTGGAAGAAGTACCGCGAGCTGGACCCGAAGTTCATCAAGGACCCCAATGTGAAAGGGTACGAGTTCATGAGCGCACAACGCCAGGTCGCGTCGATGAACGAACTGCATAAAGGCGGAAAGACCGAGGTCCAGAACACCGACCTGCGCACCATCAACGAAGCCAGCCTCAAGCAACACGACGCGGGCACACACGAATTCTTCGGCGTGTTCTACACCGCGGTGCTCGAGCGTTTCCCCTTTTTCAGTTCCCGCGACCTGCGCAACATCCAGAAGGCCGTGGATGCGCGCGTCACCGATTTCGACCTGCCCTCGATCTGGTGGGACAAGCCGGACGAGTTTTTCTTCAAGGACTACGACACCAAGCTCGCCATGCTCAAGGAACTGATGCGCTCCAACCTGGGCAACGTCAGCTTCGAGGAAGTGCGCCTGCAGGAGGCGCTCAACTACCTCGACAACGCCATCCGCATCAACGAGACCGGCATCAATCGCCAGGTGGAACGCCGCGCGGAAGAGATCCACATCCAGCAGAAGGCGCTGGAGTTGCAGGCGAGGAAGAGTGGGAAGGGGTAGACGTGAAGTTGGTCCATTCTATCTTTGCCCATCATGAGCGCAATCCTTATCCAAGCCGATGACCGCAGCCGGAAGCTCTTACAAGAGCTGGCCGAACGCCTTGGTGCCAAAGTAACCAAGTTGAAGGCTGAGCAGATCGAAGATCTGATGCTTGGTGTGCTGATGGATCAAGTGAAGACTGGTGAGATCGTATCGCGGGAGCGGATCATGAAGAAACTCAAAGGGAAATGACCGTTGAGTTCGATCGTTCATTTGAACGTTCGTTGGATAAGATCAATGATCAAAAGCTGGCTGATAAGATCATCCAGTTGATCGAGAAATGTGAAGCCTCCAGAGCGATCGGCGAGCTTCAAAGTGTAAAGAAGCTTTCGGGCTATACCACTTACTACCGTTTCAGGATCGGCGACTATCGCATTGGAATAGAACTGATCGGAACGGGAACGATCCGTTTCATCCTGGTGGGCCACCGGAAAGAGTTCTATAGACGATTCCCTTAGCACATCGTTCTCGTCCAATACCGGAAATGGTCAAGGTCAGCTCAGCCCTTGCTGTCAACTCGGGTTGCTTCATCGAAGATCTTCGGACATGCGTCAGCGCGTGAGGGATCGTACCGGACCTGCCTGCCGGCAGGCAGGAAGCCCGGAGCCGTCTTCGGCGAGGACTTGGAGGGGAAAGCCCGACCCTGCTGCTTTTGAGCGGGGGCACCTGACTGCCGTCAGGCAGGCGCCCTACTTTTGGCGCTAATGCAATTCAACCTTAGCCCTACCACCTTCCAGCCACCACGTTCGTAGCAAGCGCTGCACCACCCCGCCCATGCTCAAACTGATCCAAAGCGGCCTCTTCGGTGGGCAACTGTTCCACGTGGCCACCAGGGAATTGGCGGGGCGCTACAATGCCTGCTTGGAGGATATCGGGCTGGAGCGGACGGCGCTCACGGAGTTCCACATCGATGGCTGGGGCTGGAGCCCGGAGATCGCCGAGGAGCGGCAGGACAAGCAGTACCTCTCGCACGGCAGCGCCAATCCGTATTCGATCATCATCACGCCGGAGCAGCAACAGGGGTCGCTGTACTACCCCTACCATTCGTTCGACTGGGACATCCACCACCAGGTGTTCGACAAGTACGCGAAACAGATCGCGGATATCACGGCGGACCGTGGCCTGTGGTTCGCGCTGGACCAGGACATCAGCGCCTACCGATCGCCGCAGGACCTCCTGATGGTAGACGTGGTGAAGGTGCAGTTCAAGACGGTGGGGAACCTGATCACCGCAGCGCGTGACCAGCGGGAACTGGTGCGCACGTATTTCGACCAGCCGATGGCCTGGGCGGACCGCGAATTGCGCGAGAAGATCAGCGCCAGCGGCAAACAACATGGCGACCTGCGCTTCCGGAGCCTCGAGGTGCTGCCCTTCCCATACAGCGATATCCGCGCCTTCTACACCACGGCCTTCGATGGGCTGTATGTGCTGCGGGATACCGTTGTCCGCAAACCTGTATTGATCCTGGAGAACAACTCCTCCGCTGTTTCCGGTGAACTGCAGCATGCGCACGTGGAGTTCAACATGAACGATCCGGCGCTGATCGGCTTCCTCTTCAGTACTGGCCTGGTGCAACATTCCTATGACCACTTCAAGGCGGTGCCCGCGCTGCTGGTGCATCAGATGGATCTGCTGCTGGCGAATGCGAGCCTGAAGCTGGACCAGCCAGTGGAGCTGATCGGACTTACGGACAGCAAGCGCAAGGGTCTGATCAACACCCTACAGAAAAAGGGACTGTTGGGCGATGACTATTTCCAGTTGGAGGAAGTGCGCCGCGCGTTGCAGCGGAGGGAGAAGGTGCAAGCCGGCGGTGATGCATTGATCCGGGACCATCTGATCCATCCGGTGAAATACCAGAACGTGCAGGTGCGCATCGTCATCTGGCAGTTGATCGCGAACATCTTCGCGGTGAACGAACTGGTGCGCTATACCTTCAACAAGCCCGATTTCTACCGGCGCTACCAGGCCTGGCCCGAACACTACCAACGCTGGGTGATCAAGGAGTTGCAGGAACATCACGGTATTTTTGGGAAACTCACCGCATAGACCATGGACACCTTGCTCACCCTGGGGATCGCCTTCATCGCAGGCATCCTCATCTACTACATCGACCTGAACAAGGGGCGCAAGTGGAACACGCGCTGGTACGACCTCACGCACCAGCACAAGAGCCCGGCGCTGTTGGAGAAGGGCTTGATCCACCTGCAGCCCTTCCAGCAGAAGCTGGTGATGGCGATCGTGATCAGCGGTCTCTTCACGGCCGTTGCCATTGCGGTGGGTGGCGCACACGCGCTGCTGGACCTGATCACCGGCGCCATTGCCGTGGTGGGCCTGATGCTCGGTTTCTACGCCGCCGTGCTGATCTTCAAGAGCCGTTTCAACATGGCACCCGTGCGCGAGGTGCTGGACAAGATGGACCGGATGGAAGCCTCGGCACACGGAACTGGAACATCGTCACCGCGCAGCGCCGATCCCGTGCAGCGCCCTGACAAGGCCGCAACCGCGAGTACACCACCGAAGGAAGAACCACCGGCCGAGGAGAAGCCGGATTGGCGCGCGGGCATCAAGAAGATCATGGACAAGAAGTGATGCGCACTTCACCGATGCCCACCGAACAGGAGGACGATAAAGGCCAGCTGTACTGGCTGGTGTACAACGTGCGCACCGGCATCGCGCGCCGCGTTGGTTCCTGGATCAAACGTAAGCCCATCGTGGCGCTGATCGTGTTCCTGGTCGCGCTCTACAGCTTGTTCGTGATGCGTGCCATGTACCAGCCGTTGGTGCTGGGTATGCGCAAGTACTTCTTCTGGATCCTCATGGCGCTGCTGGTGGTGGTGGTCGTGCGCAAGGTTTTCCGTCGATCGGCTGCGTGGAAGAAGGTGATGGGTTCGCTCGTGAGCCTCCTGTTGCTGATCTCGGTCGCGTGGTTCCTGCCGCGTGTGGTGCACTACGGTTCGCAATACGTCTACTACAACGAGTTGAACAAGGTGTCCTTGGACCAACTGCCGGTGACCGGGCACGAGCGCATCCAGCCGATCAGTTCCATCCACACCCTAACAGAACAGGAAGCACTTTCCGAAACGGAGGATGCCACCGTGCCCCGCTTCGTGCGGAACAGCGAAGGTGAGTATGTCTACACCACCGCCATCGGGCCGTCCAAAGCCTACAAGGTGCAGCAGTTCAGCAAGGACATGTACGAGGTGATCCACATCCCGGGTCAACTGCCGTCGCCGAACTTCTCATCGGCCTATCGCGCCAAGGTCGATTTCGAAATTGGCGAATTCCTCCTCCTCAGCAAGAACACGCATACCGCCGTGGTGAAGCGTTTCGACCTCTGGCAGTTCTGCACCATGGAACCCTCGGACCCGATCTACCTGCAAAACGACAGTTCCGAATGGGTGCAGGTCGTGGGCTTGACCAAGTGGGTCGGCCTCATCTTGCCACGACCTGTGTTCGGTGGGGTGATGGTGATCGAGCAGCGCAAACCTGCGGACAGCTTTGCCGAGCGCCTCTTCCTCGGAAAGGGCACGTTCATCCCTGCGGACAAGATCGCGGATCACGCTTACCTCAAAGGCCAGGATGTGATGCCACGCGAGGTGACGCGCTACATCGCGGAGAGCTTCCGTTTCCGACGCGGCTTCATGGCGCCCATGCCGGGTTACCACGAAGGCGACATACGCGTGCCCAAACTCCCCGAAGGCCAGGACCCGCAACCCTTCGTGGTCTATTCGGTGTTGAGCGACACGGTCGGCAAGCTCTACAACTACTTCGGCCTGGAGCCTTATGAAGAGGCCAAGAAGGGGCTCAGCGTAAGCCTTTTCATCCCGGGCGATGGCATGCGTGAGGTCTTCTACATCGATCACACCACCAGCGGTACCGCGTACCTCGGAAGCAGTGCCGTGAGCGTCAAGATCATCGAGAGCCGGAAGGAGTACGACTGGTCACACAGCTATCCCGCGGAAACAAGGCCTTTCATCCGCGAGGTCGGTGGTCGCGTGCGGCTCTTCTGGCTGAGCACCATCGTGACCCGTGCCGGTGATGGTCACGATCGGTCCATCGGCGGCAGCTTGCCGGAGATCACCATCACCGACGCGGTGCATGGCAATGTGGTGTGGATCCCGAAGGATCGCCTGGCTTCCCCGGAGCGGTGGTTGGAGGTGGTGGAGGAGGAGATGCAGAGCTTCTGGCAGCACGAGCGTTGAGCTGTTCCGATCTACTGCTTCACCAGCTTCACGACCAGCGGCACCGTGTTCTCCTGTTGAAGTACAAGCAGGTATTTCCCGGCCGATAACCGACCCACTTCCAAGCGCATCTGTGCATCCCTCCATTGCTCGGAGACCAGCGATCGTCCTTGTGCATCGAGCAGCACCAGTTGCAGTGGTGTTGCGGAGTCATTGCGCTGCAGGAAGAGTTCGTTCACCATCGGGTTGGGCCAGGCACGGATCCCATGCGCATTCAATTCCTCGATCCCAACAAGCACATCGAAGGGCCAGGCGTTGGTCAATGATGAAGCGCCATGCTCGGATATGGCCCGCACGAACAAGGTGTGAGCACCGCTGGAAAGGTCATCCGTGAGTACCTCGAAGAGCAGGTCGTTGATGACCACGCCACCCGATGTAGTGATCGTCGTGCCCTGCCCGAACCCTGGATCATCATCCAGGAAGTACTCGACCGCTGTGATATCGCCTCCCGGTGCCTGCTGCTGGACCATGAAGATGCGGCGGTTGGTCAGGCCCCAATGTCCCCCGATGTCCTTCAACCGCAAGCCGAGCACATGACCCCCTGGCTGAAGTGCGGCTACAGGGAATGCCTGTGTGTACGCGATCTGCTGTGCTGATGGAAAGGTGAACGGCGTCGCATTGCCGATGCCTGGATCGTCATCGAAGTAGTATTCACCCACGACCAGATCGCCACCCACCACCGAGGCTGCCACGGTGAACGATCTGCGATTGGTAAGGCCCCAGTTGCCCGCATCGTCTTTCATGCGGATGCCCATGAAATGCCCCCCGGGGGTAAGTCCGCTCACTGGGATCGGGAGTTGCAGATCCACTTGCGGCGCAGTGCTGAAGGTGATGGGCGTGGCGTTGCCGAAGCCCGGGTCGCTATCGAAGAAGTACTCGCCGCGTTGCAACTGCTGCGCCTGCATGAACGTGGCGAAGAGCAGCAGGCTAAGGAATGACGCTATGCGTACCATGGCGATCAATCGTTGCTGCGTGCGCTGATGGTGACCTGCAAGGGCGTGCCTTGGTCGGTGGCCGTGGCAGCACTAAGGCTGAAGATGCTGGGTACCGGCGGGATGCCGCTGAGGCGATACGGTTCAAGACCATCGAACATACCGCAATCCACCCCGCCCACACCCGCGCCCACGGCCGGTGATCCTACCGCCAATTGGTGTTGCGCATCACCCGTTCCTCCTACGAACACGGTACCCATGTTCACGTTGATCTGGTTGCCGTTTGTGGCAGGGACCGGGGCGCCGGAGAACAGGTTGTTGGTGAACTGGGTTCCGCCGATCGACACGGCGCCATTGAAGATGTTGTTGACCGCGCTAACACCCGCATTGCCATAGAACGTGGTGCCACCGCTCAGCACGCAATTCCGCACCTCACCATTCACCGCACCAGTGCCCAGGTTGATCTGCGCGGCAAAGGTGTTGCTGATGGTAACGTCGTTCACCACGCTGCCACTTGCACCAACTACGATCGAATTGCCGACATAACAGCCATTCACCACCACCCCGGTGATGTTGAGTCCAGAATAGTTGTAAACGATGTAGAGCGACTGTTGGCTGCCCGAGAACCGGCAGCGTTCGATGCGCACGAAGCTGGCCTTGATGGTCGTGGTACTGTTGCCCTGCACCTCAAGTCCACTGATCACTGCCCCTTCCGATCCCGGATCGAAGATCAACGTTCCGGTCTTCGCACTCTCCAAATTGGACTGTGTGCCGGGATTGTTGGCCAGGAACCAACCCGGCCCGATCACCACCAGTTGTTTGATGAAGGTACAGTTGCCATAACTCGAACCCGACGGCTCCACGTGGATGGTATCGCCCGCGAGCGCGGCATCGTGTGCATCCTGCAGGGTGGTGAAGTCGGCGGCGATGCCGGTGTTGTTCACACGGTGGATGGTGGCCTGCACTTGGACCATGGTGCAGAGCAGGCCGAGGATGGTGGATGTGAGGCGCATGGCAGAAAGGCGTTGGTTGTTGAGGGATGTGAAAGTGGCGTTCATTGTTTCACCACGGGGAACACGGTGTACTTCCCTTCCGCATCGCTGAGGAAGAGATAGTAGGTGCCTACAGCATGGCCGCTGAGGTCGAGGTTGAGACTGCCGGAAAAGAAGTCTTGATGCAGGATGCGGCCCGCACTGTCCATCAGCCGCAGGTGCATGCCCTCCACGGGCCGGTCGGCGCGCAGCATCAGCACATTGCTTGTGGGGTTTGGTCCGATGGTAAGACCAAGCTGTTCCTGTAGGTCCATGCCGGTACCGGTATCGATGGTGAAGGTCACCGGGTAAGCCAGTGATGGTGTACCACGGTCGTTGAAGACGCGCACGAAGAGCACATGGTTTCCCTGGGCGAGCCCTTGGGTGATGGCCTCAAAAAGGATGTCCTCGATCAGCGGTGTGGGGTCACCGATAGCGATGGTGTTGGCCGAACCGAAACCGGGGTCTTCACCGATGAACCATTCCGCACTGATGATCAGGCCACCCGCCTCCGGCCGCACGAACACCGGCCGCATTTGGGTATGGCTCCAATTGCCCAGATCATCCTGGGCGCGGAGGCCCATCCAGCGGAACAGTTCGCCGGGCCCGAAGCTGGCCTCCAAGGCCACCCCCGAAATGGTGTCGTTCGGAGGGAATGTCACCGCCTCGCCCTGCCCATGGCCGGGATCCTCGTCCGTGAACCACTCAGCGGCCACCAGTTCGATACCAGGCGTGCTGCGGCGCACATGTACCATGCGTCCATGGGTGTGGCTCCAGTGGCCTTCCTCATTCAAGGCCCGGAGGAAAAGCCAGTGCATGCCGGGTTCAAGGGTGTGTGGGATATCGTCGTTGTAAGTGACGACGCCACCGGGCGTGATGCCCAATGCGTTCCCTTGTCCGAACCCGGGGTCGGCCCCGGTGAACCATTCGGCGGACACCAGATCATGATCCGCAGCACTGGGGCGCACGTACACCTGACGGTATTGCGTATGGCTCCAGTGCCCTTCGTCATCTCTGGCCCGTACGTTGATCCAGTGGAAACCTGGATCGAGCGCCACACTCAGACCACCCGAGAAGGTGACGAAGCCGCCTGGCGTGATGCCCAGCACATTCCCCTGTCCGAATCCGGGATCGGCCCCGGTGAACCATTCACCGGCCACCACCTCCTGTGCGGAAGCGCGCATGCCAAGGATGCAGAGCAATCCCAGCAGAACGATGCACATGTCGTGAATGCGATCCATGGAACTTACTCGTTTGTGCGCGCGCTCATGGTCACGGGCAGCGGTACGCCTACACCGATGGTGCTCGGGGCCGTCATGCCGAAAATGCTGGGCACCGCCGGGATGCCACTTAGGCGGTAAGGCTCGTTGCCACCGAAGGCTCCGCAGTCTTCGCCATTGTCGCCCGCTGCTATGGCCGGTGCCCCTGGCGCCAACTGCCACTGGTTGTCCACCGTGCCTCCGGCGAACATGGTAGCCATGTCCACATTCACCTCATTGCCTTCCCCTGCTGGCACGGGTGCCGTGCGGAAGAGGTTATGCAGGAACACGTTATTGCCTGGCGTCACCTCGCAATCGAAGATGTTGTTGCGCACGATCATGTTGGAGAGACTGAATGCCGGGGTCTCCGCCGCATTGCGCACGGTGTTGTTCACGAATTCACCTGCCATGGAACTGTTGGCGACAAGGGTGCCGAGGATGATGTTGTTGGCAAGCGTGGTATTCGTGATGGGGGGTTGACCGGCCAGCACTTCCATTCCAGCTTGGAGATAGCAACCGATCACTTGGACCCCATTGACACTTCCGCTGCCGTAGAAGTTAAGCACACCCAGGAAGCGGCAGCGTTCTATGCGGATATTGCTGTGGTTGATCGTCGTCGCCCCTGAGAAGGTGAGTCCACTGACCACCGTGCCTGCGGAGCCGGCATTCCAAGAGAGCCAGGTGAATGTTGCCGAGGCCAGACCCACCTGTGTCTGCGCGTTCTGGCCGAGGAAATAACCCGGCCCAAGGATCACCAGTTGCTTGGAGACGAAGTGGGATCCGTAGTTGATGGGGGAGGCTTCCACATGGATGGTATCACCGTTCTGTGCTGCGGTGTGGGCGACAGAGAAGTTCGTGTAAGGGGCTGGTACGCCAGTGTTGTTCACACGAAGGATGGCGGCGTGGGTGTTGAGCGCTAATAATGATGCGGCAAGGAGGACCAAGGTGCGTATCATGACGTTGGATCGTTTTGGCCAAAGCTCCGGCGGGATCCACGGCAGCACATCACGGTTCACCGGTGAACGAACATCACGGAAAACCGGGGATCAGCCCAGTAATCCCAACTCCATGGCGATGCGCACCAGGCCGGCGCTGTTGCGCGCACCCAGCTTTTGCAGCAACTGGCGACGGTGGCTCTCCACCGTATTCTCGGTGATGCCGAGTTCGTGCGCGATCTCGGGCGTGGTGCGCTCCGCAGCGATCAACTTCAGCACTGCCATTTCCCGTTCGCTGGGCGGATCAATGGGTGGGCGTGTCTGTGCAGCGGGCTGTTGCAGTTGTCCCACCAGGTTGGTCGTGGCCTCCTTGCTCAACCAGGTCCCTCCGTCATACACGGTACGTATGGCCTCCACCAGCTCTTCGGCCCCGCAGCTCTTCAGCAGGTATCCGCTGGCGCCGTTGTTCAACATCGCCTGCACCATCTGCCCTTCGCCATACATGCTCATGGCGATCACCTTCACCTCCGGCTGCGCCGCTTTGATCCTCTTGCACGATTCCAGCCCATCCATCACGGGCATGTGTATGTCCATCAGTACCACATCGATCGGTTGGCGGGATAGGGCATCGAGCGCTTCCTTCCCATTGTGTGCCATGCCCACCACAATGAAACCGTCACTGTGCTCCAGCAAGCTCTTTACCCCCTCGAGCAGCACTTGGTGATCATCCACGAGGAGCATGCGGATCATGTGGCGGGGTGCTTTTCCATGATGGGTACCTCGATCTCCCAGGTGGTGCCTTTGTCGGCCGAAGACCGGACCACGGATGTTCCGCCCAGGAGTGCTGCACGCGTCCGGATGTTCTCCAAGCCATGTCCGTGATGGTCCGAACCCGCAACGAATCCACGCCCATCGTCGCTGATCATCAGGTGTACCCGCGATCCATCCTCCACACTGACCTCGATGGTGATGTGGGTCGCATGGGCATGTTTCAATGCATTGTTCACCGCTTCCTGGGCAATGCGGTACAGTCCGGTCTCCTGTTCAGCGGTCAGGCGTTCCCGAAACCCATGCGCATGCACGGCCACATGCATCTTACCTGAGCCGTTGATCCCCTCGGCCAGCTCGCGCAATGCTTCCGGCAGTCCGAGCTTCATCAGGGAGCCCGGCATCAAGGCATGACTGATACGCCGCACTTCGCTGGCGGCCTCTTCCAACAAGCTGCCGGCCTTCTCCCGGCTGCCGGGCACATCGGTCCCAACCCGCATGCGCGCAGCGCTCAGCAGGATCCCCACTCCGTCATGGAGTTCGCCGGCCACGCGTTCACGCTCCTGCTCCGCACCTTCCAACATGCTGCGCATGGCTGTGATGCGCTGTTCCTGCTCCAGCGCAGCGATGCGTGCCTTGGAGAGTTTGCGCGCGCGCGATCGGTCCCGCAGCAGCAGGGCCACCACGAGCAGCACCGCAAGAATGCCGATCCCCAGCACCCACAGCTGCTGTTCGCGTAGTCGCAGCGCATCCCGGTCGCGTTCGGCCTGCACCTGTTGTTCCAGGATCGTGCGTTCCTTTTCGGCCGTGCCCAGCCGTTCCTGCCAGCCGATGATGGCCTTGTTCTTCTCTTCGCTGAGCACGCTGTCCTTCACCGCCATGTACTGCTCCAGAGAGGACAAGGCCTCGGGGTGGCGCTTCAATGCGGAGAATGCCTTCGACAGATAGAAGTAGGCATCCTGCCGGTAGTTGCGACTGCCCATGCTGTCGGCGAGCGCGAGCGTGCGTTCCAGGTAGGGAAGGGCCTTGACCGCTTCGCCCTGGTCCAGGTACAGTTCGCCGATATTGCGGCTTACGCTCGCCTTGCCCTCCTGGCTTCCGGTGTGTTCGGCGATGGCCATGGATGCTTCATAGTTCGCCAAGGCCTCGGCATAGCGTGCGGTCTTGCGCTGCACGTTACCCAGGCTTTCCAGGGCGATGCTCTCCACATCGCTCATGCCCAGTTCGCGGGCGAATGCCAGACTGCGGGTGATGCGCTCCTCCGCCTCCGGATAGCGCTTCTGATCATAGTACACCACCCCCAGGTTGAGCAGTGAGCCAGCCAGGCGGCGCGTGTCGCCCAAGTGTTCATAGAGCCCTACGCTCTTTTCCAGCGCATCGAACGCTTTCCCGTATTCCTTCAGTCGTTCATATACCCTGCCCAGGTTGTTGTAGGTGACAGCGATCCGCATGGTATCCGAAGGGGGTGTGAGTGTCAACACCTCGTGGTAGGCGGCCAAAGCCGCATCGAACTCATCGTTATCATGGGCGATGCGCCCCACGAAGTTCTTCACCTGGGACTTCAACTGGGGGTCGCTGGTCGCCATGGTATCCGCCTCGCGTATGCGATGCCAGGCTTCTGGCAACTTGCCGGTCCTTCCCAGCAGGGCCGCTTGCAGGTAGGCACAGCGGAGCGCTTGATCCTTGATCGCGGAGCCGGTACACATGCTGTCGATGACCAAAGCGGCAGCCGTGGGATCGGACACCAACAAGGCCAGGGCCCTGGTTTCCTGGCCGGGGGGCAGGGAAGGGGTGGTGGACTGGGCCCCGGTCCATGTTCCCAACAGGATCAGCAGGATACAGGGCCGGATGCGAGGTTGGGAGGGGACCATGCGCTGAAAAGGTAGGGCATAGGCGGGTTCATCGGGCGGCCCAACCAGAGGGTTCACGACCATTCACATCCCTTTGTTGGTTTCGCCGGAAAGCATCTATCTTCGCAGCCCATTTCCGGGGGGTACCCCGGTAAAAGCAATAGAACCGTGGCTTCTACCACCCACACCACCAGCATGGCCAACGCGGCCACCGTGCAGCCCGAGTGGCTGATCGTGGATGCTGAGAATGAAGTACTTGGCCGCCTCGCCAGCAAAGTGGCGATGATCGTGCGCGGCAAGCACAAACCCACCTTCACCCCCCATGTCGACTGCGGCGACCACGTGATCGTGATCAATGCGGAAAAGGTGCGCCTCACGGGCGCCAAGATGGAGGACAAGGAATACCAGCGGTACAGCGGCTACCCCGGTGGGCGCACCACCGAACGCGCCAAGGACCTGAAGGTGCGCAAGCCAGAAGCCATGGTGGAGATCGCCGTACGCGGCATGCTACCCAAGACCCGCCTGGGCCGCAGCCAGTTCAACAACCTGCATGTGGTCGTGGGCGCCGAGCACAAGCACGAAGCACAGAAGCCCCGCAAGTTCGACCTGAACACGATCAAGTAAGATGGAGCGTATCAACAGTCTGGGCCGCCGCAAGACCTCCGTGGCGCGTATCATCCTCGCCGAGGGGACCGGGGAGGTCCTCATCAATGGCCGTGATGGAAAGGAGTACTTCCCCATCACCATGCAGCAGTTCAAGCTGCAGCAGCCCTTCAAGCTCACGGATACGGTGGGCAAATTCGACGTCATCGCCCGTGTGGACGGGGGTGGTATCACCGGCCAGGTGGAGGCCGTGCGCCTGGGCATTGCCCGTGCGCTTGTGAAGCTCGACCCTGAGCACAAGCCAAAGCTTAAGGCCGAGGAGCTCATGACGCGTGATCCCCGCGCCGTGGAGCGCAAGAAATTCGGACAGAAGAAGGCGCGTAAGCGCTTCCAGTTCAGCAAGCGATAAGATCCCCGCTTGCGACCCCGCCAAGACCTCCGTGGAGGCGGGTTCAGCATCCAATCCCGAAGGACCGTCCGGAAACGGCGCTACCAGCGGGATGCCTGCTACAACGGGAAAAAGGAAAGTGGACCGCCAAACAAAAGACAAGAGGACATGGCACGCATGGAATTCGAAAAACTGTTGGACGCCGGAGTGCATTTCGGGCACCTGAGGCGCAAGTGGAACCCCAACATGGCCCCTTATATCTTCTCGGAGAAGAAGGGGATCCACATCATCGACCTGAACAAGACCGCCGCCAAGCTCGAGGAAGCTGCGGCCGCCATGAAGAACATGGCCCGCAGTGGCAGGAAGATCCTCTTCGTAGCCACGAAGAAGCAGGCCAAGGACATCGTCGCCGAGAAGGTGAAGCCAACCGGCATGCCCTATGTGACCGAGCGTTGGAGCGGTGGCATGCTCACCAACTTCGGTACCATCCGCCGCACCATCAAGAAGATGTCCACCATCGACCGCATGAAGACCGATGGCACCTTCGAGAACATGAGCAAGCGTGAGCGCCTTCAGGTGAGCCGCCAGCGCGAAAAGATGGAGAAGAACCTGGGCTCCATCTCGGACCTCACCCGCCTGCCCAGTGCGTTGTTCATCGTGGACATCACCAAGGAGCACATCGCCGTGGCCGAGGCCCGCAAACTCAACATTCCCACCTTCGCCATGGTGGACACCAATAGCGACCCCACATTGGTGGATTTCCCCATCCCGGCCAATGATGATGCCACCAAGAGTATCGAACTTATCGTGGATGTGATGATCCAGGCCATCAACGACGGACTGGAGGAGCGCAAGAACGACAAGACCGTAACCGAGGAAGCCCCCGAAGTTGATGCGGAAGCCGCTGAGGCAGAACCGCAGGAGGCCGAGGCAGCCCCGGTAGCGGAAGTGAACGTGGAGGAGGGCGAAGAGGACAAGGAACAGTGACCCACGGACCGGTAGAGGTCCAAAGACGATCAAGACCATGAGTACTATGGCAATTACCGCCGCCGATGTGAACAAACTGCGCCAGATGACCGGTGCGGGCATGATGGATTGCAAGAAGGCCCTTACCGAGGCCAATGGCGACTTCGAAGCCGCCATCGACATCCTGCGCAAGCAGGGCCAGAAGGTGGCCGCCAAACGCGCCGACCGCGATGCCACCGAGGGCCTGGTGATCGCCACCACCAATGCGGGCAATACCCAGGGAGCCCTGGTTTGCGTGAATTGTGAGACCGACTTCGTGGCCAAGAACGCCGACTTCACCGCCATGGCGGAGCGTATCGCCGCCATCGCCCTGGAAAAGGGCCTGGACGGTGTGGAGGCACTGAAGACCGCGGCCTTTGACAGCAACGGCCTCAGCATCGCCGAGAAGCTGGTTGAACTGACCGGTGTGATCGGGGAGAAGATCGACGTGAGCGCCTGCGCGAAGGTGGAAGCACCCTATGTATTCGCCTACAACCACCCCGGCAATAAGGTGGCCAGTCTGGTGGGCCTGAGCAAATCCGGGTTTGAGGGTGCCGCCAAGGATGTGGCCATGCAGGTGGCCGCGATGGCTCCTGTGGCATTGAACAAGGAGACCGTGCCTCAGCGTGTGATCGACAAGGAGATCGAGATCGGCAAGGAACTCGCCATCCAGGAGGGCAAGCCCGCCGACATGGCCGAGAAGATCGCCCATGGCCGCCTCAACAAGTTCTTCAAGGAGAGCACCCTGCTCGCACAGGAATTCATCAAGGACAACAAGCTGAGCGTGGAGCAGTACCTGAAAGCCCAGGACAAGGACCTTACCGCCACGGGCTTCGCGAGGCACTCGTTGACGATCTGAGCATCGCCTGGTATCACAATGATCGGCCCCTTCATCTCGGAGGGGCCTTTCTTCTTTTGGTTCGGTGGATGTTGCCGCACCGTGCTCGGATGCCATGCTTAATTTGCGCCCCGCCCAAGCGTAGCCCCATGGCTCTGAGATACAAGCGCATCCTGCTGAAGCTTTCCGGGGAGAGCCTCATGGGCACCCAGCCCTATGGCATCGACAATGTGCTCCTGGATCGTTACGCCGAGGAGATCATCGGGATCGCCCGGCAGGGCGTGGAGGTGGCCGTGGTGATCGGCGGCGGCAACATCTACAGGGGCATGCAGGCCGGGGGCAACATCGACCGGGTGCAGGGCGACCACATGGGCATGCTGGCCACGGTGATCAACAGTCTGGCGCTTCAGAGCGCACTGGAGGCCAAGGGCCACAAGACACGCCTGCTCAGCGCCATCAAGATGGAGCAGATCGCCGAACCCTTCATCCGCCGCCGTGCGGTGCGCCACCTGGAAAAAGGACGCATCGTGATCTTCGGTGCAGGCACCGGGAATCCATACTTCACCACCGATACGGCCGCCAGCCTGCGCGCCATCGAGATCGAGGCCAACGTGATCCTTAAAGGGACCCGGGTGGATGGCATTTACACCGCCGACCCGGAGAAGGACAGCAGCGCCACCAAGTACGACCGCATCTCTTTCAATGAAGTCTATGAAAAAGGACTCAGCGTGATGGACCTCACGGCATTCACGTTGTGCAAGGAGAACCAGTTGCCCATCATCGTTTTCGACATGAACAAGCCTGGCAATCTGGGCCGCATCCTGGCGGGTGAAACGGTGGGTACGCTCGTGGAGCTTTGATCGTCCCTCTTCGCTTTGCCGCGTCTATCTTGCGTGTCCCGTATGCGGCACGGTGATCGCTGCGGCGCGAATGCCATGATATTTCCGCGCATATACAACGGGATCCGTTTCCTTGTGGTGATCGGTACGTTGTTCTCCGCGATCGCTCCGGCCATGGCACAGAATGCTTTCCAGGACAGCCTGGCCCGGGCCACCAACCGCCTGGTGATGCAACTGCGCGATGCGGGCAAGCAACGGGTGGCCGTCACGGACATCCGCGAACCCGCCGCCTCCATACCGGCTTCCACGATCGCGTATGTGGAGGAGGTATTGATCATGCGGCTCAGTGAAGCTTCGGGGATCACCGTGGTGGAGCGTCGCCAGCTGGAAAGCGTACTTGAGGAGCAACGGCGCACGGCCAGCGGGCCTTTCGATGAGCGACAGGCCATCGAACTGGGCAAGCTGGTGGCTGCGGACGCGATCATCACCGGTCGACTTTTCACCGTGGACAAACGCCTGCACATCATGCTGCGCGCGCTGGATACCGGCACCGGTTCGCTGGTGGGTGCGGCAGAGACCTTTACAGTCTTCCCAAAGGGCAAGGAACCGGTACGCGCAGGGAATGACAGGACGGGGAACACACGGGATCCAGTGCGTATGCGGCGCGAAGGACAGGGCAGCGAGCGCAACTCCATCGTGGAACTGCGGGCCATGGCCCTGGGTGCACGCCATTGGGGAAGGCCCCAGCCAGGCGCTGCATTGGAGGTGGCCGTGCGGTCCCGCGAAAGCAATGGAGAACGGATGGTACCCGGGCCTGTGGGCATCGGTCTGCAACTGCACACCCTGCCCCGCATCGGCGAGTGGAATGAAGCCCCCTTCGACATCGGCCACATCGCGGACATCCGTACCACCGACGGTTTCATCGGCACTCCCCTGGTCCGCTTCGGAAGCGTGGACATGCACCAGGACCGTCTCTTTCTGATGTCACAAGGCGATGAGACCGTGCTATTCGATGTGGTGGAGGGCGCCAACGACCAGGGCATCGAGCGGCTGGTGTATGATCGATACCGCATGCACGATGTGCGCATGGATGGCTTCGGCTTCAACATTCCCCTGCGCTGGTATCTTGGCGAGAACCACATCTACGACAACGTGCCCAAGCTGTACATGGAGTTCGGATTCGGCATGGACCTCACCATGATCCGGGCCCGCTACGAAGTGACCACCACCTGGTTCGAATTGGATCGCAGCAACTACACCTACATGCTGGACCGGCAACAGTTCAGCGCCGGCAAGCCCGATCTGTCCAAGACCGGCACGGACATCTGGACCTCGCACTTCTCCTTTGGCGGCGGGCTGGAGCTGGGCCGCATCAACGTCTTCGCACTGGGCCGCTTCCTGCTGGCCTCGAAGTTCTCCGAGGCGGGCCGCAACTTTGAGCGGGTGCGCGGCAACATCATCGCCTACCCCTTGCTGGCCGGGGTGGACGGGATGGACCGCACCTTGGCGGACCTCGCGCGCGACGGTGCCGTGCCCTATGGCGCCCTTGACCTGGAACGACTGCGCACCGGGCAGGATGCCGGCTCCAGCACCACGGTCACCGGCAACGGTGCCGACCGTTTCTGGCAGGGCAGCCATCTGATGCTGGGGATCTCCTTCCGCTTTCTTTGAATTATGGAGTGCGCGGGTATCTTCGTGAAAACCGCACCGGATGTGCAACGGGGTCATATCCATACCAAACCGGCTCATCGCGGGGTGCGCTCTCCTGCCATTCCTGCTCCACGCACAGGGGCCTGCGGGCCAGGGTGAAGCTGAAGGAGCCACTGGGCGTGCTGCGCACAGGGGTGGCATCGAACTCAGTGCTGGAGGGCAGGCTCTGCATTTCTTCGGCCGCACCAGCGCTGCTGGCCAGTTGGAGGTGGCATGGCGCAGCGCAGGCAGGCAGGCGGCTCGCCAGGGGCCGTTCTCCATTGGCATCGCGGCCATGGTCCATCCCATGGTGGGGAGTTGGGAGGAAGTACCGCTGTACATCGGTCACGTCAGTGCACTGAACGTGATACAACCTGACCGGCCGGAACCGGTAGCGAATGTGGGCGGAATGGACCTGCGCGCCAACGAGGTGTTCCTGAGCACCACTGCGACACCCCATGTCACGTTCAGCGGCTTCCTCTCCCTGAGTCCCGGCGCGCAGAACGTGATGGTGCTGGATATATACAAGCCGCGGGATGTACGGATGGACATGTGGGGCGTGATGCTGCCGGTGCGTTGGCATTTCGGCCGGGAGGGATCGAATGCCCCCCGGTTTTTCGCCGAAGCGGGCATGGGTGTGGACGTGCTGCGTACGCGTGCCACCTATGACCTCACCCGCACCGCCCTTACCATGGAATACCAGCAGCAGTTCATCGTGATCTCCAACTCCACCTCCACATACGATGATGTCTCACTGATGGATGGCAGGCTGGCGCGCGACCTGGTGTTCACCCGGGCCATGTTCGGTGGTGGTGCCAGCCTGGGCCGACTGCGGGTCTTCCTGCGTGTGCAGCGTACCGTGTCTGCGAAGCTGGAGCAGGGGAACGATACGTATCGCCGCGCCCGGGGCAACCTCTTCGCGCTCCCACTGTTGTCCTCTGCTTGGGATGATGAGGATGTGGCCGCCATGCTGGTCGGTGATGGTGTGGTCCCCTTCGGCCGGACCGATATCCCGCGTGACAGTGACACCACGGATCGCCCCGGAAGCAGTGACCGGGCGCACGGGGTGGACCGCTTCTGGGACCGGACACAGGCCGTGTTGGGCGTCTCCATCCGCCTGCGTTGATGTGCCTCCATGCGTTCGGCACAAATGCACGGGCTATTTTTGCCATCCTTCACAGCAGAACCCATCAGCCATGACCGATACGAACGAAGCCATCCAGCAATGTGAGGAACATATGCAGAAGGCAGTGGAACACCTGGAGCACGAATTGACGAAGATCCGTGCGGGTGCCGCCAATCCTGGCATGCTCGACACGGTCAAGGTGGACTATTATGGGAGCATCGTGCCCCTCTCCCAAGTGGCCGCAGTGAACACCGGTGATGCACGCACCCTGTTCGTAAAGCCCTGGGAGAAGAAGATGATCGAAGCCATCGATAAAGCCATCCTCGGGGCCAATCTGGGTTTCAATCCGAGCAACAACGGTGAGAGTGTCATCATCCACGTGCCCATGCTCACGGAGGATCGTCGCAAGGATCTGGTGAAGGCCGCCGGCAAGGAAGCCGAGCACGCCAAGGTGGGCATCCGCAGCGGCCGCCACAAGGCCATGGAAGCGATCAAGGCGGCCAAGAAGGAAGGTCTTCCGGAGGACAGTGCCAAGGCATCGGAAGCAGAGGTGGAGAAACTCACCGCCTCCTATAACAAGCAGGTGGACGCGCTGCTGGAAGCCAAGGAGAAGGACATCATGAAGGTGTAGTCCTCGACTGCGCTCGGACTGACACCTTCATAATGACCTTCCATTCGTGATATCCTCTATCCCTCGCGGTCGGCGGACGGAGAAGATGGGGTCTCCGTCGGCTGAGTTCTTTCAGGTCGATCATGACTTGAACCATTCCGGCATCTTGCAAGCAGGTGAAGGACCTCATCTTGCCCCATCATCAAGGCGCGCTTCTTTGGCGCCGACCAACCCTTAAGTTCATTCTCTCGTGCGATGGCATCGAGGATCCATTGGAAAGTCTCGACGTGAACGAGTTTCAAAGGACGCCGCTTCGCTGTATATGACTTGGGGTTCAAACCCTCGCGATGTTCCCAGTACCTACGTTCCACATCGTTCGTGACACCAACGTAAAGCGTGCCATCATTGCATTCGATGATGTACACGAAGTAGATGTGCATAATGACCCAAGGTAAGGTGGCTGGTCCGATCAAGTGCAGCCTATCCGGGACGGACTGATCACGTATACAGGCCTGGGATGCGCTGTGCCGGTTGGGCCTCTATGGTCGAGCGCCTGGATGGGCATGTCAGGCCGAGCGCAGCCGAGGCCTCATGCCCAAACAGGGCTTCCCTCGCTGCAATTCCTGCACATCTCAATGCTGCTCCGCGAAGCGAGTAACTGCCGCCGGAAATCATTGTAGGCATCACCGTACCACAGTTCCTTGAAGCTGTGGGTGCGCAGATCGCCCAACACATGGTGCGCGTCCTTGTCGAAGCAACAGGGCACCACGCGGCCATCCCAGGTGATCACGCAGCTATGCCACATCTTCCAGCAATTGTCTTCCAGTTTGTTCTTCACCTCCCAGTGGCCGTTAGCGCTGCGCCTGTAACGCGCGTACTTGTCCTGCGTGGGGATCAGCGGATGGTCATCCCTGGGGTCGTAGATCTGCGCGGTCTTCAACCATAGTTCGTCCACACCCAGCGCTTTGGCCAGTTGGCGTGCTTCGGGGATCTGGTGTTCATTGGGTTTCACCACAAGGAACTGGAAGACCACATGTGGTGTCCGGCTCTTCAACCGGCGCTTCCACTCTACGATGCGTTGGGTGCCCTCGATCACCTTGGACAACTCGCCTTCACGGCGGTAGGCGGCATAGGTGTCCTGTGTGGTTCCATCCAGCGAAATGATCAGGCGTGACAGGCCGCTGCGCACGGTGGCCTCGGCCCGGGCATCATCCAGGAAATGCGCGTTGGTGCTCGTGGCGGTGTACAGGTCCTTCTCATGCGCGTAGCGTACCATGTCCAAAAAACCGGGGTTGATGTACGGCTCGCCCTGGAAGTAGAAGGTGAGGGCCCAGAGATCCGGCGCCAGCTCGTCGATCACGCGGGTGAAGAGATCGCGTTTCAGGTTGCCCGTGGGCCGCGTGAAGCTGCGCAGGCCGCTGGGGCATTCGGGGCACCGCAGATTGCAGGCCGTGGTGGGCTCGAAACTGATGCTGAAAGGCATGCCACCGATGCGTGGTACGCCCGTGCGCTTCGCGCGCTGGAAGCTGCTCCACACGCCCCAGGCGTTGCGCAAACGACGTGGTGTGGCCTTGCGGGACCATTCATACGCATCACGGCCGCGGGCGAGCATGCCCGCAAGGTAGCGCGGCCTGCTTCCTGTGATGATCGGTGGTCACAGGCCACAGGCTCCCGTTACTTTCGGCCCGTACCATCCGTCCTATGCCGGTGACCGCCTTCCTGCGCTTCGGTGTGTTGTTCAGCATGATGCTGGCTCCTTTCTGGGTGGCCGGTCAGCATAGCGTGAGCGGCCGCGTGCTGGATGACCGCAGCAACGAACCTCTCGCTTTCGTGCATGTGGTGCCCGAAGGCCAGAGAGAGGGAGGTACCACCGACATCGATGGCCGGTTCACGCTGGAGGTAGCATCCGTGCAGGTGCTGCTTCGTTTCAGTTATGTGGGCTACAAGCCTGCCGAGGTGGTCGCGCGGGCAGGCGCGCCTTTGCTGGTGCGCATGGAACGTGCCACCTATGAATTGCGCACCGTGGAGGTCCTGCCCGGGGAGAATCCAGCGCACCGCATCATACAGCGTGTGCATGCCAACCGCAAGGTGAATGACGGGCTGCGGAACCGCGCTCACCGCTATACCAGCTATAGCAAGACCATCTTCACTGCTGCACTTGACAGCGCGGTATTGAATGACCCCGAACGCCTGGCCAAGCTGGACAGCAGCGACCAGGAGGCGATCGACTGGTTGGACAAGCAGCACCTGCTGCTGATCGAAAGTGCCACGGAGCGGAGCTTCATACCACCCGCTTCGGAGAAGGAGAAGGTGATCGCCATGCGTGTGAGCGGCTTGAAGGATCCCGCGCTCATCGGACTGGCCGCCTCTACCAAGACATTCTCGATCTATGAGCCACAGATCGCCCTGGGCGAGAAGACCTATTTAAGCCCCATCGGGCCCAACAGCACCGCCCGCTACCTCTTCCTGCTGGAGGACACCTTGTACCAGGGTGCGGACACGATCTTCATCATCAGCTACCGTCCGCGCAGTGGCCGCAAGTTCGATGCGCTACAGGGTGTGCTCTATGTGAACACCGATGGATATGCGCTGCAGAATGTGATCGCCGAACCGGTGGAACGGACAGGCAACTTCAGCATCAAGTTGCAGCAGCAGTTCGAGAAGGTCGGGGGCAGGGCCTGGTTCCCTGTGCGGCTGAATACTTTCCTCTACCTGGACATGGTGCGCGTGAACTCCTGGAAAGCGGTCGGCGTGGGGCGCACCTACCTGAAGGACATACACCTGGACCAGCCGATCGCCAAACGTGATGTGCGCGGACCGGCATTCGTCATGGACCGCATCGCCACGCGGCGTGATGAGGCGTTCTGGGACAGCTTGCGCACCGAACCGTTGGAGGGTAAGGAGCTGCGCACCTATGTCACCATCGACAGCATCAGTGCGGCGGAGAATATCGAGCGCAAGGTGCGCTGGGCCGCTTTCCTGGCCAGCGGACGCATGGGCGTGGGGCCCTTCGACCTGCTGCTGGACCGTATGCTTCGCTACAATGCGTACGAAGGCCTGCGCCTGGGTGTGGGCGCCGCCACCAACGACCGGGTATCACGCTTCATCAGCGTGGGGGGCTTCTTCGCCTATGGCTTCAACGACCGGGACTGGAAATATGGTGGGGATCTGACGCTGCGGCCCCGCCCGGGCCGGGGTCCCACGGTGCGCGGCTATTACGCCTACGATGTGGACGAAAGCGGTGGGGTGGCTTTCCAGGGCATGCCGCGCACATTCACTTCGGAGAGCTACCGCTGGTTCTATGTGGACCGCATGGATCGTATCGAGCGCATCGGTGCGGAGATGGTGCATCGCGTGGGTGGTTCGTTGCGCTTGTGGCTGGGCACCGAGCGGGCCGAACGCCTCAACCTGTTGGGCTACACCTATGCCAACGAACTGCAGGAGGGCATCACCCTGATCACCGACCGCTTCCTGACAGGTTCCGTATCGCTGGGGCTGCGCTACGCCCACCGCGAGCAGGTGGCACGCCTGCCAGACAGCCAGTTCGGGCTTGGCACACGCTGGCCCGTGCTCTACATCAATGTCATGCGTGCCGTGGATGGCTTGTGGGATGGCCAGTTCGACCTATGGCGTGTGAACGCAATGCTGGAAAAGACCTTCCGCCTCCGAATGGCCGGCGACCTGTCCTTCCGCCTGATGGGTGGCATGGCCGACACGCGCGCACCCTATCCCTTCCTCTTCAACCTACGTGGCAGTTGGACCAGCGGTTTACCAGTGGCCACGATGAACACCTTCGAGACCATGCGCCCCAACGAGTTCCTCGCCGACCGTTACCTGGCCCTGTATCTGCGCCACAGCTTCGGCAACCTGATCTTCAAGGGGAAGCGGTTCAGGCCCGTCCCGGTGCTGCTGCTGAACGCCGGACTGGGCGCACTGGATGAGCCGGATAGACACCGGGGCTATTCTTTCAAGAGCATGGAGGATGGATATCTGGAAGGGGGCCTGCAACTGGACAACCTGCTGCGCAGCAACATCACCGCCTTCGGGGTGGGCATCTTCTATCGCATGGGCCCCAACACGTTGCCGGAGCCAGTGGACAATCTGGCCCTCAAGTTGACCATGAGCCTGGGGCGCTGATACCCCTCGGCAGGGATCTCGTTCCTTTGTACATGATGCGTCCGGGGCGTTTTCCGGGCCTTCCATCCCCCTGCCGATGTGGGCCTGGCTCTCCAGTCGAATACTCCGCAACCGGAATGGCATCCTGGTGGTGCTTGCCGTGATCACGGCATTCTTCGCCCATTGGATGGGGAAGGTGGAGGTGAGTTACAAGTTCGGTGGCCTGCTGCCCCGTACCGACAGCGCCTATGTGCAGTATGAGGAGCTGCACAGCAAGTTCTCCGAGGACGGCAATGTGATCGTGCTGGCCACGCAAGATCCCCGGCTGTATGAACTGGAGCATTTCCAGGCCTGGTGGCGCATGGGCCACGACCTGAAGGCGCAGGAAGGAGTGGACTCTGTGTTCTCCGAAGCGCATCTCTTCGAATTGGTGCGCAATGACAGCCTGATGCGATTCCAGCTCTCCTCTGTGGTGCCGCGCATGCCCACCACGCAGCAGGAGGTGGACGACATCCGGGCCCGGGTGAGGGACCTGCCCTTTTACAGGGGTCTGCTCTATAACGACAGCAGTTCCACAAGCCTGATGATGGTGTTCGTCAATGCCGAACGCTTCAACAGTGAGCGTCGCGGCGACATGGTCGACCAGATATCCAGCCGTGTGGATGAATTCGTGCAGGGTCGCTTCAAGGTGTACCGAAGCGGCCTGCCTTTCATCCGCACGGTGGTCACCGAACGCACCAAGACCGAGCTGCGCATGTTCGTGGGTCTGATGATCCTCACCGTGGCGTTCCTGCTGCTGCTCTTCTTCAAGAGCTGGCGGGTGGTGATGGTATGCCTGCTGGTGGTGGTCGTGGGTGTGGTATGGGCCTTGGGTTCCATCGGTTTTCTGGGTTACAAGCTCACCTCTGTCATGGCCATCATTCCTCCGTTGATCATCGTCATCGGCATCCCGAACTGCATTTTCCTGATCAATAAGTACCACTACGAATACGCCCGGCACCGGAACCGCATCAAGGCGCTCACCCGGGTGATCTACCGCGTGGGCAAGGCCAGCTTCATCACCAACGCCACAACGGCCACGGGCTTCGCCACTTTCATACTCACGTACAGCGATGTGCTCAAGGAATTCGGTTTGATCGCCGCGCTGAACATCATGGCGGTCTTTGTGCTGAGTATCCTGCTTGTGCCGATCATGTTCAGCTTGCAGGGCGAACCCAAGGACCGGCACCTGGCGCATCTGGAGCGCAAATGGGTGGATCGCAGCACCGCCCAGCTGATCCACCTCGTGCACCATCGCAGACCGCTGATCTATGCCTTCACCGGGCTCTTCGTGGTGATCGGTCTGTTGGGTGTGATGCGCTTGAAGAATGAGAGTCGCGTGGTGGACGACCTGCCCATGGATGATCCGGTGATGCAGGACCTGCATTTCTTCGAACGCGAGTTCAACGGGGTGATGCCTCTTGAGGTGATGGTGGATACCAGGAAGAAGGGGCAGGTGTTGAAGGAGTCCAACCTGCGCCTGATCTCACGCCTGCAGGATACCCTTGCATTGTACCCGGAACTGTCGCGATCGCTTTCTATCGCCGATGCGGTGAAGTTCACCAAGCAGGCCTTCTACGGCGGTGACCCGGAACGGTACCAGCTGATCCGCGCCAGCGGCCCGGACCAATTCATCGCGCCCTATCTCGAAGGCGCCAAGGACCAGGGTGGTGTGGCGCGCGGATTCCTCGATGAGGACCGGCAGACCACACGGCTTACCATGCAGGTCGCCGATGTGGGCACTGCGCGCATGGACCTCCTTCTGGCCGACCTGCGAAGCCGCGTGGACAGCATCTTCGATCCCGCCAAATTCCGCGTGGTGCTCACTGGGACCAGCGTGGTCTTCCTCGAGGGCAGCAAATACATGGTGAAGAACCTGGTCATCTCACTGATCCTGGCGGTGATCCTCATCTCAGGCATCATGGCCCTGCTCTTCAACAGTTTCCGGATGGTGCTGATCTCATTGATCCCCAATCTGGTGCCGCTGATCATGACCGCCGGCCTCATGGGCTATCTGGACATCCCCATCAAGCCCAGCACCATCCTGGTGTTCAGCATCGCCTTCGGGATCTCGGTGGACAATGCCATCCACTACCTGGCCAAGTACCGTCAGGAATTGAAGCTCTCAGGTCACAATATCCGTGCATCGGTGTTCCAAGCCCTCCGTGAGGCGGGGGTAAGCATGTTGTACACAAGCATCGTCCTCTTCTGTGGTTTCGGCCTCTTCGTGTTCTCCGACTTTGGCGGCACCCAGGCCCTGGGGCTGCTGGTCTCCTTCACCCTGCTGGTGGCCATGTTCACCAATCTGCTGATCCTTCCTTCCATGCTCCTGAGTTTCGAGCGCGTCATGACCACACCTTCCTTTGAGGAGCCGGTGCTGGACATGATGGACGAAGAACCCGATCTGGAGATCGCGCCGGCCGATGAGGACGGACCTGGCGTTCCAGATCCGGAAGGCGATCCCACGGATGATCAACCCCGCAACGCATGAAAGGAATCCTTCTGGCCGGTGGCTCCGGCACCCGGCTGCATCCCCTCACCCTGGCGGTGAGCAAGCAACTTATGCCGGTGTACGACAAGCCAATGGTCTACTACCCGCTGAGCACACTGCTGGCATCCGGTATCCGGGAGATCCTCGTGATCAGCACCCCGCACGATCTGCCCCATTTCCGCAAGTTGCTCGGTGATGGATCACAGCTGGGCTGCTCCTTTGGTTACGCCGAGCAGCCGCAGCCGAACGGCCTGGCGCAGGCCTTTGTCATCGGCCGGGAGTTCGTCGGCAACGACAGCGTGGCGCTGATCCTGGGCGACAACATCTTTTATGGACGCGGGCTGGGGCGCATGCTGGCGGAACACACCACCCCGGATGGAGGTCTGGTCTTCGCCTACCATGTCAGCGATCCCGAGCGATACGGCGTGGTGGAGTTCGATGCGGAGAACCGTGCGCTGAGCATCGAGGAGAAGCCCGCCCGGCCCAAGAGCAACTACGCCGTACCGGGGCTGTATTTCTATGACCATAGTGTGCTTGACATCGCCGCCTCACTGGAACCCAGTGCGCGCGGCGAATATGAGATCACTGATGTGAACCGGGAATACCTGCGCCAGGGCCGGCTGAAAGTGGAGATCCTGGACCGCGGTACCGCGTGGTTGGACACGGGCACCTTCCGTTCGCTGATGCAGGCCGCACAGTTCGTGCAGGTGATCGAGGAGCGACAGGGCCTGCGCATCGGGTGTATCGAAGAGGTGGCGTACAAGCGTGGGTTCATCGATGCCGCACAACTGGAAGCGCTTGCGCAGCCACTTCTGAAAAGCGGATACGGAGAATATCTGATGAACCTGCTGCGCGACTGACCAACATGCATTCTTTCGAAGCGCTTCGTACACTGGTGGAACGCCGGGTGGGCGAATGGGCCGATGCCCTGCCTGCCGATGGCTTGTATGGACCTATGGCCTACCTGATGCGGCTGCCGGCCAAGCGCGTGCGGCCGGTGGCCACGCTGATGGCCTGTGAACTGTTCGGTGGTAACGCGGAGGATGTACTTGACGAAGCCCTGGGGATCGAACTCTTCCACAACTTCACCCTGATGCATGATGACATCATGGACGAAGCCCCCCTGCGCCGTGGGCGGCCTTCCGTCCATGTGAAGTGGAATGTCAACACGGCCATCCTCAGTGGCGATGCCATGCTGGTGAAGGCCGTTCAATTGATGGCCCGTGACCCGGGCATCTCAGCGGAATTCAGCCGGCATGCGCTGCTCGTCTGTGAGGGGCAGATGCTGGACATGGCTTTTGAGCGCAGGGAGGAGGTGGGCCTGGCCGAGTATATGGAAATGATCCGCCTGAAGACCGCGGTCCTGCTCTCCTGCGCGCTGCGTGTGGGTGCGATGAAGGGGGGCGCTTCGGAAGACGACCGCGAACGGTTGGGTAGCTTCGGGGAATATCTGGGCATCGCCTTCCAATTGCGTGATGATCTGCTGGATGCCTTTGGGGACCCCGAAGCGGTGGGCAAGCAGCGTGGTGGTGACCTCAGGGCCGGGAAGAAGACCTGGTTGTTGATCAGGGGCTTGGAGCACAGCCGGGAGGAGGGCAGGGAGGAACTGGCCCGTGAGCTGGCCCGCGCGCCGGCGGAAAGGAATGTGCCGGCCATGCTCGCGGTGCTTGAGGCATTGGGCGTGAGGAGAGAAGCGGAAGCGGAGGTGGCCCGGTTCGACCGGATGGCCGGGGAGGCGCTCGACGAGATCGCTGTGCCTGGAGAAAGTTCCGCAGCACTCAGGACCATGTTGGAGCTCTTGCGATCGCGTGTGCATTGATACACGGACTGGGAGGCGACCACCAACCTTTCTTTTGGTTATTCCCGGACGGTTGTGGAAAGCCGGTCGGCGGGTTCTTGCAAATAAGCCATGCCCACCCCATCTTTACCGCCATGGACAGTACAGCTTTGGCTCTACATGATCTCAGTGCGATCTTGGATACAGCATTCCTTCCGGGCCAACCGTGCCAGAGGGCTTCCCAACCTTGAAACATCACCAATCCACCTCCGATGAGAAACACTTACGCGGCCGCACTTTTCCAATTTGCAAGCCGGTGTAGAAGCTGGACCTTGCTTTTACCTTTCCTGTTCTTGGGCATGGAGGCTACCGCCCAACCGCCCGCTAATGATCTCTGCGCCAATGCGCAGCCCATCACCGTGCAGCCTGCAGGCGGCTGCCCTGCTGGTTCGACCAGCGGGACCAATGTGGGTGCCGATCTGGATGGCGGGATCTACGCATGTTACGCAGGGGGCTTCCCCACGGAGAGTGATGTATGGTACAGCTTCAACTCAGGGGCCAACACCTCCGTGAACATCTCCATCCCTGTCTTCACCATCGCTACGTTGATCTTGGAATTGAAGGAGACCTGTGGTGGCGCATCCACTTATTGCCAGATCGGTGGTGCCGCGTTGAACCAGACCGTGACCGTGACACCCGGGACCAACTATCTGGTCCGGATCGCTTCGGACAATAGTGGTCAGGGCACCTTCGACCTGTGCATCCAAGCCGCCAGTGGCGGTGGTGGCAGCGGCCCTTGCTGCACCGCGCATGCCGGACAGGGCTGCGAGAATGCCGCATGCCAGGCCGCGATCTGTGCTGCGGATCCGTTCTGCTGTGACACACAGTGGGACGGCTTATGTGCTGGTGATGCGATCGCCAATGCCAACGGTGGTGGGGCATGCGCAGGCATCAGCGACTGCCCCGGCGGCGGCGGTGGCGCTGGCCCCTGCTGCACACCACACGCGAGCACCGGCTGCGAGAATGCCGCATGCCAGGCCGCCATCTGTGCTGCGGATCCGTTCTGCTGTGACACACAGTGGGATGGCCTCTGTTCTGGTGCGGCCGTTACCAACGCCAACGGTGGTGGTGCATGTGCGAATGTCAGCGACTGCCCCGGCGGCGGCGGCGGTGGCCTGGCAAATGATGATTGCGGCGACGCCATTGTGATCGGTGATGGGGTCACACCCTTTACCACTGTGGGATCCACCGGTACGGACATCACCAGCTGCACCTTCAACGATACCAATGACGTGTGGTTCGAGTATGTGGCCACCTGCACGGGTTTCGCCACGGCCACCACCTGTGGAGGTGCATCGTATGACACCGCCCTGGCTGCCTTTTCCGCATGCGGTGGTGCGGAATTGGCCTGCAATGATGACGCCTGCGGTCTGCAGAGTACGATCAGCTTCCCCGTGACGGCCGGAACCTCCTATTGGGTCCGCGTTTCTGGTTACAATGGTGCGACCGGCACAGGGGATCTCACCCTTAGTTGTCTGGATGAGGCCGACCTTCCTCCCAACAATGATTGCGCGGATGTGATACCAGTGGTCATCCCGGTCCCTGGAGGTCAGAGCTTCTCAGGTGATGCCACAGGGGCCACGGATAATTCGATCGGTGGTTCCTATGGAGCCCCCCAGGTATGGGAGGCCTTCACCATCACGGAGTGCTCGGATGTGACCATCGATCTGTGCGGCTCCCCTTCGGTGTTCGATCCCATGTTCATTGGGATCTCCTCGGGATGCCCCGCAGGCTTCCCGGACAACTACGTCTTTTCGACCACCTGGGCTTTTAGCTGCGGTGATGGCAACATCGAATTGTTCTTCTTGAATCTACAGCCCGGCACCTACTATGTGCCCATTTACGCCTCTCCTGGAGGTCCTTACGTGCTCAACGTTACCACTGCCGTCTGTGCCGGCGCTCCCGAGAATGACGAATGTGCCGATGCGGTCGTGATCGGTGATGGTGTCACCCCATTCACGACACTGGGTTCAACAGGAATGGACATCACCAGCTGCACGTTCGAGGATGTGAATGACGTGTGGTTCGAATACGTTGCTACTTGCACGGGCGTTGCTACGGCCACCACCTGCAACGATGCCAATTACGATTCCGCCCTTGCGGCCTTCAGTGATTGTGGCGGAGCGGAACTGGCCTGCAATGACGATGCGGCAGGCTGCGGACTTACCAGCACCATCACCTTCCCGGTGGTGGCAGGCACCTCCTATTGGATCCGTGTTTCGGGTTTTAGTGGCGCTTCCGGTACAGGTAACCTCACCATGAGCTGTAACGATGGACCGCCCCCACCCGGTGGCCCCTGCTGTACAGCACATCCTGGTACTGGCTGCGAGGATGCCGCTTGCCAGGCCGCGATCTGTGCCGCTGATCCTTTCTGCTGTGACACTAGTTGGGATGGGCTTTGTGCTGGTGCGGCAGTGGACAATGCCAACGCTGGAGGGGTCTGTGATGGTGTCAGCGATTGCGATGGTGAGCCACCTCCTCCGGGTGATGGTCCTTGCTGCACAGCCAATGCGACCCCCGGTTGCGAAGATGCCGCCTGCCAGGCCGCGATCTGCGCCGCCGACCCCTTCTGCTGCAACAATAGCTGGGATGGGTTCTGTGCGGGCGCTGCTGTGAACAATGCCATCGCTGGTGGTGTGTGTACCGAGGTGAGCGATTGCCCTGGGTCTGTTGATCCGCCGGACAACAACGATTGCGATGATGTCACACCCGTACTGATCCCGGTGCCAGGCGGTGAAACTTTCACCGGCAACTCGCTGGGCGGCACCGATAGTTCTGTGGGTGGGTCCTATGGCGCACCCCAGGTATGGGAAGCGTTCATCATTGAGGACTGCGCTGATGTAACGATCGACCTGTGCGGTTCGCCCATGGTGTTCGATCCCATGTTCATTGGCATCTCTTCCGGTTGCCCGGCTGAGTTCCCCGGTAACTTCGTTTTCTCGACATCCTGGTCCTTTAGCTGTGGCGATGGCAACATCGTGTTGCTCTATCTCAACCTACAGCCTGGCACATACTGGGTCCCGGTGATCTCCCAACCTGGTGGCCCCTATGTGCTGAACATCAGCACGGTGCCCTGCGGTTCCACTCCGACCGGTCCCTGCTGTACGGCCAATGGGACCCCTGGATGTGATGATGCTGCTTGTGAGGCCGCGATCTGCGCTGCCGACCCCTTCTGCTGCAACACGAGTTGGGATGGCATCTGTGCCGGTGCTGCCCTGGCGAATGCCCAGGACGGTGGTGTTTGTTCCGGTGTAAGTGATTGCCCGAGTTCCACTGGTGCTTGCTGTACCGCCAACGGTACACCTGGCTGCGCGAACCTCGCCTGCGAAACCGCCATCTGTGCCAGCGATCCCTTCTGCTGCGATACGGCATGGGATGCTGACTGCGCCGGTGCTGCCATCGCGAATGCCAATGCAGGCGGCGCATGTGCCGGTGTGAGCGACTGCCCATCCGGTCCGTCAGGTCCCTGCTGTAGCGCCAATGGTACCCCGGGCTGCGAAGACGCCGCCTGTGAGGCGCTTATCTGCGCTGCCGACCCCTTCTGCTGCAACACGAGTTGGGATGGCATCTGCGCCGCCTCGGCCTTGGCCAACGCGGAGGAGGGTGGACCCTGCGCGGGTGTGAGTGATTGTCCGACGGGGTCAGGTCTATGCTGCACCGCGAATGGTACCCCGGGTTGCTCCAACGCAGCATGCGAATCCGCCATCTGTGCAGATGATCCATTCTGCTGCGATACCGAATGGGATGCCACCTGTGCGGGTGCCGCCATCGCGAATGCTGATGCCGGTGGCGCCTGTGCCGGTGTGAGCGACTGCCCGGATGGCCCGCCGCCGCCGCCGGGTCCCTGCTGCACTCCGAATGCCGGGATCGGCTGTGAGGATGCGGGCTGCTCCGCAGTGGTCTGTGCCGCCGACCCATTCTGCTGTGAGACCATGTGGGACGGCCTCTGTTCCGGTGCTGCCATCGCTAATGCGCAGGCCGGAGGTGCCTGTCAGGGTGTAAGCGATTGCCCAAGCGACCCCCCGCCCCCTGGCGATGGTCCATGCTGCACCGCCAACCCCACCCCGGGTTGTGAAGACGGCCCTTGCCAGGCGGTGATCTGCGCTGCCGACCCCTTCTGCTGCAATACCGAATGGGATGGTCTCTGTGCGGGTGCGGCCATTGCCAACGCACAGTCAGGTGGCGTTTGCCTGGGCGTGAGCGACTGCACGGGTGAGCCACCTACTGCGGCATGCTGTACCGCGCATCCGGGAACTGGTTGTGAAGATGCCGCCTGCACCGCAGTGATCTGTGCCGCGGACCCATTCTGCTGCGAGACGGAATGGGATGGCCTTTGTGCTGGTGCGGCCATTGACAACGCCAATAATGATGGGGCTTGTGCCGGGGTGAGCGATTGCCCGGGTGATCCCGATCCCCCATGCGAGCCGGTGGGTGCCATCGTTGAAGCTTTCGAGAAGATCAGCAATGTGACCTTCGCCGATATCGACAACAGTTCAACCTCCAACGCCGGTTACGAGAACTTCACCTTTATCCAGGCCAACGTGCTGCTGAATGGGACCTACCCCATCTCAGTGACCATTGATGGAGGTTTCGCCGAGGATCAAGTGTATGTGTGGATCGACTTTGACCAAAGCGGTACCCTCGATCCAACGGAATTGGTCTACGTATCGGAGCTTGGTCCGGGCCCCCACACAGGGAATATCAACATCCCGCTCGATGCCCTGTTGGGCGTTACGCTTATGCGGGTGCGCCTGGTGGATATGCACGATGGGTCCGAGTACCCGAACATCGCCAACAACACCCCATGCGGCCTGTCGACCTATGGGCAGGTGGAAGACTACGCGGTGAAGATCGAGCAGAACGTAGGTGTGGATGCCTTCTCCGGACCGGCTGGCTGGACCGTGTTCCCCAACCCGAGCAATGGCGACATCACCCTGCTTTATGGTGGTGAGAGCGGCAAGGTCGGATTGGAGATCTATGACATGACCGGCCGTCTCGTATACACTGGCCAGGAGGTCATCGGTCTTGGTGCTCCCGCCCAATTGCAACTCGCCGGAAAACTGGCACCGGGCACATACGTGATCCGCATGGCCGGTGAATTCGGCACGCATGAGAAACGTATCGTGATCCAGCGCTAAGCTGCGGATCGAAGGACCCTGATGGAGCCGCCCCGCGAAAGTGGGGCGGCTTCTTTTTGAGGCATCACCTGCGTTGTAACAAGTCTGCCAGGGCCTTGTCCAGGTCCGTATGCTTGAAAACGTATCCGGCACCCCGCAGCCGGGCATTGGTGGTACGCGATCCCTCCAACAGGATACTGGACAGATCTCCCATGGCGGACCGAAGTATCCAACCCGGAATAGCGGGAAGTAGGAAAGGTCTGCCAAGCGCTTTTGAGATCGCGCGCATCATGTCCACATTCCGCACGTAATGCCCGCTATCCACATTATATGGACCATGCATGCCGGGATCGAAGAGTGCCTTCATATAGATCCGCACGAGGTCGTCGATATGGACCCACGGCATCCATTGGCGGCCCGTGCCAAGGGCCGCACCCAGGCCCCAGCGCACCGGTGCGGCCAACTTCGGCAGTGCCCCTCCTTCGGAGGCGAGTACAATAGGGGTGCGCAGCTTCACGGTCCGGCAGTGGTCAGCCCAAGTGTCCACCGCGGCTTCCCATTCACTGCTGATCCAGCCGATGGTGTCCTTCCCGGGAGGGTCGTCCTCATGGAATACATGATCGTTGGTCACCGCACCGTAATAGTTGATGCCGGCGGCACTCACAAAAGAGCTTGGTCTCAGCCCCTGTGCCATCGTTTCACCCAGCAGCAGCAGCGCGGATGCGGCCCTGCTGTCGATCAACACCTTCACACGCGCCGCGGTCCATCGCTTGTCGGCGATGCCCGCCCCAGCCAGGTGGACGATGTGCTCCACACCTTCCAAAATGGAACGGTCCATTGTATTTCGGCTCGGTTCCCACGTGAGGATCGGGGCACCTTCGCTGGTGCCGGCACGGCGTCCCAAGATCCGCACCTCGTGTCCCTCGGCGCGGAGTGCACGGGTCAATGCCCGGCCGATGAGTCCGGTCCCACCGGTGATCAGTACGATGGCCATATCATCCGAACAACCATTGATACCGCTGGTTCATCGTCCGTTATCGCATCAGTAAGATGGAAACCGGACGCATTCGACCAGCGTCATGCTCAAAGTGCATGATGTAACTACCGTTGCCCAGATGCCCCGGGAGTTCCAGGCGGATGATGTCATCCGTTGCATTGGGCCGATGGGTCCAGACCAACGCACCCTGCGCGTTCTGGAGCGCGATGACCGTGTTATTCCCGCCTGGAGGATATCCTGTCAGGAAAACAACGCCTGTGGTAGGGTTGGGGAAAACCTTGGGGTTTGTCGCAGCAAGTGCTGGGGTGGAAAGGAATTCGCATAGCGGGTCTTCTACGGGGATCATGGTCACAGTGACCACAGCGCTGGAGGTGCAACCTGCGGATGTGCTGATCGAATAGGTATAGGCACCCGGGGGGTCGGTGTCTGGTTGGAACCACCCGCTGTGGGGCATACCGCCGGGGCCTGACCAGTTTCCGCCCGGCGGTGGAAGCTGCGCCATGGAATCGCCCAGGAAGAACTCGGGGGTAAGGCCACAGGCCAGGGCACTACCACCTTCGAGTTCGGGCGGAGCCTGGATATCCAGCGTATAGGTATAGGTCTGCAGGCCGCCTAACGGGCACTTGTCATCGAGCACCTTCACGGCGAAATGCTTGATCCCTGGCGGAACGGGCAGGCTGTCCCAGCAAAGGGTGAACAGAACAGGGTTGGTGCCACTCACGGACCATTCGGCACCCGGGAGCACCAGATGCGCGTTGCTGGTCACCTGCAGGGATTGGCTGGCATCGGCATCCGTGAAGGACATGTCCATGCATCCGCTACCGCCTGCACACACGGCTGCGGACCGCTCGCCAGTGGTTAGCCCATCACCTGAAAGCGACTGTATGATGCCTGCGGAAAGGGTTGGGATCGTATTATCACAGGGCATCACGGTGAACATGAAGTCACGCATCGCGCTTCCCTTGAATTGTCCTCCGGGGCCATATTCCTCCACCAACACCACCACGGTCACAAAACCCTGAAGTGAAGGCAGGAAGGAGATCCTCCCTGTGAGGGGGTCGATGGTGAGGTCCGAGAATGGAATGGCACCATACCACGGTGGCTGGTAAAGGATCACCTCCGGATTCGGGGCGGCGTACCGCGCATCGGCCAGGCTGAAGACCAGACTATCGCCCTCGGCCTCCACCACGTGGGGATCGTACCCCATGAGTTGTCCACTACAGACAAAAGGGGGTGGATGGTCGGCGAAATAGGGGGAATCATTGCAGCCCCCATCGGTGTTGTCCAACTGGGCTTCGATATACAGGCCTGGCAAACCCACCAGATTCAGGGTGAAGGGGCGACAGCAGACGGACCAGTAGATCTTCCAGCCCGGGCAAGGGCTTAGAAAAAGCGTATGGCGGAATACATGTTTCTGCATCCCTGCCTGCGCTCCACCATCGCATATGCTGTTGCCCATCTCGGCTGGGCACAGAGGAGCGACCTGTTCCGTTTCCTGCACCTGCAAGTTCGAGATGGTGAAATCCACCCCGCAATCATTGATGAATTTCAATTGTTGCGGGATCACATCGAAGCCCGAGCAATCGCGATATATGGTAAGGGTGACCTCGTAGAAATTGCCGCCCAGACAGCGGTAGTCGATCGACCCGCCCACCATGTGTTCGGCACGGGAGTCCATGCCCATTGATAAGGCTGCGAGCGTGAGCGCGAGTTGGATCTTCATGAAGGTGTAGGCTTGCCAAGTTACGACTGGCGGCGGCAGTCATGATCCATCATGGAACATGGGTCCCATCGCCTATCTGCCGCAGTGTTCGGCGCACCTGTTCGCGGTGATGGCGTACATGCCGTGCCATGAAGTGTAAACCCTGGGCCACGCTGAGTTTGCCCACCGCAGGGTGTTTGATGAGGCCGTGATGAACAAGTCCCATGGGAAGTTCCTCCAATGCCCGGTGCCACTCCCCGCGTACCACATCCCAACGTGCGAGGGCCTCTTCCCAAGGCATTTCCGGGATCACCGCGATGGACCTCGGGGCTTTCCAGCGGATGGGCAGCGCCAGGGCAATGCGCAGGATCACAAGTCGTAGCACTCCGGTGATCGTCACCGTGCGATGGCCGCCATAGGCCAGTTTCTTGTGGAGGTAGGCCAGTGTTCCCTCCTCGGCCATGGCAAGATGCACCACGGTCTGCGCGATGCTCCAAGCCCCCTGCCCCGGGGTCCGCTCCAAAAGTTCTGCTGGGATGCCGGCCACATCATTGAGCAGGCCGGTGCGCTCCCGTTCCATGGCCCTGAAAGCTCGAAGCAGACGATGGTCCATGCGCTCTTGGAAGGGTTTATCGTACAGGCGTCACCGTGCCCGCTCGATATTCTTCAGGTCGTTGTCGATGAAGCCTTCCTTCTTACCGTGCAGGGCCTGATCTTCGCCCAGGTACATCAACTCCCCGGTACCCGCATTGAACACCCGCTTGAAGCAGTGCTTGTTACGGTGGTCGCCCACGGTGATCACCACGTCGCTGATCGTGACTGACGCGTCCTGCTTTTCCACAGCGTCTATTACCGAGGCCATCGGCTTGATCGACACTGGTGCGGAGTAATGCTCTTTCACATTGTCCAGCGCGGGCATGCTCTTGTCCAGGTGATCCTGTGCCAGCCACAGTTCTGTATCACGCACCAAACGATTACGCCCGGCGTAAGTGCGGTCAGCCGTGGCTTTATCGCGGATATTTCCGGCCTCCACCAGCTTCAGGTAGTCCTGTAAGTGCTTCACGTATAACACAGCCATCGGTCCGGTCGGACCAGCGTTCAGGCCTTTTGCGTCGATCAGCAGCGAGGCCAGCTCCTGGCTGGAGGGCACATTTGTATAACCCATGCCCGAAGCTTGAAGGGATTCGCCCTTCTTTGGCTTCCACCCCTGGACCAGCATCAGGAAGGTGCCCTCGAATCTCACGGGGTCGGTGCGGCTCACCTTCATTAGATACGTGTTCTCTGGCACCACAGGGCGTGTGGCCATCTCAGCGGTGGTGACGAACTCGGTATTCGCCGTGAATGTCCAATGGCTCTTAATGGCTTCCATCACCGCACGGTCATAGGGGGTGTTGCCCCCATCGAGCACCACGATGGTGGTGGAGGTCTTCGCCCCCTTGACGGCGGAAGCGTCGAATGAACCGTATTGGGCGTGGAGACAGGATAGAATGCTTAGGCAGACGGTCGTGGTGAGCAGGCGCATGTGGGGGATGAGGTTGTCAGTTGTTCGGTGCCGGTCGTCCTTCATAGATCATCACTTGGCGCGGACAACCGGTCTATCGCCTTTGGCCGGGCGAAAATAGTGCCGTGTCCATGCCACCTTTGCCGGACTTATCCACAGCATGGCCAGCGAAGTGCCGGGGAAAGGCGATGATGGTTTGCAACGGTGGCTGGACCGCACCGAAGTGCTGGCCTCCACCGTGGCACAGATGCGGAAGGATCTGTCGATGAGCGTGATGGAGCTTCCCGAGCCCCCCGTGGGTGAGGAAGCATTCGAGACCTTACGCGGGCTGGTGCTACCACGGCTTGAAGCCCTTCGTGCGCAGGGTGCCAACGCGCTGCAGAACGCCATGTACCGCGTGGATATCCCGGAGGCCCATCTACGTCGCACCATCGCGATGGGCGGCCTGCATGGCCTGGCAGGGGAATGTGTGCTGCGCGCCCTACAGAAGGTGCTCACCCGTTTGCGATACGCCGGGCGCTTCTGAATGCCGCCGACACACCGCACGGTGAACGGCAGGCGCTGGAACGCCGTAGAAGCCCGCGACCAGGAGCTACCTTTGCCGAACGATCCCCGGGGCCCCAACCATGGACAAACACGCTTACTTGAGCAACGCTGATATCAGCGCGATCGAAGCCCTTTATCAACAGTACAAGAACGACCCATCATCGGTGGAGTCCGGCTGGGCCCGCTTCTTCGAAGGTTTTGAACTGGCACGTACCGAGTACGCCATGCTGCCCGGCACGCAACCAGCCACGGGCACGGCCGGGAACGAACATGTCCGCAAGGAGTTCAAGGTGCTGGACCTGATCACGGGTTATCGTACGCGCGGGCACTTCTTCACCCATACCAACCCGGTGCGCGACAGGCGGAAGTACGCGCCCACGCTCGCCATCGAGAACTTCGGGCTCAGCGAGACGGACCTTGACACCGTGTTCGAAGCGGGCAACGAGGTCGGTATCGGTCCGGCCAAACTGCGCGACATCATCGACTTCCTGGAGGAGACCTACTGCCGTAGCATCGGCGTGGAGTACCGGCATATCCGCCAGCCTGAGAAGGCAAAGTGGTTGCAGGACCGCATGGAAAAAGCGCGGAACACGCCGGATTTCAGCCTCGAGGAGAAGAAGGAATTCCTCTTCAAGCTGAACCAGGCCGTGGTCTTCGAGAAGTTCCTCGGCAAGAAATTCATCGGCCAGAAGCGCTTCAGCATCGAGGGCGTGGAGACGCTGATCCCCGCACTGGACTGGATCATCGAACACGGCGCCAAGGCCCACGATGTGAAGGACGTGGTGATCGGCATGGCGCATCGCGGTCGCTTGAACGTGCTGGCCAACACGCTGAACAAGACCTACGAAAGCATCTTCACCGAGTTCGAAGGCAAGGACTATGAGGATGCTTTGGTGGAGGGCGACGTGAAGTACCACATGGGCTACAACAGCCGGGTCACCACCGAGAGCGGGAAGACAGTGACACTTACGTTGAGCCCGAACCCGAGCCATTTGGAAAGTGTCGGGCCGGTTGTACAAGGACTTGCTCGTGCCATCATTGAGCGGGAACACGACTTCGACCACCGCAAGACCGTGCCTGTGATCATCCATGGCGATGCGGCGATCGCCGGTCAGGGTGTGGTGTACGAATTGGTACAAATGGCGGGATTGAAGGCATACACCACCGGCGGCACCGTGCATGTCGTCACCAACAACCAGGTGGGTTTCACCACCAACTACATCGACGGCCGCACCAGCATCTACTGCACCGATGTGGGCAAAGTGACGCAGTGTCCCATCTTCCACGTGAACGCCGATGATGTGGAGGCTGTGGCCTATGTGATGCAACTCGCGTTGGATTATCGCCAGGAATTCGGGCAGGATGTGTTCGTTGATCTGCTGGGCTACCGCCGTCACGGGCACAACGAGGGCGACGAACCGAAGTTCACGCAACCGGTGTTGTACAAAGCCATCTCCGAACATCCGGATCCCCGTGAGATCTACAAGGAGAAACTGCTTGCCAGCAACACCATCGAGGTGGGCCTGGCCAGGGAGATGGAGGAGCAGTTCCAGAACATGTTGCAGGCGCGGCTCGATGATGCCAAGCAGATGGAGAAGAGCAGCATCACTCCTTTTCTCGCGCACCGCTGGCAGGGCTTTGAGCGGCCGGACATCAGCGCCTTCGACAGGAGCCCGGAGACCGGTGTGGACAAGGGTCGACTGAAAGCCATGGGTGCCACGCTGACGGCCATCCCAAAGGGCATGAAGTTCTTCAACAAGTTGGAGCGCATCCTGAAGGACCGCGCCCGCATGATGGAGGAGGAAAAGCTGGACTGGGGCATGGCCGAGTTGCTGGCCTATGGGAGCATCGCGATGGAAGGCCATCCCATGCGCCTCACCGGGCAGGATGTGGAACGCGGCACCTTCAGTCACCGCCATGCCGTGGTGAAGGTGGAGGACAGCGAGGAGGAGTACATGCACCTGCAACACCTGAGCAAGGACCAGGGCCTGGTGGAGATCTACAACAGCCTGCTCAGCGAATACGCGGTGATGGGCTTCGAGTACGGCTACGCGTTCTACGAACCGAATGCCCTGCAGATCTGGGAGGCACAGTTCGGCGATTTCGTGAACGGTGCACAGATCATCCTTGACCAGTACCTCTGCGCCGCAGAAGAGAAGTGGAATGCCATGAACGGCCTGGTGCTGCTGCTGCCCCACGGCTATGAAGGTCAAGGGGCCGAACACAGCAGCGCACGCATGGAACGTTTCCTGAGCACCGCTGCGGATGGCAACATGCAGTTGGTGAACTGCACCACACCGGCCAATTTCTTCCACGTATTGCGCCGACAGCTCGCACGTAACTTCCGCAAGCCCTTGGTGGTGTTCACGCCCAAGAGCCTGTTGCGCCATCCCCGCTGCACCAGCACCTTGGATGAATTGGCCAAAGGTGGTTTCCAGGAAACGATCGACGATACGAACGTCGATGCGAAGAAGGTGACGACCGTGATCCTGTGCCAGGGCAAGATCTACTATGAGTTGTTGGAGAAGCAGGAGGACCTGGGCGCCGAGGATACCGCCATCGTGCGCGTGGAACAATTGCATCCCTTGCCGGACAAACAACTCGTGGCGATCCTGAAGAAGTACACGAACGCCGAACGCCACCTATGGGTGCAGGAGGAGCCCGCGAACATGGGCGCATGGATGTATATGCAGAGCACCTTCACCGAGCATCCCAAGCTTTCGGAGTACAACTTGAAACGCCTCAGCCGCAATGCCAGCGGCGCACCCGCCACCGGCAGCAGCCAACGCTGGGCCCTTCAGCAAAAGTCCATCATCGAGCGGGCGTTCCGCGATAGCAAGTCGACCAAGAAGAAGGCCGCTTCAGCTTCGCCGACCAAGGTCATCGCCGACAAGACACCCCGTGCCTGAACAGAACATTCACCCATCGCATTTCCATTTCCTCCATGGCAACCGTTGACATCAAAGTACCCAGCCCAGGCGAGAGCATCAGCGAGGTACGCATCGCAAAATGGATGGTCGCCAGTGGCGATGTGGTGGAGAAGGACCAGGTGATCGCAGAGATCGACAGCGACAAGGCCACGTTGGAACTGAGTTCCGAAGCGGAAGGCAAGATCGAACTGCTTGTGGAGGCCGATGCCGAGGTGGGTGTTGGTGATGTGGTAGCGCGGGTGGATACGAGCGTGAAGGCTGAGAAGAAGGTGAAAGCGGCGAGCGGCGACTCGGCAAGCGGCGAGTCCAGGAAGGGTGAGGGAAATGGTAAGAGTGGGGAGAAGGTGAAAGAGGAAGTGAAGACGGAGAAGAAGGAGACGGTCGCGGCCAAGCCGGACAACGGACAACGATCAACCGACAACCGACAGGCAACCCCGGTCGCCAAGGCCATCATCTCGGAGAAAGGAGTGGATGCCTCAAAAGTGAAGGGTAGCGGACCCAATGGTCGCATCACCAAGAGCGATGTGGAATCCTACATCGCCGGTGGCGTGGACGGCGATGCCATTGCCATGAACGGCTGGGGTGGCTCGCGCGATAGCAGCCGCAGCAAGATGAGCACCCTGCGCAAGAAGGTCGCCCAACGTCTGGTGAGCGTGAAGAACGAGATGGCCATGCTCACCACCTTCAACGAGGTGGACATGAGCGCTGTGATGGAACTGCGCAACAAGTACAAGGACAAGTTCAAGGAGGAACACGGCGTGAACCTGGGCTTCATGAGCTTCTTCACGAAAGCCTGCACCGAAGCACTACGCCATTTCCCGACGGTGAACGCGCAGATCGACGGCGAGGAGATGATCATGTACGATTACGCCGACATCGGAATCGCCGTGAGCAGTCCCAAGGGATTGATGGTGCCGGTGCTGCGCAACGCCGAGCGCATGACGCTGGCGGAGATCGAAGCGGGGATCAAGGAACTTGCGATCAAGGCGCGCGACGGAAAGCTCAGCATCGACGAGATGACGGGCGGCACTTTCACCATCACCAATGGCGGCGTGTTCGGCAGCATGCTCAGCACGCCGATCATCAATCCGCCGCAGAGCGCCATCCTGGGCATGCACAACATCGTGGAGCGCCCCGTGGCCGTGAACGGTCAGGTGGTGATCCGCCCCATCATGTACGTGGCCCTCAGCTACGACCACCGCATCGTCGACGGCAAGGAGAGCGTGAGCTTCCTGTTCAAGGTGAAGGAGATGCTGGAGGATCCCGCGAAACTGGTGTTCGGCGGGAAGGATCCCGGGCAGGTGTTGTTGGGGCTTTAGTCCCACAGGCGCCACGCCCGTGGAGCGAAAGCCCGATGAACGCGATCCCCATGTGAGTGATCGGGAGCAAGCATGGCTCACATTTTTGTGGACCACAGGCATGGGCCTGGGCGACGAGCTGCTTCATACAACTTTACAGCCGGGGAAAAGCCTTCAGGTATATCTTCGTTCAGAGCGTACTACAATGGGCGAACTTCTGGCAGAGATCATCCTTCTATGGATCTTTCGATATCCGGGTGCGTTCTTCTTATCGCTTGTCACTCGGAAGAGTATGAAACATTGGCTCGACCATGATAATGGATATGGAGTTGGAATGGCTGGAATGCTCATAGTCGCGCTAGTGATCGTCTTCGCAGTGAATTTCTGAAGAGCAGGTCCCAAGATGCATGGACTGCCACAGGTGTGGCGCCTGTGGACCTGCATCCTCCGACATTAAGGTCCATTCCACAGGCGGGGCGCCTGTGGGACATGCATCTTCCGACATTCATGCTACCTTCAAGCCCACAGTTACAACACCTGAGGGGACATGGATCCGAATGACCTCTTCTTCGACAAGCGCGCCGAACTGACGATCACCTACCGGAACCGGCCGCATTGGAAGCAGCCGGGCAAGGTGCACTTCATCACGTGGCGGCAGGCCGATAGTCTGGCCAAGGTGCAACTGGAGCAGATCAAGCGCGACCGTGAAACTTGGGAGAGGATCTACGGCATGCAGGACATCATCACCCTGCCTCTCGCGGTGCAGCGCGAGTACCAGCGGCTATTCCGGACACGTGTGGAAGAATGGCTGGATGCGGGCGCTGGTTCCTGTGCGCTGCGCATTCCCGAAGCACGTAAAGAGATGTTGGAGACCTTGCACCTCTTCGACGGTAAGCGTTACGAACTGGGCACATTCGCCATCGCGGGCAACCACGTGCACGTACTCGTGGTGCCATACCCGGGTTATGACCTATCCGCCATCATGCACAGTTGGAAGTCGTACACCGCCAAGGCCATCAACAAACTGATCGGCCGCAAGGGGACCTTCTGGCAGGAGGAAAGCTTCGACCACGTGGTGCGAAGCGCAAAGCATCTGGCGAAATACGAGCGCTACATCCGGCAGCATCTGAAGCAGGGTGCGGTGGTCGAGGAACGGAGCATATTCCCCATGGGCGATCCATAGAGCCGCCCATGGAGCGCACGGGTCCGATCCCCGGGCCTAAAGCGCAACTTGCAGGTTAGCGTCCAAGTTCCCCCCAGATCGTTACCTTTGCGGCCGACAGCAGGCGGATGAAGAGGAAAGAGGGGACCGCCCCTCTTTTTTGTTCCCCGCATTTCGCGCTAAGGCAATGGTCACCGTGGAACAGGTTAGGCAAAGCATCGAAAGGCATCTGGAGGGCACCCCGCACTTCCTGGTGGATGTGGCTGTGCGCCCCGGAGGCAAGGTGCTGGTGGAGGTGGACAACGACAAGGCCATCACCATCGATGAACTGGTGCGGCTGAACAAGGCCGTGCGGGAGGACCTGGGCGAGGCGGCCGACGACTGTGAACTGAGCTTCAGCAGCCCGGGCATGGGCAGGCCCTTCAAGGTGGAACGTCAATACCACAAACATCTGGGCCGCATCGTGGAACTGCACTTCACCGATGGCCGGACCCTGCAGGGCCAACTGGCCAGCCATGACGAAGAACATCTCGGCATCCGCATCCAGCACCCCAGCAAGGTGAAGGGGCGCCTGCCCAAAATGGACGAGGAGGTCACTATGATCCCCCGTGCCGATATCAAAGCCACACAAACGATCATCAAGTTCAATTGACCGTGCCATGAGCACCGTGAACCTCATCGAGTCCTTCAGCGAGTTCAAGGACCTCAAGAACATCGACCGCGTGACCATGATGGGCATCCTCGAGGATGTCTTCCGGGGCGTGGTGAAGCGCCGTTTCGGCGAAGAGGCCAATGTGGACATCATCATCAACCCCGACAAAGGCGACCTGGAGATCTGGCTCAACCGCGAGATCGTGGAGGACGACGACCTGGAGGACGACAACACGCAGATCGCCCTGAGCGAAGCGCGCAAGATCGAGCCCGATTTCGAGGTGGGTGAAGAGGTGAGCCAGGAGGTGAAGATCCCCGACTTCGGCCGCCGCAACATCCTCAGTCTGAAGCAGAACCTCCAGAGCCGCATCATGGAACTGGAGAAGGACCACCTCTACAACAAGTACAAGGAGCGGGTCGGCGAGATCATCACCGGCGAGGTGTATCAGATCTGGAAAAGGGAGACATTGATCCTGGACGATGAGGGCAATGAACTGATCATGCCCAAGGACCAGCAGATCAAGAGCGACTTCTTCAAGAAGGGCGACAGCGTGCGCGCCGTGGTGTGGAAAGTGGAGATGCGGAACAACACCCCCGTGGTGATCCTCAGCCGCACCGCGCCGGAATTCCTGGAGAAACTGTTCGAGCAGGAGGTGCCCGAGGTGGCCGATGGACTGATCACCATCAAGCGCATCGTGCGCGAACCCGGCGAGCGCGCCAAGGTGGCCGTGGAGAGCTATGATGACCGCATCGACCCGGTGGGCGCATGCGTGGGCATGAAGGGCAGCCGGATCCATGGCATCGTGCGTGAACTTCGCAACGAGAACATCGACGTGATCAACTACACGGCCAATGAGCAACTGCTGATCCAGCGGGCGCTCAGCCCGGCCAAGGTGGGCGAGATCAAGCTGGACCATGAGCACAAACGCGCCGAAGTGTACATGAAGCCCGACCAGGTGGCACTTGCCATCGGCCGTGGTGGACACAACATAAAACTGGCTGGCCGCCTCACCGGCTTCGACATCGATGTGTACCGTGAGACCGACGAGGTGACCGATGATGTGAGCCTCGATGAGTTCGGCGACGAGATCGAACAGTGGATCATCGACGAGCTGAAGAAGATCGGCTGCGACACCGCGCGCAGCGTACTGGACATCGGTGCCGAGGACCTCGTGAAGCGCACCGATCTGGAGGAGGAGACCGTGAATGAAGTACTGCGCATCCTGCGCGTAGAATTGGAGGATTGAGCCCGGGGTGGCCTCGGCCGCCACTGGTGACGAATGAAAGAACGAAGCACACCGCATGAGCGAAGCGAAGGATAAGAGCATCCGATTGAGCAAGGTGGCCAGGGAATTCAACCTGGCCGTGGGCACTGTGGTGGAGTACCTCGAGAAGAAGGGGCACCAGGTGGAGACCAATCCCAACACCAAGATCCAGGCGGAGCTCTACGACCTGCTGCTGGAGGAGTTCGGCAAGGACAAGGAGATCAAGCAGAAGAGCCGTTCGGTGGTTCAACAGCGCCAGGAGCGCGAAACAATTACCCTGGCCGGCGCCGAGCCCAAGGAAGAGCCCAAGCCCGCCGAGGAGGCCGATGTGCTGATACACAACGTGCCGCAGGATACCCCGCCGATCGCGCCACCTACGCCTCCGCCACCAACCGAGACCATCAAGGCCAAAGCCGAGAAGGCTTCCGTGAAGGTGGTGCGCAAGATCGACCTGGACGCTCCCGCGAAGAAGAAGGCTCAAGCCAAAGAAGTCCCACCCGCGCCTCCCGCAGCGGAGAAGCCCGTCAAAGCCGAACCTGCTCCCACCCCGAGCGAACCGCCCGCCGAACGGGAGACCATCCGGGTGAATGTGCAGAAGCTCGCGGGCTTGACGAAGCTGGGCAAGATCGACCTGCCCGTGGAGCGCGAGCGCAAACCCACAGAACGCCCTTCGCAGGATGACCGCAAGGGCCGCCGCAAGCGCATCGTGAAACCCGGCCCGGTGAACATCGACCGAGCCGTGCAGGCGGAGCAGCGTACCACCGGTGCCCCCGGCCGCCCCGGCGAGCTGGATGAGAACGCCGTGAAGAAGAAGGTGAGCGAGACCCTCGCCCGCCTCACCGGCAGTGGAAAGAGCAAGGCTTCGCGCATGCGCCGCGACAAACGCGACCAGCGATACCAGCGCCTGGAGGAAGAGCAGGCCGCGCGCGAACTCGCCGGCAAGACCATCCAGGTCACCGAATTCGTCACCGCCAGTGAACTGGCGTCCATGATCTCCGTGCCTGTCACCGACATCATCAGGGCCTGTTTCAGCTTGGGCATGATGGTGAGCATCAACCAGCGCCTCGATGCCGAGACCCTCTCGGTGATCGCAGAAGAGTATGGATTCAAGGTGGAGTTCGTAGGCGCGGACGTGCAGGAGAACATCCAGCAGGACCCCGATGATCCAGAACGCGTAGTGTCACGTTCACCCATCGTCACCGTCATGGGTCACGTGGACCATGGCAAGACCTCGCTCCTGGACCATGTGCGCAAGGCCAATGTGATCGCTGGTGAGGCCGGTGGCATCACCCAGCACATCGGCGCATACAGCGTGATGTTGGAGAACGGCAAGCGCATCACCTTCCTCGATACGCCGGGTCACGAGGCCTTCACTGCCATGCGTGCGCGTGGTGCGCAGGTCACCGACATCGCCATCATCGTCATCGCGGCGGATGACAACGTGATGCCACAGACGCGCGAAGCCATCAACCATGCGCAGGCCGCAGGTGTGCCCATGGTATTCGCCTTCAACAAGATGGACAAGGAGGACGCGAATCCTGAGAAGATCCGCGAGGAACTCAGTCAGATGAACATCCTTGTGGAGGAATGGGGTGGCAAGTTCCAGACCCAGGAGATCAGCGCCAAAAAGGGCACCGGTGTGGACCAGCTGTTGGAGAAAGTGCTGCTGGAGGCCGAATTGCTGGACCTGAAGGCCGACCCCGGCAAGCGCGCCCACGGCGTGGTGATAGAAAGCACCCTGGAGCAGGGCCGCGGCTACGTGACCACCCTGCTGGTGGATGCCGGCACCCTGCGCCGCGGGGATGTGATCCTGGCCGGCCAGTACAGCGGTCGTGTGCGGAACATGTTCAATGAACGTGGTCAGGCCATCGCCGAAGCAGGGCCTTCCACACCGGCCGGTATCCTGGGCCTGGACGGTGCCCCGAACGCGGGGGATCAGTTTCTGGTATTCGAGGATGAGCGGGACGCACGCACCATCGCCACACGCCGCCACCAGTTGCAGCGTGAGCAGGGAATGCGCACCCGCAAGCACATCACACTGGATGAGATCGGACGACGCCTCGCCATTGGCGATTTCAAGGAACTGAACATCATCGTCAAGGGCGATGTGGACGGTTCGGTGGAGGCCCTCACCGATTCACTGCTGAAGCTCAGCACCGAGCAGATCAAGGTGAACGTGATCCACCGCGCGGTGGGCCCCATCGCCGAAAGCGACGTGCTGCTGGCCAGTGCCTCCAACGCCATCATCGTGGGCTTCCAGGTGCGCCCCACCCCGGGCGCGCGCAGACTGGCCGAGACCGAGGAGATCGACATCCGCCTCTACTCCATCATCTACAACGCCATCGAAGAGATCAAGCAGGCCATGGAAGGCATGCTGGCGCCCAAGGAGGTGGAGAAGATCACCGGTTCCGCCGAGGTGCGCGAGACTTTCCGCATCAGCAAGGTGGGCACCGTGGCAGGCTGCTTCGTCACCGACGGCAAGATCGAGCGCAAGAACAAGGTGCGCCTGATCCGCGACGGCATCGTGGTGTACACCGGCGACCTCGAAGCTTTGAAGCGCTTCAAGGATGAGGTGAAGGAGGTGTCACACGGTTACGAGTGCGGCCTCAGCATCAAGAACTTCAACGACATCAAGGTCGGCGACGTGGTCGAGGCCTTCGTGGTGGAGGAAGTGAAGCGGACGCTGGAGGGCTAAGGCAGGCGCGGCGGCTCGATCGCATCCGTGACGATCCGCACCTGTGGTGGGCTTGGATCCGATCTGGATCAGAAACACCGGCTGCGACACCCTCCGGGGTCGATGACCGCTGGTGGGAATAAGTCCTACATGCTGTGACCCCTCCGGGGTCAAGACACGCGGCAGCAATGCATCTGACCCCGGAGGGGTCACAGCATTTAGAAATGGGGATCGCGGCGTGAGCACGACCCCGAAGGGAGTCGCAGCCGGTATTTGGCATCTCAGCTCCGAAAACAAATGGCCTTGAAATGGCTTCTAAGGAATGCGCGGCGGCTCGATCGCATCCGGGACTATGTAGCTGCCGGGATACAATGCCTTTAGTTCATGCAAGAGCCGCTCGGCTTCCAGGCGGGTGCGCAGGTCGCCCACGCGAAGTCGGAAGTTCGGTGCCAACCAGCTCAGGTACGCAGGCATGTCTGGGTGCTTCTGAAGGAAGGACCGCTTGGTCTCCTCGGCGGTCTTCCGATCACCCAGGTAGATCTGTACACGATAACCCTGGCGGACGGTGGGCAGATCCCTGTATTCCTGCATCAGTCGGTCGATCCCCGGCTCCGTTGTGATACGCACCTGCCCTGTCACTGGAGTGGGTGGCGTGGCCACGGTGTCCGTTACCGGGGTGTCCACCACCTGGACCGTGGGTTCGACCTGGTAGGGTTGGAAAACGCGCACGGGCGGTGCGTCCTCCTGTGCGTGCAGGTGACCCACGAAGGCGGACATCATGATGAGGATGAGCGTAGGCGCGCGTTTCATGTGGGATCGCAGGAGGTCGCCATGGACCGCCAAGGCTGGCCAAAAGTATGCCGGTGGTAGGGTGTAGCGGCGGTTCAGGGGAGGAGCAATAGTTTAGAAGCGCTCTAAATAGGGACAAGCCCATGACACATAAGAGATGACGGGGCCCCCGGTTCGCACGTCCGTATATTTTTGCGCCCGGATCAAAGGTGCCTGGTCCCTTCTAAATCGTCCGGAATGTCGCTTTCAGCAAGGTTCACTGTACGTTTCCCCGGGCTACTCAACGCTTCCCTCGCGCTTCTCCTCTTCGCCACTGTATCCGCGGGCTGGGCGCAACCGGCCGATCCGGAGCTCTATGCCGCTGGCGAGAAGCTCTTCAAGGGCCACTGCGCCAGTTGCCACAAGCCGGACAAGGACCTCACCGGGCCGGCCTTGAAGGGGGCCCGCGCACGTTGGGAAGGGCAGGGAGACATATATGCCTGGATCAAGAACAGCCAGGCCTACCTGAAGACCGGCAACGCCTACGCCAACAAGCTCTTCGCGGATTGGAACAAGAGCGTGATGACCCCTGCGGCCATCAACGATGAGGAGATCGACGCCATCCTCTACTTCGCGGACAACTATGCACCACCTGCTGCAGTGGTGGCGAATGGACCTGTACCTCCAGAACCTCCAAAGAATGGAGGTTCTGCCTGGCCATGGCTGATCGTACTGGGCCTGTTGTTCCTGGTGGTGACCATTTCGCTGAGTGGAGTAAAAAAGAGCTTGGACAACGCCGTCCGCGAAGCAGAAGGCCGTGCCCCCGCACCGGACCGCACCTTCGGGCAGCGCATCGGTGAGTGGGCCTGGCACAACAAGATCGCCGCAAGTCTCATCGGCCTCTTTGTGTTCGTTTGGCTGTTGATCCAGGGCTGGAACGCGCTGTGGACCATAGGGGTGTATGGCGGTGATGAAGTGGCCAACTACCGTCCCGAGCAGCCCATCCACTTCAACCACACCCTGCATGCCGGGCAGGAGAACCTGGCCATCAACTGCCAGTACTGCCACAGCAGCGCCGAGAAGAGCAAGCACGCGGGGATCCCCAGTGCGAACGTCTGCATGAACTGCCACAATGCCGTGGACCAGGGCCGCACTCCGGGTGGCACTGCTGAGATCCACAAGATCTACAAGGCCGTGGGCTGGGATCCTGAGGAGCGCCGATACACCGGCGAGGAGGAGCCCATCCGCTGGGTGAAGGTGCACAACCTGCCGGACCACGCCTACTTCAGCCACGAACAACATGTGGCCGTGGGCAAACTGGAATGCCAGGAATGCCACGGTCCCGTTGATACCGAGATGGAGGTGGCCGAGCAGTGGGCGCCGCTCACCATGGGCTGGTGCATCGACTGCCACGGCCAGCGTGAGGTGGACATGGCAGGCAACGGCTACTACGATGAAGCGATGGCCCGCCTGCAGCAGACCGACCTGGGCCACAAGGAATTGAAGAAATATCTGGAGGACGGCAAGATCACCGTGAAGGAACTTGGTGGCTGGGAATGCGCCAAGTGCCACTACTAAGACCGAACAACGCGCCGCATGTCGAGCACGAAGCGATATTGGAAAGACCTCGGGGAACTCCATCAGGAGCCCGGGGCGCTGCAAGGCCGGGAGAATGAATTTCCCCAGGAGATGGCCATCGACCAGGTGCTGGGCGATGCCTCCTTCCAGGGCGCCAATACCGGCCGCCGCGATTTCCTGAAGTTCCTGGGCTTCTCCCTGGGCGCCGCCACCCTGGCCGCCTGCGAGACCCCCGTGGTGAAGTCCATCCCATACGTGAACAAGCCGGAGGACATCACCCCCGGTGTGGCCAACTGGTACGCCAGCACCTATTACGATGGTCGTGACTACGCCAGCATCCTGGTGAAGACCCGCGAGGGGCGTCCGATCCACATCAAGGGCAACCCACGTTTCGGCATCAACCGCAACCCCGCGCTGGACAAGGGCGGCGTCAATGCCCGCATCAACAGTTCGGTGTTGTCGCTCTATGACAATGCACGCCTGAAAGGTCCCGCCAAGGTCGATCTGGCGGACAGCGCCAAGACACTTGCCGATGTGACCTGGGACCAGGCCGATGATGCCATCAGCAAGGGTCTTGCTTCTGCGGCCGGGGCCGGCAAGCGCATCGTGCTGCTCACCGACACGATCATCAGCCCGACCATCCGCAGCGCCGTGGCCGACCTGAAGGCGAAGTACGCCACCGTGGAGCATGTGCAGTACGATACGGTGAGCCACGCCGGCATCACCAACGCGCACGCAGCCGCCTTCGGGATCCGCGTGGTACCCGGGTACGACCTGAGCCGCGCCGACGTGGTGGTGGGTGTGGGTGCCGATTTCCTCAGCGGTTGGGGCAGCGTCACCGAGAATGTATGGCAGTACGCCAGCCGCCGCTCGCCGGATCACAAGGACGGCATGAGCCGCCACTTCCAGTTCGAGGCGCGCATGAGCTTGACCGGTGCGAACGCCGATGTGCGCACCGCGATGAAGCCCAGCGAACTGCCCCTGGCGGTCATCGCCCTGCATGACCACATCGCCAAGCGTTCCGGCGGTGCGCCCGTGGGAGGTGCGGATGCGGCGATCGAGGCTGCCGTGCTGCCAGCGGCCAATGCCCTGCTTGCTGCGCGCGGCCGGAGTGTGGTGCTGTGCGACAGCAACGACACCGGCACGCAGACGCTCGTATGCGCCATCAACCACATGCTGGGCAACTACGACACCACCATCGACCTGGCGTCACCCACCCTGTTCCACCAAGGCGACGATGCGGCTGTGGCCCGTCTTGTAATGGACATGAATGCCGGCAACGTCGGCGCGCTGCTCATCGCCGGCGTGAACCCCGCCTACAGCCTGCCCAATGCCGACGCATTCAAGACCGGCCTGGAAAAGGTGGGCCTGAGCGTGAGCTTCAGTGGATACGCCGATGAGACCGCGAGCCTATGCCATTGGATATGCCCGGACCACCACTACCTGGAAAGTTGGAACGATCACATGCCGCGCATCGGCCACTATGCGCTGACGCAGCCCACCATCCGTCCGCTCTTCGCCACACGTCAATGGCCGGAGAGCCTGCTGCGCTGGACCGGTTCCTACACCTCCTGGCACGCCTACCTCAAAGCCAACTGGCAACGTGAGCTGACCAGCCGTGGCGGCCTCACAGGTGCCTTCGAGGACACGTGGCATATGGCCGTACACAACGGCGTGTACACGGTAGACATGGCCAATGGCGGCACACCTGCATTCAATGCCGACCTCGCCGCCGCTGCCACCGCTGCAAAGAAGGCCGCACAAGCCACGGGCGACTTTGAGCTTGTGCTCTATACTTCCGAGGCGATCGGTGACGGCCGCCATGCGAACAATCCCTGGCTGCAGGAGATGCCCGACCCGCTGACCAAGATCACCTGGGACAACTACGTGTGCATGAGTCCTTCGGATGTGAAGTCCATGGGGCTGAACATGTACCTGGGCGAGAAGGCCCCGGCGAGCCTGGTGAAGGTGACCGTGGGAGACCGTGAATTGACGCTGCCCGTGGTGCCCTCCCCGGGTCAGAAGAGTGGCAGCATCAGCATCGCACTGGGTTACGGGCGAGGCGCCAATGGCGAGAAGGTGGGCCTTGCCGCATGCAGCACGGACCATAACGGGGAGTGGAACTCCGTGGGGCGCAATGCCTATCCCCTGGCATCCCTGGCAGATGGTACCGTGCGCTATACCGCCGTTTGTTCCGTTGCCGCCACCGGAGGCACCTGGCCCATCGCCATCACGCAGACGCACCTCACCCACATGGACCGCCACAGCATCGTGCGCGAGACCAGCATGGGCGTGTATCAGGCGGGCGAGAAGAACGCCTACAACCCACCGCACATGCTGTGGGTGAACGACGATGTGAATGGCGACGGCAAGATCGACGCGCGCGACAAGAAGCCCGTGAGCGAATTCAACCTTTGGGAGCAGCACCCCGTGGAGGGTGTGGGCCACCGCTGGGGCCTGAGCATCGATCTGAACAGCTGCATCGGTTGTGGCGCCTGCATCACGGCGTGCAACAGTGAGAACAACATCAGCGTGGTGGGCAAGGACGAGGTGCGCCGCAGCCGCGAGATGCACTGGCTGCGTGTGGACCGCTACTACAGCTCCGACATGACGAAGGAGCGCGCGAAGGAGGAGGGGATGAGCAAGATCCCCATGTACCTGGCGATGGAGGAGCCTTCGGACAACCCGCGCGTGGTGTTCATGCCGGTGATGTGCCAGCACTGCAACCACGCCCCCTGTGAAACGGTATGCCCGGTGGCCGCCACCACGCACAGCAACGAGGGCCTGAACCAGATGGCCTACAACCGTTGCATCGGCACACGCTACTGCGCGAACAACTGTCCATACAAGGTGCGCCGTTTCAATTGGTTCAACTACGTGAGCAAGGACTTCAGCGAGGTGAATCCCGCATGGGATGATCTCGGCCGCATGGTCCTGAACCCCGACGTGACGGTGCGCGCACGCGGTGTCATTGAAAAATGCACCATGTGCGTGCAACGGATCCAGGGAGGCAAGCTCGAGGCCAAGAAAGGTGGAAGACCGGTGCAGGATGGCGACATCGAGACCGCATGCAGCGCCGCCTGTGGCACGGGTGCCATCGTCTTCGGCGACTTGAATGACAAGGGCAGCAAGGTGCGTGGCCTGGCCAGCGGGGATCGCAGCTACCACATGTTGGAGGAGATCGGTGTGAGGCCGAACGTGAACTACCTGGTGAAGGTCCGCAATGCGGAAGAGGGAGCCACAGCATAAACGACCAAGGACAAAGAGGACCCCATGCATTCAGAAGCAGCGATCCGCGAACCGCTCATCCTGGGTCACAAGACCTACGGCGATATCACTGATGATATCGTTCGGCCCATCGAGAACAAGGCGCCGCGGGGGTGGTACATCCTGATGGCCATCGCCAGCCTGATCGCCGCCTATGGCACCGGGTGCATCCTGTACCTGATCAGCAAGGGCGTGGGTGTGTGGGGTTTGAACAAGACGGTGGATTGGGCCTGGGACATCACCAATTTCGTGTGGTGGGTGGGCATCGGCCACGCTGGCACCCTCATCAGCGCGGTACTGCTGCTCTTCCGCCAGAAGTGGCGCATGGCCATCAACCGCAGCGCCGAGGCCATGACCATCTTCGCCGTGATCATGGCGGCCACCTTCCCGGGCATCCACATGGGCCGCATCTGGATGAGCTACTGGGTGCTGCCCCTTCCCAACCAGTTCGGCAGCCTTTGGGTGAACTTCAACAGCCCGCTTCTTTGGGACGTCTTCGCGATCAGCACCTACTTCAGTGTATCGCTTGTCTTCTGGTATCTGGGCCTGATCCCCGACTTCGCCACCATCCGCGACAAGGTGACGCGGCCGGCCATGAAGAAGGTCTACGGCATCCTCAGCTTCGGCTGGACGGGCAATGCCAAGGCATGGACCCGCTTCGAGGAGGTGAGCCTGGTGCTTGCCGGCATCGCCACTCCGCTGGTGTTCTCCGTGCACAGCGTGGTGAGCATGGACTTCGCCACATCCATCATTCCGGGCTGGCATACCACCATCTTCCCGCCCTACTTCGTGAGCGGTGCGGTGTTCAGCGGCTTCGCCATGGTGCTCACCCTGCTGCTGGTGATGCGCAAGGTGATGCATCTGGAGAACTACATCACGGTGAAGCATGTGGAGTACATGAACATCGTGATCATCGTCACCGGCTCCATCGTCGGTGTGGCGTACATCACCGAACTGTTCATCAGCTGGTACAGCGGTGTGGAGTACGAGAGCTACGCCTTCATCAACCGCGCCACCGGCAAGTATGCCTGGGCCTACTGGATCATGATGGCCTGCAACGTGATCAGCCCGCAGCTCTTCTGGTTCAAAAAATTGCGCCGGAACCTGGCCTTCACCTTCGTCATGAGCATCGTGGTGAACGTGGGGATGTGGTTCGAACGCTTCGTGATCATCGTCACCAGCCTGCACCGCGACTACCTGCCCAGCGCATGGACCATGTTCCACCCCACCTGGGTGGATGTGGGCGTGTTCATCGGCACCATCGGCATCTTCTTCACCCTCTATCTGCTCTTCGCACGCTACTTCCCCGTGTTGGCGCTCAACGAAGTGAAGTCCATCCTGAAGGTCAGCGGCGAGAGCTACAAGCAGGAGGCTGCGAAACACCATCAGCACTAAGCCCCCATGGCGAACAAGGTCATCTATGCGGTCTACGAGGACCCCGAGCTCCTGAAGGAAGGTGCACGCCGGTTGGTGTCGAAGGGCATCAAGGTGAAGGATGTCTTCTCCCCCTTCCCTGTGCACGGCATCGATCCGATCATCGGCATCACGCGCACCCGCCTGGGCATCGTGAGTTTCATGTTCGGCATCACCGGCACCGCGCTGGTCCTGTTGGGCATCTGGTATTTCAACATCTTCGACTGGCCGATGAACATCGGCGGCAAGCCCAGCCAGGCCCTTTACAAGAACCTGCCGGCCTTCATCCCGGTGACCTTCGAATTCACCGTGCTCTGCGCCGCCCACGGCATGGCCATCACCTACCTGATCCGCAACAAGACCCTGCCGGGCATGCCTGCACGCAATCCCGATCCGCGCACCACCGATGACAAGTTCGTGATCGAGGTGCGCACAGCGGAGAACCACGGGCACAGCGCCGAGGCCATCCACGAATTGCTGCGCGGAACGGCCGTGCTTGAGATCAACGAACGCCAGTACTGAGCCACGTGATGACCCAGCCCAAGCACCATATCACCACCGGCACGCTGGCCATGGTCTCGGCCATGGTGCTGCTCGGCGCCTGCGGACGCGACCCCAACAGCCCGGGGGTGGAGTACATGCCGGACATGTACCGCAGCCCGGCCATCGAGGCTTACGTGGACTACGGCCAGGATCCCTACCACTACAGTGAGGACCTGGCGCGCGAGCAGCGCAATACGCCAAGCGCCCGCAAGCCGGCCGAGGGCACGATCCCCTTCGCCAGCGATCCGGCCAAGGCGGGATTCCACATGCCCTACCCTTACCCCAACACCGCCGAAGGCTACGAACAGGCGGGGCTTGCACTGAAGAGTCCGATCGTGATGACCGAGGCCACCGTGGAACAGGGCAAGGCGATCTACACCAAGTTCTGCCAGCATTGCCACGGCCCGGCAGGCAAGGGCGATGGCCCTGCGGTGGAACGCAGCAACGGCAAGTATCCACCACCAAATGCTTATGACGGTCCGTTGGTGGATCTGCCCGAAGGGAAAATGTACCACACGGTCACTTTCGGAAAGGGCATGATGGGTAGTCATGCATCACAGTTGAACAAGGAGGAACGCTGGCTGGTGGTGCACTACGTGAAATTCCTGCAGGCCGGTGGCAAGATGCCCGGCACCGCCATGGCCGCCCCCGCCGCCGTTGATACCACCGCAGCCTCCCAGAATTGATACCGGACGATAACGCAACAGGAGCGATGAACTTCACCTTCAGCAAACGGGCCCGCGGCATCAGCATGGTGCTGATCATTTTAGGCGCGGTAGCCACGCTGGCCGGCATCATCGGCGATACCACCGCCCACCACCAGCGCACCTGGGCCAACCTGCTCGTCAACGGATTCTTCTTCCTGGGCGTGGGTCTGGGCACTCTCTTCTTCTATGCTTTGCAGAATGCCACCGAGACCGCCTGGAGCGTGCTGGTGCGCCGTGTGTACGAAGGGGTGATGAGCTGGGTGCCCGTGGGCGCACTGGTGATGGTGATCCTGCTGATCGCCGGTTCCGCGCATCTGCATCACATCTACCACTGGATGGACGGTTCGCTCTACCACGAATACGTGGTGATCGAGGGCGACGCGGCACGCCCTGCCGAGGCCAGTGAGGCCGGTGCGGTGGCCAACCCCAGCTACGATGGGATCATCGCCGGTAAAAAGGCCTACCTGAACCTGCCGTTCTTCTGGATACGCACCCTGGCATACCTGGCCGTCTTCATCTTCTTCGCCCGCTGGTTCCGCGCCCGCAGTCTGCAAATGGATCAGCAGAGCGGCACACCGCTGGTGGACACACACAAGCTGATGTACCGGCGCGGCGCACTGTTCCTTGTATTCTTCGCCGTGTTCAGCAGCACCCTTGCCTGGGACTGGCTCATGAGCATCGACACGCACTGGTTCAGCACACTCTTCGGCTGGTATGTCTTCAGCGGCATGTGGGTGAGCGCGATGGTGGTGGCGGTGGTGCTGGTGCTCTACCTGAAGCGCAAGGGCCATCTGCCCCAGGTGAACAACAGCCACATCCACGACATGGGCAAGTGGGTCTTCGCTGTCAGCTTCCTGTGGAGCTACCTCTACTTCAGCCAGTTCATGCTCATCTGGTACACCAACATCCCGGAGGAGGTCACCTACTTCCAGCAGCGCATCCTGGATCATCCGGGCCTGCTCTGGGGCGTGTTCTTCATCAACTTCGCGGTGCCCATGGTGCTGCTGATGAGCCGCGACGCCAAGCGGAACCCGCGCTTCCTGATCGGCGTGGGCGCGGTGATCTTCATCGGGCACTGGCTGGACACCATTCTGATCGTGATGCCCGGAGCGCTTGGCAGGGACTTCCATGGCGTGGGCCTGCTGGAAGTGGGTATGTTCACCCTCTTCCTCGGCGCCTTCATGATGCGTGTATTGAAGACCCTCACCCAGGCACCCCTCACCCCGGTGAACCACCCCTTCCTGGAGGAAAGCGTACATCACCAGATCTGACCACCATGGAAGCCCTGTTCCCCATCGCCCTGCTCGCCGCCATACTGGTGGCCGGCATGCTGCGCCCGGAGCTGCGGCCCGTGGCCCTGCGTGTGCGCACTGAAGACAAGAACAACGGCCCCCGATCCCGGGTTGATATAGCGAACGAACGATGACCAAGTTGCTGATCCTGCTCGTCATTGTACTGGGCATCCTGGCGATCGCCCAGCTGGTGCGGGTGTATGAACTCACCTCGCGGCTCAGTGGCAAGCGGGAGGAAGACATCTCCACGGCCGACAACCGGATGAACGCCAACCTGATGTGGATCTTCATGGTGGCCTACTTCGGCTTCTTCCTCTGGCTGGTGCTGCATTACCGTGACAAGATGCTGCCCGTGGCGGCCAGCGAGCACGGTGTGGATACCGACTGGCTGATGGACTTCAACTGGGTGATCCTGATCATCGCATTCGTGATCACCAATGTGCTGTTGTTCGTCTTCGCATGGAAGTACGTGTACAACAAGGACCGCCGCTCCCACTGGTACCCGCACAACAACAAGCTGGAATTGATCTGGACGGTGATCCCCGCTGCCGTGCTGGCCGTGATCATCATCTATGGCCTCACCACGTGGAACCGCATCACCAGCCCTGCCGGCCCTGACGCCCTTCAGGTGGAACTCTATGCCAAGCAGTTCGACTGGACCGCCCGCTACCCCGGTGCCGACGGCATTCTGGGCGCCACGGATTTCCGCCTGATCAACGGCACCAACCCCCTGGGTATCGCAACACCGGCGAGCGTGGAAGGGCGCCTCGCGGAGATCGATGAGGAGATCGCAGCGGCCGAGGCGGAGATGGAAGCGGTGCTTCCCGATGCCAGGCTGGCCGAAATACACGCACAGGTGGAGCGCCTCCGCCGCCATAAGGCCCGTGTTCTGAACCTGCGCACCATCATGGACCAGGACATCGCCGAGCAGGGCGCGTCAAGCCCCTATATGGCCGGTGCGGATGATGTGGTGACCAAGGATCTTTATGTGCCCAAGGGCCAGGAAGTCCTGTTCCTGATCCGCAGCCGCGACGTGATCCACAGCGCCTACATTCCCCACATGCGGGCCCAGATGAATGCCGTGCCGGGCATGACCACACTGATGAAGATGGTGCCCACCATCACCACCGACAGCATGCGCACGCATGTGATGAAGGACCAGAATTTCGATTTCCTGCTGCTGTGCAACAAGATCTGCGGCTCGTCGCACTACAACATGCAGATGCCTCTGGTCGTGACCACGCCCGGTGAGTATGAGATGTGGTACGCGGAGGCGATCAAGAAACCATTCGAAGGCCAGGAGGATGCGGCACCCGCGCAAGCGGAGGAGGCCGCCGGGGAGGAGGAAAGAAACGGGGCCGGCGCACAGTCCGCGCTCCAGACGAACTGAACGCAAGCACTACCGACACATGGGTGCCACCAACACAGCGCACGCAGGCCACCACGGCCACGACGCACACCACCACGAGGAGAGCTTCATCTCCAAGTGGATCTTCTCGCAGGACCACAAGATGATCGGGAAGCAATTCCTGGTCACGGCCATCTTCATGGCCTGGGTGGCGGTGATCATGTCCCTGATCTTCCGCCTGCAACTGGCCTGGCCCGGTGAGGGCTTCGCCTTCACGAATTTCTTCCTGGGCGACAAGTGGGCACCGGGCGGTGTGCTGGACCCCAACATGTATCTGGCATTGGTCACGATCCACGGCACCATCATGGTGTTCTTCGTTCTCACCGGCGGGTTGAGCGGTACGTTCGCCAACCTGCTCATCCCCCTGCAGGTGGGCGCACGCGACATGGCCAGCGGCTTCATCAACATGCTCAGCTACTGGTTCTTCTTCCTCAGCAGCATGGTGATGCTCTCCTCCCTGTTCGTGGAGGGCGGACCCGCCTCGGCAGGCTGGACGATCTACCCACCCTTGAGCGCACTGCCCCAGTCCATCCCCGGCTCCGGCGCGGGCATGACCCTCTGGCTGGTGAGCATGACGCTGTTCATCGCCAGCTCGCTGATGGGCGGCCTCAACTACGTGGTCACCATCCTGAACCTGCGCACCAAGGGCATGAAGATGACCCGCCTGCCGCTCACCATCTGGGCCATCTTCATCACCGCCGTGCTGGGCGTGCTCAGCTTCCCCGTGCTGCTTAGCGCCGCCCTGTTGCTGCTGATGGACCGCACCATGGGCACGGCCTTCTACCTCAGCGATATCCACGTGGCAGGCGAAGCGCTGGACCAGGTGGGTGGAAGCCCCATCCTGTTCCAGCACCTGTTCTGGTTCCTGGGCCACCCCGAGGTGTACATCGTATTACTGCCTGCGCTGGGTATCACCTCGGAGATCATCTCCACCAATGCGCGCAAGCCCATCTTCGGCTACCGCGCCATGATCGGCTCCATCCTCGCGATCGGCTTCCTGAGCTTCATCGTGTGGGGCCACCACATGTTCATCACCGGCATGAACCCCTTCCTGGGCAGTGTGTTCGTGTTCACCACCCTGCTCATCGCCATTCCCTCGGCGGTGAAGGTGTTCAACTACATTACCACGCTCTGGCGCGGCAACATCATCTTCACACCGGCCATGCTCTTCAGCATCGGCCTGGTGGCCACCTTCATCGCTGGTGGTCTCACGGGCATCATCCTGGCCGATAGCGCGCTGGACATCAACGTGCATGACACTTACTTCGTGGTGGCGCACTTCCACATCGTGATGGGCATGAGCGCCATCTTCGGCATGTTCGCCGGCATCTACCACTGGTTCCCCAAGATGTATGGCCGCATGATGAACACGAAGATGGGTTACGCCCACTTCTGGGTCACCTTCATCTGTGCCTTCGGGGTGTTCTTCCCCATGCACTTCATCGGCCTGGCCGGTGCCCCGCGCCGCTACTACAGCTACACGGAGTTCACCATGTTCGATGGAGTGACGGACCTCAACGTGCTGGTGACCGTCTTCGCCATTGTGGGCGCGCTGGCCCAGGTGCTCTTCACCTACAACTTCTTCTACAGCGTGTGGCGCGGGCCAAAAGCGGTGCAGAACCCCTGGCGCAGCAATACGCTGGAATGGACCACGCCGGTGGAGCATATCCACGGCAACTGGCCCGGCCCCATCCCCACCGTGTACCGCTGGCCCTACGACTACAGCAAGCCCGGAAAGGCGGAGGACTTCGTACCCCAGAACGTACCCATTGAAGAGGGCGAGGAGGAGCATTGATCCCTACTCCCAAGGGTCGACGACCCTCGCGAACAAAGCCCACGCTGAACGGCGTGGGCTTTGTCGTTCTTTTGGGCATGCGCCCCCTGCTGTTCCTGTTCGCCCTGTTGGTCGCATGGTCGGCCAGCGCGCAGCTCCTGGACAGCATCGCGCTCTTCGCTGCGGAGGAGCCGCGTTTCATCGCCAAGCTGGACGTGCGCGGAGGCTTCATCAGCAACCGCAATGTGCGCGTGATGGGCGCCAAGGCGGGATTGGAACACGCTGGGCGCTTCCAGTACGGCATCGGCTACGCCTTCCTGTTCACCCCCGTGGAGCGCGAACAATTCATACCCGATCTGGGCCTCACCAACACCCGCCTGCGGATCGGTTATGTGACGCCATACGTGGACTATGCTTTCTATCAGCGCGGCCCCTGGGAGGTGCGGCTGCCGGTGCAGGTGGGTATCGGTGCGGGCAGCACCATCTACCGCGATGCCGGCGGACGCAAGCGCCGCCTCCAGCGCACCGGTCTGCTGATCTACGAACCGGTGATGACCGTGCAGTACCGCTTCCTGAAGTATCTGGCCGTGGGTGGCGGCTGGGGCTTCCGCCTGGTGTGGCAGACCGGCGACCAACTCGGCGAGGACGTTACCGCACCGATCTACACTTTCGGTATGCGGGTGTTCTTTGGCGACCTGTGGCGGGATCTGCGCTGAGCGCAGCGACTCTGACAGACCACGAATACGGATGGTATCATGGCAGCGATAATGCAAGAGACGCCGCACCGTGTCATCATCGACAGGTGGCTTCATGCGCCAACGCTTCGTGGTTGGGTAGGCCATGGTTCGATGATAGTTGTAAATGAACACCACTCAGCACACGGCGCAGCAGCGGTCACGCGGATCGTTCGTGCGACAGGCGCTTCAATGAGCATTTGTATTTCGAGGGTCATGGCGCTACATTCGTCGTGCTCCGGTACTGTTCTTCTACATCCTGACCATCAACCAACACTTGATATTCATGGAAAGGAGAATGAGTACCACCCAACGCCTGAAGGGCCGTTTCCGCGGATCTCTAAACCTATGGGGTAGTGGGGTCACCGCCAACAGCAGCACACCCTGGATCGTGGCTTCTGCGCAACAACGCAGCACCTTCATGAATTTACATTTCGGGACATCCGTCGCCACCACGATCGCGAGCGGTGCGGCTATGGTGGATGAGGCGGACTTCATTGGCTGTGCGGCCGGTGCGTACATCCGTGCCAGCGCCTTCGCCACCATAACGCGCAACACCTTCCAAGTCCCGGACGTGGATGTGTCCTTCTCCGGTGTGGCAGCAGCCTACGGCGCCTATATGCATGGTTCCTCGGGCTTCATCTTCGAAGAGAACAGCTTTACAGGCCCCGGCAATGGCGCCGAGGAACCCACCGTCGGCGCGGTCTTCCGCAGCATAGGCCCGGAAAGCAACGTGTACTACAACAACACCTTCAATGCTTTCACCAGCTCCAGCGGGCAAAGCGCGGGCACCATCATCATGGGCAATAATGATGGGCCGGAGGAAGACGATGGCCTACAGATCAAATGCAACGACTACAGTCTCATCAGCCCCAATGATTTCGACGTGGCCTTCACCGGCGTAAGCGTTAAGATCGGTGAGGAACAAGGGGCTAATATCGCTCAAACCGATCCCGCCGGTAACACCTTCGCACCCAATTGCAGCGGCTCGCAGCACTTCCACAACAACGAGGAGGATATGGCGGAGTTCACCTACTACCACCACGAAATACTGAGCACCACTCTTCAGATCGTTCCGGTGTGTGCATCGGACCCCATTGAGGTGAGTGGAGTTGGAAGCTGGTATGAGGAAACCACTCATGAGTATGTGAAGGAATTGGTTTGCCCCTCGTACCTAGGCCTGATGCAGGGCATGGGGGAGTTGTTCGAGGAGGTCACCGAGGCGATAGAGGCAAGCAGTTCGTTCAGCGCGGAGCCAGGGGCCTATGCCATGAAGGCCGCCGCCGTGCATCGGTTGACCGGCATGGCTTTGCGGTCCGTACATGTTGGATCATTGGATACGGCGGTCGTCATCCATGCCCAAGCTCCATTGGTGACATCCATGAACGTATTGGTGGGCCTCTACATGGCACAAGGTCAATTGGAGGAGGCCAGGGAACTGGTGGACGCAGCGCTGGAGGAAGACCCCGAAGCGGTCTACTGGCTGGTCGCAGACCCCTATTTGGCGAAACTTGAGGAGGATCAGGATCCCTTGTCAGCTGCCGGCCTGATCGGCGTGCTCTCTGACCTGGCCGCTACCGATCAATATGGTTCCGGCCACGCTTCGGCATGGCTCTCTGCGTTGGGTGTGGAAGAACCGGAAGTGATCATCCTGCCGTACATGGGGGCGAAGCGCTACACGGAAGTGTCTGTGCCACAACAACCCGCTACGTTGAAGGTCCATCCCAATCCCAGCCAGGGGCTGGTGCATTTCACCGCCGCCGTGCCCGGGGGTGTGAATGGCGCCATACTTCGGATATTGGATGTGACTGGCCAGGTGGTGGGCGAGAAACGCACCACGGGGGATGACCTCCTACTAAGTTGGGACCTACAATTGCCAGCAGGGACGTACTATGCGGCGTTGATCATTGGGGAAACCCCAGTTGGCCGGACCAAGTTCCTGCTCCTGCCATGATCAAAGTGCTGTGTCGCGATTTGTTGGTCATTGTTCTGGGCGGCTGTCTATTTGATCAGGCAGCCGCCCAAGACACGTTCAATCATCGCTTCGACACTTTTGATCAGTTACGTGTGCAGGATGGATGGGCGGTGGAACTGGCGGCGGACAGTGGATTCCTGGCCATACATATGTCCTACTACCTGCAAGAGCCCTACCTCTACCTGCTCACAGCAGTATCTCGCCTCAGCGCAACAGGTGAACACATCGCAACAGACCATAGTCCATTGGCCATGCACACATCCTATTGTGGGTGGGCCAATAGTTCAGACAAGACCATGGATGGCCGCATTGTGGTGGGTGGTAATACATTGCACCCCGGGGATGTTCGCTACCCCAGCTTTACCTTCTTCGATGAAGGAGGTATGTTCCTGGATCAATGGGAATTCGCCGTTGGGCCATATGCATGGCTTGGCCGCCAGGCTAAACAAACACCCGACGGTGGATTTGTACTTTGTGGCGAGACCACCAGCACGGGCTACGTGGATGGCTTTCTTCTGAAGACCGATGCGAATGGAGTTCTGGAGTGGGTGCGCACTTATGGTTTCCCGGACCTACGTGACTTAATCATCAGTGTGGACCTAGCCCCCGATGGGGGTTACTACCTGGGTGGCAAGCGCGAACCCACGTTCAACAGCTTCGACCCTTGGGTGCTGCGGGTGGACGCCAGCGGCGAGTTGATCTGGGACGAGACGTATGGTTCGCCCTATGACGATGGCCCTAATGCCCACCTGACCACCATGGCCGATGGCATGCCAGTGTTCGCGGGGGGCTTGGCCACAGGGCCACAAGCCCGTTTCGTGCCCTGCCTGATCAAGCTGGACGACAATGGCGATGTGCTGTGGGAAAGTTTCTTCGGCGTAGCCATCGTGAACACTACGCTCTTCGCGGTGAAAGAGATCGAAGAAGGCGGTGACCTGATCGCCGTAGGACAGCACAATCTGAGCAACCTCTCCGCAGAGGCATTCATGAGTGGCATGTTGGTGCGCACCACCAGCACTGGAGACAGTCTCTGGATGCGCTTTTACCAATACCATGATGACCAAGTGGCAACGGGCCGTGGCCGGTTCCGTGATGTGCTTCCCACCCCCGACGGCGGCTTTGTGGCAGTTGGTACGGCGCTGCCCAATGGTGTGCACGACCAGGACCTATGGGTGGTAAAAGTGGATGGGCACGGCTGCCTGGAGCCGGGCTGCCACATCATTACCGGCATGGAGGTGCAGATCACCAACCTGCGCGATGCGCTGCACGTATGGCCCAACCCGCTGCCGCGCGGTATGCCCCTGCAAGTGGAGATGCGCCTGCCGGAGGGTTTTACCGCACAGGGCGCCTTGCGCATTACGGTAACCGATGGGGCAGGGCGGTTGGTGCATGAGCAAGACCTGAACACAGACGGTCATCCCGAGCGTAGCGAAGGGATCTCGACCGTCTTATTCCCGACCTTCTCTTTCGGCCTCTACCACATCCACCTGCACGACAACACGCGCTGGATCGCGGGGGCGAAGGTGGTGGTGGAGTAGGGGGGGCGCGGGGCGGTATGGAATGAACGGCATTCCTTGGTCCATGCCCCGCGCTACCTTTGGTCGCCATGCCCGAACCCTTCGATGTACGCCAGGAGCAGCGCGCCACCTCCGACAAGGAGATGGAACAGGTGCTGCGTCCCCGTCGCTTCGATGAATTCGCCGGGCAGAAGGCCGTCACCGACAACCTGAAAGTCTTCGTGCAGGCCGCCAAGCAACGCGGCGAGGCCCTGGACCATGTGCTGTTGCATGGTCCGCCTGGCCTGGGCAAAACCACTTTGGCGAACATCATCGCGCAGGAGATGGGCGTGGGTATCCGCATCACCAGTGGGCCGGTGCTGGACAAGCCCGCTGACCTGGCCGGCCTGCTCACCAACCTGGAGCCGCACGATGTGCTCTTCATCGATGAGATCCACCGCCTCACACCGGTGATCGAGGAATACCTCTACAGTGCGATGGAGGATTACCGCATCGATCTGGTGATCGATTCGGGGCCCAACGCGCGCACCGTGCAGATCGCGCTGAACCCCTTCACGTTGGTGGGCGCCACCACGCGCAGTGGTCTGCTCACGGCGCCCCTGCGCGCCCGCTTCGGCATCAACAGCCGCTTGAACTACTACGACAGCGACACGCTGAAGGGCATCATCAAACGCAGCGCGAGCCTGTTGAACGTACCCATTGTTGAGGAGGCCGCCGAAGAGATCGCGCGCCGCAGCCGGGGCACTCCGCGTATAGCCAACGCCCTGCTACGCCGCGTGCGCGACTTCGCACAGATCCAAAGCGATGGCACCGTGGAGCTGCCCATCGCACAGCACGCATTGAAAGCCCTGAATGTGGATGCGCACGGCCTGGATGAAATGGACAACCGCATCCTGGGTGCGATCATCGACAAGTTCGGCGGTGGGCCCGTGGGCCTCAACACCGTGGCCACGGCCGTGGGCGAAGAGGCGGGGACCATCGAGGAGGTCTACGAACCCTTCCTGATCATGGAAGGCTACCTGCAGCGCACGCCGCGCGGACGTCAGGCCACCGAGCGGGCATATCGGCACCTGGGGCGGGCGCCGAGCGTGAAGCCGGGAAGCTTGTTCGAATGATGCGTCGGCCCGATGCCATCACGGGGTCGCATTCCTGAAGCGAGGGGCGAATGGATACCTTGGACAGGGGATAACACCGCGCGCTCATGAACGACCTTCGTGTGGACCAATGGAACGCCAGCTATGAAAGGAAGGAGAACCATATCCTCTATCCCAAGGAGGAGGTGGTCAAGTTCCTCAGTCGCTTTGTGCGCCGGAGGACAGGCGCCGAAACGTTCAAGGATGTACTGGTGACCACCCTGCCACTTCGTGGGCTTGACCTGGGGTGCGGGATCGGCAGGCAGACCATTCTCCTGGAGGAATTCGGTATCCATGGGTATGGCGTGGACATCTCGGAGCATGCCCTTGCAGAGGCACGCAAGCTGGCCCGGAGCATGGGGCACAGCATGGACGAGCGGTTCATGCTGCTGAAGGATCCGACCCTCCCATTCGACGATGAAGCACTGGATATCGCCATCGTGGATTCCGTGTTGGACAGTATGGAGTTCCGACTCGCCCAGCACTACGTACGGGAGTTGGACCGTACCGTGAAGCACTTCGTCTACCTGAGCCTGATCGCCGATGTGGGTCCGAATGCACAAGGAGCGCGCGACATCGAAGTGACCGGGCAGCACGAGCAAGGGACCATCCAGAGCTACTACGATCCGGGCAGGCTTTCGGAACTGATCAAGGACACGCGCTTCCATGTGCAAGACATGTACAGGACCAGGGAGGAAGGGATGGACGGCTCGGTAAGGGCCAGCCGATACCATGTGGTGCTGCACAAACCCAAGGCATGAGCATGGAACACCTGGGCAGCCTTCAGCATTGCTCCGCACAGCGACAGCGTACCGTTCACCGCAGGAACCTGGTAACGGGCATCAACGACACCGGAGAGCACTTGATCCGCATACGGGAGGACGGTTCCATCGCCTATGTCATCGACAAGGTCTGCGACCACGCAGGAGGGCGTCTGATACTGAAGGAAGGCAAGGCCATCTGCCCCATCCATGGCTGGCAGCTCGACCTGGATGAGCTACGCTACGATCAAAGCCATGTCAGGAAGAAGCCCTCGGCCTATGACCTGGATGATGAAGGCAATATCGTGCTGATCGAAACGGCCGGCCATTTGACCGACCCATTCAAGGGCGCGAAGAAGGGCAGTGCAAGGGTGCGCTGGCTGAACCATGCCGCCGTGCATATCGAATGCAATGGAACTTCCTTTGTGACCGATCCCTGGCTCTTCGGACCCGCGTTCATGACCGGCTGGTGGTTGTCCGCACCCAGCCCGGCTGACAGCGTGGACCTGCTGAAGAAGGCCGATCACATATTCCTGTCGCACAACCACCCGGACCACCTGCATGCCGAGACCCTTGCCGTACTGCCACGCGACAAGCCCTTGCTGGTCGCCGACTTCAAGACCCGATCCTGCGAGAAGTACCTGCGTGCCCTGGGATTCACCAACATTCAAGCACTGCCCTTCAAGGAGGTGTTCAAGCTCGGTGAGAACTTCCACATCAGCGCGCTCAAGTCCGGGGACTTCCGGGATGATTCCGGCCTGTACATCAGCGCCAACGGGCATTCCTTTCTGCTCACGGTGGACTGCAACTTCCTGAACAACCATATCCTACCCAGGGACCTGGACCTATTGATGACCTCCTTTGCCGGTGGCGCCAGTGGCTTCCCGCTCTGCTTCGAGGACTATTCCGCGGATGAGAAGCGCACCATACTTGAGCGGAACAAGGCCTCCATCCGCTTCCTGGTCTCACAGTACCTGAAGACCACCAGGCCTGCCCACTATATGCCCTACGCCGGCATGTTCATTGAACGCGCCGCGCGCGACACGTACATCCGGGAGCATAACGCGAAGAACACCGTCGCCGATTACGCGGCGCTGGCACGCGCCAACGGTGCGGAATTGATCCATCCGGCGAATGATCGACACCTGGTGTTCAGCGATGGCACGCTCACCATGGAGAAGATGGATCCTCCCGTGTTGGCGCCAGAGGATCCGCTGCTATACCTGACCGCGCTGTCGAATGAGTACCCATTCGATACGGCGCGCGTGATCGACTACTTGAAGCGCTCAGGCTTTCATGATGATCAGATCGTGTACATCATCCCCACCGATGACGCGTTCGAACCGACCGGAGATCCCGTGATCCTCGCCAACTTCCAGCGGAACGAATTCCGTTGCGTGACCAGCAGCGAGATCATACCCGAGGTGGAGGGCATGCGTGTGATGCGACTCCGCGTGCGACCTGAGGTGCTCATGTGCGTGGTGGAGAACCAACTTCCATGGGAGGATCTCTCCATTGGTTTCCAGATGAGGGTGGCCCGATCACCCAACACCTACGAATCGGAGTTCTGGTACCACTTCACCAATGTCTACATCGCGGAGCACCATTTTCGGTACTCCTCGTTCTGTGGTGCATGCACGGTCATCGACCACAACCCGATCTGGGCTGCCGCACGACCGGAGCGCGGCCCGTGTTGATGCGTAAGCGAGGCAAGGAGGCGGTCACTTTGCGACAGAAATAAGACCTGTGCGACACTCCGCTATTCCGAGAATACCCGCCGCGTGCCGCTGTATAGTTCGTAGCGCAGGAAGCGGCAGTCCAGTGCACCATTGAAGACCTTGATCTTGGGCCTGGGCGTAAGACGCACATGCTTCGCCGCGTCCATGTTGCTGGTGATCATCCACGCGGTCCATCCTGCCCAGCGCTGCTTCAACGTATCGCCGATCATCTTGTAGACCGCGTTGATGTCCTCGTCCTTGTCCATGCGCTCGCCATAGGGCGGGTTCAGGATCATGGTGCCACCGCCCTCGGGCGGCTCCAATTCCTGGAATGCTTTGTTCACGATACGGATGCGGTCCTTCAAGCCCGCGCTGGCGACGTTGCTCTCCGCCTTGCGCGCCACAGGCGGACTGATCTCGCCACCCAGGATCAAGGGCCCCGGTCCGCGGTCGATCGCATCCTCCGCTGCTTCACGCACCTGCTTCCAAATGCGTGCATCGAAGTCCTTCCAGCGCTGGAAACCGAAGCTGGGCCGATGATAGCCCGGTGGGATGTTCGCCGCGAGCATCGCGGCCTCCAACAGGATGGTGCCGCTGCCGCACATGGGGTCCACGAAGTTGCTGCGACGGTCCCAGCCACTCAGCAGCACCAACCCCCCCGCGAGCACTTCATTGATGGGTGCCAGGTTGGTGTGATCCCTGTAGCCGCGTTTGTGCAGGCTGCCGCCACTGCTGTCCAGCGACACCAGGCAGTTGTCCCCGTGGATGTGCAGGTGGATGTTCAGCGTGGGGTCATCCAGATCCACGTTGGGTCGCCGACCATGATGTTCGCGGAAACGATCCACGATGGCATCCTTCGCTTTCAGCGCAAGGAACTGGCTGTGGTTGAAGCGATCCGACCGCAGGGTGCAATGCACGGCGAGCGTATCGTCCACGTCCATGAATTGTTCCCAGCGGATGCGTTTGATCCCGTAGTACAGATCCTCCTCATGTTCCACCGCGAAGGACTTGAGCGGCACCAGGATGCGTATGGCGGTGCGCAGACAGAGATTCGCGCGGTACATGCAGGCCTCATCGCCACGGAAGGCCACGGCGCGGTTGTGTTTCTCGATGTCCTGCGCACCGAGCGCCTCCAGCTCGGCCACGAGCAGGTCCTCGAAACCGAACATGGTCTGGGCCGTCATATGGAAGAGGCGCTCGGGCATGGTGGCCGAATGTACGCGCATGCTGATACGCCCTGTTAAGCGCAGCTAACTTGCCGCCGTGCCCGACGCGAAGGCTGCCGCTGTGCTGATCAAGGCGAAGGCCCATGAATTGGGCTTCCTCGCTTGTGGTGTGGCGCGTGCTGAGTTCCTTGCGGAGGAGGCGACGAGACTGGAGCAATGGCTGCGCCAGGGCAGGCATGGCACCATGGATTACATGGCCCAGCACTTCGACCTTCGTCTGGATCCCCGCAAGCTGGTGCCCGGCGCGAAGAGCGTGATCAGCCTGGCCTACAACTATCACACGAAGCAACAGCAACACGACCCCGAGGCACCGAAGCTGAGCTCCTACGCATTCGGCCGCGATTACCACAAAGTGCTGCGGAAGCGATTGAAGCCATTGCTGGCATACATCACGGAGCACTTCGGCGAGGTGGCCATGCGTGCCTTCGTGGACAGCGCACCGGTGATGGAAAAGGCCTGGGCACAGCGGGCCGGCGTGGGCTGGGTGGGCAAGCATACCAACGTGATCCGGCAGGGTGCGGGCAGTTTTTTCTTTCTCTGCGAGATCATTGTCGATCTGGAGCTGGAGCCGGATGCACCGGCCACGGATCACTGCGGCACGTGCAGGCGCTGCATCGATGCATGTCCCACAAATGCGATCACTCCCTATGGCGTGGATGGAAGCCGCTGCATCAGTTACCTCACCATCGAACTAAAGGAGGCCATCCCCGAAGAGTTCAGTGGAAGGATGGAGGGCTGGGCCTTTGGTTGCGACATCTGCCAGCAGGTATGTCCTTGGAACCGCTTCAGCACGCCACACCAGGAGCCGGAGTTCACGCCGAAGCCGGAGCTGATCGCGATCTCCGCCGACGAATGGCACGGCATGACCGAGGTGGTCTTCGACCGGCTGTTCGAGGGCAGCGCCGTGAAACGCACCAAGTACGCCGGGTTGAAGCGGAACGTCGCGTTCCTGAAGGAAGGTTGAAGGTTGGCGGAGGTTGTGGGTTGGAGGTTGCAAGCGCCACATGGCACTTACCTTATCCCACGACCTACATGCTCACGTTCGCACGGTGGTCTGGAACACTTCCATGATCACGTCTTTGTAGAGGTGACCGAAGGTGGCGAGTGCCCAGGCTTTGAGTACGAGTTGGTCCTGTTGGCCGACCCATTTGCGGGCCTTGATCAATTCCTTCTTGAAGAGGAGGCGGTCGAAGCTGACCTTGTGGAGTACCTCCTTGCTGAACTCCATCATCTTTCTTCCCTTTTCCATCATCACACTGCGGGTTTGGCAAAGCCTGCTGAGCGGCAGGCAGGGTTGAAGGTATAAAAATCGGGGGGTCTGAAGCGTATCCGGGGTGGTCAGTTTATCCACGATCCTCCGACCGCTGGCCGGTGATAACGATGCCAGCGGGGGATCCGTATGGCGGGGTGACGGAAGGTGAGGAGGCTTTCAGAAAAGCTGTTCGGCCACTGCACGCACGGCCTCACTGCGCCCCATGGTGTAAAAGTGCAGGCAGGGGGCGCCCCGGGCCACCAGCTCACGGCACTGGGCGGTGGTCCATTCAATGCCCACCTGCTTCACATCCGCATCGGTACGGCAGCGGACCAGCGCACGCGCCATGTCGTCGGGCAGATCCACCCCGAAGGTCTTGGGCAGGAAGGCGATGTGCCGCAGGGTGGTGATCGGCTTGAGGCCCGGGATGATCGGCACGTTGATCCCCGCCGCACGGCACCGGTCCACAAAGCTGAAGTAGGCCGCGTTGTCGAAGAACATCTGGGTCACCAGGTATTCCGCACCCGCCTGGACCTTCTCCTGCAGGTAGGCGATATCCACGTTGAGATTCAGTGCCTCGGGATGTTTTTCGGGGTAGCACGCCGCACCGATGCAGAGGTCGGTGGGGGCCGCGTCCTGCTCTTCATCGTGCAGGTACTTCCCACGGTTCAGTCCATGTATCTGGCGGATCATATCCGCAGCGTGGGCATGGCCGTCGCGCTCGGGGATGAAGTGGGGTTCGTTCTTGATGGCATCGCCGCGCAGGGCCAGCACGTTGTCGATCCCCAGGAAGTTGATCTCGATCAGCGCGTCCTCGGTATCCTCGCGGCTGAAGCCCCCGCAGATCAGGTGCGGCACCGTGTCGATGTCGTACTTGGTCTTGATCATGGCACAGATGCCGATCGTACCTGGCCGCTTGCGCAGACGGACCTTCTGGAGCAGGCCGTGCCCGCGCTCCTTGTAGATGACCTCCTCGCGGTGGTAGGTCACATTGATGAAACTCGGCATGAACTCGAGCAGCGGGTCGATCCCCGCATAGATCGAGTGGATGTCCTTGCCCTTCAGCGGGGGAAGGATCTCAAATGAGAACAACGTTCCCTTGGCCCGGCGGAGGTGATCGATGACCTTCATGAGGGCGCCAAAAGTAGGGCCACCCGCACATCCGTTCAGCGCACAAGCGTCACATGCCCGGTGAACTCCCGCCCATCATCCAATATCAGCACATAGAAGTAGGTGCCATCGGGGGCGTCCGCCCCACGCCATTGGTTCGCGTAGTTGCGTGCCTCATACACCGCTGTGCCCCACCGGCTGAAGATGGTGAGCGTGTTGGGGTAGTACTGGATGTTCACGATGTGGAAGGCATCGTTCACCCCATCGTTGTTCGGGCTGAACACGTTGGGGATCTCGATCTCCTCGGGCCGCACGATGTACACGTAACTCACCGTATCCACGCAGCCATTGACCGTGGTCACCACCAGGGTCACCACGTATTCTCCAGGCAGGTCGTAAGTGTAGGTGGGTGAGACATCCGTGCTGTTGGCTCCATCCATGCCAAAGTCCCACCACCAATTGGCGATGGTGCCGCCGTTGCCTTGGGAGGTATTGGTGAAGTCCACGGTGACGCCAGGCAGCTGTGGTGAGGGCGGATCCGTCACGAACCCGGCCGTGGGATCCTCATCCACCACCACTTCATAAGGCTCCGAAGTGCCGGTGCATCCAAAACTGTTGGTGACGGTGACCGTGTAGCTGCCGGTAAGTACGTCGATGCCGGCCTCCGTGGAACCGGTGCTCCATAGGTAGCTTGTGTAGGGTTCGGTGGTGAAGATCTCCAGGGGGATGCCGCCACAGCCCAGGGTGGGTCCGGTGATCACCGGTGCCGGGTTCGGAGCTTGCGCCACGGTGAAGGGTTCGCTGGTCACCGCACAATTCGCCTGCGTGATCGTGACCGTGTAGGTGCCTGCGCCCACATTCACGGACTCGCCGCTCCCGCCATTGCTCCAGGTGTAACTGTCAAAGCCAGGCGGCCCTGCGGAAAGTTCCGCCAGATCACCGCCGCATACCTGATCCGGACCGGTGATGGTGGGTGGCGGTGGTCCGGGAAGCACCTGTACGACGATCTCCACGGTACTGGTCAGGGGTGGCAACCCATTGTCCGTGCCGCTGAAGGTGATCGTCTGGAAACCCTCTTCTCCTGGCAGGGGCGAGAACTGTGCGATGATCGTAGCGGTGATCCCAGGGGTGTTGGTGGTCTCCGTGTAGTTGGCAAGCCCGGGGGCCGAGGAGGTGGCCTGGGTCACCTGGTCCCCTTCCGGGGAAAGGAAGTCCATCTGGATCACCACTTCTTCCCCCACGCAAACCTCGATGGTATCACAGAGGAACTGGCTGCTGGCGATGGGTGGTATGTTCTGCGTGCTCACCGAGGTGGTGAACACGAAGTTCTTGTCATCCAGCCAGTCGATGCCGTCATTGGCGCCGAAGGGCCCGTCGTATGCGTCACCTGGCTGGTCGAAGCGGCCGAACTGGATGAAGTCCACCCCGTTGCCCCGATTGGCGCCGACCGTTGCCGCGGTACCCCCGAAACCATTGATGCCGCCCGATGCGGAACCCGTGGTCCATTGCATGTCCTTGTAACAGAAGGACACATTCTTTCCAATGCCGATCACCGGGTCCTCCCCATTGGTGATGATCAATTGGAAGGTATTGCGCTTGTCGCCCTGCTGGCTGAAATATCCCACCTCCACCCAATTCACATAGAAGGCCGTAGGGGTCACCTTGAAGAACACGAAGCCGTTCTGATCGGGCGGCCGCAGGTCCACATCACCCCAGAAAGGCGCCACCATCGTGTGTTGGTTACTGGGGAAGCCGGCGGCGCTGAACTGGGAATAATAGGTGCCGAAGCTCACATTCCCGTTGATGTTGATGTAGGCGGCGGTGTGCAGGTCCCCGTAGAGGTTAAAGGGGAACGGAAGGTTGAGCGGACCGTGGCTGCCGTCATCGCCGTTGTGGAAACCACCCGCATTCCACTGGGTGCTGTTATTGACCATCGTGTAGGTCTGGTCGGGTTCTATCCAGCAATCGCACAAGCCACCGCTACCACCACCCTTGGGTTGGCCACCGCGCACCATGGGAACTGCCACGGGGGTTCCGTGCTCCGCAACAGGATAGGCACCCTGGGGCAGGGTGCCCTCGATCTTCATACGATCATATTCGGCGTCCGGAAGGCCGATGCCTTGGGCGACCAGCACCATGGGCGCCATGCAGCCAACAATGGCGAGGAGCGAGTTGCGTAGGGTCATGGATGGTTGCCCTTGGACCATTGACGATCCGCAGGGCACACGAATCTAATACGCGGGCAGACAATACGGTCCCTGCCCATTCGTGCGATGTGGGGATCCTGGCTTAGCGCAGCACTGTCAGATGTCCGGAGAACTCGCGCCCCTCCTCCAGTTTGAGCACATAGAAGTAGGTGCCATCGGGGGCGTCCGCACCACGCCACTGGTTCGCGTAGTTGCGCATCTGGTACACCACCGTTCCCCAGCGGTTGAAGATGGTGAGCGTGTTGGGGTAGTACTGGATGTTCACGATGTGGAAGGCATCGTTCACCCCGTCGTTGTTCGGGCTGAATACGTTGGGGATGAAGATCTCCTCCGGCCGGATCACATACACGTAGGTGATGGTATCGGTGCACCCCTGAGTAGTGGTCACCACCAGCGTGATGGTGTAGGCACCCGGTTCGTTGAAGGTCATCGTGGGCGATGGGATGGTGCTGGTGGATCCACCGCTGCCGAACTCCCACCACCAGTTGTTGATGGTGCCGCCGTTGCCTTGGGATCCATCCTGGAAGAAGACCGTGGTTCCGGGCAACTGGGGCGAAAGGGGATCGGGTTCGAAGGAGGCGGTGGGGTCGTTCGCCACCGTCACCGCGAAGTCCGCCGAGGTGCCGCTGCAACCGAACTGGTTGGTCACCGTCACCGTGTAGCTGCCGGTCCCCACATTCACCGAGGAGGTGGTCGCCCCGGTGCTCCATTGGTAGGAACTGAACGCCTCGGTGGTGGAGAGCGATACCGTTCCACCGCCACAGGTGAAGGTAGGCCCTGTGATCACCGGTACCGGAGTGGGCGCCTCGGTCACGATGAAGGGCGCCGAGGTGGCGCTGCAATCACCGATGCTGACCGTCACGGTGTACGTGCCGGCCAGCACACTGGTGCTCGGACCGTTGGCGCCATTGCTCCAGGTCCAGCTGTCGAAGCCCCCGTTGGCCGTGAGCGTGGAAGCGGCCCCCGCGCAGTATTGCGCATCGCCGGTGATCGTCACCGTGGGCAGCACGATCTCCGTGACGGTGAAGGGTGCCGACACATAAGTGCAGTTCAGGAAGGTGGCCGTCACCGTGTAGGTGCCCGCTGTGGCCGCTATGCCGGCCGTGCTATCGCCGGTGTTCCAAAGAATGCCGTCGTAGGGCGTAGCGTCCACGTTCAGGGTCACGCTGCTACCGGCGCAATACTCCGCAGGACCGGTGATCATCGGTGGGCCGGGATCCACGAGTGTAAGTGTGAAGGGCGCGGAAGTATTGGTGCAGCCTTGCAGCGTTCCAGTCACACTATAGGTGCCCGCACCGGTCTGCAGAGTGGATCCCGAGGCCCCGGTGCTCCAGGTGTAGCCATCATAGCCAGCGGATGCTTGCAGCGTGGGCAGGGGCTCGCCACAGTAGATGGCCGGACCACTGATCTCCAGGGGCGGGAATTCCACCGTTTGCACGGTGAATGGCGCCGAGGTGACCGGGCAACCGCCGTCGGAGATCGTCACCGTATAGGTGCCAGGACCCACCATGACGTTCTGGCCGGAAGCTCCATTGCTCCAATTGTAGTTGCTGAAACCGCCCGGAGACGCTGAGAGTTCCACGGTCTGTCCGGGACAGGCGATCGCTGGTCCGGTGATGGTGGGCGGTGGTGGCCCGGGGATCACAAAGACCACTATTTCCACTGTGCTGGTGAGCGGTGGTACGCCATTGTCCGTTCCGGAGAAGGTGATCGTCTGGTAGCCCTCCTCCCCGGGTTGCGGTGAGAATTGTGCGATGATCGTGGCGGTGATGCCCGGGGTGTTGGTGGTTTCCGTGTAGTTGGACAGCCCGGGTGCCGAGGAGGTGGCCACGGTGACCTGGTCACTTTCGGGGGAAAGGAAATCCATCTGGATCTCCACCACTTCGCCAACGCATACTTGTATGGTGTCGCACAACAGCAGGCTGCTGGCGATAGGGGGGATGTTCTGGGTGCTCACGGCTGTGGTGAAGCGGAAGTTCTTGTCATCCAGCCAGTTCACACCATCGGTGAGCCCAAATGGACCATCGTAATTGCTGTTATTCAACCCGAATCGACCGAATTGGATGTAGTCGCCGGTACCCAAGGCCCGGTTCGCGCCAACGGTGGCCGGGGTGCCACCAAAGCCATTGATGCCCCCGCTTGCGTTGCCGGTGGTCCACTGCATGTCCAGATAACAGAAACTCACATTGTTCCCCACACCGATCACCGGGTCATTGCCGTTGGTGATGATCACCTGGAAATTGTTGACCAGATAGGCGTTGGACGGCATACCATTCGGGGTGTAATACCCCACATTGATCCAGTTCACGTATAGCGCCGTGGGGGTCACCTTGAAGCGTACCTGGCCCTGGCCGAAGCGGGTATCCACATCGGCCCAGAAGGGAGCCACCATGCGGTTGATGGCATTGGGGAATCCCGTGGAGGTAAAGGTGCCGAATGGTTGCACGAAGCTGAGGTTGCCGTTGTTGTTGATGTACACCGTACTGTACAGGTCGCCATAGAGGCTGAACTGGAAAGGGAGGTTGATCAAGGAAGAGGAACCATCGTCATTGGCCGGCATGGCCAGGGGGTAGCTGGCGTCGGGTGCGATCCAGCAGTCGCAGCCATTGTTGCCACCACCTCCCTTGGGTGATCCCCCACCCATGCGCAACACCTGCTGCGGTTCCACGCCCCCCGGGCCGAATGGGATGGCGTTCCCCGGCAGTTGTCCCGCGGCTTTCAGCCGGTCGTACTCAGCTTCGGGCAGGGCCACCACCTGTTGGGCAGTGGCGGTGGGGGTGAGGCTTGCGCTGGCCAGTATCAGGCCCAACGCGTTCAAGGCGGCGAGTTGTCGCATCAGGTCGGGGATGAGGATCGGGTAAGGGACGAGGTGATCCGGCAAGGACCGGAAGCTGCGAAAAATAGCACGCGGATCGATCCGCGCGACAGCCCGGGTCAGGGATCGGTGTTGAGGTACACCACTTTGCCCTCGGTCACCAGGCGGCCATCATTTGTGATCGCCTCCACAGCAACTACATAGTGCCCTGTAGCACAGTTGGTCCCATCCCATGGCTCACCATGGTCGGAACTGAATACCAATTGGTTGTTCGTCACATTGAAGACCCGCAGGCGGACCTGTGCGAAATCGTCGGCCACTACCACATAGGTGTCATTGATACCATCGCCATTGGGCGTAAAGCTGCTGGGCATGAAAAGCCGTGGCAGTGGGACCACGGTGTCCACCTCCTCGTGCCAGGGATCCTCCGGCACTGGTGGCGGTCCAGATGGGTCGGCAGCTATCTGGCTGGCTTGGTGCTGGACCTCCAGATCGGCCTCGCGGGTCAATTCGTCCAGTACGCCCTGAACGAAGGCCGCGTCATCCGCTCCGGACGTTGGGTTTGTCAAGGGCAGTGAAGAGACAGCAGGCTTTGGTGGGATCGATCCGGCAAAGTGTGTCGCGTGGTCATCCCTCCCTTGCCGAGCGGTGGAACGGGTGGCCGCTGGTTCCCCGGCCTGCACTTCACCTGCCGGATCCAAACGCACGGTACGTTCCTCCGTGATGGTCATCTCCGGTGCGGGCACTTCCCCAACGAGCGTGGATGAAGCGGGTTGGTCGACCTCCGGGGTGACCGGCGCGGCGATCCGCTCTTCCACGACAATTGGTGGAAGAAGGTCTTCTTTTTCAGCGGGGTCCAATGCCAGATAGAGGCTTACACCCACAGCTACTACGGCCAGCCCGCTGGCCACCCAGCCCAGGGTGCCCCATTGCGAACCGCCGGTGCCACCTGCAGCCGGGGCGCCAAGCTGGTCCTGGATATTGTTCCACGCCCCCGCTGGCACGTCGGCTCCATGGTCCTGCAGGCGTTCGCGCATCAGGTCCTCCAGTGCCACCCCATGCGGTGCGGCGGCCAGACCGGCCTGGATGTTGTTCCAAATACCTGGGTCCACGGGCGACTCATGCCCCTGGAAGCGCGCACGGAACAGGTCGTTCAATACGTCATTCCGCATCACCGTGTCCATATTGTGCCATGGCCTCTTTGGGCAACAGCTTGCGCAGGTAGGCCCGCGCCTTCATGAATTGCGATTTGGAGGTGTTCTCCGAGATGCCCAGCATTTCAGCGATCTCCTTGTGCGGGTACCCTTCGATCACGAACAGGTTGAACACCGTACGGTAGCCTGGAGGCAGGGCCTGTATCAGGGCCATGAGTTCCGTGGTGGTCATCGAACTCATCACTGTAGCGTCCTCCTGATGCAGGTACTCGGCCTCGCTCAGGTCCACACTGTGGTCGTACGGCTTGTTGCGCCGGATGTGGTCCAATGCGGTATTCACCATGGTGCGTGCGATCCAGCCACCCAGGGGGCCGTCGCCACGGAAGTGGTCCATCTTCTGGAACACCTTCACGAAGCCGTCCTGCAGCATGTCCTGGGCTTGGTCCCTGTTGTTGGCGTAGCGCATGCAAATACTCATCATCTTCCGGGCATACCGATGGTAGAGGGCTTCCTGTACCACAGGGTCGGCCTGGATGCATCCCCGTACCAGCTCATCATCCGTCATCTGGGGTCTGGCCTAAGTGATGCGATCGGCGGCGGAAAGGTTGCCTGGCCAGGGCAGGCCAACAGCCCCGGCCACCGATGGTTCATTTGATCAGGGTAACGGTGCCCTGGCGTTCCACCTTGTCGGAGGTGTGCAATGGCAGTGCTGTCAGGCGCCATACATACACGCCTTGGGGCAGGATCTCGCCCCCACCCATATGCCGGCCGTCCCAACCCTCGCCCACTGCGGTGCTTCGGAACACGAGCTGGCCCCAACGGTCGTAGACCTCGAACAGATGCTCGTTGAGGTCCACATCAATGGTCACTGGAAGGAATACGTCATTGACCCCGTCACCGTCGGGGGTGAATGCGTTGGGCACAGCGATCATGGGTACCACGATGGGTACCATCTGGCACTGTACGTCCTCGCAGCCGTACTGGTCCACCACCCGCAGGCACACCTCATGGTCCTCACTGAATATATCCGGGAAGGTGTGGTACACCTGGTATGTGTTGCCGATGGGTACGCCGCTGGCGGTCCATTCAAAGAGGATCGCATGGGGGTCATCAGCGGTGAAGTAGATGGTGCTGTTCCCTTCGGTGCCAGGGTCGGGGCTGTAGAAGAAAGTGGCCTGTGGAGCAGGCTCGACCAGCACGGAGCCAGGTACGAAAAGGTCGTCCGTGCAACCCTCGGGGGTGGTCACTGTGAGACCCACCGCATAACTACCCGGGTTCTCGTACCAATGGCTCACATCGTCGCAGCTTTCCAGCGCGCTGCCATCCCCGAATGCCCATTGGCATACCCCCAGATATTCAACGGGCGTGGTGTTGGTGAAGAATACTTGCAGGGGATCACACCCCGAGAGCGGTTCCAGGGTGAAGCCCACTTCAGGCAAGGGGTTGATCGTGACCACCACCTGGGCCGTGTCGATCAGGTGCTCGCAGGTGCCTATGCCGACCACGATATACAGGTGTGTACCGGTGGGCTCGGTGGTGGGGTCCATCAAACCGTCGTACACATTGCCGGCGGGATCCAACCAGTAGCCCCAGTTGTTGGGCGCGCCACCCAACTGGCCGAAGAGGTTCACCGGTGGGGCGTCGGCACAGCGCAGCACGGAGGCATCCGTACCGGCCCATGGAAGGGGGTCGGTGGCGATGGTGAGGATGACGCTCTCATCCGGGCAGGGAGCAACAGCGGGCACCGTGTAGGTGTATTCGCCCACAGGGTCCGTGTCAGCTTCGAACATGACATCCGTGGGCGCGCCACTGGGGTTGGTCCAGGCACCGAAGTCATCCGGGTCACCAAGTAGGGCGGCCAGCATGTTCAGTGGTTCGGCATCCTGGCAAAGGGTCAACGTGGTGTTCTCGCCCGCATTCACCGCTTGCATCAGGCTCACGGAGACCATGGCGGTGTCGTTCGGGCAGGGGAAGGCGCCGGGGGCCACATAACGGTAGTCGCCGTCCGGGTGGATGGCTGGGTCGTACAGGTCGCCGAAGGGCAGGCCATTGGGTGCCAGCCAGTATCCACCTGCATCGGGGCCGCCGCCCAGCAGGGGGAACAATTCTGCGGCCGCTCCCGTGGTGCAGACCACCAAAGCGCCATCGTTTCCGGCATGGGCAGGTTCCACCACACTCATGGCCACAGTGCCATAACTGGCACAACCGCCTCCAGGCACCATGTAGGAATAGAGGTAGTCGCCCGGACTGTCCGTGGCTGGATCAAAGGTGCCGGGGTGGTTGGCGCCAGCCGGACCGGTCCAACTGCCTCCCGGCTCAGCTCCGGGAAGCAGAGTCAGCATGTCGTAGGGTGGCGAAGTCTCACACAAGGCCATTTCCCCGGGGTCGAGCACATCGCCTTGTTGCACCTCCACGATCACCTGGTACGTCGTGGTCATCGCCGGCACGCCGTTGTCGGTGGCCTCGAAGGTCACGATGTGGTAACCTACATCGATGGGCAGCGGGGTGAATTCCGTGAGGATGGTAGCAGTGATGCCCTGGGTGTTGCTTATGATATCGTAGTTGCTGAGCGTTGGGGCGGAGGAGGTGGCGATGGTGGTCTGGTTGGGTTCCGGCGAAAGGAATACGATCTCCATTGTGGCTGTTTCGCCCACACACAACACCATGCTGTCGCACACCGATTGGCTTGTGACCACTGGAGGGATGTTCGCAGTGGTAAGATCCGTGGCGAAGGTGAAGTACTTGTCGTCCAACCAGTCCACACCATCATTCGCGCCGAAAGGTCCATCGTAGGCCATGCCGGGCTGATCGAAGCGGCCGAACTGGATGTAGTCGATGCCATTGCCACGATTGGCACCCACGTTGGCGGGGATGCCGCCAAAGCCGTTCACCCCACTAGAGGCGGACCCGGTGGTCCACTGCATGTCCTTGTAACAGAAACTCACATTGGCGCCGTTCGGCACCACGGGGTCATTCGTATTGGTGATGATGACCTGGAAATTGTTGACCTTGTCGGTCTGCATGCTGAAGTAGCCGACATTGATCCAGTTCACGTACAGCGCGGTAGGCGTCACCTTGTAGCGCACGATATTGTTGCCTGCGCCGGGCCCGCGCAGGTCCACATCGGCCCAGAAGGGCGCCACCATGGCGAAGTTGTTCACCGGGAAGCCACTGGCGGAAAAGGCTCCGTAATACGTACCGAAGGAAATGTTGCCGTTGATGTTGATGAATGCCTGGGTATGGTTTTGCCCGTATAGCTGGAATACGAAGGGCAGGTTGATCGGCCCGTGGCTGCCATCGTCGGCATTGTTGAAATTACTGGCGTTCCACTGGCTGTTGTTGTTAACGGTGGTATAGCTGCCGTCCGGCTCGATCCAGCAGTCGCAGTTGTTCCGGAAGCCTCCCAAGCCCTCCTCCAGCATCTCGGGCGTGATCACAATTGGGTCCCCGGGGAGTACCTGGGTGAGTTTCCAGGCGTCGTAGCTGGCCTGGTCGTTCGGTACCTGGCCCAGCATGGGCAGTACCACAAGGGCCGCCAGTGGCAGCAAGAGGGAGCGTGTGTGCTTGGTGCTCATGTCAGGGGCGAAGATCCGGATCGAGAATTCCATTCATGGCCTGAGTACGCCAGTGCCGGGCATTCCCCGACCATAAAGATGCGCAATGGCTGGCAATGGTTGCCCGGTATCGGGCGAAAAGCGCTGGTCATACCCCTCCTTCGCGGCTTCATGCCGCACCGGTCCCCGGCCTGCCGCCAGCCCCTACCTTTGCGCGCCTTCGCGCGGCCGGGGCCATTTTCCGCCGCCATCCCCCATGGACCATATCCGTAATTTCTGCATCATCGCCCATATCGACCATGGCAAAAGCACCCTGGCCGATCGACTCCTGCACATGACAGGCACCATTGCCGACCGCGACATGCAGGCGCAGAACCTGGACGACATGGACCTGGAACGCGAACGGGGGATCACCATCAAGAGCAAGGCCATCCAGATGGACTACACCTTGAATGGAAAGAAGTATATCCTGAACCTGATCGACACCCCCGGCCACGTGGACTTCAGCTATGAGGTGAGCCGCTCGATCGCCGCCTGCGAAGGTGCCCTGCTCATCGTGGATGCCTCCCAGGGTATCCAGGCGCAGACCATCAGTAATCTCTACCTCGCACTGGAGCACGACCTGGAGATCATCCCCATCCTCAACAAGATGGACCTGCCCAGCGCCAACCCAGAGGAGGTGAAGGACCAGATCGTGGATCTGCTGGGCTGCAAGCATGAAGACATCCTCAGCGCCAGCGGTAAGACCGGCCAGGGCGTGGACAAGGTGCTGGAGGCCGTGGTGGAGCGTGTGCCCGCGCCCAAAGGCGACCAGGATGCGCCCTTGCAGGCCCTGATCTTCGACAGCGTCTTCAACCCCTTCCGGGGCATCGTCGCCTACTACCGCGTGATGAATGGTACCCTGCGCAAGGGCGACAAGGTGAAGTTCTTCAATACCGGACTGGTGTACGATGCCGACGAGGTGGGGATCCTCAAAATGGAGATCAGCCCCCGACCCGAGGTGCGTGCCGGCGATGTGGGCTACATCATCAGCGGCATCAAGACCGCGAGCGAGGTGAAAGTGGGCGACACCATCACCCACCGGGACCGTCCCTGTGCCACCTCCATCCATGGCTTCGAAGATGTGAAGCCGATGGTGTGGGCCGGCATTTTCCCGGTCGATACCGATGAGTATGAGGAGTTGCGTGATGCCATGGAGAAGCTCCAGCTCAACGATGCCAGCCTTACCTGGACACCGGAGAGCAGCGCCGCGCTCGGCTTCGGCTTCCGTTGCGGATTCCTGGGTCTGCTGCACATGGAGATCATCCAGGAGCGGCTGGAGCGGGAGTTCAACATGACGGTGATCACCACCGTGCCCAACGTGGGCTACATCGTCACAAAGACCAATGGCGATGTGCTGGAAGTACACAACCCCAGCGAACTGCCCGAGGTGATGCACATCAACAAGATCGAAGAGCCCTACATCAAGGCCCAGGTGATCACCAAGGCGGAGTACACCGGGTCGATCATGACACTCTGCATCGCCAAGCGCGGCATCCTCACCGGGCAGACCTATCTCACCACCGACCGGGTGGAACTGAGCTTCGAACTGCCGCTGGGCGAGGTGGTCTTCGATTTCTACGACAAACTCAAGAGCATCAGCCGGGGCTACGCCAGCTTCGACTACCACCCCATCGGGCACAGGGAGAGCGACCTGATCAAACTGGACATCCTGCTCAACAGTGAGAAAGTCGATGCCCTCAGCGCATTGATCCACCGCGACCACGCACATGACCTGGGCAAGCGCATGTGCAGCAAGCTGAAGGAACTCCTGCCGCGCCAGCAGTTCGACATTCCCATACAGGCCGCCATTGGCGCCAAGATCGTGGCGCGCGAAACGGTGAAGGCCCTGCGTAAGGATGTGACCGCTAAATGCTACGGTGGCGATATCAGCCGCAAACGTAAATTGCTTGAGAAGCAGAAGGAGGGCAAGAAACGCATGCGCCAGGTGGGCAGCGTGGAGGTGCCGCAGCAGGCTTTCCTGGCGGTGCTGAAGCTGGATTGAGTTCGGTCAGAGCAGTAAGTCACACCGAGACGCAACACCAGATATGCCATGCTTCGGCGTGCATGGACACACGCGTGATCACAGCAGGATGATGAGCAGGATGATGATCAGCAGCAGGCCAAGACCTGAGATGTAGATCACCGTGCCGCCACGGTTCAGCTCTTTCATCTCGCTCTTCAAGTCTTTCCATTCACCGCGCATTTCACGACGTTGCTCCCGTGTGATGGCATCGCGGTCCATGGCCATGATCGCCTCCAGGCGCTCCTTGATCTCCAACACGCGGGCCTGCTCCGAGGGAGCCAGCCGGTCGAAACGTTGCTGATCGATACGGACTTCGCGGCCGCTTTCGGCATTGGCATGGCCGGTCATGGGATGGGTGGCGAGCATCGCTGTGAGCAGGGCCACCGGGATCATTCGGTCCAAGTTGTTCATAGGGTCGCCATTTTAAGTTGATGTTCATTCATCGTGATAGACGCAGGCTCAGCCCGGCACCAAGGTAGGCGTTGGTCACCTCCGGTTTCGTGCTGAAACCATCGCATTTCAGCCCCTGGGGATCACCCGCGCTGGGTTGCCCACCACCACGCTGTTGGGGGGCACGTCCTTCACCACCACCGCACCAGCCCCGATGGCCACATCGTGGCCGATGGTGATGGGTCCGATGATCACGGCGTTGGCTCCGATGTCCACCCGGTCACCGAAGATCGGCGCCCTGGTATAGGTGCCATCCTTCAAACGCTTGTTGCCGATGGTGGTGCTGTTGCGCACGGTACATCCCGCGCCGAACACGGTGCCATCATTGATCACCAGGGCCTGGCCGTGATCCAACCGGAAACCCGGACCGATCCGCGTCTTCCATGGCAATTCAATGCCCAGGAACCATTCGACCATCACCCGGTAGATCAGGAAGTACCAGATGAAGAGGATGAAGGTGATGACGTTGCACCGCAGCAGGTGGGCCAGCCGGAAAAGCAGCATCACCAACCTGCCTTTTGGGTTGCCGGCATTCGCACGCCAGTCCTGGAAGATGTTCCACACGCTCGCCATCAGTCGCGCTTCCCGGTCAAAGGTGACACGTATTGGTTGAACAGCAGCTTAAGGTACTGCGGCACGTACAGCACCGTGCGGGTGACCTGCCCGACGAAGGTGCCCATTGTTCCCAGACCCAGATCCTTGCTCACACGCCGCCCCTCCTGCAGCACCCGTTTCAGGGGGATGGTCATGCTGGCGCCGCCCGCAGTGAAGTTCGCCAGGGTTTCCGGCAGGTAGAGGAACTGCGCACGGTTCTCCAGCCAGGCCGCCAAGGTCCACTTGTGATCGCCGCTCACACGCAGGCTGGCATCGAAGGGCCGTCCCTGGTAGTAGGAGCGTCGCACGAAGAACGAGGGGTGGTTCAGTACCATTTCCCAATACTTCAGCAGGAATCCGCTTTGTTTCGCCCGCTTGATCTTGCGGTGGCCGTTGGGGTAGTGGATCCAGATGTCTCCATGCACGATGTTGATCTCCGGTCGCTCCCGCACTGCTGCCATCGCGTGCGCCACGGCATCGGGCTCATACCAGTCATCAGCATTGATCAGGGCCACCCATTCACCGCTGCACAATGCCAGGCCTTTGTTCATTGCATCATAGATCCCCTTGTCGCGTTCGCTCACCCACAGGTCGATCTGGTCCTCATGGCGCCGGAGCAGGTCCAGGGTGCCGTCGGTACTGCCACCATCCACGATGATGTACTCGATGTGCGGATAGGACTGACCCAGCACGCTCTGGATGGTGCGCGCCAGGGTGGCGGCGCCATTATAGACCACGGTCACGATGCTTACCAGCGGATGCTCCGGACCCCCCTGGGCCACATGCCCCCGGGTGCGACTCCCGCCCGTGCTATCCGTGCCTGCCATGCGGGGCGAATTTCGCTCGACGGGTGGGGCATGGGCACTGCGGGATGGCGTATCTATCAACAGGAGGTTGGGGCGCTGTAACTTTCCATCGGGGTGGCCGTCCCATCTCCAAGGACCACGGCACCCTCACCGATGACCCTCGCCGAATACAACCTCGCGGTGGACGCGCATGCCGATGGCCTGTATCGGTTCGCGCTGAAGCATTTGCGCGATGAGGATCGGGCCAAGGACGTGGTCCAGGAGAGCTTCGCCCGCCTGTGGGTGAAGGTGGACCAGGTGGAAGCAGCCAAAGTGAAAAGTTACCTCTTCACCACCGCCCACCATGTGATCGTGGATGAAGTACGCAAGGGAAGCCGCAGCACGAGAATGGAAGAACACCACGACAATCTCCGCACGGTGGGCCAGTCGCAACCCGACCTGAAGGAGGTGTTGGACGCCGCGCTGGCCACCCTGCCACCGATCCAGCGCAGCGTGGTCCTGTTGCGCGATCTGGAGGGGTATACCTACGAGGAGATCGCCGAGCTGACCGGGCTGAACCTGCCCCAGGTGAAAGTGTACATCTACCGCGGCCGCACCGCGTTGAAGGAATACATCGGCCAACTGGACGTGCTGGTATGATGCAAGGGGTCGACCATAACAATTACGAAGCCTGGCTGCTTGACCGGTTGGAGGGCAACCTCGATCCGGAGCAGGAACGGCAACTCGCCGCCTTCCTGCTTGCCCACCCCGAGCTGGACCATGGTACGGACGACCTGCCCACCCTGGGTGATCCGGACGCCTCTCTTAGCCGATCTGAGAAAGAGTCCCTGAAGCGGGTACTTCCCCCAACAGGGATGCCTGGAGGATCCCCGCTGGACGACTTTCTGATCGCCCGCTTGGAAGGGGACCTCACACCGGCACAGGAAGATGCCCTGCGGATGTACCTGGAGGATCACCCGGAGCACCGGCGTGCAGAACGGCTCTATGCGCTCACCAAACTGGTGCCCGAGGCCATGGCCTACGCTGCGAAGCGCACATTGGAACGGCATCTTCCCCCCGTAGGCATCCCTACCCAACACACACTGGATGACTTCCTGGTGGCACGCCTGGAGGGCGACCTCACCGCCAGCCAACAGGAGGCATTGGAGACCTACCTGGCCCTGCATCCGCCAGCCGCCCATGAATGGGTGCTGATGTCCCGCACCCGTGTGCCAGCGGAAACCGTGGCATACCCTGCCAAGGCGGATCTGAAAAAAGGAGGCAAGGTGATCCCCATTGGCGCGGCATGGGCCACATGGGGTGTGCGCCTCCGGGTGGCCGCCACCGTGGCCGTGTTGCTGGGAATAGGCATGTGGGTGCTGGATCGCGATCCGGATCAAGGTCCCAGCGTGGCGGTGATCGCACCTGCGGTGCCTGATGGTCAGGGCGTTGGGGCCTTGGAGGGAACAAGCCCTGCGGAGACGCCTGCGGTCATCGAGGGCAGCCAAGTCACAGGGGGCGCCACGCCAGCATCCGTGCCCGTGAAGGAGTCGGACCCCAATGGTGACATGGAGCCTTCTGCGCCAGGCACCATGGAGGACCGTCCGGCCATTCACCGCGAGCCGGACGCGCTACTCGCCAGGGTGGAGCCCTTGGTGCCGCGCACTGCGGAAGAGCGGATCGGACCCCGCATTGCGGAGGTGCCCGAGGTGGGTATCAGCCCGTGGACGGAGGATGGGACCGAGGCCGTGGCCGATGCGGGCCCGGGAGGCATCCCGCTGGCAGGTTTCCTGGCGGGCAAACTGCGCAAGCGCGTGCTGGACCCCGCCGATGCCGATCAGCGCCCCCTGGACGGTGATGATGCCGTGGCCGCGATGGACAAGGGATTGCGTGCCGTGGGCGGAGAGCATGCCGGCCTGGCGATCGACCGCAAGCCCGATGGACGGATAAGTACCTGGGACCTTCGCCTGGGGCGCAACCTGTCCATCAGCGCCAGCCGCTGAAAGGCCGGGTCGCGCCCACTTTGCGATGCCCGCGAAAGCCTACATTTGCGGTCCGCTTTACGCCAGGTACCGTGGAACCGCTGAAGGAACATACCATACCGTTCACTGGGTTGAAGGACGGCAGCCATGCGTTCCGTTTTCATCTGGACAGTGCGTACTTCAGCCTGGAGGGCACGGAGGATTTCGAGGATGGTACGGTGACGGTGGACGTGGAGCTTGAGAAGACCCCCACCATGATCATCGCCAGCATCCATGTGGAAGGCCCTGTGATCGTGCGCTGCGACCGTTGCGATGTGCCCATGGAACATCACCTGCAGGGCGACCAGCGGCAGATCTTCCAGCTGAACAGCGAGGAATCGGTGGACGATGATGAGTTGGTGGCCCTGCCGCCCCATGTGCACAGCGTGAACCTTACACATTACATCTACGAGTGCCTGCGGCTTTCACTCCCCGTGCGCCATGTTCACCCCCCCGGCCAATGCGACCCGGAGGTGGAGGCCACCTTGGAGAAACTCGCCGTGGACCATGAACCCATTCCCGACCCCCGTTGGGAAGCCCTCAAAACTCTGAAGAACCAGCGGCCCTAAGCCGAAATCCCCGCTACCATGCCCAATCCCAAGCGCCGTCATTCCAAGACCCGCACCGCCAAGCGCCGCACCCACCAGAAGGCCGCGGTGCCCACGCTCACGCTCGACCCCAACACGGGTGAGACGCACCTGCGCCACCGCGCCTACAAGGTGGGCGACGACCTGTACTACAACGGGCGCATGGTGGTCGCCTCAGCCGATAGTGCCGAATAAGTCCGGTCGCACAGCCCAGCCCCAGCGCAGCCTCGCCACATGAGGATCGGACTGGACATCATGGGAAGCGACCACGGCCCTGCCGTGCCCACACGGGCGGCGGCCATGGCGCGGCGCGAGTTGCCCGCCGGGGTGCGCCTGGTGCTCATTGGCGACGAAACCGCTATTCGTGCCACACTGGCCGAGATGGGCGAGGATCCCGCCGGGTTCGACATCGTGCCCAGCCGGGACGATATCACCATGCGGGACAATCCCACCAAGGCGCTGACCGCCAAGCCCGAGAGCAGCATCGCCCTGGGCTTCGGCCTGCTGAAGTCCGGTGACCTGGATGCCTTTGCCAGCACGGGTAACACCGGCGCCATGTTGGTGGGCAGCATTTTCAGCGTGAAGCCCATCCCCGGCGTGATCCGTCCCTGCATCCCCAGTGTGGTGCCCAAGGAGAATGGCAGCTATGGGATCCTGGTGGATGTGGGCGCCAACGCGGACTGCAAGGCGGATGTGCTGGTCCAGTTCGGTCTTTTGGGCGCCATGCTCGCCAAGCATGTGTACCAGATCGAAGATCCCAAAGTAGGCCTGTTGAACATCGGGGAGGAGGAGAAAAAAGGCGATCTGCTTCGGCAGGGTACCTTCGAACTGATGCGCGAGCAGCAGCTCTACAACTTCATTGGCAATGTAGAGGGCCGCGACCTCTTCAATGACAAGGCGGACGTGATGGTGACCGACGGCTTCACCGGCAATGTGGTGTTGAAGGCGGTGGAGGCCTTCCATGACCTGCTGGAGCAACGCGGGGTGCACGAGCCCTTCTTCGACCGCTTCAACTATGAGAGCTACGGAGGACTGCCGGTCCTTGGGGTCAACGGCAACGTCATCATCGGCCACGGCATCAGCAACGAGGCCACCGTCAAGAACATGCTGCTCTTCACCAAGAACGTGGTGGACAGCCAACTCAGCGATCGCATCCGCGAAGCACTGACATGAGCGCACGTACAACGGCCGCGATCACCGCCGTGCACGGATACGTGCCGGACATGGTGCTCTCCAACCAGGTGCTGGAGACCATGGTGGAGACCAGCGACGCATGGATCACCGAACGCACCGGCATCAAGGAGCGCCGCATCCTTCAGGGCAAGGACCGGGGTCTGAGTGTGATGGCCATCGAAGCGGTGAATGGCCTGCTGAAGAAGCGGGGCATCGATGCCATGGAGATCGATCTCATGATCGTATGCACGGTGACACCCGACCGCGTGTTCCCTGCCACGGCCAACATCATCTGTGACGCCATCGGTGCGAAGAACGCATGGGGCTTCGACCTGGGTGCGGCGTGCAGCGGCTTCCTCTTCGGCCTCACCACGGGCGCGCAATTCATCGAAAGCGGCAAGCATCGCAAGGTGGTGGTGGTGGGCGGGGACAAGATGAGCGCGATCGTGGATTACGAGGACCGCAGCACCTGTGTGATCTTCGGCGATGGCTGCGGCGCGGTGCTGCTCGAACCCACTACGGAGGGCGTCGGCGTGATGGACTCCATTCTGCGGAGCGACGGCAGCGGCTGCCAGTTCCTGCACCAGAAAGCAGGCGGCAGCATGCGCCCCGCCACCGAACGCTCTGTGGAACACCGGGATCATTACATCTACCAGGAAGGCAAGGCCGTGTTCAAGTTCGCGGTGATCAACATGGCCGATGTGAGCGCGGAGATCATGGCGAAAAATGGCCTGACCGCCGACGATGTGGCCTGGCTGGTGCCCCACCAGGCCAACAAGCGCATCATCGATGCCACCTCCAGCCGCATGGGCTTGGACGACAGCAAGGTGATGATCAACATTGAGAAGTACGGCAACACCACCAGCGGCACCATCCCGCTGTGCCTGTGGGAGTGGGAATCACGCCTGAAGAAAGGCGACAACATCATCCTCAGCGCCTTTGGTGGCGGCTTCACCTGGGGTGCCATCTGGCTCAAATGGGCCTACGGAAATTGAATCGCAAGTAGCCACACCCCGGCCGGATCCAGGCCTCCACGACCCCGCACCGGCCCTGCCTTCTGAAAAACCACACCTGACTACCTTCGCCAGCAATGTCCGCAACCAAAGCGCCACAACCGATGAACCTAACACAGATCCAGGACCTGATCAAGTTCGTGTCCAAGAGCGGCGTGAGCGAGGTGGAGATCGAGCAGAAGGACTTCAAGATCACGATCAAGACGGCGGCAAGCCGGAAGGAGGTGCAGGTGATCACCCAGGCCGCTCCGGCGGCGGCCCTTCCCGCCCCGGCCCCTGCGGCCCCTGCTGCTGTCGCCGCTCCACCTGCTGCTGCACCGGCGCCTGCCGAGGACAGCAAGT
>JBGTES010000075.1:0-12128 GCA_041747675.1 Flavobacteriales bacterium
TCACCGATACACGCAGCTTGCCCTGGTCGACCTCACGGACCACCTCTCGCTTGAAATCCTCGCTGAAACGTCGTCTTATGTGCTTGTACTTCCCTTCCATGTTGACTCAATTTGTAGTCAACCTATTTCAGGCTTAGACAGTCTGCCTGCCGGGCCTGGTTGCTGAAAGCAGCGGCAGTGCTTAGAGGCCTTTTCGCTCCGCGCCTGCCTGCCGTAGGCAAGGACCTTTTCGCTCAACCACGCAAGCGTTTCCCGTGGTGGGTTAAAGGTGGCCGCAGGCCAAAGAGCTTGTAGGCCGTTTGTTAGGGGTGGTTGTCGGTTGTCAGTTGTTAGTTGTCCGTCGGTGGGAGCAGAGCGACGCCGGACAAGAAGCAACGAACGAAGCATCGGCAGCCTGACAACTGACAACCGACAACCGACAACATATAATATCCCACCCCCGCAATACACGATCCCCCGTTCGCAAGCGCCCCGCCAGGGCCATTTGGTGGTATTCCATGGCGCTTTTATCTTGGCTTCGCCAACCTAAGGCTCCTACGGTTGGTGGCGCATGCCAACCGGGTTCCGATCCGGCGGTCGCTGCGCCTCTCTGGAATGGTACCTACCATGCTGGACGGAGCAAAAGTGAAAGCCAGGCGACTGGCACTGGAACTGAGCCAACGGAAGCTGGCCTTCCTGGTGTTGGTGAAGCCCTGCACCATCTGCAAGATCGAGGGGAACGACCTGCGGATCACCCTGGACCTGGCCAAGCGCCTGGCATGGGCCATACAGAGCAAGCTGGAGGACCTGCTCTGAGCTTCGCGGCCATGGCCGGGTCCCCATTCACCGGCAGCCCCCTATATAGTATGGTATAAGCGGCGCCGTGGCCTGCTACCGAACGCCTGGCACCCGTAGCGGTCCGAAAGGCAGCCGTCATTGATCGGAAGACGCCTGTCTTTTCCCGAAAGACAGCCGTCAATGATCGGAAGACGGTCGTCTTTTTCCGAAAGACAGTCGTCATTGATCGGAAGACGGTCGTCTTTTTCCGAAAGACGCCCGTCATTGACCGGAAGACAGTCGGCTTCTCCCGAAAGACAGCCGTCATTGATCGGAAGACGGTCGGCTTTTTCCCAAAGACAGCCGTCATTGACCGGAAGACGGTCGTCTTTTCCCGAAAGACAGCCGTCATTTTGTGGCTGGCGGCCCACCCCGGCAGCTGTATAGGCACGGCCGGGAGCCGTGCTGGCGGCAGGGGAGAGCAGGCGGCCAAGGGCGTCTGGAAGTGCTGAGACTCCGCTGTGGGTTACGCTGTAGGTAAAATTTCTCATTGGGAAATAGTGCTCCTGGAGTTGGTACGGAGAAGCGCGTGATACAGTGGCGGCGGATGTTCCCAATAGGAAATTATTGCTGCGGAACCGCGGGGGGCGAAACGGTTCCGTTGAACACCCCGGATCATCACCAACACAGGCTCCCTGATCCAGGGCCGCAACAAAACAATGAAGGCCAATATCAAGCTTTCACTCTTCAAGCTCTCCGTTCTTGCTTTGCTGGCGTTGCTCCGCAACGTGGTGGCTAAAATGACCGGTAATGCCAACTTCGCAACACCTGCTGTGGCGCTGGCTGATATGACATTGCAGGGGGACGCGCTGGAGGCCGCTATCGAGGCAGCGACCTACGGCAGCAAGGAAGCACGCCTGGCGCGTGATGTACAGGTGGAGTTGACACGGGCCATGCTGCGCACGCAGGCCGACTACGTGCGTACCGTGTGCGGTGGCGACCGGGTGAAGCTGGCCAGCAGCGGCTTCTCCCTGAGCAACCCGCCACAGCCCATCGGCCTGCCCAACGCACCGCTGATGAAGGTGGTGCGCATGACCGGCGAAGTGGGCGAAGTGGAGGCCCGCTGGACCGGTGAGCGTGGCGCCGAGAGCTACAACGTGCTACGCACCCAACAGGACCCTGCGGAACCCGGCGTGCAGTGGGAGATCATCGGCACCACCACCAGGACCCGCTTCACCGCCGAGGGCCTGGAAAGCCTGAAGCGCTACTGGTTCGCCGTGCGCGCCGTGGGCGCCGCCGGCCAGAGCCCCATGAGCGACCCCGCCCTGGGCGTGGCTGCCTGAACGCAGGCGCAATTCCTTCCTCGCAGAACCCCGGGCCTCGCCGGGGTTCTTGCGTTGGGGGTGGCGGGGTGGAACTTGAGAGGGTGTTTGTAATGGGAATGATCATATATTGGCTTCCCGCTTGCGGGATAATGTGGATGGTGTGATAATGACCGCCCGATGAGGGTGGCTCACTTTCCGCGTTAGATCCGATGTTTGTTCCGCCCTTAGAAAACGAATTGGGTGAAGGCCATGTGTATGCACTCGATGAGTAAACGGACGTTCTAAGAAATCAGACCTTAGATGGAACCATTACTGAGCTATTCCTTTTCATTTTTGTTTTCAATAGCCGTTGGTGTTGCAGCGTGGTTCATATCGAAAGGATATCCCATAATTGTTAGGGAGACTAATGATCCCAGTATATCCGATAAGGAAAGAACCGACAGGGAAAAGAAGAATGAAGCAAATAATAAGCAAAAGAATTATATATCATTGGTAATAACGATCAACTCTGTAGTAGTGACTTTCATTTTGACATTGCTTATCACCTCAATGAGTTCAATAAATAAGCTGGAGAATACTCTTGAGAATTCATGGGCCATGATTTTTAATGACGATGATGAGGATACGAAGAATATCGGTCAAATATTCGTCACGTACAGAAAAATAGTAAAGCATATGAAGGAGGAAAAGGAAGATGACTTCGAGAAGCTACATCGGACCGAATACGTGTCCAAACGTATCAAGGTGCTGTTGGAAGAGATGAAAGAACGGAGCTACCTAGTAGCGGGCAATGAAATGAAAAGTGCAATGCGGGAGCTCTATCCTCTGGCAAAAAGTAGTTTGGTTGCTGTTAACCTGGGTGGTACATGCACCTTTTTTGATGATTTGGAATACTTGAAGGCCAATCAAAACTTATCGCGAAGAATTAAATCGAGTAAAATTGGAATTGATAAGGCTAATTTGTACGGGTATATGACTGATGGATTCATATTCATAAGAATATTTTTGTACAACACTGCAACCCCGATTGAGATAAGAAGAAACAATTGTCAATTGCAAATCGTGAATGAGAAGGAAATGATCGAAGAAATACAAAGTCTGTGTGATAGCTTGCCCAATATGATAGCCGTCTTGGTGAATACAAGTAAAATCAATGTAGAACCCAAAGATTTTATCGTAATTGACAGATCAAGGATAACCTCTGAAGGTGTAATATCTCACGGTAATAAGATCTCAGCTCAGAATATCTCATTTGGATCAGATCAGAGAGTGGTGAGGAAGGTGAACGAGTGGCTTAAGCAAGTATTGGCCAGAGTGGACAGGGATAACATCGTTGCTGACAGTGAAGCAAAGAGAACGTATCAATATGACTTGCTCAGTAAATACAGAGAAAGCCTGAATTGGGGAGTAATGGGGCCCTAATAGCGTAATCAGTTTGGCCTCTACACGGTCTGCTCCACCGCAGCGTTCTTTAGGCGTCTGGCGCGACCCTGCTTATCCACCGGCCGTGATCTCCGGCCATAAAATGGCATTCCCTTTCCGCCAAGTGCTATGAACTCCTAATAGAAAAGGGCCTTCAAGAGATCGCTGATACGGTCAGTTCGCGAGATCCGTGTTGCCAGATGCTCCTTCCAAGCTCGGCCAGTTTTGGTTTGTCACTTTCCACCACCCTTGCGAAAATGTTGCATGCGTCCAGCCCCCTGCCTTCCCCGTAGTAGATGCCAAAGCAGTTCGCGGTCTTTGCCCGTGTGGGGTGCATGGGACCGAACACCACCTCGCCGGGTTCTGTGAAGACCGATGCGTTCTCCTGGATGATGTCAAGCGGGGGTACATCGTCGATCCAGATCTCCTGGCCGGATACGCGGGCGTGGTAGAAGGTCCGGGTGAATGGCAGGATGGAGAGGAAGGCCTTTGCGGTCACTGGTGCGGTGTCCAGGTAAAGTTCGAAATGGATCTCCTGGCCGTCCGGGAGTGTGATCTTGAAACCAGGCATGGGTGGATGATCGTGTTCAGTGAGGGGTGTGGGATCCGGCATCCAATGTAATGGGCTGTGGTGATCCTTCAGCGCGCCTCCGGCAGCATCCACGCATCTTGGTGTGATCAATGGTGTGGCGTTCCAGAAAGTCCACCTTGATCGGGGTGGTGAAGAGGTGCTCTGGACCGGTGGCAGGGAGCCGGGATCCTGGTCGCCGCTCAAAGTCCCATCGCTACCGCTACTGAAAGCCGCGTGTGTAGTTGGTGGTGTCCTGCCGTAGTTTTCGGCTTGCGAGACCCGGGTAGGGGATAGCACCAGCCACATGCATCCGATCATCCAACAGCACGATCTGGAGAACGCACGCCTGCGCGACGGAGGTCAATTGCATATCGGACCGGGGTTGAACCTGTCGTCGCTGCTGAAACTGGACCGTGCGATCCCGGTACGCGGCTTCGCGATCAAGTATGTGCTGGAGGGCACCGAGGAGTACACGGTGAACGGTGTGCGCCACCGGGTGGGAGGGGGGCAGTACCTGCTGGCCAACCAATGCTGCGAGACCCGGGTGTTGATCGATGCCGAACGACCGGTGAATGGGCTGTGCATCGAACTGACCACGGCACTGCTCGATGAGGTGGTCCAGGCGGAACAACATCCCGAAGCCTTCGGCGATCGCGGTGGGAAGAGCTACTTCAGCGGTCCGGATTTTCTGGAAGGTGTGTACACGGCGCGGCACACCAGCCTGGGCCCGGTGTTGGAACGCCTCGCGGCCAACCTCTTCGCCGACCCCGCCGACGCACGATACGCGGGCAGCGGTCTCTACCATGGCCTGGCCGAACGTGTGGTGCAGGACCATCGCGGCGTGGTGCGCGGCCTGCAAGCCGTGGGTGCGGTGCGCAGCGGTACCCGCAAGGACATCTACCGCAGGGTGCAGCGCGCCAGGGCGTTCATGGAGGCGGACCTCGGCACGCCCGTATCGGTGGAAGACATGGCCCGCGTGGCGGCGATGTCCACCGCACATTTCATCCGGGCCTTCCACAATGTGGTGGGGAGCAGCCCGCACCACTACCGCATGCAGCGCCGTTTGTCGCGCGCACACGAGGTATTGACAGGCGGTCACAGTTCCGTGCAGGACGCTGCCATGTTAGCGGGCTTCGCCGATGCGCCGAGCTTCACCAAGGCTTTCAGGAAGTACCATGGATACGCGCCATCGCAGCTCTTGCGTGGATCGCGCAGGAAGTGACAAGCGCGCGGCCCTGCTTCCATGATAGGTTTGCCCGCATGTGGAAACGCGCCGTATACATCCTCCTGCTGGCCGTGGTGTTCCAGGGTCCCCGCGCACGTGGCCAGGCACCTGTGGATCCCGCCATCGCAGCATTGCTGCAACAGAAGCTGGACAGTTGCCGCAACGTGTTCAACCTGCCGGGCATCTCGGCCACCCTGCTACTGCCCGGTGATCGCTACTGGAATGGCGTGTCCGGCCTTGCGGACATCTACACCATGGAGCCGGTGGACACGGCCCACGTGTTCCAGGCCGCGAGCGTGACCAAGCTGTTCACGGCCACCATCGTGATGCAGCTGATCGAGGAAGGCCTCTTGGAACTGGACGATACGGTGGAAGAGCACCTGCCCCCGATGCCGAACATCCCCGGCACCAGGCAGGTACGTTACTTACTGAACCACCGCAGCGGCCTGGCCGATTACCTGCAGACACCCGGCGCATGGAACAACTGGTTCAGCCATCCGGACAGCGTGTGGCCCCCGGCGCAGATCATCGAATACTACAGCGCGCCACCCCTGTTCCCACAGAACACCGCCTTCTCCTACTCCAACACCAACTACATGTTGCTGGGTATGATCGTGGAGGCGGTGACGGGCAACCCCTTCCATGTGGCGTTGAGCGAACGCATCCTGGTGCCACTGGGCTTGAACGACGCCTACTTCCCACCCGCTGTGCCTGTGACCGGTGATCTGATCCCGGGCTGGAGTTCATGGAGCAGTTCCGGGGTGTACGACACCGATGTGACGCCGGTGCTGGGGGACTGCTTCTCCAGCTTCGGCTTCGCGGCCGGTGCATTGGTGGCCACGCCCAACGTGCTGGCGCGTTTCACCCGCGCAGTGATGACCGGCCAGCTGCTTAGTCCGGCGTCGCTCACCATCATGCGCACCTGCACCAACTTGAGTTTCAGTGATGGTGCGACGGGATATGGCCACGGTACCATGCGCTATGTCTATGGGGGGAACACCTATTTCGGGCACAGCGGTGATATCAGCGGCTTCACCCAGATGTCCGTGCATAGCGAACAGGACAGTGTCACCATCACGCTCTCCATCAACCGCAACAACGCCCCGCGTGGGCTCGTGGCCGCCGCCATGCTCGGGGTGGTACAGGAGGCATTGAGCGTGGGCATCAACGAAGGTCCCGTGGCCGCATCATCACTCAGCCTGTTCCCGGTGCCGGCGGTGGAACTGGTCACCTTGCAAGCGCCGGAGCTGGCACCCGGCGATCGCATAGAACTGATCAGCGCGACCGGACGCACGGTACGCAGCGAACAAGCCACCATGCAGGGAAGCCACCTGTTGGCCCTGCATGGCTGTGCACCGGGGCTGTACGTGGTGCGCTGGCATACGCGCGGCAGCGTGGTACACCGCAGCCTGGTGGTGGAGTAGGGGCTCCACGAAAGTGTAGCGACGCGGGAGTGCGATCCGCAAAAGCTGGCAGGCTGTTCGCCGCCCGATTCCGGCTGCGCTAGTTGAAGTGCTTGCCGATGAACTCCAGCAGTTGTTCGTCGCTCATCTTGTTCGAGGTGCTCTCGGTGGCCACGGTGTTCTTGTACTGGGCGGTATCCGCCAGGAAGTGGATGAACTGCTCCTGGGCCTGGCCGGTGCCGGTAACGTGTACTTCGTCCACATTGGGCATGGTGGCGGCGATCACCTTGAAGAACTTGTGGCGCAGGGCGATCACCTCGTTGTTGTTGGCGTTCTCGTTGGAGTTTCCACCGGTGCCCGGGTTCTTCACGTGGCCGATGATCTCAAAGGTGCTGCTTGCGGGATCGGTCCTGCCAGCCACCGTGGCGTGTTGCCCATCCATCCAGATGCCGAATTGTTTCTTGGTATGCGTTGCCATTTGCTGCTTTTGCTGCAAGCTAGGTCACCGGCAATGGCAGCCGACGATGCCAGGTCATTGTTGCTCCGAGCTGCTGCGGATCGTATCCTACGCACCTGCCTTCAACCCTCCAGCCTTATGTCCCAACAGCTCGAATAAGGCTCATGCGCGCCCCCTTCACCCCACCACAAGTTTGAAACCCACGCCGTGTACATTCACGATGGCTACGCGGGGATCTGGCTTGAGGTATTTGCGCAGGCGGCTGATGAAGACATCGAGGCTGCGGCCCAGGAAGTATGTGTCATCACCCCACACCATGTTCAGCACCAGTTCGCGCGGCAGCACCTGGTCCTGGTGCATGCAGAGCAGGCGCAATACCTCCGCCTCTTTCTTGGTGAGTTTGCGTTCGCCCCCCGGGTGGCTCAGCATCAGGTTGCGGTGGTCGAAGGTGAAGGTCCCGAGTTCGAAGCGCTGGCGGTCGCGCGGGTCGTCGGTGGTCGTGCGTCCGGTGCGGCGCAGAATGGCCTCGATGCGCAGCACCAGTTCCTCGTGGCTGAAGGGCTTGGTGAGGTAGTCGTCGCCTCCGGCCTTGAAACCCGCGATGCGATCCTCTGTCTGGCTCTTGGCGGTGAGGAAGACGATGGGCACCTGCGCGTTCACGCGGCGGATGTCCTCCGCCAGGCTGAAGCCGTCCTTGTGCGGCAGCATCACATCCAGCACGCACAGGTCGTAGGGCTGCTCGTTGAATTTCTTCAGGCCCTCCTTGCCATCGCGGCACAGGTGCACGGTGTAGCCTTTGCGTTTCAGCGCATCCTGGATCACGAAGCCCAGGTTCTGGTCGTCCTCCACCAGGAGGATCGCGGTCTTGGTGTCGCTCATGCTTCCCTGTTCATCTGTTCACGCCAATGGAAGACGCAGGGTGAAGGTGCTGCCCTTGCCCAATTCGCTGCGCACCGATACATCGCCCTGGTGCGCCTGTGCGATGTGCCGCACGTAATGCAGACCCAGCCCGAAGCCTTTCACGTTGTGGACGTTGCCGGTGTGCACGCGGTAGAAACGCTCGAAGATGTGCTTGAGGTCTTCCTTGCGGATGCCGATGCCCTGGTCCGCCACGGCGATCGCGAGCTGCCCACCCGCATCACTGGTGCGGATGTCGATGGCCACATCATCCGGGCCGTATTTCAGGGCATTGTCCACCAGGTTGAATAGTGCATTGGTGAGGTGAACGCGGTCACCGCGCACGGTGCAGCGGCTGGCGTCCAGGTGCAGCCGCAACTCCACGCGCCGTTCCTGCAAGGCCAGCCGGAAGGAATCGGCAACCTCGCCCAGCACTTGGTGGATGTCCACCACGTCGCGGCGCAACTCCAGCTTGTCCTTGTCCAGCGTGGCCAGCTGCAGCACGCGTTCCACCTGGGTGCGCAGTCTTTCATTCTCACTGCGGATGATGCGCGCGTATTCGCGCAGCCGTTCCGGTTCGCCGGTGATGCCGGGATCGGAGAGCACCTCCGCGCTGAGGGCGATGGTGCTGATGGGCGTCTTCAGCTCGTGGGTCATGTTCCCGATGAAGTCGTTCTTCATCTCGCTGAGTTTCTTCTGCCGCAGGATCACCCACACGCTGTACGCGAAGAACAGGAAGACGATGAAGGTGACCACGGCGGGGAAGATCCAGGTCCAGCGATCCGGCTGGCCCTCCCACAAGGTGCTTTGGCGGGAGGGGAAGTACACGCCGAAGTAGTGGCCGTCCTTGTCCAGCTTCAGCAGGGTGCTGTGTGTCACGCTGTCGGTGGAGAGGGAGTCCTGCGTCACGTAGTTGCCATAGACGATGCTGTCCGTGAAGCAGTCGTAGATGCCGTATTCGAAATCGTCGTTGATGTTGCGCCGGCTGAATTCCTTGCGCAGCAGCGCTTCCAGCAGGTAGGGGTGGAGCGTATCATTGATGGTGACGGCGAAGTAGTTGGGCCGTTCCTGTTTCACCGCATCGTAGAGGTCGCTGGGGTCCTTGGTGATGGAGAGGATCTGTTCGGTGACGGCGGTGAGGGCCATCACCACCCGGTCGTTGAATTGTTTTTCCAACTGGGAGGCCTGCTCCTTGTGCAGTGCCACCTGGTCGCTGTGGTAGCTCCGCGCCTGCTGCAACCAAAGCAACTGGGTGAGGATGACCCCGGCCACACTCAAGGTGGCCAGTACGAGGAGGGTGCCAATGCCTTTGCGGCCCATGGTGACCACAATGTTAGGGCTTGCGGGCAGCGGCACGGATCCCTGTTAACAAGGCTTGGCATCACCAACCACGCCGGCAGGCGATGGTGAAGCTTCGGCGGCAATTCGTGGCTTTCGACGCAAAAAAGTATCAGTTGGTCGATCATGACCTTACCTTCGGCGTTCACCCGACCCGATCGCAGGTCACGGCTATCGCGATGCGAACCATTGTCCTGCGGAGGTGTTCTTTACTTGTTCCGAAACCCAGGGCCACATGACCCAGTGGCCTGATACATACCGCCCTACCCATGCAAGTACCTTACGCCTTCCAGGATGTTCGTTCCCTTACGCCTTCCCGCCGCTGGTGGCCGGCACTGGCGCTGCCCTTGACCTTGTTGTTCGCCTCTGGCGCGCCGGGCCTGGCCGCTGATGGCCCGCCACCCCCTGGCGGCGAGGACTGCCAGCTGCGCACCCAGACCCAGGGTGGCTGGGGTGCCCCTCCTGCGGGCAATAATCCCGGGGCCTATGTCCATGCCAACTTCGCTGGTGCCTTCCCCGGTGGCTTGACCATCGGCTGCGAGAACATCCTGGAGCTCACGTCCGCCCAGGCGGTGACCAACTTCCTGCCAAGCGGTGGTCCCCCTTCGGCTCTGCCCCCAGGCACGTTGACCAACCCGAACAGCTATGGCAACGTCCTGGCCGGTCAGCTGGTGGCGGCTTCGCTGAGTGTGGGCTTCGATGCCTACGATCCGGACTTCGGAGAGAGTGCTACGCTGCTCGGCGACGCGGTGATCACTTCCGGCCCCTTCGCGGGTTGGACCGTGAACGCGGTGCTGGCAGCAGCCAACGACTTTATCGGCGGTTGTGGCGGGGCATACACCGCCTCGCAATTCAATGCGGTGCTCACGGCGATCAACGAGAATTTCACCGATGGCGACATCAACAACGGCTTCCTGACATGCGATGAGGACGAGGATTGTCTGGCGGATGCCGGCACACTGCTGGGCTTCAAGCCGTCGGACTGCCTGCAGGAGGGAGGTATCGCCATTGGTGGTATTCCACAAGGAGATGCGGTGGTGCCGCCTGGCTACGAGATCGCATGGGTGCTCACCGAGGGTCCAGGTCTTACCATCATCGAGATCCGGGACATCCCCATTTTCGATGTTTATGAGGAAGGCGACTACACGATCCACACCCTGGTGTACGACCCCAACACGCTGGATCTCTCCATCGTGGTACTGGGGGTGACCACCGGCTTCGATGTGAACGCGCTGTTGATCCAGGGAGGCGGTACCATCTGCGGAAGCCTGGACGTGACCGGAACGAGCATCCTGGTGGAGAACCCCGATGCGGGAACACTTACGGCATTCAAGGATGAGGACTGCATCGCGGAAGGTGGCGTGCTGATCGGCGCCACACCGAATGGAGACATGCATGTGCCCGACGGCTATGAGGTCCTGTATGTGTTGACGCAGGGCCCCGGGCTGGTGATCCAGCAGGTGAGCGTTACACCCTTTTTCACGGTGGATGAATCGGGCCTCTACACCATCCACACACTGGTGTATGATCCGGCCACGCTGGACCTGAGCGGAGTGGTGTTGGGCGTCACCACAGGTTTCGATGTGAACGCACTGCTTTACCAGGGTGGTGGCGATATCTGCGGCGCCCTGGATGTGGCCGGTGCCACCACTGTGATCATTGAATGCGAGGAGGAATGCCTGGCGGATGCCGGTACGCTGTTGGGCTTCAAACCCTCCACCTGCTTCATTGAGGATGGCACTCCCATCGGTGGTATCCCTCAGGGAGACGCGGTGGTCCCGCCGGGTTACGAGATCGCCTGGGTGCTTACCGAAGGTCCCGGGCTCACGATCATAGACATCCGGGACATCCCCATTTTCGATGTGTATGCAGAAGGCGACTACACGATCCACACCCTGGTGTACGACCCCAACACGCTGGATCTCTCCATCGTGGTACTGGGGGTGACCACCGGCTTCGATGTGAATGCCCTGCTGATCCAGGGAGGCGGTACCATCTGCGGAAGCCTGGACGTGACCGGAACGAGCATTTTGGTGGAGACCCCTGATGCCGGTACGCTCAGCGATGGTGGTGGTGAATTTCCCTGCCTGGAGGAAGGCGGCACGGTGCTGCTCTCCGCCAGCCCGGATGGCAATGCCGTGGTGCCCGACGGCTACGAAGTGATCTACGTGCTCACCCAAGGCCCCGGCCTGGTGATCGTGGATGTGAACGCCACGCCGGATTTCAGCGTGAGCGCTGCCGGACTCTACACCATCCACACCTTGGTGTATGATCCTGCCACGCTGGACCTGAGCATCGTGGAACCTGGTGTCACCACCGGCTTCCAGGTGAATGCTTTGCTGATACAAGGTGGTGGTGAGATCTGCGCCAGCCTGGATGTGGCCGGTGCATCATTCGAGGTGGAGAGCTGCCCCGTACAGTGCCTGGCACTTGCCGGCACGCTTGGCGATGGGGGTGGTGAATTCCCCTGCCTGGAGGAAGGCGGCACAGTGCTGCTCTCCGCCACCCCGGATGGCAACGCCGTGGTGCCCGACGGCTACGAAGTGATCTACGTGCTCACCCAAGGCCCCGGCCTGGTGATCGTGGATGTGACCGCCACGCCGGATTTCAGTGTGAGCGCTGCCGGACTCTACACCATCCACACCTTGGTGTATGATCCTGCCACGCTGGACCTGAGCATCGTGGAACCTGGTGTCACCACCGGCTTCCAGGTGAATGCTTTGCTGATACAAGG
>JBGTES010000076.1:0-80940 GCA_041747675.1 Flavobacteriales bacterium
TTCTGCTGCAACACCCAGTGGGATGGCCTCTGCGCCAACACGGCCATCGCCAACTGCGGACCTGCCGAGTGCGGCGCGCCGCCGCCACCCGCCGGTCCCTGCTGTACCGCCCACCCTGGAACGGGCTGCGAGGATGCTGCATGTGAAGCCGCCATTTGTGGTGCCGACCCATTCTGCTGCGGTACCCAGTGGGATGCCTTCTGCTCCGGTGCGGCTGTGAGCAATGCCCTTGGTGGTGGTGCGTGTGCGAGTGTGAGCGACTGCCCACCTCCCGCTCCGCCTGCCACCAACGACGACTGTGCTGATGCGGTCCCCCTGACCGTGAATCCTGCCGGCGGTTGCCCGGCCGGTAGCACTTCAGGCAGCAACATCGGTTCCACCAATGATGGTGGTCCCTATACCTGCTGGCCGACCCCCGCTGCGCCTGATGGTGACGTGTGGTTCAGCTTCAACTCCGGTAACAATACCGTGGTGAACATCAGCCTCCCCACCTTCACTCTCACCTCCCTTATCCTTGAGGTTTGGGATGGCTGTGCTGGTACCTCGGTCTATTGCGAGATCGGTGGTCCGGCCCTGAACAACCTTGTTGCTGTGACGCCATTCACGGACTACGTGGTGCGTGTGGCCTCCGACGGTGGTGGCTTCGGCACCTTCGACATCTGCATCCAGGAGGTTGCCGCAGGCACTGGAACCTGTTGCACCGCCCATGGTGGCGCGGGTTGCGAGGACATCAACTGCCAGACCGCGATCTGTGCGGGCGATGCCTTCTGCTGCAATACGCAGTGGGATGGCCTCTGTGCTGGTGCTGCTGTGAGCAATGCCCTGAACGGTGGTGCCTGCGCCAGCGTGAGCGACTGCCCACCCCCAGCTCCACCTGCCACCAACGACGACTGTGCTGATGCGGTCCCCCTGACCGTGAATCCTGCCGGTGGTTGCCCGGCCGGTAGCACCGCAGGCAGCAACATCGGTTCCACCAATGATGGTGGCGCCTATGCTTGCTGGGCCGGTGGTTTCCCACCAGAAGGTGATGTGTGGTTCAGCTTCAACTCCGGTGCGAACAACGCAGTGAACATCAGCTTCCCAGCATTCACCTTCTCCACCATCATCGTGGAGGTATGGGAAGGCTGTGGTGGTGCGGTGATCTACTGCCAGATCGGTGGTGCAGCCTTGGACAACATTGTTGCGGTGACGCCCTTCACGGACTACGTGGTGCGTGTGGCCTCCGACGATGGTGGCTTCGGCACCTTCGACATCTGCATCCAGGAATTGGCGGCACCGCCTGCCAACGATGACTGCGTGGATGCCATCGTGATCGGCGACGGGGTACACCCCTTCACCACCGAGGGCGCCATTCCAGGAGCGGACATCACTTCGTGCACGTTCAATGATGTGAGCGACGTGTGGTTCGAATACGTGGCGACCTGCAGCGGCACAGCCAGTGCAAGTACCTGCAACGACGCGAATTACGACACAGCCCTGGCGGTCTTCGATGCCTGCGGTGGTGCTGAACTGGCCTGCAACGATGATGACGGCGCTTGTGCTGGATTCACGAGCACTGTCACCTTCCCGGTGACGGCCGGTCAGTCCTACTGGATCCGCGTTTCCGGCTTCGGCGGAGACACCGGTTCCGGCAACCTGACCGTCGGCTGCCTGGCCCCTCCGGGCTGCGTGCATAACCTGGTGCTGGAGTTCCAGTTCGACGCCTATCCGACGGAGAACACCTGGGCGATCATCGATGATGCTACGAACATCACGGTCTTCTCCGGTGGTCCCTATCCAGGCTTCGGAAACCAGATCTTGACGGAGAACATCTGCGTGGACAACGCCTGCTACCGCCTGGAGGTTTACGACAGCTTCGGCGATGGCATGGATTGGCCTGCGGACAACTTCACTGGTGGATATGAGTTGCGCACGCTGGCCGGTGATCGGATCATCGACAACTCGTACAACTTCGTGAACTCCGCCGGGTTCATAAGCACGCTGCCTGCCGGTGATAGCTGGTGCCTGCCCTTGGGCACCGACCGTCCGATCTACACCAGCTGCGATCGCAACTGGTGGGTGAGTGGCAACTTCCTGGTGGCCACAGAGAACGCTGCTGTAAGCGCCCAGTATGGTGTGACGAATGCCACGAGCGGCTACGAGTTCTGGTTCTTCGACCCGAACGGTACGCTGAGCTTCCGCACCACGCGCACCCACGCAGCGGCCAACGGCTCTGGGTTCAACCCACCGCAGATCCGTGCCGCACACGTGCAGTTGAACAGCTGGGCGGTCGCGAACCACCTGCAGAACAACGTCCTCTACAATGTCCGCATCCGCGGCGTGGTGGATGGCGCAACGCCACAGGACTTCGGCCCGGCATGTACGCTGGTGCTTGATCCTGCCCTGGCTGCCTGCCCGCCAACCGGGCTGCAGGACATTCCTGGACATCCGAACTTCAGCTGCGGTGTGAACCGCACCTTCGGTGGACCCAACAACGCGAGCAACCGCATTCATGCGCGTGCCACGCTGCCAGGGGCCAACAAGTACGAGTTCGAGTTCAGCAATCCGATAGAGGGCTACCTCTTCAGCCGCTTCTCCAACACCGTGCAGCGCCACCTGAACTGGCCTGGCACCGCAGGTCCGCCGCTGAACGTGGGCAGCACCTACCAGGTGCGCGTGCGTTCCAGCAATGACAACGGCGCCAACTATTGCGACTGGGGCTGGGTATGCGATGTGACCATCGTCCCCAGCGCCGCACCCGGCCAGGAGAACATGTCCATGGAGGACGTCACGATCAACATGTGGCCCAACCCGAACAACGGCGATCAGCTCTGGCTGAGCCTGGATCAGGTGGCAGCCGATGTGCAGACCGTGGCCGTGGATATCTACGACCTCAGTGGAAAGCGTATCGTGGCACGTGAAGTGGCGACCCAGGGTGGCCACCTCTACACCACGCTGAACCTTAACGGCGACCTCGCCGCAGGTGTGTACATGGTGAACATCATCGCCGGTGATGCCCAGTACACCCAGCGCCTGGTGATCCAGCCCTAAGGGTACTACGACCTACGAAAGCAAGGGCCGCTCCGAAAGGGGCGGCCCTTCTTCGTTAGGGGTGGTGACAGCAGCGATCAGTGCTTGGGCAATGCGGGCCGGATCGCTGTGCACATACGATCCAGGTCCCCATCAGAAAGGGCTGCCGCCTTCTGATACAACACGGTTGATGGGATCTGAAGCGGTGGTCAACACACGATCCGCCAGCCCCGTAGTGGTTGCCGAAGCAGCTGCCATCGGGCTGCGCGGCTTTCTAAAGCGTACGGGAAGGGCGGGATGTGATCGGTCATCGATAGCTGGTGGTCCACAGTATTCCATCGACCCTGCGGGACTTGGGATCCGACCGAACCTACATACTCACCGAGATCCAGCTATATACCAACTGCGGGCCTGCCGATGACTTCGGATATGAAGGGGATCACTGATCGGCATATATCAAGTACTTCGCCCGAAGCGCTTTGAATGCCTCCAGGTCCTCCTGCCAGGCGGCCCGGATCGTCGCTTCATCCTCCCCTGCCTGGATGCGCCGCCGCAGATCGGGACCGCCCGCCAGTTTGTCGAAGAAGCCATTGGCCAGGAAGAAGCTCGTGCGATCTGGCGAGGCGTGATAAAGAGCGATGAGCCAGCCCAGGTTCATACCCAGGCCATCCACATCGATGTGGGAGAGGTCGAAACCCGTGCATTCCCTTCCCTTGTGCGGGGGATCCTTGGCGCCCGGCATGGGTACCGGTGTGAATCGGTGGTCGCCCAGCGGGTTGCCGGGGTAGCCAATGCACTGAAAGGGCCTGTCCGTGCCCCGTCCCACGCTTACGATCGTGCCCTCGAAAAGACCCAACGATGGATAAAGCCCGATGGCCGTGCTGTTGGGAAGGTTGGGGGAAGGACGCACGGGCAGGGTGTAGCGTATGCCGTGATCGTATCCCGTGCAGGGGATCACGGTCAGATCACATCGCAGGCCGTCATTCAGCCAGCCTTCGCCATTGATCATCCGTGCGAATTCGCCCACGGTCATGCCATGGACCAGGGGTACGGGGTGCATGCCCACGAAGGAACGATGCGAAGGGTCCAGCACAGGGCCATCCACGTAGTGGCCATTCGGGTTGGGGCGGTCCAGCACCACCACGTGTTTGCCATGCTCCGCTGCGGCCTCCATCACATAGTGCAGTGTGCCGATGTAGGTGTAGAAACGCACCCCCACATCCTGGATGTCGAAGACCAGCACTTCCACGTCGGTGAGTTGGGCCGCTGCAGGCTTCTTGTTGGCACCATAGAGTGACACGATCGGCAGGCCGGTGCGGGTATCGCGCTGGTCCTTTACATGTTCACCGGCATCCGCATCGCCCCGGAAGCCATGCTCGGGGGCGAAGACCTTCACCACCTGTACACCCAGTGCCAGCAGGGAATCCACCAGGTGTGTGGGGCCAATGCGGCCTGTGGCGTTGGTCACCACCGCCACGCGCTTGTCCACCAGAAGTGGCAGATAACGATCCGTGTGTTCGGCACCAACGGACATTGGTTCCGGCACTACTGCGGATGCGTGCTCCGCCTCCGTTGTGGGTAACTGCGGCGCGGCGCATGCACAGAGGGGCAGCAGGACGCAGGCTATCTTCGCCTGCCACCGCATGGGGCGGGGCGATCGCCAGTTGGGGACCGCACATTTCATCGCACGCCGCATCCTGCGCCCCGCAGGCAGGGACCCCGCGCAGCGCGTGTTCTCCCGGCCCATCGTGGTGATCGCGGTATTGGGCATCGTGGTGGGCATGGCGGTGATGATACTCACGGTGGGCATCGCCACCGGTTTCCAACGCGAAGTAAGGGCCAAAGTCACCGGGGCCGGTGGCCACATCCGCATCGAGTCGATCGGTCAGACCGATCCGAAGGAGACCCCGCGCCTGGAGATCGGACAGCCTTTCTACCCCTGGCTGGACACCGTGCCGGGCATCGCACACATCCAGGCCATCGCCACCAAGCCGGGCATCATCGAAACCGGTGAGGAGATCCAAGGGGTGGTGGTGAAGGGCGTGGGGTCGGACCACGACTGGCGCTTCATCCATGCGCACCTTGTGGCCGGTGCGCTGCCCGCGATCGGCGACAGCACCCGGCCCATAGACCTGCTGCTCTCGCGGCACCTGTCCAGGCTGCTGGCCATCGCCGTGGATGACACCATCACCGTGTACCTCGTCCGTGGCCACGACGACATCCGCCCGCGCCGCTTCCGCGTTTGCGGCCTGTATGCCACCGGCCTTGAGCAACTGGACCACCAGATGGTCTACGTGGACATCGACCATTTGCAGCGCTTCGCCCAATGGGGCCTGAAGGCCGAGTTGCAGGTGCATGACACGATCGGCCCCGAAGGCATCCGGGTGGAGGCCTGGGCTTATGGTGGCGACCGCATCTACCGATACGCATGGCCGGGCACCGCACTGGAGGGCAAAGGCCCCCATTGGATCCAGGCCACAGGGGATACGACCATCAGCGTGGTGGTGAGCGATGCCGATGGCACCATCCCCGATACGGCCTGGGTGCGATTCGAGGCGGGTATTCGAACACGTTCCGGTCCGTTCCTGGGCCGTGATGAAGTGGCTGTGGCTCGGGGCGGAAGCGGAGGAAGCCACGGCCGATACGCCGGTGCCTTCGAGGTGCTGCTGGACGACTTCCGCGAGGTGGATGCGTTCGACGAGCGCATCTACGCGGAATACCTCGGCGTGGGACTTCGCTCGGTAAGTGTGAAACAGCGCTTCCCGGAGATCTTCGCCTGGCTGGAACTGCTGGATACCAACGTGGTGGTCGTGATCGTGCTGATGATCATCGTGGCCATCATCAACATGACCTCCGCGTTGCTGATCCTGATCCTGGAACGCACGGCGATGATCGGTACTTTGAAGGCGCTGGGTGCCAGCAACGGGGCCATCAGCCGGATCTTTCTTATTGATGCAGGATACATCCTGGGCGCTGGCATCGGTCTGGGGATCGTTCTCGGCGTGCTGCTGGCCCTGGTGCAGCAGTGGTACGGCATCATCTCCCTGCCGCTGGAGAGCTACTATGTGGAAGCCGTTCCCGTGGAGCTTTCCTGGTGGCGTATCGCGTTGCTGGGCCTGGGCACAATGCTGGTATGCCTGCTGGCACTGATCATCCCGAGTTCACTGGTGGCGCGCATCGCACCGGCCCGGGCCATCCGCTTCCAGTAGGGGCAGCACCCTACACGCTCAAGGTGCAATGGATCGTTGCCCCGCGCGGGGGGCTACCTTCGCGGACGCGCCATCGCTGAAGATCAAGGCGAACACAGCATGCAGATCCACGAGAACATCCTCAGCACGATCGGAAACACCCCGCTGGTGAGGCTCAACCGCATCACCAAGGACCTGCCCTGCACGGTACTCGCCAAGGTGGAGACCTTCAACCCCGGCAACTCCATCAAGGACCGCATGGCCATAAAAATGGTGGAGGATGCGGAAAAGGCCGGCTTGTTGAAACCGGGTGGCACGATCATCGAAGGCACCAGTGGCAACACCGGCATGGGCCTGGCGATCGCCGCGATCATCAAAGGCTACAAGTGCATCTTCACCACCACGGACAAGCAAAGCAAGGAGAAGGTGGATGCCCTGCGCGCCTTCGGGGCCGAGGTGATCGTATGCCCCACCAACGTGGACCCGGAGGACCCCCGCTCCTACTACAGTGTCTCCTCCCGCCTGGTGGCCGAAACGCCCAACAGCTGGAAGGCCAACCAGTACGACAACCTGAGCAATCGCCAGGCGCACTACGAAAGCACCGGTCCGGAGATCTGGGAGCAGACCGATGGAACGGTGACGCACCTGGTGGTGGGCGTGGGCACAGGCGGCACCATCTGCGGCACGGGGAAATACTTGAAGGAACAGAACCCCGCCATCCAGGTCTGGGGCATCGACACCTACGGCTCGGTGTTCAAGAAGTTGAAGGATACCGGGGAGTTCGACAAGAATGAGATCTACCCCTACATCACCGAAGGGATCGGCGAGGACTTCGTACCGCAGAACGTGGACATGGACCTGATCGACCTCTTCGAGAAAGTGACCGACCGCGATGCCGCCATCTATACGCGGAAGATCGTGCGCGACGAGGGCATCTTCGTGGGGAACAGCGCGGGTGCGGCCATGGCCGGGCTGCTGCAACTGAAGGCCAGACTGAAGCCCACCGACGTGGTGGTGGTGATCTTCCATGACCACGGCACGCGTTACCTGGGCAAGATGTTCAATGACGACTGGATGCGCGAACGCGGCTTCCTGGTGGAGGAGAAGCCCACCGCAGGTGATCTGTTGAAGGGCAAGGATCTGCAGCTGCTCAGCGTGGAGGCCGATGAGCCCGTATTGAACGCCATTGAAAAAATGAGGGCCCACAACATCGATCAGCTGCCGGTAATGGAAGGCGGCAAACCTGTGGGCACCATCACCGATGCGCGCCTCTTCGACGCCATTCTGGAGGATGCCGACGTGCGCCTGCAAGCCAGCCGCGCCGTGATGGGCCCTCCCCTGCCGGTGCTTGCCCTTGATGCGACCCTGGAGGAGGTGGCCAAACGACTGGGCAATGGCAGTCCGGCGGTTTTGGTGGAGAAACCAGGTGGCTATGGGATACTGACGAAGCAGGATATCATCGGGAAGCTCAAGTGATCAGATGATCGGGCGATCAGATGATCAGATAATGACCGAGCGATGAATAGGATCATCCAGGTAATACCCTCGGAACCGGGCTGGTTAACTCTGACCTTCTCGGATGGGTTCTGTACCACGGTCGATCTCAACGCCTTCCTTATCAAAGGCATCGCCAGGGAATTGCTGGATACCGATCGCTTCAATGAAGTGACCACGGAACCGGGAGGTGGCATCGCCTGGCCAAATGGGTTTGACGCCTGCCCTCAGTTCCTGCGGGAATTGGCGGAGAAGCAGCAGGGGGCAACTTGATGTTTCTCCCTTCGACAGGAGTCATAAATTTCTGGTCGATGTGAAAGGATCACATGAGGTTCCGGGCCAGATATCCAGCCGCCGTACTTTGCGTGATCGCATTCTTCTCGTTCCTGGGACTGAGCTTGGTATAGCGTCGATCATCTGATCATCTCATTATCTGATCATCTGATCATGCACTCTACCGACCAAATGCAGCGCACCATCGAGGTCCCCGACCGCCCCCAGCGCATCATCTCCCTCGTCCCCTCGCAAACCGAACTGCTCTACGACCTCGGCCTGGGTGAGCGTGTCGTCGGCATCACCAAGTTCTGCATCCATCCCGAGACCTGGTTCAAGAGCAAGCACCGCGTGGGCGGCACCAAGAAGGTCGATCTGGAGAAGGTGCGTGCGTTGAAGCCCGACCTGATCATCGGCAACAAGGAAGAGAACGAGCGCAAGGACATTGAGCATTTGGCCAGGGAATTCCCGGTGTGGATGAGCGATGTGCGCGACCTGGACAGCGCGCTTGACATGATCCGGCGCGTGGGTGAATTGACAGATGCCGGAGCCAAGTCCGAGATGATCGCCAGGGACATCGTACAAGGTTTCGCCGGGCTCACTCCTCGGGAGGAACCGCGCACGGTGGCTTACTTCATCTGGCGTGAGCCCTACATGGTGGCCGGCCATGGCACCTTCATCAACGACATGTTGGATCGCTGCGGGCTGGTGAACGTCTTCGATGAGGGGGATGCGCGCTACCCCGAGATCACCGCACAGCAGCTTGCCGAGTCGGACCCCGATGTGGTCCTGCTCTCGTCGGAACCTTATCCCTTCCGGGAAGAACACTTCGACGAGATCAACATGATCCTGCCCGGCGCGCCGGTACGCCTGGTGGATGGCGCGATGTTCAGCTGGTACGGCAGCCGCCTGCTGCACTCGCCCACGTACCTCGGTTCATTGAACATCCCGTAGCTGGGGCACAGCCCAGGGAGGTGGCCCTACTTTTGTTCGCCATCGGCCCCATGTCACGATCCCTCCTGCTTCTGCTCTCCATCGCGCTGATGGGTGCCGTGCATGGCCAGCGGGTGGGGCTCGTACTCAGCGGCGGCGGCGCGGTGGGTCTTACGCACATCGGCGTGCTGAAGGCCCTGGAGGAGAATGGCGTTCCCATCGACTACATCACCGGCAGCAGCATGGGAGCGCTGGTGGGCGCACTCTATGCAGCAGGCCTCTCGCCCGTGGAGATCGATTCACTTTTCCGCACGGACCAGTACCGCACCATGGCCGAAGGCGGCGTGGAGCCGCACTTCCAGTACTATTTCAAGCGCGACACACCCGACGCATCAGTGATCTCCCTTCGCTTCGACCTGGACACCGCCCTGCAGACCTCCCTGCCCACCAACCTGCGCAGCCCCGTGCTGGTGGACTATGAGCTGATGCGTGGCTTCGGACCAGCATCCGCCCTGGCAGGCTATGACATGGACAAGCTCTTCGTCCCATTCCGATGCGTGGCCTCGGACATCACCAACCAGCGCGCCGTGGTATTCAAGCAGGGCGACCTGGCCCAGGCCGTGCGCGCCAGCATGAGCTACCCCTTCTACTTCAAGCCCATCCGTGTGAATGGTGCCTTGATGATGGACGGCGGGCTTTACAACAACTTCCCCAGCGATGTGATGTATGCCGACTTCCTGCCCGACTTCATCATCGGCAGCAACGTGGCCTACAATGCGCCTCCACCCAGCGAGGACGACCTGCTGAGCCAGCTGCGGGCGATGATGCAGGGCCGGACCGACTACACGGTGATCTGTGAGGAAGGTGTGATCATCGAACCGGTGACAAGCACCTCGCTCTTCGACTTCACCAACCCCGGGGCCACCATCGACGATGGCTATCGCGCGGCCATGGAGCGCATGCCGGAGATCCTCGCCTCCATGAACAACCGCGTGGATCAGGACGAGATCTCCGCACGGCGCAAAGCCTTCCGGGAACAGATGCGGCCGATGGTCTTTGGTGAAGTACGTGTACAGGGACTTACACGCAGGCAAACCCGCTTCATACTGCGCAGCCTGCCCCATCGCGCGGAGGCCCCCATGACGATCGATGAACTGAAGCCGGCCTACTTCCGACTTTACGCCGACCCCAACATCGCCTTGATCATGCCAAGCTCCACCTATATTCCCGAGCGCGGTGACCACGATCTGGACCTGCTGGTGAAGCCCGAGAAGGACCTGGAAGTACGTTTCGGCGGCATGCTGTCCTCGCGACCCACCAACACCGGCATGGTAGGTCTGCGCTACAACCTCTTCGGCCGCAGCTCGGCCCGGCTTGATGCACACTCCTACTTCGGAAAATTCTACGCCGCCGGACAAGTGCGGTTGCGCGCCGACCTGAGCACTTCCGTGCCTCTGTACATCGAACCGGTGTTCACCCTGCATCGCTGGGACCACTTCCGCAGCTTCGCCACCTTCTTTGATGAGGTGAAGCCCAGTTTCGTGGTGATGCGCGAAACCTGGACCGGCGTGAATGTGGGCATGGGTTTGGGCAACAAGGGCTTGTTGCGCTGGGACATGAAGCTTGCCGAGACCATGGACCGATACTACCAGAGCGACCAGTTCGGGAGTGCGGACACATCGGATCTGACCGAGTTCCGCCAATTGACCACCGGTCTTATGCTTGAACGCAATTCGCTGAACCGGAAGCAACACCCGAATGCCGGGGAAAGCTTGCGCGCCGAAGTACGCTTTGTGGCGGGCGACGAGTTCACCGACCCCGGCTCCACCCAGCAGGAACAGGACAACTGGAAGGCCCAGCACACGTGGTTCATGACCAAGGTCACGCTGGACAAATACTTCCTTCCGAGGGGCATCTTCAAGTTCGGACTGCTTGCGGAGGGCATGGCGGGTGGCATGCCGCGCTTCCAGAACTACACAGCGAGCGTGATCCGCAGCCCCGTGTTCCAACCCACGCCCGAGAGCCGCACCTGGTTCATCGAGGAGTTCCGTGCGCCGACCTACCTCGCCGGCGGGCTGCGTACGATCGTGGCCCTGGCCCGCAACCGCGTCGATCTACGGCTGGAGGGTTATGTGTTCCAGCCCTATGAGCCATTCGTGCGCGGCGATCTGGATGGTACGGAGACCGCTGCGGCCTTTACCCAGCGCTACTACATCGGCTCGGGCTCGCTGATCTACCAGAGCCCCATCGGGCCGGTCTGGTTCAACCTGAGTTACTTCGATGGTTTGCGCGATCCCTGGGTGTGGAGCCTGAATTTCGGGTACATCATCTTCAACCAGAAAGCCCAGGAATGAGCGCGATCATCGGGCACGCGGAGCTGGATGCATACGAAGCCTGCAATGGCGATCCGGGGCGGCTGCCACATGGCCAGGCGTTCGATACCGGCGTGTGGGAACTCCTGGAGGCGCTGCTGCTGGACCTCCATCTGCTGCGCCACAGATACGCCGACGAAGCTTATGCGCGCCACGTGGAGCGACGGTTGGTGGAGCTTTGCACGGACAGCACGGTGGTGGAACGCATGAAGGCCGTGCGCACGTAGTTCCGTGAAAAGCGAAAGCCCCAGCGGTCGCCGGGGCTTTTCGCAAGTGGGATATGCGGCAGGTGTCCTCAGGCCTGTGCCGTGGGTCCCCCGAAGTTCATGGGCACATCGGGCACCTCGTTGATGGCACCGTGCACCGCCTCGAACTTGCTGAGGTTGTCCGCAAGCGCCCGCATCAACCGTTTGGCGTGTTGCGGTGTGAGCAGTATGCGCGCGCGCACCTTCGCCTTGGGAACACCGGGCATCACCCGCACGAAGTCCACCACGAACTCCGAATTGCTGTGGGTGATGATCGCGAGGTTGCTATAGATGCCATCAGCCACCTCCTCGCTGATCTCGATGTTCAGCTGGTTGGGGCGGGGTTGTTCCTTCTGGTCTGCCATGTTTCAGGGAAAGAAGAAAGCTGAAAGCTGAAAACCGAAACTGGAGACCGCTGGACAATAGCCAGTAGGACCAGTTTCAGCTTTCACTTTTCATCTTTCCATTTTTTGTCTTTCAAGGTCATTCGTCGATCTCCTGCTCCTCCAGCTTCTCGGCCATCAGGCGCTGGTATTCATCCTTGTTGGCCACGATGGTGCGCTGGTAGGCGCGGGCACCGGTACCGGCGGGGATGAGGTGGCCTACGATCACGTTCTCCTTCAAGCCATTGAGGTTGTCCTCCTTGGCATTGACGGCGGCCTCGTTGAGCACCTTGGTCGTCTCCTGGAAGGAAGCAGCGCTGATGAAGCTCTCGGTCTGCAGCGAGGCGCGGGTGATACCCTGGAGCAGGGTCCGCGCCGTGGCGGGCTGCGCAGCGCGTGATTCCGCCAGTTTCATGTCCTTGCGTTTCATCGCGCTGTTCTCATCGCGAAGCTTGCGCATGGTCACCATCTGTCCTTCGCGCAGGGTGGCGCTATCACCAGCGTCGGTGATCACCACCTTGTCATAGATACCATCGTTCTCCTCCATGAACTCCACCTTGTTCACGCTCTGGCGTTCCAGGAAGCGGGTATCACCGGGATCTTCGATCTCCACCTTGCGCATCATCTGGCGCACGATCACCTCGAAGTGCTTGTCGTTGATCTTCACGCCCTGCATGCGGTACACCTCCTGCACCTCGTCCACCAGGTATTCCTGCACGCGGGTCGGTCCCTGGATGTTGAGGATGTCACCGGGGCTGATGGCACCGTCACTGAGCGGCGCGCCGGCCTTGATGAAGTCGTTCTCCTGCACCAGGATGTGCTTGCTCAGGGGTACCAGGTAGGTCTTGCGCTCGCCGGTGCGGCTTTCCACGATGATCTCGCGGTTGCCCCGCTTGATCTTGCCATAGGAGACGATGCCGTCGATCTCACTCACCACAGCCGGATTGCTGGGATTGCGGGCCTCGAACAGCTCGGTCACGCGGGGCAGGCCACCTGTGATATCACCGCCCTTGCCACTGCTGCGCGGGATCTTCACCAGCACATCGCCAGCCTCGATCTTCTGCGCCTCCTTCACCATGATGTGGGCACCCACCGGCAGGCTGTAGCTCTTCAGCTCCTCCTTGCCTTTGGGATCCATGATCTTGATCGTTGGGTTCTTGCGCTTGTCACGGCTCTCGATGATCACCTTCTCGGCGAAACCGGTCTGCTCGTCGATCTCCTCACGGTACGTGGCATTCTCTTCAATGCTCTCGAATTCGAGCTTTCCGGCGAATTCGGAGATGATCACCGCGTTGTAGGGATCCCAGGTGCAGATCAGGTCGCCCTTGGCGATCTTCTTCCCACCCGTGGCATAGAAGAACGCGCCGTAGGGAATGTTGCTCGTGGTGAGCACGATCCCGGTGTTGGCATCCACGATGCGCATTTCGGTGCTTCGGCTGATGACCACCTCGGCATCCTCGCCCTTGCGGTCCTTCCGCTTCACGGTGCGCAACTCGTCGATCTCCAGCACGCCGTCGTACTTCGCACGGATCTCGTTCTCCTCAGTGATCTTGCCGGCCACACCACCCACGTGGAAGGTGCGCAGTGTGAGCTGTGTACCGGGTTCACCGATGGACTGAGCGGCGATGACGCCAACAGCCTCACCGATCTGCACCATGCGGCCGGTGGCCAGGTTGCGGCCGTAGCACTTCACACAGGCACCCTTCTTCATCTCGCAGGTGAGCACGCTGCGGATCTCCACCTCTTCGATGGGGCTGGAGGCGATGGCCGCCGCGATGTTCTCATTGATGGATCCCCCGCTGGAGACGATCTTCTCCCCGGTCTGCGGATGCAGCACATCATGCACGCTGGTCCGACCCAGGATGCGGTCGTAGAGGCTCTCCACGATCTCCTCGCTCTTCTTCAGGGCGGTGGCCACCAGGCCGCGTAGCGTGCCGCAGTCCTCGGCGGTGATCACCACGTCCTGGGCCACATCCACCAGGCGGCGTGTGAGGTAGCCTGCATCAGCGGTTTTCAGTGCGGTATCGGCCAGACCCTTCCGGGCACCGTGTGTGGAGATGAAGTACTCCAGGATCGAAAGACCCTCCTTGAAATTGGAGAGGATCGGGTTCTCGATGATGTCCTGGCCACCGCCACCGCCACCCTTTTGAGGTTTGGCCATCAGGCCGCGCATACCGCTGAGCTGACGGATCTGCTCCTTGGAACCGCGGGCGCCACTGTCCATCATCATGTAGATGGAGTTGAAGCCCTGGCGATCGCTCTTGATGTGCTCCATCAGGGTGAATGTCACCTTGCTGTTGGTGTGCGTCCAGATGTCGATCGTCTGGTTGTAGCGTTCGTTATTGGTGATCAGGCCCATGTTGTAGTTGCCGGTCACCTCGTCCACCTCGGCCTGTGCGGCTTTCACCAGCTTTTCCTTGGCACCGGGGATCACCACATCGTCCAGGTTGAAGCTTAGACCACCGCGGTAGGCGCTCATGAAGCCCATGTCCTTGATGTCGTCGAGGAATCGCGCCGTGCGGGCCACTCCGGCCTCCTTCAGCACGTTGCCGATGATGTCACGCAAGGCCTTTTTGGTGAGCACCTCATTGATGAAGCCCACCTCGTTGGGCACAACTTCATTGAAGAGGGTGCGGCCGCAGGTGGTGTCGATCATCTGGCTCTTGCCGTCCACGCCGGTCCACCGCAGCTTGACCCAGGTGTGCAGGTCCAGACGGCCTTCGTTGTAAGCGATGATCACTTCTTCGGGGCTGTAGAAGGTCATGCCCTCGCCCTTCATTGTCTTCTCCGCATCACTCTTGCGGCCCTTGGTGATGTAATACAGGCCGAGCACCATGTCCTGGCTGGGCACCGCGATGGGGGCACCGTTGGCCGGGTTCAGGATGTTGTGGCTGGCGAGCATCAACAACTGGGCTTCCAGGATGGCGGCATTCCCCAGGGGGACGTGTACAGCCATCTGGTCACCGTCGAAGTCGGCATTGAAGGCCGTGCATACCAGGGGGTGCAGCTGGATGGCCTTCCCTTCGATAAGCTTGGGTTGGAAGGCCTGGATACCCAGACGGTGCAGTGTGGGTGCGCGGTTGAGCAGTACGGGGTGGCCCTTGAGCACGCTCTCCAGGATATCCCACACCACGGGCTCCTTCTTGTCCACGATCTTCTTGGCACTCTTCACCGTCTTCACGATGCCCCGCTCGATGAGCTTCCGGATGATGAAAGGCTTGAAAAGTTCGGCCGCCATATCCTTGGGCAGGCCACACTCGTGGAGCTTCAACTCGGGGCCCACCACGATCACGGAACGTGCGCTGTAATCCACGCGCTTACCGAGCAGGTTCTGGCGGAAGCGGCCCTGCTTGCCCTTGAGGGAGTCGCTCAGCGACTTCAGCGGGCGGTTGTTCTCGCTCTTCACCGCGCTGCTCTTACGACTATTGTCGAAAAGGCTGTCCACGGCTTCCTGTAGCATACGTTTCTCGTTGCGCAGGATCACCTCAGGCGCCTTGATCTCCATCAGGCGCTTCAGGCGGTTGTTGCGGATGATGACGCGACGGTACAGATCGTTGAGATCGCTGGTGGCGAAACGCCCGCCGTCCAGGGGCACAAGGGGCCTCAGCTCGGGGGGGATCACCGGCACCACCTTGATGATCATCCACTCGGGATGGTTGGGGCGACGTGTGTTGGCCTCGCGGAAGGCTTCCACCACATTGAGACGCTTGAGGGCTTCGTTCTTGCGCTGCTGGCTGGTCTCGGTATTGGCCTTGTGACGCAGGTCGTAGCTCAGCGTATCCAGGTCCAGGCGCTTCAGCAGGTCGTGCAGCGAGTCCGCGCCCATTTTGGCGATGAACTTGTTGGGGTCCGCGTCATCCAGGTACTGGTTGTCCTTGCCCTGGGCCTCGAGGATGTCGAGGTACTCCTCTTCGGTGAGGAAATCCAGGTACTGCACGGCCACACCCTCCTTGTTCACGGCATTGCCGGGCTGGATCACCACGTAACGCTCGTAGTAGATGATCTGATCCAGTTTCTTGGTGGGCAGGCCCAGCAGATAGCCGATCTTGTTGGGCAGGCTGCGGAAATACCAGATGTGGGCCACAGGCACCACCAGCTGGATGTGGCCCATGCGCTCGCGGCGCACCTTCTTCTCGGTCACTTCCACACCGCAACGGTCGCACACGATCCCCTTGTAGCGGATCCGCTTGTACTTCCCGCAGTGGCACTCGAAATCCTTCACCGGACCGAAGATGCGCTCGCAGAACAGGCCGTCACGCTCGGGCTTGTAGGTGCGATAGTTGATCGTCTCGGGCTTGATCACTTCGCCATGGCTGCGCTCGAGGATCTGCTCGGGAGAAGCCAGGCTCACGACGATCTTCTCGAAGTTGCTATTGATCTTCACTTCCTTTTTCATGGTATCGCTATGCTATCCTTCCGTTGCGCTATCGATCAATTCTCCGAACTTCCTTCGAGGGAAACGTTCAGTGCAAGCCCACGGAGTTCGTGGAGCAGTACGTTGAACGACTCGGGTATACCCGGCAGGGGGAGTGGCTCGCCCTTGACGATGGCCTCATAGGCCTTCGCACGGCCCAGCACATCGTCACTCTTCACGGTGAGGATCTCCTGCAGGATGTGGGCTGCGCCAAAGGCCTCCAGGGCCCACACCTCCATTTCGCCGAAGCGCTGGCCACCGAACTGGGCCTTGCCACCAAGCGGCTGCTGGGTGATGAGGCTGTAGGGGCCAATGGAACGTGCGTGCATCTTGTCATCCACCATGTGCGCGAGCTTGATGATGTACATCACGCCCACCGTGGCAGGTTGGTCGAAACGTTCACCGGTACCGCCATCGTAGAGGTAGGCCTTGCCGTTCCGGGGTAGTCCGGCCTCATCGGTCTCGGCATTCACCTGGTCATGCGAGGCGCCATCGAAGATGGGCGTGGCATACTTGCGGCCCAGTTTCTTTCCGGCCCAGCCCAGCACGGTCTCGTAGATCTGGCCCAGGTTCATGCGGCTTGGCACCCCCAGGGGGTTCAGCACGATATCCATCGGTGTGCCGTCCTCCAGGAAGGGCATGTCGGCGTCGCGGACGATCTTGGCTACGATACCCTTGTTGCCGTGACGGCCGGCCATCTTGTCGCCTACGGTAAGCTTGCGCTTGGCGGCCACATAGACCTTGGCCAGCTTGATGATGCCTGCGGGCAGTTCGTCACCGATGCTCACCTGGAACTTCTTGCGCTTGTACACACCGCTGATGTCACCGTGGCGGATGTTGAAGTTGTGGATGAGCTGGCGTACCAGTTCGTTGGTCTTCTTCTCCGAGGTCCAGTCGGTGGGGTCCACGGTCACGAAGTCGATGCCCTGGAGCACCTTGGCGCTGAACTTCACGCCCTTCTTGACCTGCTCCTCCTTGTACTTGTTGAAGACACCCGCGGAATTCTGTCCGCCCACGAGCTTCATCAACTTGTCGATCAGCTCATTCTTCAGTGCGCCCAGCTCCTTGTCCTGGTCCTTGTCGATCTGCTCCAGGATGGACTTCTCGTTGGTCTTGGCCTTCTTGTCCTTCACGGCACGGCTGAACAGTTTTTTGTCCACGACCACACCGCGGATGCTGGGGGGCACCTTCAGACTGGCGTCCTTCACATCGCCGGCCTTGTCCCCGAAGATGGCGCGCAGCAGCTTCTCCTCAGGGCTGGGATCGGTCTCACCCTTGGGGGTGATCTTGCCGATGAGGATATCCCCTTCGCGGATCTCGGCGCCGATGCGGATCAGGCCGTTCTCGTCGAGGTCCTTGGTGGCTTCCTCACTCACGTTGGGAATGTCCGCGGTGAGTTCCTCCAGGCCGCGCTTGGTGTCGCGCACCTCCATCGTGTATTCGTCGATGTGGATGGAGGTGAAGATGTCCTCGCTGGCGACGCGTTCGCTGATCACGATGGCATCCTCGAAGTTGTATCCCTTCCAGGGCATGAAGGCCACCTGCAGGTTGCGGCCGATGGCCAGTTCGCCATCCTCGGTACCATAGCCCTCACACAGTACCTGGCCCCGGGTCACCTTCTCTCCCTTGCGCACGGTGGGGCGCAGGTTCATGCAGGTGCTCTGGTTGGTCTTGAGGAACTTGGTGAGTTTGTATTCCTTGTTGTCGTCATCGAAGCTTACGATGCGCTCCTCTTCGGTGCGCTTGTACTCGATCACGATCCGGTCGCTGTCCACATATTTCACGGTGCCATCACCCTCGGCGGTGATCAGTACACGACTGTCACGCGCCACACGCTCCTCCAGGCCGGTGCCCACGAAGGGGGCCTCGGGGCGAAGCAGGGGTACGGCCTGGCGCATCATGTTGGAGCCCATCAGCGCGCGGTTCGCGTCGTTGTGCTCCAGGAATGGGATGAGGCTGGCGGCGATGGAGGCGATCTGGTTGGGGGCCACGTCCATCAGGGCCAGTTCCTTGGGCTCCACCACAGGGAAATCGCCCATCAGGCGGGCCTTCACGCGGGAGGTGAGGAACTCACCCTTGTCGTTCACCTTGGCGTTCGCCTGGGCGATCACCATATTGTCCTCCTCCTCGGCGCTCAGGTAGATGGGCTCGGCCTTGGTGTCCACCTTGCCTTCCTTCACAGGACGGTATGGCGTTTCAATAAAGCCCAGGGTGTTGATCTTGCTGTACACGCACAGGGAGCTGATCAGACCGATGTTCGGACCTTCAGGGGTTTCGATGGTGCATAGGCGGCCGTAGTGGGTGTAGTGCACGTCGCGCACTTCGAAGCCGGCGCGTTCCCGGCTGAGGCCACCTGGGCCAAGGGCGCTCATGCGCCGCTTGTGGGTGATCTCGCTCAGTGGGTTGGTCTGGTCCATGAACTGGCTCAGCTGGTTCGTTCCGAAGAACGAGTTGATCACCGAGCTCAGGGTCTTGGCGTTGATCAGGTCGGTGGGCGTGAACACCTCGTTGTCGCGTACGTTCATGCGTTCGCGGATGGTGCGTGCCATACGGGCCAGGCCCACGCCGAACTGGCTGTGGAGCTGCTCACCCACGGTGCGCACGCGGCGGTTGCTCAGGTGGTCGATGTCATCCACATCGGCCTTGGAGTTCACCAGTTCGATCAGATACTTGATGATGAAGATGATGTCTTCCTTGGTGAGCACCCGCACGCTGAGCTCACTTTCAAGGCCGAGCTTCTTGTTGATGCGATAGCGACCCACCTCGCCGAGGTCATAGCGCTGCTCGCTGAAGAACAGCTTGTCGATCACCCCGCGGGCGGTCTCCAGATCGGGTGGTTCGGCGTTGCGCAGCTGGCGGTAGATCACCTCCACGGCCTCCTTCTCAGAGTTGGAGGTGTCCTTCTGCAGGGTGTTGTAGATCAATGCGAAATCGGCGGCATTGATGCTCTCCTTGTGCAGGATCACGGTCTTGGCGCCGCTCTCCACGATCTGGTCCACGTGGTGTTCCTCGATGGTCGTCTCGCGGTCGATGAGCACTTCGTTGCGCTCGATGCTCACCACTTCGCCGGTATCCTCGTCCACGAAATCCTCCACCCAGCTCTTGAGCACGCGGGCGGCGAGCTTGCGGCCCACGGCGTCCTTGATGGCGGTCTTGGTCACCTTCACCTCGTCGGCGAGGTCGAAGATCGCCAGGATGTCCTTGTCGCTCTCGAAACCGATGGCACGCAGCAGGGTGGTCACCGGCAGCTTCTTCTTCCGATCGATGTAGGCGTACATCACCCCGTTGATGTCGGTGGCGAATTCGATCCAGGAACCCTTGAAGGGGATGACCCGGGCGCTGTAGAGCTTGGTGCCATTGGCATGACGGCTCTGTCCGAAGAACACGCCGGGGCTGCGGTGCAGCTGGCTCACCACCACGCGCTCGGCGCCATTCACGACGAACGAACCCTTGGGGGTCATGTAGGGGATCTGCCCCAGATATACGTCCTGCACGATGGTCTCGAAATCCTCGTGCTCGGGATCGGTGCAATAGAGCTTCAGCTTGGCCTTCAATGGCACGCTGTAGGTGAGGCCCCGCTCGATGCACTCATCGATGCTGTAGCGGGGTGGGTCGATGAAGTAGTCGAGGAACTCCAGTACGAACTGATTGCGGGTGTCCGTGATCGGGAAGTTCTCGGAGAATACCTTGAAGAGCCCTTCGCTCACCCGGTCCTCCGGAAGGGTCTCGATCTGGAAGAACTCCTCGAAGCTCTTCAGTTGGATGTCGAGGAAATCGGGGTAGTCGATCGATAGGGCATTGCCGAAATCGATACGCTTGGACTTCTTGGGATTGGACTTCGCCTGGGCCATGGATGCGATCGTAATGACGACGGTGTGATGAACGCTAAGGATCCCTCTGGTACTTCGCCCATGTGCCGGATCGGTGCACAGGGCGGGAAAAATGGAAGGATAAAGCTCCCTCCCTCACCGCACAGCCGGAAAGGCCCGCGTTGGGGCCTCTCCGTGCTGGCGTATAGCAAGCGCGATCGGGTCCTTACTTGACCTCAACTTCGGCGCCGGCTTCCGTGAGCTGTTGCTTCAGGTTCTCGGCGTCCTCTTTGGACACCCCTTCCTTCAGCGCTTTTGGAGCACCGTCAACGAGGTCTTTGGCTTCCTTCAGGCCCAAGCCGGTAAGCTCCTTCACGAGCTTCACTACGGCCAGTTTGCTCTGGCCGCCATGCTTGAGGATCACGTCGAAAGTGGTCTTGGCTTCGGCGGCTTCGCCACCACCAGCGGCGGGACCTGCGGCCACGGCCACGGCAGCAGCTGCCGGTTCGATCTGGTATTCGTCCTTGAGGTACTGGGCCAGTTCGCTCACCTCTTTAACGGTGAGGCCTACGAGCTGATCGCCCAGGGCTTTGATGTCTGCCATCTTACGGGGGTTGTTACTGTGGTTGTAGGAGAAGCTATTGTGGAAGTGCGTAACGCGTTGTCGGGGGAGGCTGCCCCACCCCATGGATGTCTTTATGCCTGTGCCCTTTCCTCCAGGGCCTTCACCAGTCCGGCGATCTTGTGGCCACCGCTGCCCTGCAGGCCGCTGATGACGTTCTTGAGCGGGCTCTGGAGCAGTGCGATGATGTCACCGACAAGCTCCTCCTTGCCCTTGAGGGTGCTGAGCATCACCAGTTGGTCGTCGCCTACGAACACCGCCTCATCGATCCAGGCGCTCTTCAAAGCGGGCTTGGTTTCCTTCTTTCGGAAGTCCTTGATCAGCTTGGCCGGGGCATTGCCCTTCTCGGCGATCATCAGACTGGTCTGTCCGGTGAGGGTGGCGATCAGGCCGCTGTAGTCCTTGCCCTCCACGCTTTCCATCGCCTTGCGCAGCAGGGTGTTCTTCACCACGCGCATGGTGATGCCTTGCTTGTGGCAGGCACGGCGTAGCTGGCTGGTAGCGTCGGCGCTCATGGAGCTGGTGTCGGCCAGATAAAGCACGTTGGTGGCCTTGATCTGCTCTGCCAGCAGCTCGATCTGCTGGTTCTTTTGGTCACGGGTTGCCATGGTCGGTCGTCGTGTGTTGATCAGGCCTGTACGGCGCGGGTGTCCACCCTGACGCCGGGGCTCATGGTGCTGCTGATGGAGATGCTCTTGATGTATGCACCCTTGGCGGTGCTCGGCTTGAGCTTCACCAGGGTCTGAAGGAGTTCGTTGGCGTTCTCGCTCAACTTTTCCGCGTCGAAGCTGGCCTTGCCGATCACCGCGTGGATGATGCCGGCCTTGTCAACCTTGAAGTCGATCTTACCGGCCTTCACCTCGCGGGTGGCCTTGGCCACGTCCATGGTCACCGTACCCGTCTTGGGGTTGGGCATCAGGCCGCGGGGGCCGAGCACGCGGCCCAGTGCGCCCACCTTGGCCATCACGGCCGGTGTGCAGATGATCACGTCCACGGCCGTCCAGCCGCCCTTGATCTTCTCGATGTAGTCGTCCAGGCCGGCCATATCCGCACCGGCGGCCAGTGCCTCCTCGCACTTGGCGGGGTCGGCCAGCACCAGCACGTTCACTGTACGGCCGGTGCCATGGGGCAGGCTCACGGTGCCGCGTACCATCTCGGTGCTTTTCTTGGGGTCCACCCCCAGGCGCACGGCGATGTCCACCGTGGCGTCGAACTTGGTGTTGCTCACCTGTTTGACGATGCGCGCGGCCTCTTCCAGGGAGTAGGTCTTCGCGGCGTCGAATTTCGCCAGTGCGTCTTTGCGCTTCTTGGTCAGGTTCGACATGGCTCAGAAGGGTTTTTCACCGGTTACTGTGACACCCATGCTGCGGGCCGTTCCGGCCACCATGCTCATGGCGCTCTCCAAGGTGAAGCTGTTCAGGTCGGGCATCTTGTCCTCGGCAATGGCCTTCACCTGTTCCCAGGTGATGCTGCCCACCTTCTTGCTGTGCGGTTCGCCACTGCCACCCTTGATCTTGGCCGCTTCGATGATCTGCACGGCGGCGGGCGGGGTCTTGATGATGAAGTCGAAGGACTTATCACCATATACGGTGATCACCACCGGCAGCACCTTGCCCGCCTTGTCCTGCGTACGGGCGTTGAACTGCTTGCAGAAATCCATGATGTTCACCCCTTTGGCGCCCAGTGCGGGGCCTACGGGGGGTGATGGATTGGCCGCACCGCCCTTGATCTGGAGCTTGATGAGACCTGCTACTTCCTTGGCCATTGTTCCTGATTTGTGTCCTGCTGGCGCCTTCCTCTCGGTCGGCTCGGACGGGTTAGCTTATCGTGTTCTTTGTTGGCGTCCCTCTGGTCACACCTCTTTCTCCACCTGCATGAAGCTCAGCTCCAGCGGGGTGCGCCGGCCGAAGATCTTCACCATCACCTTGAGCTTTTTCTTGTCCTCATTGATCTCCTCGATCGTGCCGTTGAAGCCGTTGAAGGGGCCGTCGATGACCTTCACCCCTTCGCCCACGTGGTAGGGGTTGTAGTTGGTCGCATCGGCATCGGCCAGTTCATCCACGGTGCCCAGGATGCGGTTCACCTCGCTCTGGCGCAGTGGCACGGGTTCACCGCCCTTCTCCGCACCGAGGAATCCGATCACATTGGGAAGATTCTTGATGCTGTGTGCGATCTCTCCGGTGAGGTCGGCCTCCATCAGCACATAGCCCGGGAAAAAGTTCCGCTCCTTGCTCACCTTCTTGCCCTCGCGGATCTGGAAGAACTTCTCCATGGGGATGAGCACCTGCGATACATGGTCGGACATGCGCGTGCGCGACACCTCCAGATCGATCAATTCCTTGACCTTCTTCTCCTTGCCACTGATGGCGCGGATCACGTACCACTTTTTGGAACCGGTGGCCATCCTCAGGTGATCATTTTGTAGATGAAACCCAGAAGGCCCTTCCATGGGTTGGTCTCCCCGGTGCCCATGTTCTGCACGCCGAAGATGTAGTCCATGAGGAATATGATCCCCGAAACGATGAGGGCGGCCACGAGCACCACGATGGCGCTGCTCTGCAGCTCTTTCCAGGTGGGCCAGGAGACCTTATGGACGAGCTCGTTGTAGCTCTCGCTCAGATATGTTTTGAAGCTTGCCACGTGGATCGATCGCTTTGGCACGGGTGGCAGGAATCGAACCCGCAGCCTACGGTTTTGGAGACCGTCGCTCTACCAATTGAGCTACACCCGTTCGTTGGGACCTTGTTGTTTCTTTCGGCGGCGAGGGCCGTCCCGATCTGCATCAGGACGGCCCCTCCCCCGTTGGTATCTGTTATGCCTACTTGATGATCTCGGTGACCTGGCCGGCACCCACGGTACGGCCACCCTCACGGATGGCGAAACGCAGACCCTTGTCCATGGCGATGGGAACGATCAACTTAACGGTGATGGTCACGTTGTCACCGGGCATGATCATCTCGCGACCGGCCTCCATGGTGATCTCACCCGTCACGTCGGTCGTGCGGAAGTAGAACTGGGGACGATACTTGTTGTGGAAGGGAGTGTGGCGACCACCTTCCTCCTTCTTCAACACGTAGATCTCGCCTTTGAACTCGGTGTGCGGGGTGATGCTGCCAGGAGCGGCGATCACCATACCGCGACGGATCTGGCTCTTTTCGATCCCACGGAGCAACAGACCGCAGTTGTCACCAGCCTCACCACGATCAAGGAGCTTGCGGAACATTTCGACACCCGTGCAGGTGCTGTTCATCTTCTCCTCCTGCATGCCGATGATCTCCACGTTGTCCCCAACCTTCACCACACCGGTCTCGATACGACCGGTGGCCACGGTACCACGGCCGGTGATGGAGAACACGTCCTCCACGCTCATCAGGAAGGGCTTGTCCACTTCACGGGGCGGCACGGGGATCCAGGTGTCGACAGCTTTCATGAGTTCCATGATCGCATCCACCCACTTCTCCTCGCCGTTGAGACCACCGAGTGCGGAACCGCGGATCACCGGAGTATTGTCGCCATCGTACTCATAGAAGCTCAGGAGTTCCCGGATCTCCATTTCCACGAGGTCGAGCAATTCGGGGTCATCGACCATGTCCACCTTGTTCATGAACACCACGAGCTTGGGCACGCCCACCTGGCGGCCAAGCAGGATATGCTCACGGGTCTGGGGCATGGGTCCGTCTGTGGCGGCCACCACCAGGATGGCTCCGTCCATTTGGGCGGCACCCGTCACCATGTTCTTCACATAGTCGGCGTGGCCCGGGCAGTCCACATGGGCGTAGTGACGGTTCTCCGTCTGGTACTCCACGTGTGCGGTATTGATGGTGATACCGCGCTCCTTCTCCTCGGGTGCATTGTCGATGGAATCGAAGCTGCGTGCCTCGGACAGGCCTTTATCGGCCAGAACCTTGGTGATAGCCGCGGTCAACGTGGTCTTACCATGGTCCACGTGACCGATGGTGCCGATGTTGACGTGCGGCTTGGTGCGTTGAAAAGTCTCCTTTGCCATTGTCGTTCGGTCGTTGGTTGTGATTCTTGATCTATGCGGACTCGTCTTTGCGGTACAGGGCCTGTATGCGATGCTCGGCGGGTGGCATTCCTTTACTTCCTTGGGAGCCTTTGCCGGGAATTGAACCCGGGACCTCTTCCTTACCAAGGAAGTGCTCTACCCCTGAGCTACAAAGGCTTGGTCACCTTGGGTTTGGGTCCCTTGGTGGTCGCCCTTGCCAGGGGCACCGTAGAGCGGGAGACGAGACTCGAACCCGCGACATTCAGCTTGGAAGGCTGATGCTCTACCAACCGAGCTACTCCCGCGTATTGGAGCCGGTTGTGTCCCGATGGTCCCTCCCGGAAACGTTCCGGTCGATCCTGAGGTCCATCGATGGCTCCAGGAAGATGGTGGGGAGAGCAGGATTCGAACCTACGAAGTCGTAAGACAGCAGATTTACAGTCTGCCCCCGTTGGCCACTTGGGTATCTCCCCATGAAACGGCTCCCGGAGCCAATGGAGGGACTCGAACCCACGACCGGCTGATTACAAATCAGCTGCTCTACCAGCTGAGCTACATTGGCCTGTACAGCAAGGAAAAGAACGCGTCTTTCGCTCCTTTTCGGCACCCGAAGGCCCCGAATTGGGCCTGCAAATGTAGTAAGAAACCATTCTCCACCAAACAGCGGGGCCGCGATCCTCATCGCGGCCCCGATCATTGGTGTCCACCGGACCCAGAGTCCCAGGCTCGGCCATGGTCTATGACGCCCTGGCCAGACGTTCCTTCGAACGCTCCACCTGACTGCGCAAAGCCTCCACGGCGTCGGTGGCCGCCTCTTCGAATGTGCGGCCCTGGCGTTTGGCGAAATGTTCCCTACCGGGAACAAGCAGCCGGATGTCCACAACCTTGTTCTCCCGCTTCTCCCGGTCGTGCTCCAAACGGAGAAATACCTCGGCCGTGAGGATCTTGTCATGGAACTGCCCCAGCTTCGCCAGACGCTCCTGGATGAAGGTCACCAGTTTGCTATCAGCATCGAAATGGATGGAATGCACATTCACGTTCATGGTACTGGTTCGTTTGAGTGTTCGTGGGCGCCTCAGCTTCCCCCGCGGGGATGGGCCTGGGCGTGGATCTTTCTGAGTTTCTCCACGGTGTTGTGGGTGTACACCTGCGTAGCTGCAAGACCCGCGTGGCCCAGGATCTCCTTTACAGCGTTGAGGTCCGCACCGTGTTCGAGCATGTGGGTGGCGAAAGTGTGGCGCAGCACATGGGGACTCCTCCGATCCTGTGGTGTCACTGCTCCAAGATAATGCGCCACCAAGCGCTGTACGCTACGCCGCGACAATGGTTCCCCCCTGTCGTTCACCAGCAGGGGAGCGCCAGTCGACGGAGCACCCAGCAGTTCTGTACGGATCGCCAGATAGGTCTTGATGCCTTGGGCAAGTCCATCGGCCAGGGGGATGATGCGCTCCTTGTTGCGCTTGCCCAATACCCGCAGGGACCGGGCCGCCAGATCGGCATCGCCCACATGCAGGCCCAGCAACTCGGCCAGACGCATGCCGGTGCCATATAGAAGTTCAAGCAACAGCCGATGGAGGGTGCCCTTGTAGCCCTCGGGCCAGACGGAGCGATCGAACAGATGATCCATACGCCGTTCGTCCACGAACTCTGGCAGCCGCTTGGGCGTTCTCGGCGCTTCGATCAGGGCCGTGGGCTCTTCGGTGATCGTGCCCGTGAGGCGGGCGAAGCGGAAAAAACCCCGCAGGGCGCTGAGCTTGCGGCTTACAGTGCGAGCCCCGATGCCTTTCTCGATCAACTGCATCATCCAGCCACGCACCAGTTTATCCCCTGCCCGCTCCGGGGCATCCAGACCCAAAGTGGCGACAAACTCCCGGAACTGCTCCAGATCCCGGCGGTAGGCCGCCACGGTGTGGGAACTGAAGCGCTTCTCGTAGGCCAGATGGTCGAGGTAGCGTCCGATGAGCATTGAATGCAAAGAAGGCGAAAAGTCCAGGTGGACCTTTCGCCTTCCAACGAAGCTTCAGAGCAGCCTATTGCTCCTCGGACTGCATCTGGAGTTTGTAGGTGGCGCGGATGACCTCCTTGCGGCGCGCTACCGATGGCTTGGTGAAAGCCTGGCGCCTGCGCAACTGCCGCATGGTGCCGGTACGCTCGAACTTCTTCTTGAACTTCTTGAGCGCCTTGTCGATGCTCTCGCCTTCCTTGACCGGGATGATCAGCATGTTGTTGTCCCCTTTTCGATACGGGGCGGCAAAGATAGATACCGGGTTGAAAGTTGCAAGTTGGAGATGGTCGAGAGTTGAGGGTTCTGCAATTGAGGGACTGGTCGCAGTCAGCGTACTTCGCTGTGTGACCTTGTAGCTGACCTCAACCCCGCAAGACGTCCCGGCTGATCACCAGTTTCTGGATCTCACTAGTGCCTTCACCGATCGTGCAAAGCTTGCTATCGCGATAATACTTCTCCACGGGGTAGTCCTTCGTATAGCCATAGCCGCCATGGATCTGTACCGCCTCGTTGCTGGCCCATACGGCCACCTCGCTGGCGTAGTATTTCGCCATGGCGCTCTCCTTGGTCATCTTCCTTCCCCGGTTCTTCAGGTCGGCGGCCTGCAGGGTGAGGAGCTCGGCGGCCTCGATCCGTGTGGCCATGTCCGCAAGCTTGAATGCGATGGCCTGGAACTCTGCGATCGGCCTGCCGAACTGTTCCCGTTCCCTGGCGTATTTCACGCTGGCATCGTAGGCCCCTTTAGCGATCCCGATACTCAATGCGGCGATGCTGATCCGCCCGCCATCCAGGACCTTCATGGCCTGCTGGAACCCCTCGCCCACCTGGCCCAGGATGTTCTCTTGCGGCACACGACAATCCTCGAAGATCACCTCGGCAGTCTCACTTGCGCGCATGCCCAGCTTGTTCTCCTTTTTACCAGCCTTCAAACCGGGTGTGCCACGCTCAATGACGAAGGCGGTCATGCCCTTGCTATCCAGCAACTCGCCCGTGCGCGCAATGGCCACCACGGCATCACCACTGATCCCGTGTGTGATCCAGCATTTCGTACCGTTGAGCACCCACGCGTCACCATCCTTGCGGGCGGTGCACTTCATGCGCATGGCATCGCTGCCGGTATTGGGCTCTGTAAGTGCCCAGGCGCCAAGCCACTCACCCGAGGCCAGCTTGGGCAGCCATTTGCGCTTCTGCTCCGCATTGCCGAATTGCAGGATGTGGCCGGTGCAAAGACTGTTGTGCGCCGCAACACTCAGGCCTACACTGCCGCAGATACGGGCAACCTCAACGATGGTGCTTATGTACTCGTAGTACCCCAGGCCAGCACCGCCATATTCCTCGGGCACGAGCACACCCAACACTCCCGCAGGGCCGAATTGGTCGCGGAACAGGTCGTGTGGGAATCGCTGCGCTTCGTCCCAGTCCATCACATGAGGACGTAGTTCCCGTTCACAGAGGTCTCGCACAGCCTGCGCGATCATGGTCTGGCTTTCCGTAGTGGCGAATTCCATGGTCTATGTCGCTCCTTAGTAGGTCTTCAGGGTAACGGCCCTGGTGTTGTAACGTTCGAGCCGGGAGATGCCTTGCAGGGAAGAAAGTTCCAGGAGAAAGGTGAATCCGGCCAGTTGCCCACCCTGCATCAGTACGAGTTCTGCTGCTGCGGCGGCGGTCCCGCCGGTGGCCAAAAGATCATCATGGATCAGTACGCGCATACCAGGCTTCACGCTGTCCACGTGCATCTCCACCTCGGCGCTTCCATATTCCAGATCGTACTTGTGGCTCACGGTCCTCCATGGCAGCTTGCCCTTCTTGCGCACGGTGAGAAAAGGCACACCCAACGCCAGGGCCAGTGGCATGCCGAAAAGGAAGCCACGGCTTTCGATCCCGGCGATGGCATCGATGGGTACGTCCTGCAGACGTTCACGGAAGCCTTCGATGATGGCCCGGCATAGCAGTGGATCCTCGAGCACGGGAGTGATGTCCTTAAAAAGGATGCCCGGCTTTGGGAAATCGGGCACCGCGCGGACGGCGGCCGCAAGGCGCTGTTGCAATTCGTTCACTCCACGCTCAGGTAGGGCGCAAGTTTACGGAAGACCTCCTCATCGATCACATGACAAGCCCTGATGTCGGCCACTTCGCTGAAAGGCCCATGCTGCTGGCGGTAGGCGATCAACGGCTTGGCGATCTTCCATCGGGCGTATGGGTGCGCGGCAAGTTCCTCCACGGTGCAGGTGTTGATGGCGATCCGACGTATCAGGAGGGTATCCACCAACAACAACTCACGTACGCGTTCAATGGCGTCAGGCTTGTCCTTCAGCACATATACCTCGGCCAGCTGGTCAAGCGAAACGTAGCCCCCGAGCATCTCCCGGTATTTGATGATGCCCCTGGCGAAAGATGGTCCGATGCCCGGCAAGGCCACCAGTTCGGCGGAGTCGGCGGCATTGACCTCGGCAGGACGCCATGCTGGTCGCGCTTCGCGAGGTTCATACTTCTCCCCTTCCTGACGCTTCTCCACATGACCCGTACGCGCCTTCCACTCCGGCCGCTGGTACTTCCGTTTGGGCAGGCTGTCTGGCAGAAGGATGTATGGCTCCAGCCTGTCATACTGGCCCGGCCGCAGGCTGTAGAGCTTTGCCACATCGGACTTCACACGGAATTTCCCACCCTTGGCCATGTATCGCTCGATGCCATCCACCTGCCGGCCGGTGAAGTCCAATGCCAGCCATTGTGCGCGATCGATCGTATTGGGGTCGAAGGGGAAGGGCTCAGACAAGGTGGTATCCGTTCGGTCCCCCGCTGCCCGTGCGTCCGCCCACGCCTGGAGTTCCTGCTCGAAAACCGAGAGATCCGGTCCAACGGGCTGTATGACCCACTGCTCCACCGCGACCCAGATACTCAGTAGCACCAAGAGTAGCATCAACATCAAAAAGCCCCGCCGCTCCCCGCTGTGCAGGGAGAGCAGTTCATTGAGCTGTTCCTTTCGGGACATGGTTCCACATCGTGGGACCCGGAGCTGTCCGTGACGAAAATAGGAAGCGTTGGTGAACCTGCAGCGATCGGCACCGATGGAATGGCCTATGGCGGAAGATGATAGTTTTGACGGCCTCACCTCCGCACCCGCACCATGCGATATCTGACCACACCGGCCGCCATGCTGTTCACACTTTCACTGTTGGCCCAGGAAGGAAGCGGCCTGGACGAGCGGATCGACCAGGCGTTCGGGCAGGCGACCGGCTGGTTCGTAGACCTCATCTTTTATCAGTTCGAGATAGGTGGAGTTCCCATCCCCTGGGTGCTGTTCCCGTTGATCCTGGGTGCCAGCTTCTTCACCCTGTATTTCCGAGTGCCGGGCGTACGTCTCTTCGGAGTGGCGATCAATACCGTCCGGGGCAAATATGAAAAGGTGCAGCAGCTTCCGGCCGACCTCAACATCGTGGATGGTGATGAACCTGACACGATCCGCATCGAAAGCAACGACGGTGAGGTGAACCATTTCCAGGCCCTCACGGCTGCTCTCAGCGCCACGGTGGGCCTTGGGAACATCGCCGGTGTGGCCGTGGCAGTCACCATTGGTGGACCGGGGGCCACCTTCTGGATGATACTCGCCGGACTGTTGGGCATGAGTTCAAAGTTCGTGGAGTGTACACTCGGCGTATCCTTCCGTGAATTCGATGCCGACGGCAAGGTGCATGGAGGCCCCATGTACTACCTGAGCAAGGGCCTGGCCGGGCGCAACATGGCCAAACTGGGCAAGGTGCTCGCTGTTGTCTTCGCCATCATGTGCGTAGGAGGTTCCTTCGGCGGTGGCAACATGTTCCAGAGCAACCAGGCCGCAAGCATCTTCCTGGGAAGCATGGGCATCCAGACACACTTTGGCGGCACCATCTTCGGGCTGGTGATGGCCGCGCTGGTGGGCATCGTGATCATCGGCGGCATCCGCCGCATCGCCACGGTGACCGAGAAGATCGTGCCATTCATGGCAGTGATCTATGTGGGTGCCGCAGCGATCATCATCTACATGAACATGCAGTATGTACCTGCCGCTTTCAGTGCCATCATGCATGGAGCCTTCGCCCCCACGGCCATTGCCGGCGGTTTCCTCGGCGTGCTGGTGCAGGGCTTCCGCCGCGCGGCCTTTAGCAACGAGGCGGGCATCGGTTCCGCGGCCATCGCACACTCGGCGGTGAAGACCAAGTTCGCGGCCAGCGAAGGAATAGTAGCCCTGTTGGAACCCTTCATCGATACGGTCGTGATCTGCACCATGACCGCCCTGGTGATCGTGATCTACAACGTACAGGGCGCCTTCCCCTATGGATCGGTGGACGGTGTTGCTACGCTCACGGACGGGTCCACCCTCACCGGTGTTGGTCTTACCGCCCACATATTCGACAGCGCCATACCCAACTTCTCATACGTGCTCACAGTGGCCGTTGTGCTCTTCGCCTTCTCCACCATGATCAGCTGGAGTTATTACGGCCTGCAAGCCTGGAATTACCTCTTTGGTCGCAGCGCACGGTCGGCCAATACCTACAAGGTGCTGTTCCTGGTGTTCGTGGTGGTGGGAGCGGCCTCCAACATGGGCAGCGTGCTCAATTTCTCAGATGCCATGATCTTCGCCATGATGGTGCCCAACATGATCGGGCTCATCATACTCTACCCAGTGGTGAAGGAGAAGCTCGCCGAATACTTGACGGCGATCCGGAGCAAGGGGTGAGCACCAGCAGCCTCTGTTCACAAGGATCGCCGAAGAACTGAAGCCTGACGACCAGGCATACTTCACCCTTCCCCGGCCAACTGCCGTGCCACCACCGCCAGTCCCTCTTCGAAGCCGCGCGGTGCATAGCCCAGGTCACGCCGGGCCTTGTCCAGCACGAAACCGGTCTTGGGTGGTCGTTTGGCGGGTTGACCCAGTGAGTCGCTTTTTATCGGTGTAACTACCGAAGCGTCCAGATCGAAATAGGCGCCCACACGCCGGACCAGTTCCAGGATGCTCATGCCATCGGGGCCGCTGAGATGGTAGATCCCGGTGGCGCCTTGTCTGGCGATGCGGATGCAACCATCGGCGAGGTCCTCCGCCAGGGTGGGCATGCGCCATTGGTCATCCACCACCTTGATCGCTTCCCCCTTCTGCAAGGCCTCCCTGGCCCAGAGCACCACATTGCTGCGGCTCAACCCCGGCGCCACACCGTAGACGATGATGGTGCGTGCGATGGCCCACTTCGCCAGCCCCGCTTCCACTACCAGCCGCTCACTGTCCAGCTTGCTCTGGCCGTAGGTGCTCAGCGGCGCGGCCACATCCTCCTCGGTATATGGGCCATTCATTCCGTCGAAAATGAAATCCGTGCTGAGGTGGATGAAATGACAGCCATGGTCCTTGGCCGCCTGGAGTAGGTAACCGGTGGCGGTCACATTCTGCAGCTGGCAGGCGGCAGGGTCCATTTCACAGGCGTCCACGTTGGTCATCGCAGCCGTGTGTATGATCACCTCCGGCCGCACAGCTTCGCAGACCGCGTCTACTTCCGCATGCAAAGTGATGTCCAGGCTCCGGTACCGATCGCCTAATGGAAGTGGGCTGCGGTCCGCACCCCGGCTGGTGGCGACAAGTTCAATCCCGGGATCATCCCGTAAAGCAGTGACCAACTTCTGGCCCAACAGGCCGTTGCTACCGGTGATAAGGATCTTCATTGATCATCCGCCCGGACTTGCTGATGCTGGCGGCGCGGCGAAGCTAGGGACCTGCCCTGTTGGGGACCAATCAGACCCGACCCTTACAACTCCCACACCGTGCTCCGCTTCCGAAAGGGATGCTTGATGCGCTCCTTGTGCTGTAGGACGAATGCCATGACGAGGTACACCACCAGATGCACTCCGGCGGTGACGAAGCTCAGGTAAATGAAGCTCAGGCGCACCTGCTCGGTCTTCACGTTGAGCTTATCGGCCCACCAGGCGCAAACTCCGAAGAACTGACGTTCGACAAGGGTTTTGATGCGATCCTCCATCGGTATCGTGAAAATGCAGGTGATCGGGTCCAAGAGCTTACGTAGCCTTGACGGTCTTCCGCAGCAGTTGGTTGCCGATGCCGCAAGATAAGCAACGGCGACCGTTACAGTAGCTTGTCTTCAATTCCAGAAGGGCCTGGCCACGAGACGCTGTACCCGCATGTTGACCAAGGGTGGCCCAGGCATCGAGGATGGTATTGCGCTCGGCCGGAAGTTGTTCCAGCAGGTGCAATGCACGCTCCATCCATCCCGATCGGCCATGCAGACGGCCAAGGGCGAAGAGGGCCGGGACCAGGGCATTGATGATGAGATGGTCCGTTCCTGTCCGGCCCAGGCGCTTGGGCCGTGGCGCGCTGGGGCGGTCGAACTGATAGTGGTCCGTCCAATAATGACTCGCTTGTACCTCCAACCGCCGTCGCAGTAGCGATACATGATCCACTTCCAACAACTCGCTGAAGGTCCCATCACAACGCATGACCAATTGAGCCAGCTGTGCGATACGTAGCGTAGGGAAATTCACCGGACGCATGCGGGAGAACTTCCAGGCCGCCATGGGCGCGGGACGCAGGCCCAACATGTGGGCGAGGTGCGCATGCTCCTCCTGGAGACGGCGGGGGTGCTCGTCCACGAAGTCCACCTGCAGGAGTCCCGCCTGTCCGAAAAGAAGGGCTTCTGTGCGAAGGGCATCATCACGGTACTTCAACAACACCTTCAACGGCAGTGCATGGGCCAGCATGCCAAATGGTTCGGCGTTCACCTTCAGTCCAAAGGCATGGGCGAGCATGTGGTAGACGGTCGCTGCGGGATCATTGCCGAGCTGGTGGTAAAGCGCTTCGACATGTGCGGTCTTGCGTTCCAGTCTTTCGACCAGGACACGCTCCAGCCATGTGCTTGTACGCAACGGATCGGTTTGGTTCAGCAGCCTTGCGCAGGGTACGAATTCACGGCTGCGCAACAATGTCAGATGCATTGCTATGCTCTCCGTGGAGATGCGCGGGAACAACTCCAGTGTGGGCGGCACAGTGCCCCGCAGGGTACGGACTTCAGCGTCGTTCTCGTACACCACATGCAGCACGACATTCTCGTAGGCCGGATCGAACTGGTGGCCGTGGGCATTCCACTCGCTGCTGCGCAGATGCACCTCCACGTTCCCGGCCCAGAGCTGGCCGTCGATGCGCAACTGGGCACCCTCCAGATCGGGACCGCTGTCACGCTGGATGCGGCCGGGATCCAGCACTTCCACAGGCTGCCCATCGGTGGTACGCAGGGCATGGGCATCATAAAGGCGTTGCTCCCAGATGAACTGAAGTAAGTCCTCCCCATACGGGAAGGCGGGGTCGAGGAGCTGATCGCTCGGTCCACTGTGCGGAACGATCCGCAGATGCGGTGCCGGAGAGCTGCCCTCAAGAACGGGTATTCGGGAGATCGGCTGGGCCATGGCGAGATCGCTTGACGGACTTTTCGTCAGGCTTTCGCCGGATAATATAGTCTCACTGATCGCGGATCGCGAAGAGACCACAGAACACTCACCGGGAACGGACCGACCCCATGGTGCGCAGTGCTACTTCCATGGTCCCCTGTAGTTCCTCCGCGGCCCGGCGCGCGGTGGGGATGGCCTTTTCGCCTTGTCCGGCATAGATGACACCACGGCTGCTGTTGATGAGCAGCCCGCCATCGGAGGTCATGCCTGCATCAAGCACGGCTTGAAGGTCGCCGCCTTGCGCGCCGACGCCAGGCACCAGAAAGAAATGGGCGGGGGCGGCCTTCCGCGCTTCCGCCAGGATCTCCGGCCGTGTCGCTCCCACCACGAACATCAACTCCTCCGGTGTCCCCCATTCCGCACAACGACTCATGACCACCTCGAAAAGACGGCGTTCGCCTTCGGTCTTAAGCATCTGGATATCCTCCGCACCGGGGTTGCTGGTGACACCCAGTACGATGCCCCACTTGCCGGGCCGGCCCATGAATGGCGCGATGCTGTCACGGCCCATATATGGCGAAAGCGTCACGGCGTCCACATCAAGCACATCGTAGAAGGCCTCGGCGTACTTGCGTGCCGTGTTGCCGATATCCCCGCGCTTGGCATCGGCGATGATGAAGCAGCCGCCTTTGCTGCGGATGTATGAGATGGTGGCCTCCAGGTCCAGCCAACCCTGGTCGCCTAAAGCCTCATAAAAGGCCAGGTTGAGTTTGTAGGCCACGGCCAGGTCGTGTGTCACCTCTACGATGGCCTCATTGAAGGCCCGAACAGGGTGGCTTTCCTGCTGGAAGTGTTCCGGCACCAGATGCGCTTCGGTGTCCAGTCCCACACAGAGCAGGCTCTTCTTGCGGCGGATGGTCTCAACGAGTACGGTGCGGGTCATCAGGGACGAAGTTCCGAAAATGCGATCAGCCCATTTCCGGGGCAGTGTGCTCCGTGTCCATCAGATCTCCGACTCCGCCTTCAGCTTCTCGGTACGCTCAGCCAGTTGCAAGGCATCGATGATGTCGTGCAATCCTCCGTTCAAGATCTCCGGCAGGTTGTGGGCGGTGAACTCGATGCGGTGGTCTGTGACGCGGCTCTGAGGGAAGTTGTAGGTGCGGATCTTGGCGCTGCGGTCGCCGCTGCTCACCTGGCTGCGCCGATGCGCGGCCACGGCGGCCTCTTGTTCGCGCACCTTGTCCTCGTATAAGCGTGTGCGCAACATTTGCATGGCCTTCGTGCGGTTGCCCAGCTGGTTGCGCTCGGTCTGGCACATCACCACGATGCCCGTAGGCAGGTGCGTGAGGCGCACCTTGGTCTCCACCTTGTTCACGTTCTGTCCGCCTGCCCCACCACTGCGTGCGGTCTCCATCTTCACATCGCTCTCCTTCAGTTCCACATCGGTCTCCTCCGCCTCGGGCAGCACATTCACAGTGGCTGCGCTGGTGTGTATGCGTCCGCTGGCCTCGGTGGCCGGTACACGCTGTACGCGGTGTACACCGGCCTCGAACTTCAGCGTGCCATAGGCCCCCTCACCGATCACATGGATCACCACCTCCTTATAACCGCCCACGGTGCCCTCGCTGACATCGATCACTTCCACCTTCCAACCCCGGCCTTCACAATAGCGGGTGTACATCTTGTACAGATCGCCGGCGAAGAGGCTGGCCTCATCACCGCCGGTCCCCGCACGGATCTCCATGGCACAGTTCCGGGCATCGTTGGGGTCCTTGGGCACGAGCATCAGGCGAACCTCCTCCTCCATCGCAGTAATGGCCATGCGCGCGCCATCGCGCTCCTGCCGGGCCATATCGAGCATCTCGGGGTCTTTCTCCGAACGCAGCATCGACTCTGCCCCAGCCAGGTCCTGGTGCAGTTGCTTGAAGCGTTGGAAGGCTTCTTCAATGGGTTCCAGGTCGCGATAAGTGCGGTTGTACTCCACGAATTTTTTCTGATCCGCGATGACCGAGGGATCGGCGAGCTGCTTGCCGATCTCCTCGCGGCGATCGTGCAATGCGGACAACTTGGAGAGCAGGTCACTCATGGGAACCGCGAATGCGGAAGGAAACGCTCAGTGGTAGGTGAAGGTGCCATGTGGACTTGTAAGAAGCACTTCCTTCACCGGGGCCTCCTCCACCCTTCCGATGATCCGGGCGGGGATGCCGAAGCCTTCGCTGATGCCGATGACCTCCGCCGCGCGATGCATCGGTACATAGAACTCCATGCGGTGGCCCATGTTGAAGACCCTGTACATCTCCTGCCATTCTGTGCCACTCATTTGTTGGATCGCGGCGAAGAGCGGCGGCACGGGGAAGAGATCATCCTTCACCACACGCAGGCCCTCCACGAAGTGAAGCACCTTGGTCTGTGCCCCGCCACTGCAGTGCACCATGCCATGGATATCATGACGCATGGCAGCGAATACATCGATCACCACGGGAGCAAAGGTGCGGGTGGGCGAAAGCACGGCCCTGCCGAAGTCCAGTGGGGTGCCTTCCAGTGGATCGGTCAAACGCGCCGCACCACTGTACACAAGTTCCTCCGGTGTCGCGGGGTCGTAGGTCTCCGGGTATTTGGTGGATAGTTCCTTCGAGAAGACATCGTGGCGCGCACTGGTGAGGCCATTGCTGCCCATGCCCGCATTGAAAGCGTCCTCATACGTGGCCTGCCCGTCGCTGGCCAGTGCCACCACCACATCCCCCGCCTGGATACGCGCGTTGTCGATCACATGCTCACGCTTCATCCGTGCCACCACGGTGCTGTCCACGATCACTGTGCGGACCAGATCACCCACATCAGCGGTTTCACCACCTGTGCTTCGGATGCCAACCCCCAGATCGCGCATGCGCTGCAGGAAGGCTTCTGTGCCCTCGATCAGGGCGGCCACCACCTCCCCGGGGATGAGCCGCTTGTTGCGACCGATGGTACTGCTCAACAGGATGCCGTCCGTTGCTCCCACACACAACAGGTCATCGAGATTCATCACTACGGCATCCTGCGCGATGCCATGCCACACGGAGATGTCACCGGTCTCCTTCCAATAGGCATAGGCCAGGGAACTTTTGGTGCCTGCCCCGTCGGCGTGCATCACGATGCAGTGGTCCGGGCTGCCCGTCAGGTCATCTGCCACGACCTTGCAGAAGGCACGGGGGAACAATCCCTTGTCCAGGGAGGCGATGGCACGATGCACATCCTCCTTGGATGCCGACACCCCGCGCTGGTCGTAGCGGCTGGTCATGGTTCCGGAAAAAGAAGAAGCATCCCGGTGGGGGATGCTTCTCCGATCGGTCTTGAGGCTAATTCTGCGGAGGTGGTGTGCCGCCGTTCTCCTTGGGCACATGGTCCCAGCTCAGCACCTTCAAGTCGGTGCGGCGGTTCAACTGATGTGCCGCATCCTTCTCCTCCTTGGTGGCCATTTTGTTGATCTGGTCCATGGTGATCCGGGGTTCATCCGCACCGCGACCAACAGGAACCAGGCGTGCAGGATCGATGCCCAATTGCACCAGGTGGTTCACGCAACTCTGCGCACGCAACTGGCTCAACTCCTTGTTCCCTCCCCTGTATGTGCGGGTGGGGCGGGCATCGGTATGCGAACGCAGCTCCACCACAAGCGTCGGGTTGTCCAGCAAGGTCTGGTAAGCCACCTGCAGGCTGTCCTTGCTGGCATCGAGCAATGCGAACTTGTCGGTCTCATACAGGATAGTTGGCAACAGAACAACGCCGCCAACGTCGGCAGGCATCAGGAAGTACTCTTTCACAAAGGTGGTACTCTCGGTGAGGCCCATCGTGGTGATCTGGTCCTTCACCACCAGGTAGCCTTCTTTCTCGGCGAGGATGCTGTAGTTGTTGCTTTCCTTGATGAACCGGTCCTTGCCGCTCTCTACGAAAGCAAAGCCCCCGTTGTCATCTGTAAGTGCGCTGAAGTTGCTGCCATCGGTTCCCACCACACTGATCTTCGCGCCGCTCAGGGGCTGGCCGGAGAGCTTGTCATAGGCAGTGCCCTGGAGTGCGAAGACCATGTCCGGCATGTTGAAGCGCCAGATGTCGTCCATGCCCTTGCCTCCGGGACGGTTGCTGGTGAAGAAACCGCGGTCGAATTCCCCGTCGAAAATGATGGCGAAATCATCCCAAGCACTGTTGATCGGCGCCTTGAGGTTCTCCACCTGTCCCCAGGTCATGTCGCCCGTGGGCTCGGCCCGGTAGATGTCCAATCCACCCATGCCGGAGTAGCCATTGGAGGCGAAGTACAGGCTGCCGTCGTGGCGGATGAAGGGGAAGAGCTCGTCCCGGTTGGTGTTGATGTCGGCACCCAGGTTCACGGGCTGGCCCACGGGCATTCCTTCGGCCCCCAGCTTCACAGCGTACAGATCGCGGCCGCCGCGGCCACCTTTCATGTCCATGTTGCCCGCGAACACCATGTATTCGTTGTTCGGCCCCAGGGCGGGATGGCCCACAGTGGTGGTGTCGTCCTTGCCTGCATTGGGCTTCAGGGCAAGCATCTGTGGCTCGCTGTAGTTGTTGCCAACCTTCTTGCTCATCCAGATGTCGCAGCCATAGAGCTTCTTCTTCTCCATGGGGCAGCGTGTGAAGTACATGATGGTGCGCTCCTTATTGAAGATGGGCGCCCCTTCATTGCCGGGGGTGTTGATGAAGCTGGGCAACTTCACCGGCTCGCTCCACTTGCCCAGACGGTCGCGGGTGCTGGCGAAGAGGTCGGAGAAATTCTCACCGGTGATCTGGTCCGTCTCCGTTCCTGTGGCTGCCTGGCGCGTGCTGGAGAACACCACGGACTCATTCCTTTTGTCCGAGAAGCCCGGCGAGAAGTCCATCTGTTGCGTATTCAGCAGCACCTCCGGGCCCACGTCGTAACGCGTAGGGCTGTCCTTCCACTTCTGGGCCATCTCGGAAGCGGCGATACCCGCGTCGGCGCGCACATCCCCGGGGCGTTTTTCCTTGTAGCGATTGAAGGCCACGATCGCCTCGGCGTACTTGCCTTGCTGCTTGAGGCTTTCTCCGATCCAGTAATAGGTGATCGGGTCGCTGTACTGGGCCTTGTTGGCCTTGTCGTACCATACCTCGGCTTGCGCCATGTCGCCCAGCATACGGTAACTCTCGGCCACCTTGAAGATCAGTTCGGCCTTGGTGCTGGCCTTTTTCTCAACGGTATAGGCCTTCTTGTACAGCTCGATGGCATTGAAGTAGAAGCCGCTGCCGTATGCCGCGTCCGCTTCCTCGGCGAGCTTGCCCTGGGCCATGACGTTGGTGGTGAACAACAGGCCCAGGGCCATTGCTGCCATTGCGATGCGTGTGATCATCTGGTGTGGATGAATGTGTCCGGGATGGTTCCGGGCGAAGATAAGGAGTTCCCCGAACGGCCAAACCTACGGTTCAATTGCCTGTTCCAACGACCTCCGGTGTGTTTCCCTGCCAGCAGCGCCGTGTGCTCAGCGTGTGAAGAGCAGTTCACGCATCTTGGGAAGGGGCCACAACTCGTCGTCCACCAGCAACTCCAACTTGTCACTGTGGTAGCGGATCTCCTCCAGAAAGGGCTTCACCTTGTCGCAGTAGGCGATGGCCTTGTCGCGTGCGTCGGTGATCACATTGGCCTTCTTGCGTTCCTCGATCATGTCGTGCACCAGCGTCATGATGGCGCTGATGCGATCACTGATCTCCTCGATGAGCTCCACCTGCGTGGCGCAAGCTTTTTCCGCCTTGTCTGCCGGGAGCACCTCACGGAGGCCACGCACGTTCTCCAACAGGCGGTTCTGGTAGACGATGGCCGTGGGTACGATGTGGTTCTTGGCCAGATCACCCGCCACGCGGCTCTCGATCTGGACCTTCAGTGTATAGCTGTGCAGCTCGATCTCGTGGCGTGCGTCCACTTCCACCGGGCTGAGAACGCCCATGTCTTGAAAAAGCTGTTTGGTTTCCTTGCGCTTCCACACATCGAGCGCACGTGGGGTGTCCTTCAAGTTGCTGAGTCCACGTTTGGCGGCATCCTTCACCCACTCGTCTCCATAGCCATTGCCCTCGAATCGGATGGCCTTGCTGGCTGCGATCACATCACGCAGGGTGCGCAGGATCGCCTCGTCCTTCTTCACGCCCTTGGCGATCAGGGCGTCCACATCGGTCCTGAACGCGATGAGTTGTGCGGCTACGATGGTGTTGAGCACTGTCATCGGACCGGCGCAGTTGGCGCTGCTTCCCACGGCCCGGAATTCGAACTTGTTGCCCGTGAAGGCGAAGGGGCTGGTGCGGTTCCGGTCCGTGTTGTCCAGCAACACAGCCGGGATGCGGCCGATGTCGAGCTTGAGCTCCGTCTTCAACTCGGGGCTCATCCTGCCCTTCACGTTCTTCTCAAGATCATCGAGCAGGCGCGAGAGATGCCCACCGATGAACACGCTGATGATGGCCGGCGGTGCCTCATTGGCCCCCAGACGGTGGTCGTTGCCCGCGCTGGCGATGCTGGCACGCAGCACATCGGCATGGGCATGGATGGCTGCGATGGTGTTGACAAAGAAGGTGAGGAACTGCATATTCTCCTTCGGCGTCTTCGCGGGCTTGAGCAGGTTGCGGCCCGTGTTGGTGGCCAGGCTCCAGTTGTTGTGCTTGCCGCTGCCGTTCACTCCGGCGTAGGGCTTTTCGTGCAACAGCACGCGGAAGTCGTGCTTCTGGGCCACCTTCTCCATGATGTCCATCAGGAGCACGTTGTGGTCCACGGCCAGGTTCATTTCCTCGAATACCGGGGCGCACTCGAACTGGTTCGGGGCCACCTCGTTATGGCGCGTCTTCACGGGGATGCCCAGCATGAGGGCTTCGGTCTCGAAATCGCGCATGAAGGCACGTACACGATCGGGGATGCTGCCGAAGTAATGGTCCTCCAGCTGCTGGCCCTTGGCTGGGATGTGCCCGAAGAGTGCACGGCCGCTCATCATGATGTCAGGGCGTGCCAGCAACAGGGCCTTGTCAATGAGGAAGTATTCCTGTTCCCAGCCGAGGGTAGTGACCACCTTGGTCACGTCCTTGTCGAAGTACTGGCACACGGCCGTGGCGGCATCATCCACCGCCCGGATGGCGCGTAGCAGCGGCATCTTATAGTCGAGCGCCTCTCCCGTGTAGCTGATGAAGATGGTGGGGATGCAGAGCGTACGCCCGATGATGAATGCCGGGCTGCTGGGGTCCCAGGCGGTGTAGCCGCGGGCCTCAAAAGTGTTGCGGATGCCACCGCTGGGAAAGCTGCTGGCATCAGGCTCCTGCTGCACGAGCATGGTGCCGTCGAAGCGCTCGATGCTGCGGCCGCCTGGCAGAGGCTCGAAAAAGGCGTCGTGCTTCTCGGCGCTCAGGCCGGTGAGTGGCTGGAACCAATGCGTGTAATGTGTAGAACCCTTGGTGGCGGCCCATTCCTTCATGCCGCTGGCCACCTGGTCCGCGAGCTTACGATCGATGCGCGTGCCATGGGTCACGGCCTGGCGCACGGCGTAATAGGCGTCCTCGGTGAGGAACATGCGCATGGCGTCATCATTGAATACGTTCACACCAAAGTAGTCGCTGATGCGCTGTGCGGGGGGGTCGGAAAAGCGGGGACTGCGGCTCACGACATCCTCCAGGGCCTTGTGACGCATTTGGGGGGTGGACATGCAGAAAGGTGGTTTTTCGGGGACGAAGGTATTCTTCCAAGGGGGGTGAAACTGGAATTATTGCATGCTTTCTTTTCCACACCCCATGAGATCGCACCCGCAAAGAAGAATACAGCGATCCGCACTTCAGTTCTTCAAGGACACATGGCTATGCGGGAGCCGACCAGCTCAACCGCGCGCGATCACCAACCAGAGGTAGATCGCGTAGACCCCGAGGAGTATGGCGCCGTGCCAGGCACCCATGCGACGGCTCAGCCACATGAAGGGGAAAAGCAGCAGGGCGATCAACAGCATGAAAGCCAGATCCAGCAAAAAGTCGCCATGGTCCACGCGTATGGGGAGTACCATGGCGCTGACACCGATGATGCCCAGGAGGTTGAAGACATTGCTTCCGAGGAGGTTGCCGATCGAGATGTCCGCCTGCTTGCGGAAGGCGGCGAGCAGTGAGGTGACCAGCTCGGGCAGGGAAGTGCCAATGGCCACCACTGTGACACCAATGAGCTGGTCGCTCACTCCCAGGGTCCGCGCGATGCCCGAGGCACCCTCCACGAACCAGTCGGCGCCCTTGGCAAGAGCCACAATGCCCACAGTGAGCAGGAGTATCGAACGCCACACCGGAGTACGCACGACCACGGGCCCGGTGCCCGTCCCACCCGATGTCCTTCGGCTGCTCCAGATCATCCAGACCACGTAGACCACCAGCAATGACATGAAGAACAGGCCCTCCCAGCGGGCTATGCGGTCATCCCAGAGCAACAGGGTGAACAGCAGACTCACCACCATCATCACCGGCCAGTGGATGCGGCGTGCATCACGATCGGCAGCGATGGGGAACACCACGATGCAGGCTCCCAGCACGAGGCTGAGGTTTGAGATATTCGAGCCCACCACGGCTCCCACGGCCATCACACTGTTGCCCTTCAACGCGGCCATCAGCGCCACCACCAGCTCGGGGGCCGAAGTGCCCATGCTCACCACGGTGAGGCCCACGACCAACGGCGAGATGCGCATGCGAAGGGCAAGGTCCACCGCACCGCGGATCATGCCCTCTGCGCCGATCACCAAGGCCACGAGGCCCCCAATGGTCATCAGGATGTCCATGCTCACGAAGGCCCCGGGCCGGCGGGTGGTGCCCCGGATCCATCGGGTCCCTTATCCGGTGGCCGATCATCCATGAATGACCGGCGCTGCTCGTCCATTTCGCGGCGCACGTCCTGGGCGCCCCGGTGTATCTCCCGCTGTACCTCCTGGCTGGCGTCCCGCACCTGGCGGATGGTCCGGCCCAGTGTGCGGGCGATGTCCGGGATCCCTTTCGAACCGAAGAACAACAGCACGAAGAGGAGGATCACGATGATCTCTCCGCCACTGATGCTGAACAGAAGGGCGATGGACATGGATGTCAAAAGTAGCGTGCTGAAGATGGATCCCCAGATGCACTACCCGCGCCCCACCACCAAGGCCATGTATGCCCCGTAGGAAAGCAACAGCACAAGGCCCTGCCAGCGGCCCATGCGTGAACCGGAACGCATCAATGGATAGATCAGCACGGCCACGCCCATCATCACCCACAGGTCGTGATCGAACGCGCCATGCGGCAATGCGATGGGCCGCACCAGTGCTGTGATACCCAGGATACCCAGGATGTTGAAGATGTTGCTACCCACCAGGTTGCCCAAGGAAATGTCCGCCTGCTGTCGGAAAGCGGCCACCAGGGAAGTGACCAACTCTGGCATGGAGGTACCCAACGCCACGATCGTGAGCCCCACCAGGCCCTCGCTGAGACCGTAGGCCTTGGCCAGACCAGAAGCCCCGTCCACGAACCAGGCTGAACCCAGGACCAGTGTTGCCACACCCACGACCACCTGCAGGGCCGCGATCCACCAACGCGATGCACCCACCGGTACGGGTGTGGAACCGACGGCATGCGCCCTACGTGCAGCGCGGACCATCTGGGTCACATAGGCTACTAAGAGACCCAGAAGTAGACCACCTTCCCAGCGAGCCAGTTGGTCGTTTGTAAGCAGGAGGATCAAAAGCAGGCTCGCAAAGACCATCACCGGGGTGTGCACACGCCAGGATGCGCGGTCCACCGGAATGGGAAAGATCAGAACGGATGCGCCGAGGATGAGGGTGATGTTGGCGATGTTGGAACCCACCACATTGGCCAGGGCGATGACCGGCGATCCTTTCAGGGCCGCGGCCAAACTCACCACCAACTCCGGCGCCGAGGTGCCCATGCTCACCACGGTGAGGCCCACCACCAGCGGCGAAAGCCGCATGCGCAAGGCCAGGGATACAGCACCGCGCACCAGCACCTCGGCTCCCACCACCAACAAGGCCAGGCCGGCCAGGGTGAAGAGGATATCCATGCAGGTGTGGCCGTTGATCTGTGGAGTGCAAAGTAAAGGGGCCCCACATGCCGTGGGGCCCCCTCATCACTACATTTCCCAAAGAGGCTCAGGAAAGACGAGCAGCGTCCTTGCCCTTCAGCAGATCCACCACCACGGCGCTGGCCACGAAGATGGAGGAGTAGGTACCGACCAGGATGCCGATCAACAGGGCGAAAATGAAGCCCTTGATCGCCACACCCCCGAAGATGAATATGATCAGCAACACCAACAGGGTGGTGAGCGAGGTGTTCATGGTACGGCCCAGGGTGGAATTGATGGCCTTGTTGATCACCACTTCGTATGGCTCGCGTTTGTGGTCGAGCAGGTATTCGCGGATACGGTCGAACACCACCACCGTATCGTTGATCGAATAACCGATCACGGTAAGAATGGCGGCGATGAATGCTTCGTCGATCTCCATGCTGAAAGGCATGAACTTGTACAGGATGGAGTACAGACCGAGCAGGATCAATACATCGTGGGCCAGCGAGATCAGGCCGCCGAGCCCGAACTGCCAATTCCGGAATCGCACCGCGATGTATACGAAGATGAACAGCAAGGCCAGCGACAGTGCGGTGATGGCAGAGACTTTGATCTGCTCACTGATCGAGGGATCCACCCTGCGGGATTCCATGATCTCGTACGGATTACCCAATTCGGACAGGCCTTCATTGAGGCGGCCTTCCACGCGGACATCCACCTCGGGTCCCACATCATCGAAGAGGTAGTTCGTGGTGACTTTCACCTGGCGCGCCCCTCCATAGGTCTTCACGTTGGCGTTGTTCTGCACACCATCATCGCTTATGAACCGGGGAAGCAGCAATGACCTGACATCATCCACACGAACGTCCTGCTGGAACTTCACCACATAGGTACGGCCACCGGTGAAGTCCACGCCCCAGTTGAAGCCGTTGGTGACCACGGAGAAAATGCCTGCCGCGATCAGCACACCACTGATCATGTAGTACAGGCGCCTCTTGGTCATGAACTGGAAGTTGGCATTGGCGAATACATCGCGGCTCCAACTGTTCCATACGCTGAATGGCTTGCCCTTCTCCAATCGCGCGGTGATGATGAGACGGCTGAGGAACAGCGCGGTGAAGAGCGAGGTAAGGATGCCGATGCCCAGTGTGGTGGCGAAACCCTTCACCGGACCTGAACCGAACATATATAGGATGACCGCTGTGATGAGCGTGGTGACGTTTGAGTCGATGATGGCCGAGAAGGCCCCCTTGTAGCCCAGGTCCACGGCGGCTTTGATGGCCCGGCCACCACGGAGTTCCTCACGGATACGTTCGAATATCAGCACATTGGCATCCACGGCCATACCCATGGTGAGCACGATACCGGCGATGCCCGGAAGGGTGAGCGCGGCCTGTAGCGAGGCAAGTGTACCGATCAGCACGAAGAGGTTCACGATCAACGCCAGGTCGGCGACCCATCCCGCTTGGCGATAGTAGAGCACCATATAAACCATCACCAATGCCAGGGCAACAATAAAGGAGAGCATGCCCAGGCGGATGTTCTCGCTGCCCAGGGAGGGACCCACCACGGTCTCATCCTTGATACGCGCCGGGGCGGGTAGTGCCCCGGCCTTGAGGATATTGGCCAGATCATCGGCCTCCTGGATCTGTGAGTTCAGGTCGCCGGTGCCCAGGGAGATGCTGGAGCGTCCACCGGCTATCTCACTCTGCACGATGGGCGCACTGTATACCAGTTCATCAAGCACGATGGCCACTGCCTTGCCCACATTCTCGCCGGTCATCAACTTCCAGACCTGTGCTCCTTCGGGGTTCATCTGCATCACCACTTCCACGTCGCCCTTCATGTTGAAGTCCTGCGATGCGTTCACGATGGAGCTGCCATCCAGTTTGGGTTTTCCGCCGCGCGGCACGCGCAAGGCATGGAGGTTCAAAAGCTCCGCCGTCCCGCCCGCTTGAAGCTGCACCGTTTCAGCCTTCGCCGACCACGCCAGCTTCACATCGGCGGGAAGTGCATTGACCACTTCGGGCATGGCCAGGTAGCGGTTCACCGTTGCGGTGTCGCCGAGGCGCGCGTTGCCCACCACGGATCCCTGCATAAGATTGAAGCCTCCGCTCTGGGTCTGGAACACCGCAGGCGTAAGCACCGCGAAGAGAGGGTTGCGCTTCGCATAATCGCTTTCGGCCTGGATGTCATCCGCCACAAGGTCCGCTTCCGCAGGGATGGTGTCACCATCCGATCCACTGCTCATGGTATCCACCACAGCGAGATCATCTGGAATGGTATCATTGGTAGCAACACCCTCGTCAGTGGCCGTGGTCCCGTCATCCGGTGTGGCGGCAGTGGTGTCGGGCCCGACCACATCCGGGTGCAGTTTGGCGCCCAGGTTGTTGTTTGCCGTTTCCAGGAAACCATAGATCTCCTGGTTGTCGTGGGTCTCCCAGAACTCAAGGTTCGCCGTGCTTTGCAGCACCTTGCGCACCCGTTCCTTGTCCTTCACACCAGGCAGTTCGATCTGGATGCGGCCACTGAACTGTTGCTTCTGGATGCTGGGCTGCGCCACCCCGAACTTGTCGATACGGGTGCGTAAGATCTTTTCGGTGTTATCCAATGCGGCATCGGCCTCCCGGCGAAGGGCCTTCAGGTAGTCATCATCGCTGCCCTCGCGGTCGAACATGTCCTTGCGCTCGGGGGTGTAGAAGATGGCCGAAAGGGGGGGGCGGTTGGGGATCTTGGCATACTCCTCACCGAACACGGAGATGAAGTCCGCATCGGCGCCACGCAGCCGCTCCCGGGTATTCTCCACCGCGGTTCGGAAGGCCGGATCGTCACTGTTCTCACTGAGGTTCACCACCAGCGCAGGGATATCCACCTCCAATGTCACGGCCATGCCGCCCTTGAGGTCAAGGCCCAGGTTGATCTCCTTCTCCTTGCATTCGCGGTAGGTGTATCCGAAGATGGGATAAACCTTGTCATCGCCCCTGCGGCGCAGTTCCTCGTTCTCAAAACCCAGGAATATCGTCTCGCGATCCAGGCCGGAAGTGTCACCGGTGGCTTCGTAAGTGGCGTTGAAGAGGGAATCCGTCTGGATGCCGGCCTCCAGGGCGGCCTTGCGTTCCACCCGGCCGGTGAAGAGCGAAAAGGACAGTTGGTAAAAGCACGCCAATCCGAGGAGGATGGTGAAGATCCATAGCGCGCCGCGATTCTGCATGACCGGTTGGTTTTCTTAAAAGAGGCGGCAAATATAGCGTTGTTAGCCTACGGCGGAAGGGGCCGGTGAACGGCAGGGGAATGCACCACTACCGGCATACCTTTGATGCGTTCCTGCGCATCACCCAAGGGTACCTGGCAGGTTCAACCCATTATGTCACGAACCCTGCGGATCCTCGGCCCGGCGACCTTGACCCTGGCCTTTGCCCCCACCTGCCTGGCCCAGTGGCCTCTCTTCTTTGATGCCAGCGTACCGGTCACCAAGCAGGGTGCATCGCTCCAAATGGCTTGGGGGGGCGGCCTCAACTTTGTCCAGGTGAGCACCATCGATCTGGATGGCGATGGACACAAGGACTTGCTCCTCTTCGATCGTTCCGGCAACCAGGTCGTCACCCTCCTAAACAATGGCATTGCCGGCCAGGTCAGCTACCGGATCACGCGCGACTTCGACCAGGTGGAACCTTTCCAGCAGTTGCATGACTGGGCCTTGATGCGTGACTATGACTGCGACGGACACGAGGATCTCTTCACGCATTCCAGCGCGGGCTTCGCCGTATGGCGCAATGTGAGCGACGGCGGCCCGCTGGCCTTCGAGAAGATCACCGAACTGGTATACACCGATTATGTGTTGCCCTCCGGCACGGTGATCCCGACCAACCTGTGGACCGCCTCCATCGACATCCCCGGACTGGTGGACGTGGATGGCGATGGCGACCTGGACGTCCTCACCTTCGGGCTGACAGGCACCAATGTGCAGTACCACAAGAATCTGAGCATGGAATTGTATGGCACCTGCGACAGCCTGGCCTTTGAGTTGCGCAATGAATGCTGGGGCTTCTTCTCCGAGAACTTCAGCGATAACACCATCAATCTCGATACGCCTTGCTCATTCAATGTACCAAACCCTGAAATGGGCACGGGCGATAGTGAAAGCCTGGGCGCACCTAAAGCACATGCCGGCAGCACCATATGCCCGATCGATCTGGATGGTGACGGGGTCCTGGACCTCCTGCTTGGCGATGTGACCTTCAACAATCTGGTGGCCCTTTTCAATGGAGGAACCGTGGACCTCGCCTACATGACGTCCTCGGAGACCTTCTTCCCGGAATACGACCAACCCGTGGATCTGCCCTTGTTCCCAGCCGGGTACTATGTGGATCTGGACAACGATGGCAGGCGCGACCTGATCGTGAGCCCCAATGCCACTTCGCTTGCGCAGAACTACCAGAGCATGTGGTACTACCGGAACACCGGCAGCGACAATGTGCCGGTCTTCGCAATGCAGCAGGACAACGTGCTACAGGATCAAATGATAGACCTGGGTGAGGGGGCCTACCCGGTGGCTTTCGACCATGATGGTGATGGACTGATGGACCTGGTGGTGGCCAACCATGGCTATTTCAACCCCAACGGACCTTATATCGGTAAGCTGGCATTGCTGCGAAACACCGGAACGGCCACTACGCCCTCCTTCGACCTTGTGACCGATGATTATATGGGCCTTTCCAACAGCGGCATCGGTCTCAGCATGTATCCAGCATTCGGCGACGTGGATGGCGATGGTGACCTGGACATGTTCATTGGGGACCTACAGGGACGGCTGCATTTCTTCCGCAACGTGAGCACAGGAACTGTGGCACAGTTCCAATTGGAGCAGCCCAACGTTCTTGATGCGGCCGGCGTGATCATCGACGTGGGCCAGTTCGCCACGCCACAATTGGTGGATCTGGATGGGGATGGACTGCTGGACCTGGTGATCGGCGAGCGTAATGGCAACCTGAATCACTACCGAAACACGGGCACCGCGCTTGTTCCGCAGTGGACACTGGTCTCCGAAGACCTCGGCGGGGTAAGCACCGTGGAATGGTGGAACATCACCGGCCACTCGGTGCCCTGCATCTTCACCAATGCACAGGGCGGGCGGGAGATCCTGCTGGGCTCGGAGTCAGGATGGTTGTACCACTATACCGGTATGGACGGCAACCTGGAGGGCACATGGACTCTCCAGGATACGGCCTTCATGTGGATCCGTGACGGGCAGCGCACGGGCCTTTGTGTCCATGACTTCACCGGTGATGGCATTGTGGATCTGGTGGTGGGCAACTATCGTGGCGGCCTCTCCTTCTGGCGCAGTGATGACATCACCGGCACAGGGCCCTTGCTGGACACATCGCTGCCCGGATTCGTGATGATGCCGAACCCCACCTCCCACGAGGTGGTGCTGGAGCTGGCCGAAGCCCCTGGGCCGGGGAGTGCCTGGTCCATTCGGAATGCCTTGGGCCAGGAAGTGCTGCGCATGCGTGCACATGGGCAACGCATCGTGCTTGATGTCGCTGACCTTTCGCCGGGTGTCTACCTCCTGCGACTGGAAGGTCCCGCCCCGACCGGCACACAGCGTCTGGTGGTGGCGGGTACAGGCCGTTGACCATGTTGCTGTGGCAACCCGACTGGTAGAAATGTGAAGGGCGCCCTAAGGACGCCCTCCGAGACATGATATAGTACTGCAGGGTGGAGCCTCAGGCGGTGACCTTGTTCATATTGTCCAGCACATCCATCACCTCCTTCACGGCCTTTCCACTGGCTTTCACAAGTTCCATCTCGGCATCGTTCAGCTTCAGTTCGATGATGCGCTCCACACCCTTGCGGCCCAGGATCACGGGCGCACCCATGTAGATGTCCTTCAGTCCGTATTCGCCCTGCAGCCACACGCAACATGGGAATACTCGTTTCTGGTCGCGCACGATGGCCTCCACCATCTGGGCGGCAGCAGTACCCGGGGCATACCATGCACTGGTGCCCAGCAGGTTCACGATCTCACCACCACCCTTCTTCGTCCGCTCCACGATCGCGTCCAGTTCGTCCTTGCCGATCAACTCGGTGACAGGGATGCCCGCAACGGTGGTGTACCGCGGCAGGGGAACCATGGTGTCGCCATGGCCGCCCATAAGAACGGCCTGGATATCCTTCGGGCTCACCTGCAGCGCTTCGGCAAGGAAGGCGCGGTAGCGCGCGGTGTCCAGGATGCCGGCCATGCCGAACACGCGGGTGCTGGGCAGCTTGCTGTTGATGAAGGAGCAGTACGTCATCACGTCGAGCGGATTGCTCACAACGATGATGATGGCATCTGGCGAGTGCTTCACCACGTTCTCTGTGACGCTACGCACGATCGCTGCATTGGTGGCGATCAGGTCGTCGCGGCTCATACCAGGCTTTCGTGGCAGGCCGCTGGTGATCACCACCACATCGCTGCCGGCGGTCTTCGTATAGTCATTGGTGGAGCCCACCGGCCGTGTATCGAACAGGTTGATCGGAGACGTTTGCCAGATATCCAGGGCTTTGCCCTCAGCGAATCCTTCCTTGATGTCGAGCAGCACCACTTCATTGGCGAGCTCCCAGCGGGCCACGGCATCGGCGCATGTCGCGCCAACATTGCCAGCCCCTACCACTGTCACTTTCATGCGGCTATTGGGTTGTTTGGTCAGAGAGGGAGGTTATCGGGGTGCGAAGGTAGGGCGATCGGTGAGGGACCCTTCCAACGTTGGATCGCAGGCATCCATTCCACGCTCCTTTCGTCTTTAATGGTACATGGCTATCTTGCCCGCACCAATGAACCGTGTTTTGGCAGATCGTCCGGCCCCGAAAATGGCTTCCGCACACCTGAAGGTCTCCTGGTCGGGAACTGAAGGGTCGGAGGTACAATACGCGGGGCTGATCGATGGCTGCCTGGTGGACGACCGCCGCGCGCAACAGCGCGTGTACGAGTTGTTCTATGGCAAGATGATGGCCGTTTGCCTACGCTACACCAAGAACACGGATCAAGCCAAGGACATTCTCCAGGATGGCTTCATCAAAGTGTTCCGGAGCATGGAAAAATTCAACCGTGCGGGATCTTTCGAAGGATGGATCCGGAGGATCATGGTGAACACGGCCATCGACCACTTCCGCCGCACCAAGAACGCCTACCTCTTGCTTGGGGAAGATCGAAGCATCGAGGATTTCGGCGACCAGGATGAGGAGGATGTGCTCGCCGAGGAGAACGAAGAGGAGGCCTTTGACGTAAAGCCCGCCGATGTGATCAATGCCATGCAGAAATTGACCCCGGCCTACCGAACGGTCTTCAACCTTTACGTGTTCGAGGAACTCACCCACAAGGAGATCGCCGAGATGCTGGGCATCAATATCGGCACCTCGAAAAGCAATCTGGCCAAGGCCAAGAACAATCTTAGGAAACTGCTCACCAAAGGGCGCAAGCCTTGATAAACGCACGACGATGAAGGGATCCGATGCCTTCGAAAAGTCCTTGAAGGAAGCCTTGGAGCACTACGAGGTACCCTACAACTCGGCTGATTGGGTCAAGTTGAATGAGGAACTGGGTCGGCCACACAATGGCAAGTGGCAATCCTCGGCAGGGCTGTATATCCTGCTCTTCGCAGGAAGCATGTCCGTGGCCACCACCATGCATATGCTCTTCAACGAACCGACAACTGCACAGGGAACCGAAGCATCCGGCTTTTTAGCCTTGTTGGACACCACCACTCCAGAAACATCCCCCTTGCCGGGCGAGACCATTGCCGAGGCCATACCGGCCCTTGTCAATAATGAGGTGGATGCAAACAGCGAAACCACCACACCGGTCAATACACGCAGCACTGCGAAGCGCCACACGGCCGGCGCCATGGACCTGAAGGGATCCACGCGGTCCACCGCGACCGGGGTCGTCCACGCGCCTGCCCCGTCGCCTGCCGGTGCGGACAATGCGATCCGGCCCAGTGTCACCGAAGGATGCCCGGGAACTACCGTGCACTTCAAAATGGAGAATCTGCCAGAGGACGGCATCCACCTGTGGAACTTCGGAGATGGCAACTTCTCCAACAAGTCCAAGCCTGTGCATACCTATCAGAAATCAGGGACCTTTGAGGTGATGCTATCCCACTCCTCGATCCATGGGGGTAACTTCTCCAACCGCCCTGCATCGGACCGCATCGTGATCCACGAGGCACCCGAGGCGGCGTTCCATCACATCCCCCGCGAATACCCCGGCATGGTGCCTTCCGTGCATTTTGAGAATCACAGTTTGCATGGTAAGAACTTCCTCTGGGACCTGGGTGACGGTCATACCAGTACTGCCGTGCATCCGGACCACGTGTACAAGAAGAAGGGCAACTACACCGTGGGATTGACAGTGACCAATGACAAGGGTTGCGTGGATCGGGTGGAACGAGTGGTCCACATCGCCAAGGATTACGACCTTGGCGCTACGAAAACGTTCTCGCCGAATGGTGATGGCGTGAACGACGTGTTCATCCCCGAAGCACTTCGCGAGTTGGGAGCCAGATTCCAGCTTTCGATCTTTCACGCGGGCAGCGGTCAATTGGTGTTCGAGACCGCGGACCCGAACCGCCCGTGGAATGGCCGCGTGAACAACAAGGGCGACCAATGCGCATCCGGTGAATACGTGTGGGTGGTGGAGATGAGTGAGAAACACGGCGGCACGTACAATGGCAATGTGAGCCTGGTCCGCTGACCGGTTCCCCAGTTCAGTATCTTGAAAAGGGGTCCGCACGGCGGGCCCTTTTCATTTTGAACAGTTCAGGGCCAACCATCAAGCCCTCCCCCGCGTCTCCTTATCGGTGCCGTTGCCTGCCCTCCTTTAATCCGGCTAGTTTCCCGATATTCGCCCAAGCTACCACCATGCCGAGATCCATACTCGCCATTCCCTTCTTGTGTTGTGTACCGCTGCTGGCAAAGGCACAACTCACCATCAGCACGGCACCCACCCCGCAGCAACTCGTGCAGGACATCCTGCTGGGCGACGGCGTCACGGCCTTCAACATCACATACAATGGGGTGGCATTCCCTCCGCCGAACCAACCCGGGCGCGGTTCCTTCACGGTCGGTACCAGCAATCTTGGTCTCCAATCGGGCGTGATCCTCGCCTCGGGGAACGTGATGCAGGCCGCCAATCCAGGCACCTTCTTCGCCAGCACAGCGCTCAATACCGGTGTGGACGCCGACCTGACCCTACTGGCCGGCACCACCATTTATGACCGTTCGATCCTGCAATTCGACTTCATCCCTACCGGTGACACGCTTCGCTTTCGCTATGTCTTCGGCTCCGAGGAATATCCCGCCTATGTCTGCAGCGCCTTCAATGATGCCTTTGGCTTTTTCCTGAGTGGGCCCGGCATCGCAGGTCCTTTCTCGAACAACTCGGCCAATATCGCATTGATCCCTGGTACCAACGTACCTGTGACGATCAACACGGTGAACAGCGGTGTCCCAGGTTCAGCGGGGAACGCCGCCACTTGTGCCGCAGCAGGTGGTCCCAATTGGCAGCAGAACAACATCTACTATGTGAACAATCAGTCCGGCGCCACTGTCGCCTATAACGGGCTCACCACTGTACTTACCGCTTTCGCGCTTGTGGAGTGTGGTGAGACATACCGGATCAAGATCGCCATTGGTGATGGGTTTGATACAGGCTTCGATTCCGCGGTCTTTCTGGAAGCGGGGAGTTTCGTAAGCTCGGGCCAGGTGAGCACCTCCCTACCAACGGGTGTGGGCGTGGTGGATGGTAATACCATGCTCGAAGGCTGCGGACCCTATGAGTTGGTCTTTACACGCATTGGCGACTTGGTTGACGAACTCGTGGTGGACCTCAGTGTTGGCGGCACGGCCACTCCGGGTGTGGATTACATACCACCCTTCCCGACCGAACTGGTCTTCCCTCCAGGTGAAGCCACCGTCAGCCTCTTCCTTGACGTTCCGCTGGATGGCGACCTGCTCGAGACGATCATCCTTACGATCTCCTCCCAGAATGGTAGTTGCGCAGGTGGCATCGTGGAAACCGAGGTCACATACTTCATTGACAGCGCCCCGCCCATACAGGTGCAATCCCTGAATATCAATGGCACCTGTGGGCAAACACATGTGCTTTCACCCAATGTGAATGGGGCATTGGGTGCGTACACCTATTTGTGGAGCACCGGGGAGACCACCCCCAGTATCAGCGTTTCCCCTAATGAGACCACTTCCTACACATTGACGGTGAGTGCTCCTTGTGGTGCCGATCCGGTCACCGCCACCATGACGGTGACCCTGCCCAACTACCAGCCTCTGGCGATCGATGTCAGCGTGCCCACCGAGATCGAATGCCAGGGCACCGGCACCATCAGCGTATTAAGTGCGACGGGAGGTGACAATAACTTCACCTATGGTTGGACCGCGAATGGCCTCCCCGTGGGCAACGGCGCATCGATCACTGTACCGTCGGGACCACCCACATGGTATGTGGTAACGGTGACCGATGGCTGCGGCACCAACATCCAGGACAGTGTGTTGGTGACCTCCGTGGCGCTCACGCCCATTGTGATCCAACTGGCACCCTACACACAGACGATCTGCAACGGGACCACCGTTCCGCTGAGCATCACCGATATCAGTGGAGGTGGTGGCACCTACGCCTGGGAATGGACCGATCAGGGCGGAGGATCGCTTGGATCGGGGAATAACATCTCCGTGAGTCCTGGCACGACACAGACCTATACGCTGTCGGTGACCGATCAATGCGGCGCCAGCGCCAGTGTGGATATCCCGATCACCGTGAACAGCCCCGTGAGTGCTGGCGCGAATGGGGCCCTCACGCTTTGTTCCTCACAGGGTGTCGTCGATCTCTTCAACTCCCTTGGGGGCACACCCATGGCAGGTGGCACCTGGTCCGGACCCGGAGGGGCCACAGGCGCATCGTTCGACCCTGCCACCGGTGTCGCCGGGAACTACACCTACACGGTCGTTGGCCCTGCACCCTGCCCCAATGCGAGCGCCACGGTGAATGTGACGGTGAACACCGCACCTGACGCAGGTACCAATGCGGCTGGGACCTTCTGCTCATCGGGAGCATCGGTGGACCTGATCGACCAGTTGGGCGGAGATCCGCAATCAGGTGGTTCCTGGTCCGGTCCAGGTGGTGCACACAATGGCGTCTTCAACCCTTCCACACAAGCGGCAGGAGTATATACTTACACGGTTTCGGGCGTTGCCCCATGTGTTGATGCGACCGCTTCGTTGATAGTCTCGGTGACCGCCGCCCCTGACGCTGGCACCAACGCCAGTGAAAGTCTTTGCACGCTGGGTGATCCGCTCGATCTGCTCGGGGCGCTCGGAGGCCAACCCGATGGAGGCGGCACATGGACCGGACCCACAGGCCTTCCCTTTGGTGGTACGGTCGACCCTGCCGTGCATCCCGGCGGCACGTACACATACACCGTCGCGGGCCAGGCACCCTGCCCGAATGCTAGCGCAACGGTGACCATCAGCCTGGTGGCCGAAGCCTCTGCAGGTGGACCCGGCTTCCTCACCTTATGCACCTCCGATCCAACCACCGGGCTCTTCTCCAGTCTGGAAGGAAGCCCTGACCAGGGCGGCGCTTGGATCACACCCGGTGGCGCACCATTCACCGGAACCTTCAACCCGGCGACCGACACACCAGGTATTTACACGTATACCGTCACCCCAACACTACCCTGCCCGGCGGCATCCGCTACGGTGACCGTAGGTGTGATCACACCACCCAACGCGGGAACGAGCAACACACTTACCGTCTGTTCCAGCGGCGCCAGTGTGCCACTCCTAGGTCAACTCGGTGGCAGTCCAGCCCCCGGGGGAAGCTGGTCCAACCCTACTGGTGGCGCCTTCGGAGGCACCTTCAACCCAGCCGTACATGCTTCGGGGATCTACACATACACTGTAACTGGCACGGCCCCCTGCCCTGCTGCCACTGCCACGGTGACGATGACCGTGAACACCGCACCCAACGCCGGCACGAACCAGACCCTTGCGCTATGCAGCGACCAGACACCGGTCGACCTGTTCGCCTCCCTTGGTGGCCAACCCAACGCAGGTGGTAGCTGGCAGGGACCGAACGGTGCGTTCAACGGACCATACAACCCCGCCATCCATACACCGGGCGCATACACTTATACGGTGACGGGCCTGGCTCCATGTGCCAATGCCACGGCCACACTGACCATCGGCGTGACACAAGCCCCCAACGCCGGCGGTAGCAGCAGTTTGTTGCTTTGTCCCGAAGCGGATCCCATCGACCTCTTCGACCAACTGGCAGGGTCGCCGAATGCCGGAGGTACGTGGACGAACGCGAGCGGCGGCCCGAACAACGGCACCTTCGACCCGGCCAACAACCCAGCTGGCAACTACACCTATACGGTCACCAGCGGTCCGGCATGCCCACCGGCCATCGCCACGGTCACGGTGAGCTTTCCGAGCCAGACCCCACCTTTCGCCGGCAACAATGCTGTGGTCTGTGACCTGACATTCACCCTTGCTGCAGCAGACAATTGGGAAAGCGGCATGTGGAGCGGCCCTGCGGGCATCTACTTCACCGATCCCAACTCACCCACAAGTGGTATCAGCGCCACGCAGGGGGGCAGCTACACACTCACCTGGAGCACACTTTCCCAGTTCGGATGTGTGGACGAAGCGCAGGTGACCATCATCCTCACTGAACCGATGAGCGCCACGGCCATCGCCACGGATGCCCTATGCCACAATGCCTGCAATGGCACGGTGACGGTGCAGACCTCGGGCGGCAACCTGGGCCAAGCGGGTTATGGTTACGCCTGGCCTGCCGGGGTATCCGGGAATGCGAATGGCACGGGAAGCAATATCTGTGCAGGCGAACACATGGTGACCGTAAGCGATGCCAATGGTTGCACGGCGCAGGCATCCTTCTCCGTAGCGCAGCCTCCACCAGTGTCCATCGAGGACGTCACCGCGACGCGCGTTACCTGCCCCGGTGATTGCGATGGCACGATCTCCGTGGTGGCACTTGATGGTGTTGCGTTCAGTGTGGATAATGGAATGACCTGGCAGACCGGAACTGAATTCGAGGGCCTGTGCGCAGGCAACTGGACCGTGACGGTGCAGGATTCCGTAGGATGCACTTCCTTCGCCAGCATAGCTGTGCCCAACTCGCCGCCGATCACCGCTGCCTTCACCTGGTCGCCCTTCAGTCCGGTGGCCACCGACCCTGGGGTATGGTTCCAGAGCGCTTCCAGCAGCAACGTGGTCAGCTGGAGTTGGGACCTCGGCGGTCTGGGAAGCGATAATGGCGATGCCCCCTTCTTCCTGTTCCCCGGGGTACTTGGTGGCAGCTATACGGTGTGCCTCACGGTGACCAATGAGGATGGATGCACCGATGAGGTCTGCCGCACGATCGTCGTGCGCGATGAACTCGAAGGCCACCTGCCGAACGCGTTCACCCCCGATGGGGACGGCCTGAACGACCTGTTCATCCCGGTGTTCTCCCACACGGATGTGATGGATTACGAGTTCCTGATCTTCGACCGTTGGGGGGAACAGGTCTTTCAAAGCGTGGATCTAGGCGAAGGATGGGATGGCACCCTGAGCGGCAAACTGGTGAAGACCGAGGTATTCGTATGGATCCTGCGCTATCGCGCACCTGACTCTGGTGACCGTGTGGAACGCCGGGGGCATGTGACGGTACTGCGGTAGCATGTATCAGGAAGCGCGCGATGCGCGTATGAAAAAGCCCCGGCCAGTCCGGGGCTTTTCGCATTTCATTTCCAGCCGGGATCAGATGTCCAGCTTGGCGTACTTGGCGTTCTTCTCGATGAATTCGCGGCGTGGCGGCACTTCGTCGCCCATGAGCATGCTGAAGACACGGTCGGCCTCGGCGCCATTCTCAATGGTGACCTGACGCAGGGTGCGACGGCTGGGGTCCATGGTGGTCTCCCAGAGCTGTTCGGCGTTCATCTCGCCAAGACCCTTGTAGCGCTGCACACCAATGCTCGCCTCCTTGTTGTGGGCGCGCATGCGCTCCATGGTGGCATCGCGCTCGGCATCGCTCCAGCAATACACCTGCTCCTTACCCCGCTTCACCAGATAGAGTGGCGGGGTTGCGATGTACAGGTGGCCACTCTCGATCAGTGGCTGCATGTGGCGGAAGAAGAAGGTCATGATCAAGGTCTGGATATGGCTGCCATCCACATCAGCATCGCACATGATCACGATCTTGTGGTAGCGCAGCTTTTCCATGTTCAGCGCCTTGCTGTCCTCCTCGGTGCCGATGTGCACACCCAGCGCCGTGTAGATGTTCCTGATCTCCTCATTGTCGAGGATCTTGTGCTGCATGGCTTTCTCCACGTTGAGGATCTTGCCGCGCAGCGGAAGGATGGCCTGGAACTCCCTGTTCCGGCCCTGCTTCGCGGTGCCTCCGGCGCTGTCTCCCTCCACCAGAAAAAGCTCGCTCTGGCTGGCATCCTTGCTCTGGCAGTCGGCCAGTTTGCCGGGCAGCCCACCGCCGCTGAAGGCTCCCTTGCGCTGGACCAATTCGCGCGCCTTGCGGGCAGCATGGCGTGCCGTGGCGGCAAGGATCACCTTCTCCACGATCCGTTTCGCGTCCCTGGGGTGCTCTTCCAGATAGTTCTCGAGCATTTCGTTCACCGCCATGTTCACAGCGCCGCTCACCTCGCTGTTCCCCAGCTTGGTCTTGGTCTGCCCTTCGAACTGGGGCTCCTGCACTTTCACACTGATCACAGCGGTGAGTCCTTCACGGAAATCGTCGCCAGCGATCTCGAACTTCAACTTCTGGGTGGCCCCGCTGCTGTCCGCGTATTTCTTCAGGGTGCGGGTGAGGCCACTGCGGAAGCCCGCCAGGTGCGTGCCTCCCTCGTGGGTGTTGATGTTGTTGACGTAGGAATGCAGGTTCTCGTTGTAGGAGTCATTGTACACCATGGCGATCTCCACAGGGATCCCCTGTTTCTCCCCTTCCATGTAGATCACGTCCTCGATCAACGACATCCGGGTCCCATCCAGGAACCGCACGAATTCCACCAGCCCGAGTTCACTGAAAAAGGTCTCCACCGGGAACGTGCCATCCGCGTTCGGGCGACGCTCATCGGTGAGTGTGAGCTTCACGCCCTTGTTCAGGTAGGCCAGTTCCCGCAGACGGGCCGCCAGCGTATCATAATTGTACTCGGAAACCTGGAAGATGGTATTGTCCGGTGTGAAGGTCACGACGGTACCCCGCAATTCGGTCTGCCCAACCTCCTTCACGGGATACTGGGGCCGTCCTTCATTGTACTCCTGGCGGTAGATCTTCCCATCGCGGTGCACCTCGGCGATCAGGTGGCTGCTCAAGGCGTTCACACAACTCACACCCACACCATGCAGGCCGCCGGACACCTTGTAGCTGTCCTTGTCGAACTTGCCTCCGGCGTGCAGCACGGTCATCACCACCTCCAGGGCGCTGCGGCCTTCCTTGGCGTGCAAGTCCACGGGGATGCCGCGGCCGTTATCCTTCACGCGTATGCTGTTGTTCGGCAGGATGCTCACCTCGATGGTGTCGCAATGCCCGCCCATCGCCTCATCGATGCTGTTGTCCACCACCTCATACACCAGGTGGTGCAGGCCTTTCACGCTGATGTCGCCTATGTACATCGCCGGCCGCTTGCGCACCGCTTCGAGGCCCTCCAGCACCTGTATGCTTTCAGCCGAATATGCGGCGGACGCTTTCTTCTTCTCGCTCATTTCAAGTACGGTCTCGGACATGGTTCTGATGGCTCTTAACACCCCTCATTCCAAAGGGTGTGCGAAGGTACGGAAAGGGGTGGTTCAGGATGGCCGTTTTCCCAACAATGGCGCGGGTTATGTTGATATCTATACCCCCGTCAGGATTTGCGTATGCCAGCGGTAATGCTATGCCTTCGGGAACGCCCCTGAACGGCCTCCTCAACAGAGGCGTGACGCCTCAAAAAGCGTAGGTGGCACCACCCATCACCAGCCCCCTTTGCACGGGGTGGCGGTACCAGCGTTCGTACTTGCTGGCGCTCAGGTTGCTCATGTCAAGGAACACGCTCAAGCGCTTGGTATAGCGGTACTCGATGCCCAGATACAGGTCCATGAAGCCGTCCAACTCGGTGGTGAGGCTGGGGTTGGGCAGTTCGCCGGGCTGCGGTGGCACCGGCTGGCGGAAGGCCGGGCGGCTGCCCAGGAAGAGGACCTCTGCTTTCAGGATGAGTTTCTCCTGCATGCTGTAGCGCCCACCAAGTGCCAGGCGATAGGGCGGAAGGTTCCAGGCTTCCTCCTGCAGGTTGGTCTGGTAGGTCAGCACCTCCATGCGGCCGTTGAAGCTGATCGACTCACGCAGCCGGTAGCGCAATTCACCGCTGATGTTGAGGATGTCCACACGGTCGTAGACCACGGCCATGCGGTCGGCGAAAGGCTCATTGGGGACGTTCACGAACAGCGGCATGTCGTCGATGCGGGTGCTGCTTACCCGCACATCGAAGCCCACATGCCTGCTGAAACTTCCACGCAGGCCGCCATACAAGTCATACTGCCGACTGCTGTTCACCAGATTGGGCGCGCCGGTAAGCCAGGGGTTCTCACGCGTGAGACTGCGCAGGCTGTTGCGCTCCTTGGCACCCTCCACTCCGGCGTAGGGGATCAGGATGTCGTCGAAGAGACTGTAGCTCGCGAAGGCGTTCGGGTAGAAGTGGAAGGTGGTGCGCCCCAAGGCATCCAGGTACAGGCCGGCACCCACGCGCACGGTGTACTTGCGGCCGAGCGTGCTCACCGAGGGTGTCAGGCCCAGCAGTGTACCGCTGATCCGTGCCTCCCCCAGGGTGCCACCGAGGTCGCCGCGATACGCGTTATTATCCACGATCAAACCCAAAGCGAAATGTTCGTTGCCTTCACGTTTGCCCAACGCGGCGCCGAAGCGGATGTTGGTCTCGCTGCTGCCGGTCAGGTTGCTGTAAGCATGCACCTCCACATCGGCTTCATGCGCGATACGTGTGCTGTCCTTGTACAGGCTGCGGATCCGGCCAGCGAAACCAATGTCATTATAGACCTGCTTGGTGAAGTCCTCGGGGGCGGTGATGGCGTTCTGTAGTGCGCTCAGGCTGTCGGACGCGGTGAAGCCATAGTAGCTCACCCGTCGCCGGTCGTAGATCAGCCTGCCGCCCACCTCATGGTCCGGCAGGAAATGAGTGTAGTGCCCGTCCACACTGTTGAAGCTGTACTCACTCGGACCCACATCATCGATCCCGCCATTGCTGCTGAAGTGCCTGGCATGCATGCCCCAGGTGTTCTTCCGGGAACGGGTCTGGTCGAAGTAGATCTCTCCCAACGGGGTGGTGTACAGACCGAAACCGGCCTTGACGTATCCCTTGTACAGACGTGGCTGCGGTGCGAGTACGGTGAGTCGCGCCGGTTCGATACTGTCCACACGGGAGGGGATATCGGCCTTGACAGTGAGCAGCTGGTAGGACACAGGCCTGTCCGGCAGGATCGTGTCGATGGGCTGTGGCCGCATGTCGATCTTGCGTACATCGGCGATGGTGGGGCTGAAGATGCCCTGGATCACGTATTCGCCACCGGGCTGCGTGTCCTGCGCCACGGCATATGCGGCCGTACCGAACAGGGCGGCGCAAAGGAACATGTGCTTTGTGTGGGCGCTCATTGTCCGTTGGGGCTGGGCAGGGCGATCTCGTTCCCGTCCTGTGGTGGGCTGGTGGTCTTGGGCGCTTCACTGGCCTGGATGGCATCCAGCCGCTGGCGTGCCTGAGCGACCAACACTGGATCCGTGACGTTGTCCACCACGCTCTGCAAGGTGGCCTTCGCCTGGAAGAGGTCGCCGAGTTGCACATACACATCGCCCAGCAGGATGAATGCGCGTGCCTTCCAATGATCATAAGCGGGATAACGCTGGGCCAGCTCAAAGACCTCCTTCTCCGCATCACGGTACCGGGCCTGCAAGTGTCGGATATAGGCCTGGTGGTATTTGGCTTCGGCGCCATACTGGTTCACGCTTGCCGCACTCACATTACGGAAAGTGGTGTAGGCCGCATCGTGATCACCCTTCAACATGGAGTCATGGGCCAGGAGCAGGCCGGCCTCGGCCTTCAGGTCGGCGGTGGCGTCGCTGTTGGCAAGCACGCGACCGGCCACCCCTGCTGCTTCGCCGGGGCGCTTCAACTCTTTGAGACTGCGCAACTGCCCCACCTGTGCGGCCAGCTTGTTCTGCGGGAAACTTGCCACCTCCTCCAGGCGGGCGAAGTGGCCCAATGCACCCTCCCATCGCTTCTGCCGGTAGTGGATGTCGCTGGCACCGAACAGCGCACTTTCCAGGAATTGTGCGGCATTGGCGCTCACTACCGCCTCCAGATCGGGCAACGCCTGGTCGTACTGATTTGCGCGGTAGTGGCAGTCACCCCGGTAGAATCGGGCATTGATGGCATAGGAGCCGGTGGGATACTTCGCCAGGTAATCGCCAAGGGCACCGATCGCCTGGGAGCATTTGCCGTCCATGTACAGTGCCTCCGCACTCCGGAAATACTTCTCGTCGAACTCCAGTGTGGCGGGGTCCACGAACTTCAGCGTACGGACATAGGCCTCGTAGTCGGCCACGCGACCCTGCTCCACGTAGATCGCCTCGATGCCAGCCAACGCATCCTTCGCACCGTCCATGGTGGGATACTTCGCCACAATGGCCTTGAATTGTTCCAGCGCTTTGTTCGCATCGCCCTGCCGGCGGTGGATCAGCGCCACCTGCAACATGCTCTGCCGCACATGCGGGCTGTTGGGATGCCCGGAGATCAGCATGCCGTAGTGCTTCATCGCCTCGGCATCATTCTCCAGGTTGATGTAGGTCTCACCCAGTTGGAACTTCGCATCCGCGGCGAAGCGCGAATCGGGCTTCTCATTCAGAAGCGCTTTCAGCGTGGCGATCTTCCCGGTGTTATCACGCAGCAGGCCCTGCACCACACCCTTCTGGAACTGGGCGTAGTCGCGGTCGGGACCGGGCACCTGCATGGCGTCGTTGTACCATTTCAGCGCCTGTGCGTTGTCGCGCGTCACGAAGTAGCTGTCCCCGATGCGCATCATGGCATCCGCACGCTGGCGCGGCTCACCGCCCTTTGCGAGCACGAAGCGGCGGAAGGAGATGGCCGCCTCACCGTATTGCTTCAGCTTGAAGAAGGTGTAGCCCATGCCGTAGCCGGCCTGTTCGTATAGCTCCGTGGCATAAGCGCCGGGCATGTTGCGCAGGTCATCGTACTTCTTCAGCGCACCCTGCATGTCGCCCTTGCCGTAATAAGATTCGGCCATCCAGAAATGGGCCTGGGCATTCACGCGCTGGTTCACGGGATACTTCAAGGCCCGCTCGAAGAAGAGCGCCGCATCAGCGTACTTGCGGCCCTCGTAGAGTTCCACCCCGCGGTCATGGGCCAGCTTCTGGTAGGCCTCCTGCAGGCGGATGTCCTTGTTCTTGATCTCGTCCAGCGCCTCGAGTGCGGCCTCGTAGTTCTTCGTCTTCAAGTAGACACTCAGAAGGAACTCATAGGCCTCATCGCGGCGGGGCGTATCCGGATAGGTGCGCAGGTAGTTGCGCAACGCGTTGATCGCCTCGTGGTAGGGGTCGAAGCTCAGCTCGTAACTCAGCTTCGCGTATTGGAAGAGGGCGTCCTCGGTCACCTTCAGGTCGTGGCCCAGCTCATAGGCTTTTTTGAAGGCGTTACGCGCGAAGTTCTTTTCGTTGACGCGCAGGTAGCAATCTGCCATGTGGTAGGTGGCCAGCTGCGCGACGCTATCGTTCCCATTGGCCACCAGGTTGAACTCCGCCAGCGCCTTCGTGCAGTCGCCACTGCGGTAATAGGCGTACCCAAGGATGTAGCGGTCCTTGCGATCCACGCCCACACGCTGGGCGCTCTTTTCCAGGAAGGGTACGGCCTCGGCATAGCGGCCGTTCCGGTAATTCGCTTCACCGGCCAGGCGGTTGATCTCGTTGATGCGCTTGGTGCCCTGTGGATCGTCCAGCAGCGGCTTCACATAGGCATCCAGCTCGTCGTACTTCCCTTGTAGAAAGAGGATCTCGGCGATGTAGTAAGGCACGATCTTCCCGAAGTCCTCATCCCCCTTCAGGCGATCGAAGCCCTTCAGCGCGGTCTCGTAATGGCCGCGCTCGTACTCAATGTGCGAAGCATAGTAGAGTGATGGCTTGCCATAAGTGCCCTCCTCCGCCACTTCGGCGAACTCGCCCAGCGCAAGTGGTTTGTTCCCTTCCTGGAAGTAGGCATAGCCACGCTTGAAGCGATATTCCTCCAATTCCTCCGCTTGCAGGCCGAAGCGGTCCACCTGCTCGCTCCATGCGATGGCGTCACCCCATTTGCGCTGCGCGAACGCATGTTTGAACAGTTCGAAGCGCACTTCGGGCACATGCTGGCTCTCGGGGTGATGGGCGATGAAGTCCCGCAGTTTCTTCCCGGCATCGTCGTTGAAAAGGCGCACTGCGGAAAGGGCCAGGTGGAACTCGGCCTCCATCCGGGCCAGATCGCGTGGATCCTTGATGCGTTCCAGGACGCGCTCCAACTCAAAGCGGGCCGCGCCGTACTTCGCCTTGTGGAAAAGGTCCAGCGCATGCACCAGGTCGGCATGTTCATGCTCGTAATGCGCCGGACGCTGTGCCACGGCATCGGCGGCCGGTGCGAATACGGCGAACGCCAACACCAGCAAGGTGACCAGGGCGGGAAAGGGCTTCCTCATCAAGCGGTCAAAGTTCCGGGTGCGCCCACAGGGCGCTTTGAATTGGGCATTGGACTTATCCACGCGGGCTTGTTCGTCCGGAAGGTCAAGTGAGCGGGGGTCTTGAGGGCTCGCATACGATAGGCAAGAAGTGTGCAACAAAGTGATCCTTCAACGAATGTGCTAACGCGCACCATGCAGCGGAAATTTCAACCTTTGACGCGACCCATGAGCGAGAGCCCGATCATCCTGATGCACGGCGTGCGGATCTTCCAGCGCGAGAACCTGGTGCTGAACAATGTGGACCTCACCGTACACAAGGGCGAGTTCCTATACCTGATCGGGCGCACGGGCAGCGGCAAGAGCAGCCTGATGCGAACCCTCTATGGCGACCTGCCGCTGCGCGAGGGTGAGGGCCACTGCTGTGGCTTCGATCTATCCAAGATCAAGCGCTCGCAAGTCCCCTACCTGCGCCGTAAGATCGGGATCGTATTCCAGGACTTCCAGCTGCTGACGGACCGCACGGTGAATGAGAATCTCCTGTTCGTGCTAAAGGCCACGGGCTGGAAGGAGAAAAAGCGGATGGACGAGCGCTGCCAGGAAGTGCTGGAAAAGGTGGGGTTGATGAACAAGGGCTACAAGATGCCCCATGAATTGAGTGGTGGCGAACAACAGCGGGTGAGCATCGCCCGTGCATTGCTCAACGACCCCGAATTGGTCCTGGCCGACGAACCCACCGGCAACCTGGACCCTGAGACCACCGGTGAGATCCTCGACCTGCTGTTCGCCATCAGCCGCAGCGGCCGCAGCGTGATCATGGCCACGCACGACTACACGCACATGAAGAAGTTCAACACCCGGGTGGTGCGCTGCGAGGAAGGGAAGTTGCTGGAGTTGAGCGCGGCGGGAGCTGTTTAAGGTGCAAGGGTGGAAATGTGGAATAGTGCAAGGTGCCCATAATGGTAGGCACCCTTGCACCATTCCACATTGCACTTTTCCACCCTTCAACCCAACAGCGCCACGATCACTTCTGCGTTCCGCCTGTTGCTGAAGCGCTCCTCCAGTACCCGGACTCGGGCTTCCAGCGAGGAGCCATTGGCGGGTCTGGCCATGCATGCGATGATGCTCATGCGAAGTCCCTCGGGGTCATCATGAACATGACAGAGCTCCTCAAGGCCGGTACCTTCCACCATGGGCGTGTTGCATACCACATGTCGGCCGGTGAAGAGGCAGAGCAGCAGCTTTAGTTTGATACCCGTGGCCTGGAAGGTGGGCAGCACATTCACCTGCGCCTCACGCACCAGCCGATGGATCTCCTCTGTGCCGATGTTCTCCCGCAGTTCCACGTTGGCGCATCGTGCCACGGTCCGCTTCAGTTCGTCGCTGGCATCACTACCCGCGATCACCAGTCGCACACCAAGGTCCTTGAACACCTTGCGCACCAGGAACAAGGCGGCCTGGTCGTTCTCCGGCACCCCCAAAGCCCCGTGGTAGAAGGCGAAGCCGCCGATCCCTTCGGGTACACTCACTTTTTCACTGGCGTGGAAGGCGGGCACATGGGTCACGTTGTGGAAGTGCGCATCGAAGTAGCGCTGGTCCTTCGGTGAGATGGCCAGCACGCGGTAAGCCTCGCTGAGCACAGGTTCAAAGCGTTGCAGTTTGCGCGCCTCATTGATGAAATAGGTGCGGCGGAAGGTGCTGCTGGCAGCCTTGGCCAGCGCGGCGTAGTAGTCGTGCTCCACATTGTGGGCGCGCACCAGACGGCGTCGCTGGTGCAGACGCGGATCGCCCAGGTGGTAACAGCAGTGCAGTCCCTCGAACAGGATCGGGTGATCGTCCTTCACCAGACGTTCTACCAGAACCTCGCTGCGGCGGCTTACTACCACGTACGGCAGGCTGTTGAAGAGTTGAAGCTTGCCGAGCTTGCGCGGATAGTAGAAGACCTTGTGGCATATCCGCTCCAGTTCCTTCGCCTTGGGCCGACCGTAGTGGAAGCAGTGCAGATGCACCTTCACGCCCAGTTCGGCCAGGGCCTTCACCTTGTGATACACATCGATCACCCCACCGTAGTCAGGCGGGGCGGGCACATCGAAGCTGATGATATGCAGGTGCTGATCAGCCAATGGCTTGCAGGAACGTCTTGAGCGTCCCCATTTCACGGGCCCCGTCCTGCGAGGCGGCCGCGAAAGTAGCCTTTTCACGCAGTGCCCCGTGCTGCGCCGGATCGGCCATCAGGGCACGCACCCCCGCAGCGATCATGTCGGGATCGCAACGGGGCACCACCAGCCCGGCGCCGTACTTGCGCACGATGCCCGCCACCTCGGGCAGATCGGTGACCAGCACCGGAATGCCGGCCTGGAAATAATCGAAGAGCTTGTTGGGCAGGCTGTATCGGTAGTTCAGATTGCTGTCCTTGTCCAGCGAAAGGCCCAGGTCGGCGAGGCGTGTGTAACGCATCATGGCCTCATAGGGCATGCGCGGCAGCAGGCGCACCCGGTCGTGCAGTCCATGTTCGGCCACCATGCGCTCCAGCACGGGCCAGGCATCGCCGCCGCCGATCAACAGCAGCAGGGCATTGGGTAGTTGCTTCATGGCCAGTACGGCCTCCTCCCCACCCCGTTGCACATTGATGCCGCTGCCCTGCAGGACCAGGAGGAAGCGATCCTCCGGCAGATCCATTTCAGCGCGCGTGGGCATGGGGCCCGGGTCGCGCGGCATGGGGATGTTACGTACCACGGTGATCGGCACACCGTAGCACGCGTGGTACGCCTGTGCGATGCTATCATTCACAGTGATCACGTGCCGAAGTTTTGGGAAGATCCAGCGTTCGATCGCCAACCATACACGGCGTGCGAAGCGGTCTTCCAACTCGGGTACTTCCGTGAAATACTCGTGACTGTCGTACACCAGTTGCTTGCCGCGCAGCCGTGCAACGAGAAAGCAGGGCAGCAGGGTGTCCAGGTCGTTGGCCACGATGAGCTGGCAGCGCGAAAAGAGCAGGAGGAGGAACAGCCGCTTGGCGTACTCCCCGTAAAATAGTGGCCCCCTGCGGAAGATCAGCCGCATGCGCCGGGTGAAATAGGGCCGCTCCAGAGGAGGGCTGCCCGGCAGATGCCGACCCACCAGCAGCACCTCATAACCCAGCTCCTGCAACACCGTGCACGTGCGGTGCACGCGGTTGTCGGTACCGAGGTCATTGGTGACGCAGACGATGGCGCGGCGCATGAGGGCAAAGGAACGGCCCGGCGCGATGCCCGCGTTCAATGCATGGAGTTGATCGCTCAGGCACTTATCGCCCCACGCCGGTATCCACCACGTTGGCCAGGCTCACGTCCGGCAGGTTCAAGCCGCGTAACTGGCGGTAAAGACCGATGACGTCGCGCACATAATTGAACACCTGGCTTCCGTCGCAATAGCCGTTGCGCATGTGGGGCTGCATGTAATAACGCGGTTTGGCCAGAAGCATCACGGCACGTTCCACATTCTGTTCCCAACGGTATGGGTCCAGGCCCACGCCTTCGGCGAGGCGCTGTGCATCGATGATATGGCCGGGGCCGGCATTGTACGAGGCAAGCACGAAGCGCAGGCGCTGGTCGCGGTCGGGGATGGCGCGCATCCACATGGTGTCCAGCTTGTTGATATAGCGTACCGCCGCACCGATGTGGTCCGCCATGACGCTGCTGCTGTCCAGCCCCAACTTGCGGCCGGTACGCGGCATGATCTGCATGATGCCTTGGGCGCCCTTGTGCGAAGTGGCCGTGCTGTCGAACCGCGACTCACGGAAAGCCATGGCGGCGAGCAACTCCCAGGGCCAGCGCATGGAGGCGGCATGGTGGCGGAAAGCCTCGTCGAAGGGCGAGATACTATCGCCTTCCACCGGAATGTGCTTGCGCAGGCCAAGTGGGCCTGGCTGCGGCAGCTTGCGGGCGTAGGCCTTGAAGAACTGGGTGTGCGCCTCTTGTTCATCGGGGTCGGACAGCCAGGCATCCAGGCTGGCGAGAAGGTGCGGAGCGTTGCGGCGGGTGACGAAGCAGAGGGGCATGGGCCTTCCCAGCGGTGGACTGAACTCCAGCACCGGGAAGCGGCCGCTCTCGTACGCGGCGCGGGCGTCGGTGATGAGCGTGGCGAGGGAGTGGCCCAGTACCACCTCCATCAGCAGGTCCTCCGTGGTGAGGTTGGTGTCCGCGTGCACGCGCAACACTTTGGTGCCAGGCAGATCCGGCAGGTTACCCGGCTGTGCGAAGGGCGACCAGATGCTCACCTCGGCGGTATCCACGGCACCGCCGATACCGGCAGTAGCGGCCTTTCCATCCACCACGGGATCGGGGCGCAGCATGGCGATGACCGGGTGTACGCTGCGGTAGGGTCGGGTGAAGGCCACCAAGCGACGCTGGTGGCGGCGGGGTGTCCATTGCGCGGCGATCACATCGCCGGTACCACGCTGCAGAGCCAGCAGCATGCTGTCCGGATGGTCCATGGGCATGGCATGGAGAATGAGGCCGGCATGCCGGGCATAGCGCTTCAGCAACTCGAACTCCAGGCCTGAGATGGCCTGCGGTCGCTCCTCCCAGGTGAGGGGATCGCGCAGCACCAACACCCGGAGAGTATCCGAAGAAATGTCCCGCAGGTCGCGCTCCACCAAGGGCCTGGCCCAAGGCAGCATTTCGGCTTCGGCAAGGGGCCGCACGGCACGCGAGGACACCAGGAAAAGTATGGTGGATACCAGCGCTGCGGCACCGGTCAGGGTCCATATCTGCTTGCGCAAGGTCATGCCCCTTGTGCGGTTCTACGCAGATCATTGAGAAAAGTCCCGAATTCCGCCTGGTAGTTAGGCAGGTGTTGGCGCAGTACCTGTTCGGCACCGCGCATCACCTTCCCCTGTGGCACGCGTCGGGAGAGTCCCTCGAGTGCCTGGCCGATGCCATCCAGTGTGGCATAGGAGGTGAGCCAATCTCCACGCACCATCCAGGGCAACATGTGTCGTGTGCGTTCCGGTAGCAGGTGGGTGTGTTCATTCAACAGGGCATAGATGCGCGCGGCGAAACGGGGTAAGGGCTCGGCGTGCAGCTGTTCCCAACCGGCGGCCAGCAGATGGTCGTAGAACAGATCCATGACCACCCCGGCATAACGCCCCGCATGAGGGCGCACACGGGCACGTCCGGTGCGATACAGGGGATGCGTATCCGTGGCCGTGTCGATGGTGCGGTGCAATCGGATGCCACGCTGCACGCCAGCAGGAAAGCGTGTAAGGTCACGACCTTTCACCGCATCGGCCATGAAATTGCCCACGATGACCAGGGGCTCTTCGCCCGATAGGTAGAGGTGGCCCAGAAAGTTCATGGCACAGGGGTGAAAGTTACCGCCGGCCCTTCCGTCAGGTAGGTCCACCGTTCGTGTGATCCACTGCCGCACCCCTGGGCGCAAGGGTAACTTTCCGCCGCATGACCACCCCGCAAGCGCCGCACAGCATACCACACGCACCGCGCGCCTCCTACTGGATCTCCCAGCTCACGGGCTGGTCGCTGTATGTGGGGCTCTTCGCGCTGGTGAATTACTTCAGCGGGCAGCTCACGGCAGACCTGATGAAGGTGATGCTGCTGGTGTTCCTCATCGGCTTGGTGGTAAGCCACCTCTTCCGCCACCTGGTGATCCGCAATGGCTGGCTGCGCCGCGACCTTGGGCATGTGCTGCCACGTCTGGTGCTGACCAGCCTCCTGCTGGGCGCAGGTGCCTTCCTGGTCCAGGCTATTCTGCACGACCTGCTCTTCCCGGCCTACGCACCGATGCTTACCGCCCCTGTGCTGGACCTCTTCGGGCGGGTGCTGAACTGGATGGTGCTTCTACTCATCTGGTCCCTGGCCTACTTCGCATACACCTACTTCGTGCGCAACCGCCGCGAGGAGATCCGGATCCTGCGCCTGGAGACCGCCAACCGGGAGGGGCAGTTGAGCAACCTGCGCGCGCAGATGAACCCGCACTTCATGTTCAATGCGCTCAATGGCATCCGCGCCCTGATCGACGAGAACCCGGAGCAGGCAAAGCGTGCGATCACGCAGTTGAGCGCCATCCTGCGGAACGCCATGAGCAGCGTGAAACGCAAGGTGGTGCCATTGGGCGAGGAGATCGATATCGTGAAAGCCTACCTCGCACTGGAGGCCATGCGTTATGAGGAGCGTCTCCGCACGAGCATCGATGTGGCGCCTGGACTGGACCGTGAGCTCGTGCCGCCCATGCTGCTGCAGACCCTGGTGGAGAATGCCGTGCGCCATGGTGTGGCCCACCTTCCCAGTGGCGGCGAATTGCACATCGGTGCCGAACGCCGTGGCGATGATCTGGTGCTCACCGTGCGCAACAGCGGCCACTACACACCCGGCATAGTGAATGGCACGGGTGTCGGATTGCGCAACACACGCCGCCGTCTGGAAATGATCTATAACGGCCAGGCACGACTGGAGATCGAGAACCGCGATGGCATGGTGGTGACGGAAGTGGTGGTGCCGGTGGGAGAGCGTTGAGGGAGTTTGAAAACTGAAAAGGGAAAAGGGAAAGTAGAAAGTAGAAAGTAGAAAGCAACAGACCATGAAAGCACTGATCATAGACGACGAGCGGCTGGCGCGCAAGGAGCTGGCGAGCCTGCTGGAGAAGCACCCGCATGTGACCGTGGTGGGTGAGGCCGCGAATGCTGACGAGGCCGAGAAGCTCATCGCGGAATTGCGGCCCGACCTATTGTTCCTCGACATCAACATGCCCGGGCGCAGTGGCTTCGAACTGCTGGAAACCCTGGAGCAGGCACCTCAGGTGGTCTTCGTCACCGCCTATGACGAGCATGCGCTGAAAGCCTTCGAGGTGAACGCGCTGGACTACCTGCTGAAGCCGATCGACCCGGAACGGCTGGAGGCCGCGATCGGAAAGCTGCGCGAATCGACCGAAAGCCATGCCGGCCAACGCGAGATACTGCGCGAGGACGACCAGATCTTCCTGAAGGATGGCGAGAAGTGTTGGTTCGTGACGCTCAAGGACGTACGCTGGTTCGAGAGTGAAGGCAACTACGTACGGGTGCGCTTCAACGAGCACAAGCCATTGGTGCTTCGTTCGTTGAACAAACTGGAGGAACGCCTGGACCCGCATGTGTTCTTCCGCGCCAACCGGAAACACATCATCAACCTGCGATGGGTGGACAAGATCGAACCGTGGTTCAATAACGGATTGATGGTGAAGCTGCGCAGCATCGACCGGCAGGGGCAGCCCGAGCAGATAGAAGTGTCGCGCCGGCAGGCCACCCGCTTCAAAGAGTTGTTGAGTTTGTGACATTAGGGCGGCGAGCGTGCTACCCGCTCCGTGCCATCGGTGCACATTCGCGACCTATCTTGGCGGGTGTCGTACCACCTAACCCCATCGCCATGGCACGGATCCCTACCCTCTTCTTGATCGCCTTTTCACTGCACACCTTCGCCGGCAGCGGCGGTCCGGACGCCTTCGGCTACACCTGGAAGGATGATCTTGAGCCCGGCGGCCCGGTGTTCTCGTGGATCGACATCACCGGCAGCGGCACGCAGGTACAGGGGCTTGCCGACGACAACGTGGTGGGCCCGGTGGTGATGCAGACCAACTTCGATTACTATTGGTACAGCCGCAAGAACATGTGGATCGGGAGCAATGGTTACGTCGCCTTCAACAATGGGAATATCGCCTCACCCTTCCCGGTGATCCCCAACGCGGCCGGTGTGAACGACTACATCGCCGGCATCATGGCCGACCTGAACTTCAGTGGTGTGGGAAATCCCGGCCAATGCTGGGTGCTGGATGAAGCGGACCGTACCATCATCTCCTTCATCAACGTGCCCTTCTATTCACAGTTCGCGCCAGGCTACACCGGTTCCAACACCTTCCAGATCATACTGGACAAGCCCGATGCCCATATCACCGTGCAGATCCTGCAACAGATGGGCCTTACGATGAACAACGACATCACCATGGGCATCGAAAGCGTGGCTGGCAGCATCGGCCTGCAGCACAGCAAGAATGTGTACCCGCCCGGCAACCGCGCGATCCGCTACTACATGCCGGATGTGCCGCTGATCCAGGTGACCGACGTGGCCGTGGCCTGGAACACCGAGGAAGGGAGTGGTGGCCGCTTCCTTTCGCGCAACGGGGCGAACTTCCAAATGGTGACCCAGGTGAGCAACATCGGCAGCGTGAACGTAGGTGCACTGAGCGCCACCGGATCGGTGCTCAATGCCGCCGGGCAAAACCAGGTGAATGCGACGCAGCCCATCTCCAGCCTGGTGGCAGGTGCCGATTCGATCATCAGCTTCGTTCCAGTCTTCGAACCCACCACCGCAGGCACCTTCCGCTTCCGGACACTGTTGGGCGGGGTTTCCGGCGACCTCGTTCCCAGCAATAACCAGCTGATCCAGGAATTGGTGGTCGTGGACACCGCGCTGGCCGTGCATGATCTGCGTTACCACGGCACCACCGATGATGCCCTTGGCCTCTCCTGGACCGGCGGCAATGGCGGCGTGGCCATGCACCTCATCCCCCCCTACCATCCAATACTGATCACCCACACCACCGTGCGCATCATGGCCAATCCACTCGGCGTGCCCTTCACCATGAAAGTATACGCGGACGATGGGCCCGGCGGACTGGCGGGAACCCTGCTCGACTCGGTGATGATCTCCGGGGCGCAGGCCGGGCCGGGCGACAAGGTGATCCCATTGAGCAATGAAGTGGTGCTGAACGACGGCGGCATCTTCGTGGAGTGGTATATGGTGGGTGAGAACGTGAGCATCGCACGCGACATCCAGCCACCCTTCTCACTGCGCACCTACGAGGTGATCGACGGCACTTATGCCGAATACAGGGACCGTGAGAACGCCGACTTCCATCTGGGTGTGCGCCTGGGCCAGGCCCCGGTGATCGATGTGGGCTGCGACGGATTCTTCGACATCGAGGAAGGCGAACCCATCACATCCTCAACACCGGTGCGTGTGTACGTGCGCAACTACGGGAATCAACCTGCGACGAACATCCCCCTCGCGTACCGCTTCAACAACGGACCCATCGTCACACACACCTACACCGGCACGCCCATACAACCCGGGCTGGTGGCCCTGGTGACCTTCCCTGAGGATCTCGTGCCCATCACCGATGCGGTCGGGCCGCTGTGCGCATGGACCACCCTGGGACCGGACAATAACATCGGCAATGACACGACCTGTGTGAACGTGCAGACCATCACCGGCATAAGTGAGCAAGTACTGCGGCCGGTCGTCCTCGCGCCCAACCCCGCCACGGATCGCGTGCGCATCGACGGCCTGCCCGCCGGGCGATACGCACTGGAATTATGGGATGCGACGGGACGCCTGGTCTTGCGCCAGGAAGCGGTCACGGTGAATGGCCCATTGGAATGGCCGTTGACATCCCTGCTTTCCGGCTCGTATCAACTACGGCTCATGGGCGATTCGGGCCGCTTCGGCGCCGCGCTGCTGATCATGCGCTGAAGCGCGCGGCACACAAGGGTTAACTTCGCCCGCCACCGCCGGTTCTGGGGGTGGTGCGTCGATCCCATACATACATGAATAAGAATACCGTCCTGCTCCTGCTGGTCTGGAACGTCGCTCTGACCGCCTTGGTGGCCTGGCTGGTGATGCGGCCGACATCCACCGAGCTTCCAGTGGAAGACCATGCCGTACCCACCGCCGCAGCGCCCAGCCCGCGCGACAGCACCGCACTGGCGGAATCGCGTATCGCTTACTTTTTCATGGACAGCCTTCAGGAACGTTTCGTCCTCGTGAAGGAGCAGGGTGACCGTTTCCGGAGTGAGGGCCGCCGCCTGGAATCGAATCTGCAGAACGAAATGGCCAAGGCCCAGAACCGCTACCAGACATTGATGGGCAAGGACCACACCTACAGCACGCAGGCCGAGGTCCAGAAGGACGAACAGGAATTGCAGGGGCTGATGGGCAAGATCCAGGAACTGCAGGCCACCAGTGAGCAGCAACTCGCGCGCATGGAGGTGGAAATGCTTTCCAAGATCTCCCTGGAGATCGAGGCGTTCCTGGAGGAATACAACCGCAAGGCGGGCTTCGACTTCATCTTCAGTGTCCAGAACGGTGGGCAGATCTGGGTGGGCAACCAGGACCTGAACATCACCAGCGACGTGGTGAATGGCCTCAATGCGCGGCACGCGGCGAAGAAAAAGTAAAGCGACAAGGGATGGCCATCGATCCGCTGGCACAACGCAGACGCGAGAACATCGCCGGGTACGTCATCGGCATGTGGCATGTGGAGGACCTGATGCGCGCCCACCAGCTGGACATGCGTGCTGTAGAAGAACACCTGGTGGCGCCCATGGAGGGCGATGATGAGGTGAAGGCCGGTGTGCGCGAATGGTACGCCGAGGTGATCGACCAGATGCGCGAACAGGGGATCGAGAAAACCGGTCACCTGGCCGCCATACGCGAGCTGGTGCACGAACTGGAGTTCCTTCATCGCACCCTGCTGGACGTACTCGACGATGAGGACTACACCGCACTGCATGGCACCGTGGAAGCGGACATCGCCGCATTGCAACGCAACGCGGGCGCTGCCCAGGAAGGCCCGGTGACCACCTGCTTCGTGGCCATCTATGGTGTGATGCTGCTGCGTACGCAGGGCCGTGAAGTGAGCAAGGCCACCGCGGAGGCGGAGCAACGCATGCGTGCGCTACTGGATCTGTTGGGCGGGCACTACCACCGCATGCGAAAGCTGCCGGGCGTTTCGATGAACTGAAGGCGCTGGCACATGGTACGCCAATTGCACCGAACCGCCGCCATGTCCGCCGCCCCCTTCCTGGTCATCCTTTGTGCACTCGTTGCGGTCCCCCTTCATGCCCAGCAAGGTGGCACACGTGTGGAGATCCTTGGTGCCGACGAATGGCGGTTCGATGAGCGGGTCGCACCCGGTGCGCAGCGCCTTACCGGCAATGTGCGCTTCCGCCACGGGCAGGCTCTGATGTGGTGCGACAGCGCCTATCTCTTCAACGACCAGCGCGTGGATGCCTTTGGCCACGTACGGATCGACCAGGGGGATACATTACGCATGCGTGGCGACCGGCTCCACTACAACGGCGAGCGCCGCGTCGCGCGCATGGAAGGTGATGTATCGCTGGAGGACGGCAGCATGCGGCTCATCGCACCCTCGCTGGAACATGACCTGCGTGCGCGCGTCGCCACCTACAGCGAAGGTGCCACCATCACCGGCAGGGACGGCGATGTGCTCACCAGCCAGCGCGGTACCTACCTCACCGATCAACGCCTTTTCCGTTTCAGCCGGAACGTACGCGTGGAGCACCCGGAGCGCCTGATCACCGGCGACACCATGCACTACGGCATGGCCACCGGCATCGCGGAATTCTTCGGGCCCACCAGGATCCTGATCATATCGGACAGCACCGTGATCCGGACCCGGCGCGGTACTTACGACACCAAGCTGGAGGAGGCGCGCTTCACCCGGCGCAGCAGCGTGCTGAACAAGGGACGCATGCTCGAGGGCGATTCGCTGCACTATGACAAGCCCTCCGGGATCGGGCTGGCCTGGGGCAACGTGCTGGTGTCCGACTCCGCCGGCAAGGTCACCTCCTCCGGGAGACATGGCCGTTTCAACGAACGCACGGACCGCTCGATGATCACCGGCCGCGCGCAGCTGATCATGGCCATGGAGGATGACTCACTCTACCTGCATGGGGACACGCTCTTCACATCGCCGCGCGTCACCACGGACAGCGCCGGGACCAAGACCAGCCACAAGCACATATATGCACATCGCAGCGTGCGCTTCCACATGCGCGATATGCAGGGCACCTGCGACACCCTCACGTACAGTGAGGCGGACAGCCTGATCCGCATGTTCCACCGGCCCGTGCTGTGGAGCAGCACCGACCAGATCACCGGCGGACACATACGGATCTCCATGCGCGATGGGAAGGCGCACCGGCTTTATGTGGATCAGGACGCATTTCTGGTGTCACAAGTGGACAGCACGCATTACGACCAAGTGGCCGGCACGCACATGACCGGCTACTTCGATGACGATGGGCTTCGGCGCATACTGACGGAGGGCAACAGCCGAACGGTTTACCATGTGCGTGAGAAAAAGGACGGTATAGAGGAACGCATCGGCGTGAATCGCGCGGAATGCAGCCGCATCTCCGTGATGCTCGAGGATGGCGAAGTGAGTACTGTGACTTTTCTGGACCGGCCGGACGCGATCCTATACCCGGTCGGCCAATTGTCCGAATCGGAACTCATTCTCGAAGGCATGGTATGGCGCGCGGAGGAACGTCCCGCAGACAGGGAGGACATCTTCCGACGTCCTTAGTATCACATTGATCACTCCGCCCCGAATGCCCGCAGCACAAAAGCATCCGGCCGGTCGCTTACCACCACAGACCCCTCCCCTGGCGCATCCACCTCGCGTTGGTCGCCGGTGAGCGTGTTGGCGTAACGATGCAAGCGTCCGACGGGTCCGCCGTCCGCTTCGGGCACATGGAACACCAATGTGTTGGCATCGAAACGGCAATCGGAAACATGCACGGCGGACAGGGTCCCCACCTGGATGGCCGTGGCGTTGCGCGTGAAGACCGCCGATCGCACCAGCACCTGAGCCCCGGCATCCGCAAGCAGGGCCACATCCTTCAACCCCTGGAACAAGGGGGCATCCAGCAGCAGCCTCCCGCCAGAGATGGAAAGTCCGCCAGCGCCCCCTGGGGATCCCTTGCTCTCGAAGCGGGTGGCCACCACCGCACCCTGCGTATTGCGCAGCACCGCTGTTCCACCGAGAACGGAACCGCCTTCCAGGTGCACACGCCCTCCTTCGATATACAGTGCATCGTGGCCTTCACCGGACAATTCGCAGCTGCTGAGCACGGTGCGTGTCATGCCCACGATCGTCAGCATGGCGGGATAGGCGATGCCTTCCATCGTACCTCCCATGCCTCCACTCATGCGTAACCCGGCGATGTCGCAAAGGCCATCACCGCGCACAGCGAAGGTGCCGAATGGTGCACCTGTGCGCTGCGGGCGGATGAACACAGGGTTGAGCGCTGTACCACGTACCTCCAATGGGCCGCGGCAGAGCACATTGCGGCCCGGGGCGATCTCGAATCGCGCACCCGGCAACAGCACCACACGGTGTCCGGCGGGAAGGATAAGATCTTCCTCCACCACATAGCGACCGCGCGGGAACAGTATGGAATCTCCCTGTGCCACAACACGGAAACGCCGCTTGATGGCCGCGAGCAGTTCATCGCTGTCCTCCCGGGCCGACACCGGCAAGGTGGAACCACCGGCGGGCATCAGTGTTGCCTGGCCCACGGGCGGCACCATTGGCCGCCGCAGGGCCCCGGTGTCGAGTGGTGCACCCAGGCGTTCATCGAGCAGCACGGCGAGCATGGCCTTCGCACGCGCCACCGCGAGTCGTTCGGAACCGTTCCCGGCAAGTAGTGGCGCGAAGGCATCGATCAATGCCACACAACGTTCGCGGATCCGGCCACGTGCTTCCAACAGCTTGTCACGCTGCGCCTGCATGATCGCACGGAAGGCGGGATCGGCCAGCAGGGGTGTGAAGGGGTCGCAAGCCAGCGGTGCATCGGAAACGGCAGAGCTTTCCGGCGTGGGCCGGTAGATGGGCATCAATCGCCCGGAAGTTTCGCGCCAGGCGAAGGTGTGCCTGTGGCGCAGCGGATCGGGATGGCCTTCCAGATGAAGCATGAGCAACCAGGCCGCCACCTGATCGCGCTCCACCAGATCGGCAAGCACAGCGGGTGGTGCTGGCACACCCTGCGCACAAGCCAAGGCGAGGCGCTCGCGGATGGAACGCGACACGGCTTCCCCTGCTTCGAACGTGGGCAGGAAATGATCCGGTCGCTGCGGATCGAAACCCATCACCGTCACCACTCCATCCGAAACGCCATGACGTGTGAGCCAGGTCGCATCTATCACGGGGTCCTTGCGATGTACCGCAGTGGGCAGGTCGTCCGCCGAGAATTCCACGAAGCTCACCTCCGGGGTCAGAAGGCCCAGTTCCTCGGCGATCACCTGCAGGAACTTGTGACGCAGATCCTCGGGTGTGGCCGGCCGCAGGACCACCCACGGATCCGGACCGAGCAGGCCGGAGGTGTTGGTGCGCAACTCCACGGCACCATATACATCAGCGACGGCGCGATGTTCCACCTGGCCTTCGCGATCGCCCACGCGCAACAGATCCTTTCCATCCGCCTCCGCACGGAACTGCCCTTCGAAATGCGTCAGGGTTCCCTGTGCATCACTTCCCGGCCGTCGGTCGAACCAGCGAGCGTAGGCATCCATCTCCGTTCGCGTGATGCCCAATGGTAAACGCCCTGCGAGCAGCTCGGGCCCTACGAATGAGAAGGCCGCCACCAGGGCACCTACGATCATCAGGATGCCGATGAGCAGCGCCTTCAGGCCCACGGGGCGGCGTTCATGGGCGCGTGTCATGCGGATCCTCTTTCATCAGTTCCACCCCACGCGCGTGCTGTGCCGAACGCATGGTGCGCAGGCGGGACGCCACATGCGGCATGGCCACGCGGTACAAATTGTCATCGCCCGCCACCACACGGTCACGCTTGTCGCGGTCGGCGAGCACTGTGGGTCCCAGGCTTTCGATGAGTTCATCCAGCGCCTTGTCGTAGGCACCGGTGGCGAGCAGCATGCCGCAGGCTTCACGGACCAGCACCTGATGACGGTGGCGCCAGTCGGGCTCCTGTACAAGCATGCGCGCCACGGGGTCGGCGATGCGCCTGCCCGTGCTGTCACGCAGTGCGCCCATCACTCCATCAAGCACCGGCAGCCAGCGGCCGTGGCGGGGATCGCGCAAGAGAACGAAGGACTCCGGTGCGACATCCATCACAGCCAACGCTGCATCATAGCGCAGCCAGGCCTCCACATCCACCAGGCGCAGCAGGCTGTCGCGACGGTCCATCGCGGGCAAGTCCGCAGTATTGAGCACCTGCATCAGTGCAAGCATCCGCTGTTGGGTCTCGGGATCCCCCTCCCCTTCATGGCGCCACTGCGCAAGATCGTTCCAAGGCACTTCGGATCTCGCATGCGACAACCGGTACAGTTCCACCGGCGCATCCACCACATTGCGCAGGCGCAGGAGATCCGGCCCGGCGATTTCACGCAGCCACATCACCCGGCCCGGTGCGTGATCGATGGTCACCCAGGCGGGCGTGCTCCATGCGGTGGCCACGCCATAGGCGCCAGCCACCCAAAGGGCCATGTGTTGTTCCACCATGTCCACAATGCTCCCGCGATCGAGCCAAAGCAGCGGTACCGGCAGCCGGGCGGTCACCTTCTCCAGTGCGATGCCCCGCGTGGTCACCGCGTCCGGTAGTCCACCCTGCCCTTGCGCTTCATACCACAGCATGGGGACTTCCGCTGGACCATCATGCAGCACGGCACGATCCGCCATGGTGTTGTCCCGGACGATAAGCAGTTCGGGAATGCGGTGATCGGATGGTACTTCTCCGAGGCCATCGACGGTGACGGACAAGGCAGCGGCACGCGCGATGCACCAACTACGCTCGGGACCCAGCATCGCTGCAGCGATCACAAAGCTGAGTGCCGTCACCGCCAGGAGCAGCCACCAGAACCTGCCGCCGCTGCTTTTGTTCCTCATCGCGCGGAGTTCCCGGCGCTGAGCAGCAGCACCAGCATGGTGGCCCCGGTCAATACCAGGGCACTGAGGTTGAGGCCCAGGCCGAGCAAGGCGCCCAGCAACATGAGTGGCATCGCGATCCCGCCCGGACTGGCGATGCGGCCCAACAGCCCGCCGATGATCATACCGCCGGCGATGATCGCTGCGGGCCACCATTCGCCCTGCACATGCCGCAGCAGCAACAGCAGGCCGTAGGCGGCGATCAGCATGGGGCCGTGCACGAGC
>JBGTES010000077.1:0-141940 GCA_041747675.1 Flavobacteriales bacterium
CGATCTGGCCAAGCGCCCCACGCGGGTGGGCGAGCTGCCCCCGCCCCAGAACCTGGGCGCGCGGCTCACCAACTTCACGGGCCGTGCCGCGCTGCACTGGAAGCGTGAACCGGGTGCCGATATGCACCACGTGTTCATGAGCACCAGCAACGACCCCTTCAACTGGCAGCTGATCGGCGCTACGACCAAAAGTCGTTTCAACGCCGACAGCCTGGAGCCGGGGACGTTCTACTGGTTCGCCGTGAGCGCCCTGGGTGCCGCCGGCGAAAGCAGCAAGAGCGAGCCCTGCCTGGTGATGGCCGCTGCTTAAGCGCCACACCAACTCCCTACAAGGCTGGCAGCCCCGTTCCGATCCCCTTGCACGGGGGAGCGGGCGGGGCTGTCGCCGTTTGGGGGGGATGGCTATCTTGGGTTGCGTGCGGTCATGTAGAGATGATGGGGAAGATGAGACGCAGGGTCCCCTCGTGCCTCGGGAGACCCTGCGGAGGTTTGGGGGGGGCTGTCGCCGTTTGGGGGGGGCAGGACCACGGATCATAGATCCGCGGGAGCGGGGGAATCAATAAATCGCAATCCCTATACAGATGTCGTTCTTAGGACCCCCGTAGTATACATTATAGTTACAAGAAACCGTGGTCCTTCTATACTGTACTCGTTCAACCTTAATGATTTTGCCATTCACCTCGTATTTATCATTATATTTATACGCCGATGAACCCATCAGTCGATTTATAAATGATCTATTGCGTCCTAACAATTCGTACGTCAGGTCATTAACATTTATACTGGACAGGAAATCATACGCTGGCTTGCCGTAAAGAATAACCTCATTCACCTTCGAGGTAGCAAAGTTGAATCGGACGACCAAAGCCTTTTGTTCATCATAACGATAAACCAGCTCAGATTTGTTTCGCTGGGTAGGAGGCCCCAATATGTCAGGCACTTTGTCAACTGGCATCGCGTACGTTAATCCGGCGAGTTGACCTAAGTTAGAAAGTACAAACTCTCCGAAGCTATCAATTGGCATTTGTGCCCGACGCACCTCGTCAGAAATGAATGCGTACCAATCCCATTGCTCTTTTCGTATTTTAACTTTGGCCAATGTATCCTGGGTCTGTTTGATCTTCAATCTCGTCGCCACCTGTTCCGCGGCGCTCAATCTCGCTACACGGCGCTCGAGGCTGTCGATACGTAGGTCAGTGCGTGCGATGTAAGCATCTAATTCCTTCTGGACGTCCTTCACGATTTCATAGGAGTAGATCTCGGAAAGCACGGGGCTTCGTTCAGCCAATGGATTTCCCAACTGGGCATACATAGTTGTGTAGGGTAGTAGAAAGACTAGGTGTATTGTGATCCGCATGTTAGACCCGTTAATTGAGGTTAGCTTCCTGAAAGGTATGTACCAACCAATGATTAGCCAAATTCCTTTGAATATCTTTAGCGCGTAGGCCACCATTGGCTGCGACAATGAACGCTATCAAGAATTGAATGAGACTCATGCTCGATCTTACTTCTGCTCAAGCTGATACTTGGCACAGTATCTTCAATGGGGTGTTGATTCTTGGCGCGGCAATGGCCTTATTGGGCACCCTTGGCACTAGATGGACAGGTAAGCTGAAGGAACAATACTCTAACAACCGGATAGCAGCTGCGGAAGTGGAAACAGCACGCGCCAACGAAGGCACCGCATTGGCCCGTAAGGAAACAGCAATACTGAACGAGCGAGCTGCGGGATTGCAGAAAGAGTCGGAGGCACTTCGAGTCGAGTATGAACGGTTGAAACTCAGGGTTGCGGAGGAAAGGAATTACCGCCTTCCACGTAGCCTACGCCTCGCCGATAAACAGTCGCTCGTCAAACGCTTGAAGCGTGGTGATTTAGGAAAGGTCAGCGTAGTATATCAGACCTCCAACCCTGAAGCTAAAAGGTTCTCCGAAGACGTTTTCGGCATACTTGAAGAAGCGGGGTTTGAAGTCGAGCCCAAACTGATCGAGGCGAAGTTCACAACAGAGGGTCAGTTCATCTATGTACGATCATTAGCAAACATATCCTCCTATGTGTCCAATATAAAGGAATCATTTATGGCGTATGGCATCGTTTTCCATTACATTGAAAGAGAAGATATTGGTTTTACGGACGTTGTGATCGGCATATCATCCAAGCCAACGACTCCGTTTCCGCGTTAGGCGTATTAGATGCTCCCCTGCTCCCGCGAGTCTGCGACTCGTGGTCCCCAAACCTCCGAAGGGACCGCCATCACCATTGCGTGCATCGTCTGGGCGCTGATCGAATGGCGTCGCCCCAGTAGCCAACCGGAGCTTGATACCTTCGCGCCATGAGCGCGGACATTCTGTACTTCGGCCGCAACGCCGCCATGATGGCCCTGGTGGGCAATGAGCTGAAAGCCGCTGGTATCGCGGCCGAGGGCTTTTTGGACGATGCCGCACTGATGGCCGCCATGCAGGACCGCCCGGTGCGTCTGCTGGTGATCGGTGCGGGCGTGGAGGATGGGCCGCGTGCCCGGCTGAAGGAACATTGCACCGCCCGGGGGGTGAAGGTGCTGGAGCATTTCGAAGGCCCCGGTTTGTTGCCTGCCGCGATCCGCCGCGTTTTGTGATCGAAGTGATCGGGCATCCATACTTCCGTTCGACAGCCCCCGTTATCTTGCCCGTCCGCCGGCATGCGCCTCCTCCCCATCCTCTTCCTCGCCCTGGGCGGCACGGCCCTGGGCCAGGCCACCGCCACCCTGCGCGGCACGGTGCGCGATGAGCAGGGCGCCCCGCTGGAACGCGCCACCGTGTACCTGGTGGACCAGCAGCGCGGGGAGGCCTGCGACGATCAGGGGCGTTACAGCATCACCGTACCGGCAGGCGACAGCATCAGCGTGCGCTTCAGCTTCACCGCCATGGAGGTGGAGGAACGCAGGATCCTGCTTGCCCCCGGCGAGGATCGCCGGCTGGACATCCGGCTGCGCTTCACGACACTGGGCATGGTGGACATAGAAGGCGAGCGCCGCCGCCGCGACCAGGGCATGGAGAAGATCGATCCCCGACTCGCCAAGTTCAGCCCCACCCCACGCGGCGGTGTGGAGGCCCTGCTTTCGGGGCAACTGGGTGTGGCCTTCCGCAGCGAACTGGGCAGCGGCTACAGCGTGCGCGGTGGCAACTACGACGAGAACCTGGTGTACGTGAATGACATCGAGGTGTACCGCCCCTTTCTGGCGCGCGCCGGGCAGCAGGAAGGACTGAGCTTCCCCAACCCGGACATGATCGAGCGGCTGCAGTTCAGCGCGGGCGGCTTCGAGCCACGCTTCGGAGATAAGATGAGCAGCGTGCTGGACATCCAGTACAAGCGCCCCAAGGCCTTCGCAGGGAGTGCCATGGCCGGTCTGATGGGCGGATCCGTCCACATTGAGAGCGCCATGATGAAGCAGCGTCTGCGCCAGGTGAGCGGACTGCGCTACCGCGACAACGGGCTTGTGTTGAGCGGGCTGGACACCGAGGGCGACTACCGTCCGGTGTACACCGACCTGCAGACCTACTGGACCTACGACCTTACCGATGCAGTGGAACTGGGCTTCCTGGGCCTGTATTCCAGCAACCGCTACGGCTTCATCCCCCAGAGCCGGGAAACGGAGTTCGGCACCTTCAACCAGGCGCTGCGTTTCACCGTGTTCTTCGAAGGGCAGGAGGTGACGCGTTTCGAGACGCTCTTCGGCGCCGTGAACGTGAACGTGCAGGCCAGCAAGGACCTGCTGCTGAAATTCACCGGCAGCGCGTTCAGCACCTATGAAAGCGAGCGTTTCGACATACTGGCCCAGTACCGCCTGGGTGAGTTGGAGCGCGACCTGGGCAGCGACCAGTTCGGCGAGGTGGTGCGCGACCTCGGCGTGGGTACTTTCCTGGACCACGCCCGCAATGAACTGGAGGCAACGGTGTACACCCTTTCCCACAAGGGCTTCCTGCAACTGCCGAACAGCTACCTGCAGTGGGGCGCCGACCTACGTGCCGAAAGCATCCAGGACGAGTTGAGCGAATGGACCATGGTGGACTCCGCCGACTACAGCATTCCGCTGAACACCGGCGACGCGCTGGAACTGAGCTACACGCTGCGCAGCCGGCTGAACATGGAGAGTGTGCGCGCGATGGGCTTCGTGCAGAACGCCTGGCGCTGGGCGCAGGGTGAGGACCGCTGGTGGAGCCTGATCGCGGGGGTGCGTGCCCACCACTGGACCTTCAATGGGCAGACCGTGGTGAGCCCCCGGGCACGCCTCACCTACAAGCCGGGATGGAAGGCGGTGAGCGCCGAGGGCGATACGCTGGAGCGCGACTTCAGCTTCTGGTTCGCCACCGGCATCTACCACCAGCCGCCCTTCTACCGGGAAGTACGGCGCCTCAACGGCACGCTGAACCCGGAGATCCGTGCGCAGCGCAGCATCCACTTCGTGCTGGGCATGGACCGCAACTTCGAGATCTGGGAGCGGCCCTTCAAGTTCACCGGCGAGCTGTACTACAAGCACCTGGACGACCTGATCCCTTACCAGCTGGAGAATGTGCGCATCCGCTATCTGGCCACCAACAATGCGGTGGGCTTCGCCACGGGGCTGGACATGAAGCTCAGCGGCGAATTCATCCAGGGGATCGAGAGCTGGGTGGGTGCCAGCGTGATGACCATACAGGAGAACCTGGTGGACGACTTCTTCTACAAACGCTACAACGCGGCCGGGGACCAGATCATCCCTGGGCTCACCTTCGACCAGACGGCGGTGGACAGCATACGCGTGGAACCCGGCGACATCCCGCGCCCCACGGACCAGCGCGTGAATTTCGCCCTGTTCTTCCAGGATGAGATGCCCCGCTGGCCCACCTTCAAGGTACACCTGAGCCTGGTCTTCGGCACCGGTGTGCCCTTCGGCCCGCCCAACGCCGAACGCTTCAGCGACACCCTGCGCACCAACCTCTACCGGCGGGTGGACATCGGTTTCAGCAAACAGCTGCTGGGGGCCAAGGGACAGGAAAAGACCGGATTCCTGGGTGGCATCAACGATCTATGGGTGAGTTTTGAGGTCTTCAACCTGCTGAACATCAACAACACCATCAACCATACCTGGGTCACCGACGTGAGCAACCGCTTCTACGCCATCCCGGACTTCCTCACGCCCCGCCGCTTCAATCTGAAGGTGATGGCCTGGTTCTGAGCTTGGCGGCCGGTGGCCGATCCCTGTATCTTGGCGCACCGCCACACCATGCGCACCCTCCTACCACTCCTCACGCTGCTGCTGCTCACGGCCTGCTCCACGGGCAAGTACGTGGCCTCCACGCACCCCAACGGCAAGCCCGAAGTGGTGATCTACATGAAGGGCAAGGGGGAGGACGCCGTGAAGGTGATGGAGAAGGTGTACTACACCAATGGGCAGCTGGAGTACGTGGGCCGTTTCGAGAACGGCGTGGAGCATGGGGAATGGGTGTATTACTATGAGAACGGCACCAAGAAATATCTGGAGAACTGGATGAACGGTGTGGAGCACGGGATCCACTATGACTATGCCCCGGACGGCCAGGTATACCGCGAATTGCACTACGAGAACGGCAAGCTGGTGCGTGAGGTGGACCGTAGCCGCAAGTGAGCGGGATCGAACCAATTGGCCCCCGGGACGTCCTTCCCTGCGATGCGCATTCACAAACCCTTTCGGATCCTGCTGGTCATCGTGATGGTGGCGTTGGTGAAGACCACGCAAGCCCAGGACCTCTACTTCCCGCCACCGCAAGCCAATTCGACCTGGGATACGGAAGACCCGGCAGCATTGGGCTGGTGTACCGATCAACTGGCGCCGCTGCTCAGCTTCCTGGAGGAGAGCAACACCAAGGCCTTCCTCGTGCTGAAGGATGGGAAGATGGTGATCGAGGAATACTTCGGCACCTTCACCACGGACAGCGTGTGGTATTGGGCCAGCGCGGGCAAGAGTCTCACGGCCTTCCTAGTGGGGCGTGCGCAGCAGGAGGGAATGCTGGACATCAACGAACCAACGTCGGAATACCTCGGTACGGGTTGGACCAGCCTGACGCCGGAACAGGAAGAGGCCATCACCGTGTGGCACCAACTGACCATGACCAGTGGCTTGGACGACAGCAGCGACCTGGACTGCACCGACCCCGCCTGCCTCACCTACCTGACCGCGCCGGGCACACGCTGGTCCTACCACAACGCGCCATACACCTTGCTGGATGGCGTGTTGCAGAACGCCACCGGCATGGCGCTGAACACCTTTCTCTTCACGCGGCTGACGTTGACCACGGGCCTCAACGGACTGTACGTGCCGGTGGGCTACAACAACGTGTTCTTCAGCCGGGCGCGCAGCATGGCCCGCTTCGGATTGCTGATGCAGGGCGGAGGAGCATGGGATGGCACCCCCGTGTTGAGCGACATGGCGTACTACGATGCCATGATCACACCGTCCCAGAACCTGAATGAAGCGTACGGCTATCTGTGGTGGCTCAATGGACAGGAGAGCTTCATGCTCCCGGGACTCCAGTTCGCCTTCAATGGTCCGTTGATGACCAACGCGCCGATGGACGTGTATGCCGCCATGGGCAAGAACGGGCAGATCATCAACGTGTCACCGTCACAAGGTTTGGTGGTGGTGCGCATGGGCAATTTGCCGGGGGACCTCTTCGTGCCCAACCTCTACAACGACCAGATCTGGCAATACCTGAACGCGGTGATCTGCGCACCGACGCACATCGAAGAGGAAGGCTCCCCATTGCTCCAAGCTTTTCCCATTCCCGCCATGGACCAGGTCACATTGGTCCTGGATGCCGCGCTGGGCAACGGGGACCTCACGATCACTGACGGCTTGGGGCGCATGGTACGCATCGAGCGCATTGTCAGCGACCGGGTGCATCTGGATGTGCGCGGTCTTCAGGCTGGCAGCTACGTGGCCACGTTCCGCGGAGAGCGGGGCATGGCGGCTGTGAGATTCCTTGTGGAATAGCCCACGACGAACCCGCTGCCGTCCCCATCCGTGATGATGTGGACCGGTCATGCGTGGATGCCCCTATATCGACGACTGGCATCTGGTCACAGTACCTTCGGCACGACCATGGCGGACCGAGCGACGTGACACTATATGATCACTTCGATGCTCCGGCTTGAAATAGCCATGTGCAAGGATCCAGCTGCGACTTGAGATCTGTTTCGATCCACCTTATCAAACCAAGCAGGTATCGACATGACCCTTTTACTGGTATACCTGTTCACTGCTTTGATCATTTCGTTCTTGTGCTCCATCATGGAAGCCGTTCTTCTTTCCACACCGGTGTCCTACCTCAAGTCGAAAATGGCCAGAGGGGACAAGGGTGCGGAGATCATGGTGAAGCAGAAGGAGAATATCGACGAGCCGCTGGCCGCGATCCTGTCCTTGAACACGGTAGCGCATACCGTTGGTGCCGCAGGTGTGGGCGCGCAGGCCACCGTCGTGTTCGGCGAGGCCTATTTCGGGATCGTATCCGCTGTCCTCACCATACTCATCCTGGTACTCACCGAGATCATCCCCAAGACCCTGGGCGCGAACTATAGCCGGGAACTGGTGGGGTTCTGCGCGCGGACCATCCAGGGAATGATCTTCGTGACCTATCCGCTTGTCCTGATGTCGTCCTTCCTGACGAAGATGTTGTCCAGGAAAACAACGGAATTGACCACGAGTCGCGACGAAGTGTCCGCGCTGGCGAACATCGGAGCGGAAGAAGGGATCTTCGCCGAGAACGAGAACCTGATCATCCAGAATCTGATCAAACTCAAGAACATCAAGGTGCATGAGATCATGACCCCGCGCGTGGTGGTCATTTCGGCCAATGAGGAAATGACGCTGGACCAATTCCTTGAGAACAAGGATTTCCTGCACTACTCGAGGATCCCCGTTTATCGGACCAACAGGGACAACATCACAGGCTATGTGTTTCGCGCCATGGTCTTTGAGAAACTGGCCGAGGACCATGTGGATCTGAAGCTGAAGGACATCAAGCGGGAGATGCTCGCCTTCACCCGGAGCACTACCCTGTTCAAAGCGTGGGACGAGATGCTTGCCAAGCGGGAGCACATTTCACTGGTGGTGGATGAATACGGCGGCATGGATGGCATCACCACCTTGGAGGACATCATCGAATCGCTGCTCGGTTTCGAGATCATCGACGAGAAGGATACGATCGCGGATATGCAGGAATACGCTTTGGAGAGATGGAAGGACAAGCAGAAGAAGTATGATCTGCTGAAGCGGGATGTGGCGAAGAAGGAAGGTTGAGGACGGGCAGGCCTGTATGGTTCGTTGACGAGCTTGACCCATATCTTCATATATTGGTACCCATATCACTATCGGAACAGGCATTTTCCATGAAGACCACGATCGAACTACCGGAGGCGCTATTCTCCAAAGCGAAGCGGCATGCGCGCAAGCACAAGACCACCTTGAAGGCGCTGATCGAACAAGGTCTGCGGCAGGTGCTCTCAACCAAACCTGACGCAGCATCCTTCAAGCTGCGCGATGCCAGCGTGAACGGAAAGGGCTTGAACCCCGAGTTCCGCGAAGCCGGCTGGGAGCAGGTGCGTGACGCCATATACTCCGGGCAGGGCGCATGATCGCGGTCGATACCAACATACTGGTCCACGCCCATCGCCGGGATTCCCCGTTCCATGCCGGAGCGCGGCAGGCCGTCAAAGAGCTGGCTGAAGGCAAGGTGGCTTGGGCCATTCCCTGGCCATGTCTGCACGAGTTCTACGGAGTAGTTACGCATCCGCGCATCTACGCGCCACCCAGCACACCGGCACAAGCCATCGCACAGATCGATAGCTGGCTGGAGTCGCCCACCTTGCAGCTATTGAGCGAGAATGAATTGTACTGGAAGGAGCTCCGCGATCTGCTGGCCAAGGCCAAGGTGCAGGGGCCGTTGGTGCATGACGCCCGCATCGCCGCGCTATGCCTGAGCCACGGCGTTAATGAGCTCTGGTCCGCGGATAGGGACTTCAGCCGATTCCCACGGCTGGGCTTGCATAACCCCCTGGTGGGCGGGTAACGCGGTCGCCTTCGTTACGCGAACTGCTTCACGCTCAACGCGATGATCCGGCAGCACTCCAGCAACTGCTCCTCGGTGATCACCAGCGGCGGTGCGAAGCGGATGATGTCGCCGTGCGTGGGTTTGGCCAGCAGGCCATTGTCGCGCAGCAGCAGGCAGAGCTCCCAGGCGGTCTTGGGTGAACCATCGGATGCCTTGCGTGGCTCGATGACCAGGGCGTTCAGCAGTCCCCTGCCGCGCACGAGCTTGACGTAGGGATACTGCTCCACGAGCATCTGCATCTCGATCCGGAAGACGTTGCCGAGTTTCTCGGCCCGTTCCGCCAGGCCTTCCTCTTTGATGATGTCCAGTGCTTCCATGGCAATGCGCGCGCCCATGGGGTTGCCGCCAAAGGTGCTGCCGTGGCTGCCGGGGATGAAGACGTCCATCACGGCGCTATCGGCGAGCACCACGCTCACCGGGTACATGCCGCCACTGATCGCCTTGCCGAGGATCACCACATCGGGCTTGTTCGGGAACTCGCCGTTGCGGCAGGAGCCCGCCGCGCAATCGCAGCCGTGGCTGTGGCAACTGGCCAGCAGCTTGCCGGTGCGTGCGATGCCGGTCTGCACCTCATCGGCCATGAAGAGCACGTTCTTGGCCTTGCACAGCTTGATAGCCGTGCCGATGTAGTCCTCGTCGGGCACGAATACGCCGGCCTCGCCTTGTATCGGCTCCACCATGAAGGCGCACACGTTGGGGTCTTCCAGCGCCTTCTCCAGCGCGGCGATGTCGTTGTAGGGAATGGTGACGAAGCCCGGCGTGTAGGGACCGAAGTTGGTGTTGCTATCGGGGTCCGTGCTGGCGCTGATGATGGTGATGGTGCGCCCGTGGAAGTTGCCTTCGCAGACGATGATCTTCGCCTCGTTCTTCGCAATGCCCTTCTTCTCGTAGCCCCAGCGGCGCGCCATCTTGATCGCGGTCTCCACGGCTTCGGCACCGGTGTTCATGGGCAGCATCTTCTCGTAGCCGAAGGTCTTGCACACATACTCCGCGTAGCTGCCCAGCTTACTGTTGTAGAAGGCACGCGAGGTGAGGGTGATCTCGGCGGCCTGCTCCTGCATGGCCTTCACCAGGCGCGGATGGCAGTGGCCCTGGTTCACAGCGCTGTAGGCGCTGAGGAAGTCGTAGTAGCGCTTGCCATCCACGTCCCACACGAACACGCCCTGGCCACGGTCCAGCACCACCGGAAGCGGGTGGTAGTTGTGTGCCCCGTACTTGTCCTCGAGGGCGATGGCTTGCTGGGTCTTGGTGTGGCTGGCGGTGGTGATCTGCATGGTTGAACGGGATAGGCCGCAAAACTACGGGTTCGGGGTGGGGCGCTTTGCGCTAATGAGCCTTAGAGGCCGTTACCTTCGAAGCACCATGGCCACCCGCTACCTCATCACACTGACCGATCCCGCGAAGGAAGCTTTCTGGGAAGAGCTGCTCTCCTATTTGAAGTTCGTGGAGGTCCAGAAGATCGAAAAGGCCAGAAAGCTCAAGCTCACGAAGAAGGAGAAGAAATTCATGAAGGGACTGCGGGAGTCGGTGCAAGAGATAAAGGATGACCTGAGCGGGAAGAAGAAGTTACCCTCAGCGCGGTCGGTGATCAAGAAGCTGAAACGAAGCTGAGGCAATCGGGCGGTATCGCCTTGGTCCAGCAAAGGAAGAGAGATGCCAACGATTCACGCCGCACTCCTCCCCACCTGCGCAATCCCATCGAACTCCTTGCCCTTGGCGGTGAGTTCCTCCTCGAGGTCGAAGTCGTTCTGCAGGCCGAGCCAGAAGCGCGCGGAGTTGCCCAAGTAGCGTGACAGGCGCAGGGCGGTATCCGCAGTGATGCGCCGCTCACCCTTCACGACCTGCGAAACCCGCGTCCGCGGAATGCCGATGTCCTTCGCCAATCGGTTGGCCGTGATGTCCATTGGGATCAGGAACTCCTCTTGGAGTACCTCGCCCGGGTGGATGTTAGGGAGCTTCTTTGCCTTGATTCTCATCACCATGGTCACTTCATGGTTCAGGCACCCATGAGAGCAGAAGCTTCAGCTCCTTATCCGATAAGGTCTCCTTGTCGGACTTATCATAAAGGGCAAGGAGATGCACTTTATTTCCTGCCACATGGATATGTGTGATCACCCTACCACCACCCGATCGTCCCTTGCCCTTCGATCGAATGGCCAAGCGCACCTTGTAGCAATTGCTTCCCAATGGCGCTCCGATAAATGGGTCCTTCTTCAGTGCCTGGCCCAGTTCGGCCACATCCACCTTGATCGAAGGATACTTCTTCAGTAGCCGCTTCAAGTCCCGCTCGAAGGGGACCAAGGCGATGACCTCAAAGCTCATCAAGCAATTGGTCCAAGGTCTTGCCCTTCTTCCGACCTGCCTTGATCTCGCGGATCTCGGTCATCGCTTCGATCAGGTCGTCCACCCGGCGCGCCTTCTCCTTGCTGAGCGGAGCCACCTTGACGAAGGAGATGCTGGACAAGAGATCCAACATCATTTGCGCCTTGCTGGCCGGAACGTCGATGATCATTTTCATGGCAGTCAAAGATACAAGGCATGCACTGCATCTTTGCGCTCCTCGATCCCATCGTTGCTCGTTGTCCGCCTGACATCCGACAACGGACAACCACCCCCCATGCGCCGCACCAAATTCAAGGAACCCGTCTACATCGAGAACCTCACCGTCACCAGTGCGGGTGCGCAGGGCAAGGCCATCGCCAGGCAGGACGGCATGGTGGTGTTCGTCACCGGCGCCGTGCCGGGCGATGTGGTGGATGTGCGTGTGACAAAGAAGAAGAGCAACTACGCCGAGGCGATCACCACACGGATCGTGTCGCCGTCGCCGGACCGCGTCACGCCATTCTGCAAGCACTTCGGGGTGTGCGGTGGCTGCAAGTGGCAGGACCTCTCCTACCCGAAACAGCTCGAATACAAGCAGCAGCAGGTGATCGACAACCTGGAACGGCTGGGTGGGCTGGAGCTTCCGGCGGTGACACCGATCATGCCTTCGCCGAGTTTGACGCACTACCGGAACAAGCTGGAGTATTCGTTCTGCAATGCGAGGTGGTTCACGAAGGAGGAAATGGACGCTTCGGCTCCGCTCAGCGTGAGGGAGGAAAGGGAGGTGAAGGAAGTGAGGGAGGTGAGGGAGGCTTCGACTCCGTTGGTTGATGGTGTGGTGACGGACCGGAATGCCTTGGGCTTCCATATTCCTATGCGTTTTGATCGCGTGCTGGATATCAGCGAATGTCACCTGCAACCCGCACCCAGCGATGCCATCCGCAACTTCTTTCGGGCACATGCGCGGGTGCACGGCCTCAGCTTCTATGATCAGCGGGAGCATGTGGGCTTCCTGCGCACGTTATTGATCCGCACCACGACCACGGGCGAATGCATGGTGCTGCTCTCCGTGGGTCACGAGGATGTGGAAGCGCGCGAACGGATCCTGAGCGAATTGGTGCAGGTCTTCCCGCAACTCACCAGCGTACTGTGGACGGTGAACACGAAGAAGAACGACACGATCTTCGACCTGGACATCCACGTATTCCATGGTCGCGATCACCTCGTGGAGGAACTTCCCGATGGCCCTGGCGGAAAACCGCTTCGTTTCCGCATCGGTCCGAAGACCTTCTTCCAGACCAATCCCGAGCAGACCATCGCCATGTACCGTCTGACGCGTGAACTGGCCGGCCTTACCGGCGAAGAGAACGTCTACGACCTGTACTGCGGTGCGGGTAGTATCACGCTGTACCTCGCCGCAGCCGCCAAGCATGTGGCCGGTGTGGAATTGGTGCCCGAGAGCGTGGCCGATGCCCGCGTGAACGCCGAGTTCAACGGCATCACCAACGTGAGCTTCGCGGCGGGCGACATGAAGAAGGTGCTCGATCCCGCGTTCGTGCAACAACACGGCAAACCCGCTGTGGTGGTGACCGACCCGCCGCGCGCCGGCATGGATGAGCCCGTGGTGCGCCACCTGCTGGAACTGGCCCCGCCGCGCATCGTGTACGTGAGCTGCAACCCCGCCACACAGGCCCGCGACCTCGCGATCCTCAACGAGCAGTACCGCATCGACTTCGTGCGACCGATCGACATGTTCCCGCATACCTACCACGTGGAGAACGTGGTGCGGCTGGTGAAGCGATGAGCGTACATCCCGATCTTTCGTGATGGCCTGCACGCCACGACATGAGTGGCATCGCGGTATTTTCGGCATTCCACCAAATGCCCATGAGAACATTGACTGCCTCCGTGATCCTACTTCTACTTTCCTGCTCCTCCGAACCTACGCGCTCATCGAACAGCGATCTTGGGGATAAAGCCAACCACGGAGGAACGAGCGAATATGGAAATACTAAAGGCTTCAAGGAAGGCAAGGACCACCTGATCCTCCAACGCGTTCGCCTGATCGACCCCAGCGGTTTCGGCGAGCCGGTGGAAGCCGCCAGCTTCCTCGTGCCCAAGGGTTGGAAACTGCAAGGTGGCGTGCAATGGCGCGTAGGACATCCCTGCATGAATGAAGCGGTGGCAGTGCGCTGGACCGCGAGCTCACCCGATGGGAACATGCACCTCGATGGTTTCCCCACGCGCAGCTGGCAATGGGCGGACGACCCGATGGCCTTGCAAAGCCTTCAAGCGAATCAGCAAGGCTATGGCCGCAGCTGCGATGTTCTGCCAGCCTACGATGCCGGCGAATTCATCAAGCAGCAATTCCTCGCAGAACTTGGCAACCCGAGCATCGTCGCCATTGAACGCGCGGACCAACTGGCGCGCAGCATGGAGGAACAGGCGCGCAAGAATGCAGCGACCATGCAACAGGCCGGTGTGCAGAACGTGGCCTTCCGTCCCACTGCGGTGAAGGCACGGCTGCGTTGGTCGGACGGAACCGAGGGCACCTTGTTGTGCAGCGTTGACCAGACCGTGATGTACATGCAGAATTACATGACCGGTGGCATGAGCGGAAACTACCAATGCCAGTCCAACTTCCGCTTGCTCGCGCGCTATCCCGCAGGCCAACAGGAGGAAGCCGAACGCATCATGGCCACGGCGATCGCCAGCACCCGCATCAATCCCGGATGGCAGCAGGCCGTTTCACAGGTCTTCAACAACGTGGCACGCATGGAACAGGTGGAGATCGCGAAACGCGCTGGCATCTGGCGTGAAGCACAACAATATTCCAGCGACCTGCAGCGGCGTACGTGGGAAGAAAGCCAGGCCAGCCGCGACCGCATCAATACCCAATGGGGCCAGGTGATCCGTGGTGTGGACGAATGGAAGGACCCGAACGGCAGCAACATCGAGTTGAGTGCGGGCTACAACGAAGCTTGGAGCCGGCCCGATGGCACATACATCCTCAGCAACGATCCCAACTTCGACCCCAGCGTGGTGTACCAGGAGGATTGGAAGCGGATGCAGAAACGGTGAGCGCTAGGATGATGTTCACTTTCGTGGCGCACCCCGATATACGTACACATCCACCGATCATGATGCGCGCCAGCCTCCCTTCCACCCTCATCTTTCTCGCCATGCTTACTTCATGCAGCGACACCGGCAACAACCCCTTGAACGCACAAAGCTCTGGTGCTGGAACGAACCCGGCCAACTGGGTGGAGGGCAGGGACTACACGGTTTTGGAACGTGTGCGTTTCCTGGATCAACAGGGCTTCGATCGCCCGGTGGAAGCCTTCAGCCTGCTGTTCCCACGCGGATGGAAGACCGAGGGCGGTGTGCAATGGGGAAATTGGAATGGTTGCCGGGGCGAGATGGTGCGCAACTACGTGAAGGCCTCCTCACCGGACGGACGCATGATGCTCGAGGCCTTCCCATCACGCGCCTTCACCTGGAGCGACGACGCGATGATGCAACAAAGCATGCAGATGGCGGCGGCCAATGGTGGCTGCATGGTGAACGCACCCTTTGACGCGAAGCAGTATATCGAAGGCTTCGCCCGGCAGGACCTGGGCGCCCAGGCTTCGAACATACGCATCGATGAGAGCCGTATGCCCATCCACAAGGCGCTGGACGAACAGTCGAACAACATGTCGCGGCAATACGGAACCGACCAAAGTCAGAGCACCACCATTGCCACAGGCGACCTTAGCTGGCCCGATGGCACGGAAGGCATCATCTACGCCGGTGTCACGAACATCATCCTCCGCAAGCCGGACTACATGAGCGGTGGTGAGACGACCATCAGTTCTACAGCGGTCATTCAAAGTACGCTGTTGCGTTTTCCAAAGGGCCAGCGCGATGAGGCTTCCAAGCTGCTGAACATGATCATCACCAGTCATCGTGTCAATCCGGTCTGGTCCAACGCCTACCACAAGTTCATGACCGAGATGAGCGCGATCGAACATCGGGGGAACATGGAACGCATCCGCCTGGCGGGGGAACAGAGCAAGGCTTACGCGGATGCACAAAGTGCTGCCAGCGACCAGCGCATGCGGAACTGGGAGAACCAGCAAAAGGCGGACGATCGCCAGCACCAGGCCTTCGTGCAGACGATCCGCGAAGTGGAGACCTGGCAGGATGGGAGTGGGAGCGTGGAGTTGAGTGCGGGCTACAACGAAGCTTGGAGCCGACCCGATGGTACGTACATCCTCAGCAATGATGCACTCTTCGACCCGAGTGTAGTGTTCCAAGAGGATTGGAAGCGCATGCAGAAGCGGTGAGCCGGTCCGGCCGTTCACATTCTGGACGCAGCCCGATATAGGTTCACACGATCCGAACCTACATGCGCGCCACACTCCCTACCATTCTACTCGTACTCGCTATGTCCACTTCCTGTTCCGATAGCGGAAACAACCCGCTGAACGCGCAATCTTCCACGGCGGCCAAGGGTACCGGCAATTTCGTGGAAGGCAAGGACTACACCGTGCTGGAGCGTGTGCGCTTCATGGACAACACTGGATTCCAGCAGCCCGCTGAGGCCTTCAGCGTGCTGATCCCCCAAGGATGGAAACACGAAGGAGGCATCGTGTGGAAGAGCCTGCAGGAATGCCGCTCGGACATGGTGGGCGCCAAGGTGAGCATCACATCACCCGATGGTGCGATCCGCTTCCAAAGCATTCAGCCACATAGCTGGAACGCAGCTTCTGACCCGATGATGATGCAGAACATGCAGATGCAGGCTTCACAAGGTGGCTGTGATGTAGGCGGTCCGATGAGCGCCGAGGAATACCTGCGCCAGGTGTTCGTCCCGAACGCCTTACAAGGCGCCACGGTGGTGGAGGTCAAAGCCAACCCCGAAGCAGAGCGCGTACTTGCTGAGCAAGCCGCCGCATTCCAAGCCAGCGCCCGGCAATATGGCGGGCAGGCCGATGTTCGCCCCAGCGCCATTTCGGCCCGTGTGAAGTGGAACGACGGCACGGAAGGCATCGTGCTGATCTCCATCCGCAACGTGATCACCAGCACGCAGAACATGTATACAGGCGAGATGCAACAACTCAGCATGAGCACGGCCTCTGAACGGTCGTGGGTGCGCTTCCCCGCTGCGCGTCGCGCAGAAGCGGAGACCTTCCTGGCCAATATGAAATCGAGCATGCGCACCAACCCGGCATGGAAGCAGGCCATTGAAGGCTACTTCAACGACTTGAACCGCCAACAGCAACGCCAGCACCACATCGCCATGGCCGCGATCGATCAGAACACGCGGAACATGACCGCTGCGCACAACCAGCGCATGGGCGACATCGCGGCCCAAGGCGCAGCCAACACTGCCAGGCACAATGACCGCATGGCCGCCATGGACAACAACATGCGTAGTTGGGAACAACAGCAGGCTTCGCAGGACCGGCAGCATACCCGCTTCGTACAGACCATCCGCGAGGTGGAGACCTGGCAAGGGAGCAATGGTGCTGTGGAGTTGAGCAGTGGCTACGACCAGGCTTGGAGCCGTGACGATGGTACCTACATCCTCAGCAACAAGCCGGGCTTCGATCCTTCCGCCGTGTTCCAGGACCAGCGCTGGACCGAGATGCAGCGCCGGGACCCTTGAACGGTCCTTCTACTCCACCACCTTATCGATGTAGCGCGAGTTCATCACGCTGAGCGCGCCCATATACTTCAGCTTGAAGCTCATGACATCGCCGACACGGTAGTTGTGGGCGCTGTCGCCGAGGTCCACCACAAGCATGTCGCTGCTGGCCTCGATGATATGGACATGTTCATCATCCGGGATCAGGAAGGACGGTTGCACATCGAGCAGACCGATATCGAGGATGGCGCGGAAGGTGGTGCGTCCGCGGTCGGAATCGTCGAACTCCGGCATGACGCCCGATGGATTCGCCTGCTGCACGCCGGTGGGCACCACGGGTTTCTCGTACAGTTCGATCACCTCGGCGAAGAGCTTGAAGACATCGGCCTCCATGCCCGGTAGCACACCTCCGGAGAAAAGATCGGCACCGAAGAAAAGCGCCTCGCCAATGCGGAAGTGGTTCACACCCTTCGGTAGTTCCTTGTTCAGCAGCAACGGCACCGTAACGGTCGTGCCGCCGCTCACCCAGGGGATCACACGGTCGAAGCGCACTTCGATCAACTGCTTGTAGAGGCTGAGTTGCACCAGCTTATCCGCCGAGGGCATGATGCCGTTGAGGCAGTTGAGGTTGGTGCCGATGCCGATGATCTCGATGTTCGGTAACTGGAACACCTGCGCATAGAAGTCCATCAGGTGGTCGCCCATCACCCCTTCGCGCAGGTCGCCCATCTCCACCATGATGATCACCTTGTGGATGCGCTCCTGCTTCACCGCTTCAGCGCTGAGGCCTTCGATGGTGGAGAGGTCGGTGTTGAAGCTCACATCGGCATAGCGCACCACGCTGGCCAGGCTGCGTCTGGCGGGCGGCTTGATGTACACCGTCTGCACCTGGGGTGCGATGGACTTGATGGCTTTCAAGTTGCTGATCCGCGTATCGTGCATCTCGGTCACGCCCATGTCCACCAACTCCTGCAGGTAGTTCCTGTTGCCGCAAAGAAGCTTGGTGACCACCCCCCATTCGATGCCATTGCCGGTGAACCACTTCTCCAGCACCTTGTGGTTCTTCCGCAACTTATCGCGGTAGAGTTTCAGGTAAGCCATGGCTAAGCGATGATCTGGCGCGGGATGGTCCGCGGAAGACGGGTAAGCAATTCGTAGTTCAGCACTTCGCTCATCTCGCTGAAGGACGATACGGTGATGCACTGCCCACCCTGCTGTCCGATCAACACCACTTCATCGCCCCGCTCCACGCCCTCGATATCGGTGACATCCACGCTGATCGCATTCATGTTCACGACCCCTGTCACCGGGGCCTGCTGTCCACGAATGAGTACGCGTCCGAAATTGCTGAGCCCGCGGGTGAAGCCGTGGGCATATCCCACCGGGACCACGGCGATGCGCATCGGATGCAGGGCTTCGCAGCTCGCACCATACCCGATGTGTCCGCCTGCCTCCACATTCGTCAGGGCCATGATCCGGCTCTGCCAGCCGATGATGCGCTGCAGTGGATCGGGGTTGCCATCGCTCACGGCACTGTAGCGGAACCAGGTTTCCTGATTGGGCCAGAAGCCGTATTGCATGATCCCGATGCGCGCCATGGGGCCGACCGAATGCGGGTAGTTCATGACGGCGGCGGAACAGGCCTGGTGCGCGTAACGGGCGTGAAGGCCAGCGTGCTCGAAGCTCTTGCGCGCACCTTCGAACAAGGCCATCTGTGTGGTGACACGTTCATCGTTGCTGCTGCTTTCGGCACCAGCGAAGTGTGTGAAGAGGCCCACCAGCTCCAAATGATCGGCGCCTTTCTGCAAGCGTTCGATCGCAGCGGAAAGGGCCTTCGCATCGAAACCTGTGCGGTGCATGCCGGTCTCCACTTCGATGTGGATGCGCGCCTTCTTCTTCAGCCTCGCGGCCAGCTTCAATGCCGCATCCAGGCGCGGCAGATCGTAGACACTGAACTCCACGCTGTTCTCGATCGCCCAGGCCAGTGCATCGCCTTCCACCATGCCCATGATAAAGAGATCCGGGCACTTTCGAAGGTGCTCCACCACGTACCAGGCTTCATCGGCCGAGTACACGCCGAAGTAGTCCACGCCCAGTTCCATGGCGAGCGGGACGTAGGGGTTCAAACCATGGCCGTAGGCATTCCCCTTCACCACGCCACAAAGGCGCGCATTCCCGAGACGCTGGCGCAGGAACGTGATGTTGTTCTTCAGCGCCGACCGGCTGATCGTGATGGTACAGGGTTCGAACATCAGGCTTGATCGCGGATGATGCGTTCGAAGACGGCGACGCCGTGCGGGATGATCTCATCCGGGAAATCGTAGTCGGGGTTGTGCAGCGCGGGCGTGTGCTCACCGGAACCCAGGCCGAACATGCAGCCGGGGAACTTCGCGGTGAACAGGCCGAAATCCTCGCCGAACTTGAAGGGATGCTTGCGCTCTTCGCTTTGCAGACCAAGCGCTTGCACGGCCTTGCGCACCATGTCCACGGTATCGGGATCGTTGCGGTTGGCGTGGAAATGTTGCGTGTAGCTGATGTCCACTTTCAGGTTGTGGTGACCCGCCACTTCACGGGCCACATCCTCCACGCAGCGCTGTAGTTGTTCCAACTCCGCGTCGTGCCAGCAACGCAATGTGAAATGAACCTCCGCAGTGGCCGCAGAGATGCCGTAGTCCTTGCTCCCGAGGCGCGCATACACAGGTGTGACCACACGCATGTGCGGATCGCTGGGCACGTTGTGGTCCAGCGCCAGGCTGCGGTTGATGATCTCGCCCATGGCCGCTGCGGGATTGATGCCGTTCTCGGGTTCGGCGGCGTGCGAGGTCTTGCCCTTCAGGGTGATCAAGATGCTGTTCACCGCTGCCGTGAAAGTGTCGTCGCGGAACTGGATGCTGCCCTTCGGAAAGCCGGGCAGGTTATGCAACGCGAAGACACGATCGAACTTCAGCTTCTTGCCACGCTCATCTTCCAGCACGGCTTTCGCGCCTTCGCCGTTCTCTTCCGCAGGCTGGAAGAGCAGCCACACCCTGCCCTTGGCCGGTCGTTCCGCAGCGAGCTTTTCCGCCAGGCCACACATGATCGTCATGTGGCCATCGTGCCCGCACTTGTGCGACTTGCCATCGATGGTGGAGCGGTGGTCGAAGTCGTTCTCCTCTTCGATCGCCAACGCATCGAGCTCGCAGCGGAAAAGCAACACCGGACCCTCTCCCTTCCCATCGAAGCGCGCCAGCACACCGGTGCCGCCGATGCCGGTGAGCAGTTCATCGGGCTTCAAGGCCTTGAGATATTTGGTGATCCGTTCGGACGTCCACTCCTCCTCCATCGCGGTCTCCGGGTGGGTGTGCAGTTCGCGGCGCAGGGCAACGAGCTGCTTGAGCAGGTCTTTGTCCAAGGCCAGATCTTGTGGTTGTTCGATCATCGGTGCAGGCGCATTTCGAGGTACTTGTTGGTGAAGCCGAGTGCTTCGTAGAGCTTGCGTGCGGGATTGTCCGGTTCCACATGCAATGCGATCGCGCCCTTCGCCTTGGCGATGGCCTCGTGCATGAGCTGCTTGCCGACCCCCCTTGCCGCGCTGCCGCCGGTCCACGGCGATGTACACCAGGATGTTCTCCGGGATGTAGCCGCCCATGCCGGTGTCGTTCACCACCACGGCTCCATGGATGCCCCCATCCTCAGCTGCCAGTACCACGAAGCCACCGCGTCGGGGATCGAACACATAGGCGAGGCACTTCAGGATGTCCTCCTTCTTGTCGCCGAACTGATCGAGGTGTACTTCGAGGAAGCGCGCGATGTGGTCGTTGGTGTATTCAGTATGTGGACCGGTCTTGGTATCGATGTGGATGTACTCCATGTTCAATCTGTATGGGCAGCAATGCGTTGGGGGAGCGAACGCGCCACCGCGATGAAACAAAGTGCGGATGCGGTGATGCCGAAGATGTTGGCATCGAGTCCCAGCGGCAGGGATACATCCAGCGTGGTCAATAGCAGCGTGGTGCTTCCACCCACCACCATAGCTGCCAGCGCGGCCGGAGCATGCCGTTGACCGAAAAACAGCGCGGCAACCAAGGGCACGAGCAGGCCGCTCACCATGAAGGCGTAGCTGTGCAGCATCAGGGAAAGCACATTCTCCATACCGGCGGCAATGGCCAATGCGATGGCCCCAAGTACCAAGGTAAAGACCTGCGATCGGCGCAGTTGGCCGAGATCGCTGCCGATGTTCCCCTTGCGCTGCACGATGTCGGTGAGCAGGTTGCCACTGGCGGCCATCAGGCAACTGTCGGCCGTGGAAAGGATGGCGCTGAAATAGACCGACAGCATCAGGCCCATGAGCCCTACAGGTAGGATGGTACGCAGGAGGATCGGCAAGCCCATCTCGGGGTCCATGCTTCCGGCGCCGCCGGGGAAGGTGCTCAGGAACATACCCTGCTCCGCCGCCACACGTGCCAGCAAGCCCAGGGCCACGCCGAGCATCGCCATCACAGGCCACTCGAACAGTCCCGCGATGAACCAGGCCTGTTTCGCATCGCGCTCGCTGCGACTGGCATAGATGCGTTGGTAGAGCGTCATGCCCACGAACCAGATGGGGATGATGGTGACGGCCCAGTTGACCAATTGCGCCAGACCGATGTTGGTGAAGCTGATGAACTCCGGACCCACTGCCGCCTTGATCGCGACCCATCCGCCCACCGCGTTCCATGCCATGGGCAGACCAAGGAACATCAGCCCACCGATCAGCACGATCCATTGCACGGTATCGGTGTGGATCACCGCGTTCATGCCACCAAGCACGGTGTAGAGGATGGTCACAGTGCCCATGACCAGGAGTGCGGTGTTGAGATCCAATCCTTCCACTGCGACCGATGCCAGCTTGGCACCCGCCAGGATCTGCGAGCTGGTGAAGCCGAGGTAGCCGATCACCGAGATGATGCCCGCCACGAGCGCCACACGACCATCGTAGAAATGCCCGAAGAGCTGCGGGAAGGTGAGCAGCTTCTTGGTGCTACCGAGATCGTACACGCGCGGGATGAGGAACACCGCAGCGAGCCATGCACCGATCAGCCCGGTGAAGAGCATCCATGATCCGCTCATACCAATGAGGAAGCCGAGGCCACCAAGTCCGATCGAAAATCCGCCGCCCACATCGGTGGCCACCACCGAAAGGCCGATGTGCCACTTGCCCATACCACGACCGCTCACGAAGTAGTCCTCGGCGCTGGCATTCTTCCGCATGAAGTACACGCCCACACCGAGCAATGCGATCATGTATAGAAGGAAGATGCCGGCGTCGATCCAGTGCAAATCGTTCGGTTCGGAATATGAAGGCCCGCCGAAAGGAACAGTCGGCGAACCCGTGGAGAAGGCGCGCCAAATGCACACCGGGAAGGTGGCAAAGGTACGCATCGCAGGAGGAACGTCTTCCGGAAAGGCTTGATCGGCGCGGAATTCCAGCGATACAGAGGATGCGACGGCGGCGTGTTCGCGTACGGTTCCCGAACTTCGCCGCACCATGGAACTGGACCGCGACTTCTGGGAAACGCGCTACCACACCGACGAGACCGGCTGGGACATCGGAGGTCCCTCCACACCACTGAAGGAGTACATCGATCAGCTCACCGACAAGGATCTTCGCATCCTGATCCCCGGCGGTGGACGCGCCTGGGAAGCCGAGTACGCACACCGCCAGGGCTTCCGCAGGGTATTCGTCATCGACCTTACCAATGCGCCATACAAGGACCTGCTACAACGTTGCCCTGACTTTCCGCAGGACCACCTGATCGTGGGCGACTTCTTCGAGCACACAGAGCAGTATGACCGCATCCTGGAGCAGACCTTCTTCTGCGCGCTGGATCCGTCGCTACGGGAACGCTACGTGGAACACATGCATGCTTTGCTCAAGCCTGGTGGCAAGCTCGTTGGCGTGTTATTCAACGATACGCTCAACACGGAGCATCCACCCTTCGGGGGCTTCAAGGCCGACTATGAGCCGATCTTCAAGAAGCACTTCGAGAACGTAACGATGGAGCCTTGCCACAACTCCATCAAGCCACGTGCAGGCCGGGAGTTGTGGTTGTGCGCGGTGAAGGAGGAAGTCTACACGCCTATCGACTGCGACTTGTACGATCGCTACGAAGCGGCTGCCACTTTGAAACAACGCGTACGCCTGGAGTTGGTGGATGGAAGCGTGGTGGAGGGCGTGATCGTGGACCTGTTCCACAAGGGGAAGGCGGAGTGCTTGCGCCTGGACCACGGCCTGGAGCTTCGGCTTGACCGCATCGCGGGCATCAGCGAGGTGCGGGGATCCACGTGACCGGCGTACAGGAATTTTGCGACCTTCACCAGCCCGTCCACTCCATGCCCCAGGTCCTCGCATCATCGCCTATCGTTCAGCAGTATCTCGATGCACTGCCAGAGGACCGCAGCACCCCGTTGACCACCATCCGGGAGTTGATACACCAGATCTGGCCTGGCATCACAGAAGACCTGTCGTTCGGCATGCCCACCTTCCACCTGGAGGGTCATCCGCTGTGTGCGATGGCCAGTCAGAAGCATTTCATGGCGCTGTACATCATGCACTACGATCTGCTGCGGGCTTTCAAACATGACCTGTTGTTGCACGACCGCGGCAAATCCTGCATCCGCTTCAAGCGCCTGGAGCCCGCAACGCTCCTGCTCTTCGACAAGATCATCAAATACGTGGGCAGCCAGAAACACACCAGTGTGTACTATGGCAAGCCAGGCAACCTCCGGGGCACCAGCAACCGCAAAGGCTGAATCCCATCGCGGCATCCGGGCGCGCGTTAACTTGGCCGTCCGATGAGCGATCGCACGACCGTCCTGGATCACGAGCAGGTACAGCGCAAACTGCAACGTATCGCGCACCAGCTTCATGAGGAGAACCACGAGGAACAGGGGATCGTGCTCGTGGGCATCGCTCCCCGGGGCCATCAGGTGGCACAGCGCCTGGCCAGGATCATCGGCGGCATCGCTACGATGGCGATCGAAGTGATGGAGCTGAAGCTGGACAAGGATGAGCCGCTGGCCCGGCCCGTGGTGCTCTCCGGCGACCCGGGCGCGTTGGAAGGGCGTGTGGTGGTGCTGGTGGATGATGTACTGATGAGTGGCCGTACCATGATGCATGCAGCGGCCTTTCTCGTGCAGGTACCACTGAAAAAACTCAGCACCGCGGTGCTGGTCGACCGGCGCCACCGCATCTACCCCATCCGCGCGGACATTGTGGGGCTCACGCTCAGCACCACCATGCAGGAACACATCAGCGTGGAACTGGGCCGCAAGGACGCCGTCTATCTGGGTTGAGACCGGAGAAGATCACGGATCCTGACCGCCACCACCTCTGGCGCATCACCGGCGGGTATGGCAAAAGGCGCCTTCGCGTAGCAGCCGGCGCGTTCCATGCTCAGCTCCGCCACGCGCGTATGTAATGCCTCACCCTTCAAACCGAACAACAACGGCCGGTCACCTCCCGCCCGTTCAATTCGTGGCATCAGGCTCGCCATGGACACATCCAGCCATATCACTGTACCTGCGTTCGTCATAAGTCGCATGTGATCGCCGGTACACGGTGTACCTCCGCCAGTGGCGATCACCGCATCGGGGCCGGTGAGCAGTTCGTGCAATACCTCCGCCTCCAGTAGCCGGAACGCCGCCTCGCCCTCCCTCCGGATGAAGGGCAACAAGGGCCCCACGCGCGCTTCCACCACACGGTCCAGATCCACGAAGGGGAGTTCCAGCATCGGAGCCAGAAGACGTCCCACGGTGCTTTTGCCACTGCACATGAAGCCGATGAGGAAGACCCGCATGATGATGGATGGACCAGATACCGCGAAGATGCGGGGCTAATGCGCAACTTCGCCCATCATGGAGCTGAAGATCGTTGAGAACGACCGGACCCTGCGCGACTGGATGCGTCTGCCATGGACCATCTACCGTGACGATCGCAACTGGATCCCGCACCTGAAGCAGGACATCGCGAAGGTCTTCGATCCGGTGCGGAACAAGTTGTTGAAAGAGGGGAAGGCACTGCGCTGGGTGCTTTATGGCGCTGATGGTAGGGCCATCGGTCGTGTCGCAGCCTTTGTAAATCCGAAGACCGCCTACACGGAGTCGCAACCCACTGGCGGCATGGGCTTTTTCGAGTGCATCAACGATCAGGGTGCGGCCAACATCCTGCTCGATGCCGCGCGTGACTGGCTCAAAGCCCGGGGCATGGAGGCCATGGACGGGCCCGTCAACCTGGGTGACCGCAACATGTTCTGGGGCCTGCTCATCAAGAACTTCAGCGATCCCCCCATCTACGGCACCAACTACAACCCACCCTACTACAGGGATCTGCTGGAACGCTACGGGTTCCAACTCTACTTCGAACAGCTCTTCTTCAAGCGATCGGCGGAAGTGCCTGTCCAGCCGATCTTCCACCGCAAGTACCAGCAGCTGGCCAACGACCCGAAGATGCGCATGCACGACTGTGTGGGCCGCAGCGTGGAACAGATCGCGCAGGACTTCTGTACGGTGTACAACGATGCCTGGGTGGACCATGAGAATCACAAGCCCATGGAACTGGCCACCGCAATGAAGATCGTGAAGGCCATGGAACCGGTGATGGACCGGCGACTGTTGATCTTCATTCGCTATGACGACCGGCCCATCGCCATGTACATCAGCCTGCCCGAGCTGAACGAGATCTTCCGATACGTGAACGGCGACCTCAACTGGCTGGGCAAGCTGAAATTCCTCTGGCACAAATGGCGCGGCACGGTGAAGACCATGACCGGCATCGTGTTCGGCGTGGCCAAGGAGTGGCAGGGCAAGGGCCTCGAAGGTGCGCTGATCGTGATCGGTGAGAAGAACATCGTGGACAAGAAGCTCTACAAGGACACGATCCTCACCTGGGTGGGCGACTTCAACCCGCGGATGGTGAAGGTGTGCGAGAACCTGGGCGCGGAGAACTACCGCACGCTGGCCACCTACCGCTACCTGTTCGACCGCGCGAAACCCTTCGCACGTCATCCGATCATCGAGAAGAAGTGAAAAGTCCCAGGTACACCGTTCGTTCACGATCGTTACTTTTGCGACCCCGAAGCCGGGCATGGTCCCGGCGGAAAGGGGTATGATCCTGTAGCTCAGCTGGTAGAGCACAACACTTTTAATGTTGGGGTCCTGGGTTCGAGCCCCAGCGGGATCACTGATGAGAAAGCCCCGGCTACCGCCGGGGCTTTCTCATGGAAGGGTCATATGGGGCGAGAAGCATTCCCCGCACAACGCGGTGGCGGAGATGTGGGGACCCCGGCGGGATCAAGAAAGCCTCTCCGCTCGGAGGGGCTTTCTCGTGAAGGGCGCGATCCCGGGGAGCGATGGTTTCCACCACTTGGGAATACGAGCACCCCTGATGAAAGTTGACAGGGACTGGCTTGGCGATCGGCCCAACGGGGTATGACCTTTGAGGGATGCCCGCTGCCATGTCCGATCCCGACCCCAAAGACCGCGACCTTCCCGCGCGACCGGAACCCGGTCTGAAGGAGCCCTTGCTGGACCACTTCTTCGAGCTGGTCTTGCGCCATGAAGAGACGCGCACGATGTGGTTCCGAAAGCCCGGCGATCCCGTTGGCGACTCCCCCACCCTACTTGATGACCTGACCGAAGCACGCGCCCGGCTATTACGCCGCACCAAGGCCCCCCGCAGCCAGCCCAACAGCGATCACTGACCCGTGTATATTTGCGCCCCCCTGCCCAGGTGGTGAAATTGGTAGACACGCTACTTTGAGGGGGTAGTGGCCGAAAGGCTGTGCTGGTTCGAGTCCAGTCCTGGGCACTTGGTGATCGAGCCCCGGTCCGTCATCCGGCGGACCGGGGCTTTTTCGTCCGCGCCTGAGCCGAGCTTGCTCGAGCGAAGAAGCGGATGAAAAAGCCCCAGGGACGCGCAGCGGACCAGGGCGTGATCCATTCCACGGCTAAACCTGGTCCGACCGACCGAAGGGAGGTCAATCCAGTCCTGGGCACTTGGTTCCATGCGCGCCGAGCCGAGCTTTCATGAGCGAAGAAGCGGATGAAAAAGCCCCAGGGACGCGCAGCGGACCAGGGCGTGATCCATTCCACGGCTAAACCTGGTCCGACCGACCGAAGGGAAGGTCGATACAGTCCGGGGCACTTCTGTCACTTTCCCCAAGTATGGGAATGAATAGCCCCAAGGTCCTCAATCAGTCCAGCCCACGCTATCCACTCCCGGCAAAATTTCTTCAGCCGTCCGCGAAGGACTCAGACCTGTATACCATAGCCACGGATCGGCAGAGCGTTCCTTGGTCCGCTCATGCTGAGGAGGGTAGTTTCACCGGACATGAAAAGGTGGACCTCCGTGCTTTTGTTGGCCAACCTGGTCATACACGAGGTGTCCGGCCAGCGCCTCCTACCCGTTGGCAATGGCATCGCTCCTTATGGTACGGTCAACAGCCTCATCGTACATGATGGCCTGATGGTCATTGGAGGCCAGTATACTTCCTTCAATGATCATGTACGGCCGAACATCCAAGGCTGGGATGGGGCTCAGCATTTCGATCTACCCGGCGCATTCGAGGATGCTGGTGATGAAGTGTTCGCGCTACTGGCGTATCAAGGCGACTTGATCGCCGCAGGCAGTGACCCGGACCTCGGTCACATCGCCAAATGGGACGGCACGGCATGGCATCCCATGGGACAAGGCTACCCCGGCATTGACCTGCGATGCCTCGCCGAGTTCGAGGGGCACCTCATTTCCGGTGGCACTGGTGGCGCGATCCAGCGGTGGAATGGCGCATCATGGGAAAGCATGGGTGCGGACCTGGGCGGTACCGTCCACGCATTGGCCATACACAACGGCCAGTTATTCGCCGGCGGCCTCTTCAATGATAGATTGGTGCGCTGGGATGCTGGGACCTGGACCACGATCGGCGATGGCTTCAACGGACCCGTCAAGGCACTGCTTTCCACCGGAACGGGACTATTGATCGGCGGCGGTTTCAACACATGGTATGGTGCCACCATGGCCAAGCCATACGTTTCGCTCTGGGCCAACGGCAGCCTTTCCGAACCGGCGCTACCCAGCCCCGGCACTACGGTTCAGAGCTTTTTGCCGCTGGATGGAGGCCGCCTCCTCATTGGTGCCTTCCAATACAACTCGCTGTTGGTGGATGGCAACTCCGCCGACCGCGTGATCATGTCCGTGGCGCGCGCCGCATGCACCTTCCTGGGTGAGACCTACCTCGGCGGGTCCTCCTTTTCGCAAGCGAACGATCCCCTCGCCATGGGAAAACTTGTTGCCGGACTTGACCTCGCGCGGTTGGATGCGAACCACATCGGCGTGGACATCCTGCATGGCCCCTGGTGGTTCGGACGCCAACGGCATGCCGCCGCTCCCACCTTCGAAGTGCCACGCGGATCATCCAACACATTCGTGCATCGCGTGAACCCCTTGTTCACCGGCATGGCCCAGGGCAGCCATTGGTTCAATGGCGCGCCCACCTCCCATGCGATGCCCTGCACAGGGCCGAACAGTGCCGCAAGTGGCGAAGAATTCGCATTGCGCTACCAGCAGGTCTGGAAGGTGGACCGGCTGATGATCGAGCACCACCAGACGCATTGGATGGAACCGGGCTACGTGATGCCACACGCCATCGCCACCTGGCCCGGCAACGGCGATGTGGACCAGGTCGAGCCACAGCAGCTGGCACCTTTCTTCGATCTCAATGGTAATGGCATCTACGAGCCTGAGATCGGTGATCATCCCGCCATCCGCGGCGACCAAGCAGTTTACTACATCCAGCATGATCCCGACCTGCCGGGCGCTTTCACCCATCGAGCGATCCTCGACCGGCATGTGATGCACTACGCCTTCTGGAATTCCTGGGACGAGCACTTGTTAAACACGGTGTTCACTCACGTCAAACTCATCAACCGTTCGGACCGCACTTACACCGATGCGCGCTTTGGGTTGATCGGCTCGATCGCGATCGGTTGCGAGGAAGATGACTTGTTGGGATGCGATACGGATCTGGATCTCACCTACATCTACAACGGCCTGCCCACCGACCAGGGCTGCGACCACGGGTTGGGCGCATCACCACCAGCCTTGGGCATCGCCTGGCTCAATACGCTTTTGGCCGTCAATTCCAGGATGTACCTGGCACCAAATGAGGCACCATTCGATCCGATCTCAGGCGATGATGCGGCGAACATCCTGCGGGGCTTGTCGCTGGATGGTTCACCCCTGCTGGACCCTTGGGGAGAACCCTACACTTTGGCCTTCCCGGGCGATCCGGTCACCAACGCAGGTTGGGTGGATGGACCGCTCTCACCCGCCCAACCACCCAAGGTCTATGTGTCCGCCACCGGCCCCTTCACCCTCGCCCCCGGCGACACCCTCTGCGCCGACATCGCCTGGATCCATGCGCGCGACAGTGTGGGCGGCCACCTGGCCAGTGTGACCTTGCTGAAGGAATACACCGCGCTGATCCGCCAATGGTACCAGCAGCACATCGGCGATTGCAACGGCGGCTATGGCGTGGTGACACAGGTGCCCGATGCACCGCACGCGCCAACCACGCTGCTGCTCTTCCCCAACCCGGCCATGGACCAGGTGACCTTGCGCAGCGCGGACCTCAGCGGCGCGGCCGAGATCCGGCTCTTCGATGCACGCGGTGTTCTGGCACGCGGCCTTGGCACAACTTTCCAAAATGGTCAGGCCACCATCCCCCTCAATGGGCTGGCCCAAGGCCTTTACACCTTGGTGTTGCTGGGCGATGGTTCACCCCGGCACGCTCGATTGTCCATCACACGCTGACCCCCATTACCATGCGCGCAACACTACTCCTCACCTCGATCCTGCTGCTCGCCGTGCCACTGCGTGCCGCCATGCAGCGCAGCACCTCCCCCTTCATCGCCAACGCCGGCCAACTGACCGATCAGCACGGCGCACCCAATACAGATGTGCGCTACCTGCTGCACCGGCCGGGCCTCAACCTGCAGCTGCGCGCCGATGGCTTCAGCTACGACCTGCACCGCTTCGAGGGCGATGCCTGGCACTTCCACCGGATCGATGTGGAAGTGGTGGGCGCCGATCCAGCCGTTGCCATGCATGCCGAAGCACCACAGCCCTTGAGGTATTTTCACCGCGATGCGCGCACAGGTCATGCGCGCATCACCTGCAAGGACATCCTGCCACATATCGATCTGGTCTTCCAACTGGACGACAGCGGCATGCCGAAGTATGACTTCGTGGTACGGCCCGGTGGCCACGCCAGCAACATCCGCCTGCGTTACCACGGTGCCGCCACCCAACTGCACGGGGATGGCTCACTGGTGCTTTCCACCACCCTGGGACCGGTGACCGAACGCATCCCGCTGGCCTACGTGCAGGGCACGGAAAAGCCCGTGGCCGCGCACTACCACCTGCACGCCGATGGCAGCGTGGGCATCGCAGCGCAGGGCATACCCCAGGGCGCCACGCTGGTGATCGATCCCACGATCGCCTGGGGCACGTACCTCGGGGGCGAAGGGCTGGACCGTGGCAGTGCTGTGGCGGTAGATCCCACAGGGGTGTATGTAGCAGGCGACACGCGCAGCACCACCATGATCGCCACGGCTGGCGCGCACCAGGGCACGCTCGCCGGCAACAAGGATGTTCTCCTTGCGCGGTACGGACATGGCGGGGAACTGATCTGGTGTACCTACTTCGGTGGCAGCGGCAACGACGAAGCTCGGGCCATAGCCCTGCTAAATGGAGCCATCCACATCACCGGTAGCACCATGAGCAGCAGCGGCATGGCCACAGCGGGTGCCCATCAAGCGGTGCATGGTGGCGCAGAGGACGCCTTCCTGGCACGTTTCACGCTGGACGGCGCGCTGGAATGGTGTACCTACTTCGGCGGAAGTGGTGACGATGCCGCCAACGCCATCGCGGCACACGATGGACTGCTGTGGATCACCGGCGGGACCGATAGCGATGGACTGGGCACCCAGGGCACCCACCAGCAGCAGCGCGGAGGAGGCACGGACGCCTTTATCTCAGCTTTCGATCTGCTGGGGCAGCTCGTGCGCAGCTCCTACTTCGGTGGTGTCGACAATGAGAACGCACAAGCCATCGCCGCCAATGCCACCGCGGTGTACATCACTGGGGCCACGCGCAGCAGCGGTTCCATGACCACACCCGGCGCGCACAGCACGGAATTCTGTTCCAATAATCGCATGGCCTACCTCGCCCGATTCGATGTCAACGCGGTGCGGGAATGGTCCACATACGCAGGCTGCGGGCTGGACCTCGAAGGCCGGGCCCTGGCCTTGTGGCACGACACCATATACGTGGCGGGTTCCTGCTTCGAGGGAAGCGGGCTGGGCACCACCGGGACCTACCAGCCATTCACACCCGGATCATGGGACGGCTTCGTGCAGAAGTTCGAACCCACCGGCACGCGTGTGTGGGGCACCTACTTTGGCGGTGCGAGCAACGACCAATTGAATACCATGGCCCTCGACGGCGCCGGACTGTACATCGCAGGGCGTACTGCCAGCACGGCGAACATCGCCACAAGCAACGCGCATCAGAGCTCCTACGGTGGCGGCACCAACGACGCCTTCGTAGCACGTCTTTCCCACCAGGGCACACGCGACTGGGGCAGCTTCTACGGCGGCACCTTTGGCGAGGAGGTCTACGGCTCATTCGTATTCAGTGACGGAGTGTACATCACGGGCTCAACGGGCAGCATGAATGCCATCGCACAGCCCGGCGCGCAACAGGAAACCAGTGGTGGACTGATCGATGCCTTCGTGGCGCGTTTCAGCACTTGGGGTGTGGGGCTTGACGAGATCACAAGCGATCCCTCCCACCTGTCGATCCATCCCAATCCCGCACATGACGTTGTCGAATTGCGGACCACCCCGGATCACGAACCCAGCGAGATGTTCATCCACGATGCCCAGGGCCGCTTGCTGCACCGTGCCGTGATCGCCCTGCCCGATGGACGCGCCACCCTGCAACTGGGCCACCTGCCCGCTGGCCTGCACTTGATATCGTTGCACGGCATGAACGGGATCAGGAACGGCAAGCTCTTGAAGCTACATTGACCGTTCCTTTGTTTCGAAAACTTACCGACCATGCGACCTGTCCTCACACCGCTCATGATAGCGCCCATGCTCGCACTGGCCGCCAGTGGGACCGCGCTCCCCACCGGCTACATGGAGAACCGAGGCCAGATGATGGACCAGAACGGCCAGCCCAACCACGCGGTGCGCTACCTGCTGCACCGGCCAGGTCTCAATCTGCAATTGCGCGATGACGGCTTCAGCTATGATGTCTACGCGTTGGAGCGCGAGGCACTGCCAGCATCGGATCCTGAAGCACCCTTCGACCGTAACGCGGAACGCGGTCTTTCCACCTACCTGCTACATCGCATCGATGTGCGTTGGAATGGTACGGCAGCGACCCGCATCGAAGCGGAGGGCCCTTCGACCGAACACCTGGGATTCGTGGGACCACATGGCACGGTGGAAGGTGTGCGGCACTACGCGCGTGTCACCTACCAGGAAATCACCCCGGGTATCGACCTGGTGTTCCAACTGGATCCGGAAGGCATGCCGAAGTATGACGTGGTGGTAAGGCCAGGCGGCGATATCAGCGCATTGCGTCTGCGATACCAGGGCGCTGATGGCCTGTCACTGGTGGAGGGTGCACTCCAGATCGGCACGCGCCACGGACCCTTCGTGGAACGCATCCCTGTGAGTCATGTGCTCGGCGGCCCTGTGGTGGATTGCCACTTCGTGCTGCATGATGACAACACTGTGGGCTTCAGCACGCCCACGATCCCTGCCGGTGCCACCCTGGTGATCGATCCCTGGCTGGGCTGGGGAACGTACATGGGGGGCTCCGAATGGGATGCAGGTCTGGCCTTGGCGAGCAACGCGGGAGGCCTCTACATGGCCGGTGAGACAAGCAGCCCGATCACCCTTGCCACCAGTGGGGCGCACCAGGCAGATCTCGCCGGTAGCATCGATGCGTTCCTGGCGCGCTTCGATCTGGATGGCACACGGCTATGGTGCACCTACCTGGGTGGGAACGGAGATGAGAGCGCCCAGGGTGTCGCGGTGGATGGCGCGCGTGTGTACATCGGCGGAAAGGGCACGAGCACCGAAGGCCTGGCCACACCGGGCACCCACCAGACCGAAGCACGCGGAGGCGGTGATGCCTTCCTCGCGTCCTTCACGCTCGAAGGGCAGCTTCAATGGTTCACCTGGTTCGGAGGCGCGATGCAGGATGTCATCCACGGCGTCGCCACGGCGAACGGCCGTGTTCATGTGGTGGGCTGGACCGAGAGCCCTACGGACATCGCCACCGCTGGCGCACCACAGGAGAGCCTGGGAGGATGGAGTGACGCTTTCCTCGCCACCTTCCGCGACAATGGCACATTGCTGCGCGCAACATATCAGGGCGGTGCCAGCCTCGACATCGGCCATGGGATCGCCGTGGAAGGCGACCGCATCGTGACCACCGGATGGACGGGCAGCACCAGCGGGATGACCACTGCCGGTGTCCACCAAGGTTTCTATGGCGGCACGCTCGATGCCTACCTGGCCTGCCACGACACCACCGGGAACCTGCTTTGGAGCACCTACTACGGCGGCGGCCTGGCGGAGCGCGGCTACGCCGTGACCCTGCGCGGCGGTGTGATCCATTTGGGTGGCGCGACCGAAAGCGGCCAGTACATCGCCACGCCTGGTGTACACCAGCCGCAACATGGCGGTGGCGGCTGGGATGGCTTCATCGCCCGCTTCACCGCCAACGGCGAACGTGTCTGGGGTAGTTACTACGGCGGCTACGACACCGACCTGGTCTTCGCGATGGCCGCCGAACGCGACGGCGTGTATGCCACAGGATCCACCAGCAGCGTATTCGTGATGGGTGGCGAGGCTGTTCACCAACCACATTTCGCAGGCGGCCACACCGATGCTTTCGTGGCCCGCTTCGGCAACGCGGGGCAACGCCTCTGGGGTACCTTCTATGGCGGACACCTGGGCGATCAAGGCCTGGGGCTTGTCTCCCGCGATGATGCGGTGTACATGGCGGGCTATACCGGCAGCACCACACTGATCAGTACACCGGGTGCCCACCAGACCATCACGGCCGGGAATGTCGACGCCTTGCTGGCACGCTTCTCCGCCGGAACAGTGGGGGTATTCGCACACCAAGCCCCGGAGCATGAGCTGACGATCCATCCGAATCCCGCCTCCAGCCTGACCACGGTGACTCACACCATGACCGATGCTGGCACGGTGCATTGGTCACTTACCGATGCCACGGGTGCGGTACTGCGCGAAGGAAATGCCGTAGCGAACGGGACCTGGACCCTCCAGTTGGATGTATCGGAATTGGCGGCTGGCACCTACACGATCCAGATGCACAGCGATCGCGGGATCGGTTCCCAACGGCTGGTGGTGGCGCGCTGAGCCCGCTACCTTCGCCGCCATGCGCGAAGGTTCCCTCTCCGACTTGCTGGTGATCGAGACGGCCGCGGTGCTCGCCGGTCCTGCGGTGGGCATGTTCCTCGCGGAGTTGGGCGCACGCGTGGTGAAGGTGGAGAACCCGCGAAGCGGTGGGGATATGACCCGCCAATGGAAGCTGCCCGTGGAGGATCCCGCCTCCCCTGTGAGTGCCTACTTCAGCAGCGTGAACCACAGCAAGGAACACCTGTTGCTGGACCTGAAAGACGCCGTGGATCGCGAGCGTTTCGACGTGTTGCTGCGCGATGCCGATGTGCTTGTGACCAACCACATGGACCATGATGCGGAACGGATCGGCCTCACACACGAGCGGCTGCGCAGCCTGAACGCCCGTCTTATCCACGCACATATCAAGGGCTTCCGCGACCAGCCCGAACGCCCCGCATTCGATGTGGTGCTGCAAGCTGAGACAGGCTACATCAGCATGACCGGTACGGATGCCGACCACCTGGCCAAGCTGCCCATCGCGCTGATCGATGTGCTGGCAGCGCATCAGCTGAAGGAGGGGATTCTTGTGGCATTGCTGCAACGCGCACGAAGCGGGCGTGGGGCTTACGTGGAGGTGTCGCTCGAGGAAGCCGCACTTGCTGGATTGATCAATCAAGCGAGCAACCAACTCATGACAGGTCATGTGGCGGCGCCCATCGGCACGTTGCACCCCAATATCGCGCCCTACGGCGAGACGTTCCCATGTGCCGATGGTGGCAACATCATCCTGGCCGTGGGCAACGACGAACAGTTCGATGCCTTGTGTGCGACACTCGCAATTCCCATGGTGGCCGGTGACGAACGCTTCACGAGAAACACGCTTCGAGTGCGGCACCGTGGTGAATTGGCGGCGCTGCTCGCTCCAGCGATCAGGCGACATGAACGCGGCATGCTGCTGCGCACCCTTCTTGCAGCTGGCGTACCTGCCGGTGCGGTGCGGCGGATGGATGAGGTGATGAGGACAACCGCAGCGCAGGGAATGATCATAGCGGAGACGATCGATGGCGTACCAACACGCCGCTTGCGTGGGAATGTCTTCCGGATCACTCCCCTTTAGGGATCGGATCACTTCTTACGCTCGTGGGTCAGGGCCTTCTTCAGGATCGGTACCAAGCGCCGCGCTTCGTCCTCGTTGAGGCCCTTGCCGAAGACCACCTTCCTCCCGAGGTGCTCGAAGCCGAGGCGCTCTCCGCCGATCACCCAGATGCTCTCGTTCCACTGCCACTTCCATGAACTGTGATCGATCGTGAGCAGCCCAAGCTTCTGTATGTTGTCCACGAAGTAGTTCGTGGCCTTGCCGAAACCGAAGAGGCTGTCCTTGACGGTGAGGGTGCCGTCCTTGATCCGCCAGAGTTCGAAACCCTTCAGGCGCCACAAGGTCGCACGCCCGATCATCAGCATGAAGTAGGCCCAGAAGGCCAGGAAGGCGAGCAGGTACTGCCGCAGCGGATCGTCCTGTGGAAGATCCGTTCGGGCCACCAGGATATATACGCCAGAGAGCGCCCAGGCCAGGGTCCAGGTGACGAGCATCGCCTCTCTGGGCTTGGACAGGCGGGCGCTGATCACCACGGAGGTGCGGCCCTCCTTGCGATCCACGCTGACCCGTTCGCTGAGGTACTCCATCAGGCCTTCACTTCATCCACCACCTCCCTGTAGAGTTCCTCATAACGTGGCAAGACCAGGTGCAGATCGAAACGGCGTGCCTGTTCCAGCGCACCCTCCCGGAATCGTTCCCGGCTGGCCTGATCATGCAGGATGGTCAACGCGTTGGCGGCCATGCCTTCCACATCACCCACCGGACTCAACAGGCCGCTGAGCCCGTGGATGTTCACCTCCGGGAGGCCCCCCGTGTCCGTGCTAACAACGGGGACACCGCTTGCCATGGCTTCCAGGGCGGCAAGGCCGAAGCTTTCACTTTCGCTGGGCAGCACGAAGAGGTCGGTGTTGGCCACGATCTCCTCGGGTCGCGTCATTTTGCCCAGGAACTGGATGGCATCGCAACCGGCCGAATGCCGGCACATGGTTTCGATGCGCTGTCGCTCCGGGCCATCACCGATCATCAGCAGGCGTGCAGGAAGTTGCTTCCGCACCTTGTTGAACACGCGCACCACATCATCCACGCGCTTCACGGGGCGGAAGTTGGACACATGGGACAACAACAACTCTCCTTTGGGCGCATAGCGGTCACGCACCGCCTGGTCTGGCCGGTGGCGATACTGATCCAGGCACACAAAGTTGGGGATGACGCGAATGCCCGGTCCGCCCTCATGGGAATGCTTCAGTGGAAAATGCTGGTAAGTGTCGCGCTTCAGGCTTTCGCTCACGGCGGTGACGGCGTTGCTGCGTTCCATGCTGAAGGTGATCACCGGCTCGAAGCTGGGATCACGCCCCACCAGGGTGATGTCGGTACCGTGCAAGGTGGTGATGAATGGCACGAAGATCCCCTGCGCGGCCAGGATGCGTTGGGCCATCCACGCGGCACTGGCATGTGGGATGGCATAGTGCACATGCATCAGGTCGAGGCCCTCATACTTGGCCACATCCACCAATTTGCTGGTGAGCACCAGTTCGTATGGCTGGTAGTCGAACAGCGGATAATCGCTCACGCGCACCTCGTGGTAGAACACGTTGGGGTGATCCCGCAATCGCACGGGACGGTCGTATGTAATGAAGTGTACGATGTGGCCCTTTTCCGCCAGGGCCATGCCCAGTTCGGTGGCCACCACGCCGCTGCCGCCGAAGGTGGGATAACAAACGATGCCGATGCGCATGGAGGGGACGGACATGCTGTGATGAACACGACCGGTCCGCAAAGGTGCGGAACCCTTGCGGAAGGGCCTTGAAATGCGGAAGCCGCGGATCAGGGATCCACGGCTTCCATATCGAAGGGTGCTGTGTCGCTTAGCTGGCCATGCCATACTTGGCCATCCACTCGCGGAATTCGCCAGCGGCCTTGATATTGCTCTCGCGTACTTGTGCCCAGGTCACATCGTTGGCTTCGGTGATCTCCAGGATGGTACGGTCCAGGCGCTCCAGGCCCTGTGCCAGTTCAGCGGCACGTGTGGTATCGGCTTTCTTCTGTTCTGCCGTACGGGTGCCATCGTTCAGGCGGGCACGCACACTTTCCAGTTCGGCCACCAGCTTGGCGCGCAAGCCTTGCAGGTTCTCCATGGTACCAGCACGTTCGGCAGCCGGGGTCTCGTAGGTGCGTGTCCAGGGATCGGTGGAAGCGTCCGTGCCATGAACATGGCCATCGTGATCACCGGTGGTGCCATGGTCGTGGTCGCCACCATGGCTTCCATCGGCGCCACCAACCCGGCCATCGGCACCCTCAACTTGTCCTGTTCCATCAGTGTTGTTCCCTGTGGTATCCGCACCACCACCGCAGCCATTACATCCAACGCCGAGCGCGGCAATGACGAACAAGGCGAAAAAGGGCAGGAATAGTCGTTGCATCAGGTCTTTGCGTTGCATGTAGGGTTGGTATTGGTGAAGGGTGGGTCCGTTGTTGGACGTCCGAAAGGTACACCAGCGAAGCCCGGGCAATACGATCCGCCGGACGGTCCCCTGGCCATTCGGAGCACTTCGGCGGAGACCAGCGTACAACGGCTTCAAGCCAGCGCATCATCCACAAAGCCCTTGAGGATGCGCATCTGGTCCCGGGAGCGGCGCTTGCCTTCCTGTGCCAACAGCCAGAGAGCCAGCGCGAGCAACGGCGTAGGCAGCGCGAACCACCAGCCCCACGCGTAGGCGCCCACCACCTGCTGCGAGGTGCCGATGGAGATGCCCAGCAGGGCGATGACACAAAGGAAGAGGTAGCCGCCCACGAACAGCATCCAGATGCTGGGCGCGGGACCGATCTGGCAACGCACAACGGTCATGGTCTCGCGCCCCGGCAACTGCTCCACCTCGAGATCAATATCCATCTGGGGCGTCCATGCGTGCTGTGCGAGGTAAGGGAAACGCACCGTGTGATGGTGGCCCACACCGCTCAATTCCAACCTGTGGGGGTTGTTGTCGCGCACCTGTTCGCGGATACGATCATGGATCGAAGCCGGATGCAGGGTGCTGTGAAAGCGGAAACGGGGCCGGAACTCGAGGTCATTCATGCACCGGAAGATGGGCTCCGGATGCGGGCCGGGGACTGACGCCCGTCAGGGATGCGATACCTTTACGTCCGATACGTATCGGACATGTCCAGCACGCTCCTTACCATCCTGATCGCCATCTGCCTGCTGGCATTGGCGTTCGCGGGCATCGCCGTGAAGATCTGGGCGAAGAAGGACGGCGCGTTCGCAGGCACCTGCGCCAGCAACAATCCCCTGGTGCAGAAGGAAGGCGGCAGCTGCGGATTCTGCGGTGCAAGGCCGGAGGAGCAGTGCAAGCGGGAGGAGGTGGTGTAGTTGGCAGTTGGCAGTGGGCAGTGGGCAGTGGGCAGTTGGCAGTTGGCAATTCGCCAGCACGGACCCGCGACTTCCTTTTGAACTTCTTTCAACTGGCAACGACCAAGTCTGTGGTCTGACTTGCCGCTTGCCAACTTGTCGCTTGCCACTTCCTCGATCGAACGAAGATCGTCCATCAAGGTGACGGCCAGCCCGGCGTGGTCCACACCGCGTATCCGCCTTGGGCATCATCCATCACCAGGTAGGCTTCCACACCGCCGTGGCGCGTCAACCATGCCTGGGCTTCTTCGGGTCCCAACACCAGCATGGCGGTGGCCAGGGCATCGGCGGTGGCGCAATCATCGGCGATGATGGTGGCGCTGAGCAACGCGTTCATGGCGGGGCGCCCCGTACGCGGGTCGATGGTATGGCCGTAGCGGCGTCCATCGATCTCGATGAATTTGCGGTAGTTCCCACTTGTGGCCAGGCTGCGATCAACAAGGTGCACGGTGGTCTGCGCACCACGTTCAGCACCTTCCACCGGCGGATCAATGCCGATGGACCACTGCGTGCCACGTTCATTCACACCGCGGGCGCGCACTTCCCCACCGATCTCCACCATGTAGTTCGTGATGCCTGATCTTTCCAGCAGAAAGGCCACCACATCCACCGTGTAGCCCTGGGCGATGCCATTGGGGTCGAAATTCAGCCGGGGATCGAACTTCCGATAGGTGATCGGTTGTGGATCCGCAGGCCGGTCGCGCCAGCTTTCATCGATCGCCATCCGATCCATGCCCACGAAGGCCAGCAGGCTGTCCACGGAGGTGGTGTCCAGTGCTGTGCGACCTTCCCTGCCCAGGCCCCAGGCCTTCACCAGCGGCAGCACCGTGGGATCGAACGCGCCTTCCGTTTCACGCCAGAGCTGCTGCGAACGGGCCACCATGATGCGGAAGTGCGGATCGGCACTGGTGACGGTCTCCTCCGCGGCGTTGAAGGCGTTCACCGTACTGCCCTCCACCCACAGGCTCAAGCTTTGATCGATCGTCCGCAGCACGCTGTCCACTTCCCGTGATAGGTCGCGCTGGAGGCTGTCCTTGTACTTGATGGTGAAGGTGGTGCCCTGGGCTTCGCCTTGAAGGGTGATGGGATCGTTCTTCGTGTCGCCGCAAGCCGTCAAAAGCACCCCGGTGACCAACACCAAGAAAAAACCCCGCAAATGCCGGGGCTTTCTTATCATTCCATCCGGGGCTCGGCTTTTCATTCGTCAGGCAGGCTGAACCTCCATTCCGATGAACAGGCAGGATGCCAGTTCGCCTATCCCCCGAAATCGTCGAAGGCCACGTTCTCCTGGGGGATGCCCCAGTCGTCCACCATCTTCAGCACGGCGGCGTTCATCAGCGGCGGGCCGCAGAAATAGAACTCGATGTCCTCGGGCGCCTCGTGCTTCTTCAGGTACTGGTCGATCACCGCCTGGTGAACGAAGCCGGTGAAGCCATCGCCCATCTCATCATGGATGTCCTTCTTCACCTTCCAATTGTCCTCGGGCAGCGGCTCACTAAGCACGACGAAGAATTTGAAGTTGGGGAACTCCCTGGCGATGTTGTTGAAGTGATCCAGATAGAACAGTTCGCGCTTGCTGCGGCCACCATACCAGTAGGTCACCTTGCGGCCACTCTTTAGCGTATGGAAGAGGTGGAAGAGGTGCGAGCGCATGGGGGCCATGCCGGCACCACCACCGATGTAAAGCATCTCGGCCTCCGTGGGCTTGATGAAGAACTCGCCGTAGGGTCCACTGATGGTCACCTTGTCGCCGGGCTTGCACCCAAAGACGAAGCTGGAGCAGATGCCGGGATTCACGTCCATCCAGTCATTCTTCGCACGATCCCAGGGCGGGGTGGCGATGCGTATATTGAGCATGATGATGTTGCCCTCCGCAGGATGGTTGGCCATGGAGTAGGCGCGGAAGATGGGCTCATCGTTCTTCATCTTCAGGCCCCACAACTTGTACTTGTCCCATTCGGCCTTGAAGTCCTGCGGATCGCGGCCCAGGGCCACCAGCTCGGGATGCGCGGTGATGTCCATGTCCTTGAAATGCACCTCGCAGGGAGGCACATCGATCTGGATGTAACCACCGGCCTCGAACTCCAGATGTTCGCCCTCGGGCAGCCGCACCACGAATTCCTTGATGAAGCTGGCCACGTTGTAATTGCTCACCACCTCGCACTCCCACTTCTTGATGCCAAAGATCTCCTCGGGCACCTTCACTTCCATGTCGTTCTTCACCTTCACCTGGCAGCCCAGGCGCCAGTCATTCTGGATCTCCTTGCGGCTGAAATACGGTTCCTCCGTGGGCAGGATCTCGCCACCGCCTTCGGTGATCTGGCACTTGCACATGGCGCAGGTGCCACCGCCGCCGCATGCACTGGGCAGGAAGATCTTCGCTTCGCTGAGCGTGGTGAGCAGGGTGCTGCCGGCTTCCACCTCGATGGTCTTCTCCCCGTTGATGATGATCTTCACCAGGCCACCCGGAGAGAGCTTCGCCTTGGCGTAGAGCAGCAGGGAGACCAGAAGTAGAATGACGAAAAGGAAGACCGCTACGGTGACAAGGATGGTGGTGCCCATGCGAGGTCAGATCTTGATGCCCATGAAGGCCATGAACGCGATGCCCATGAGGCCGGTGACGATGTACGTGATGCCCAGTCCGCGCAGCGGGGCCGGGATTTCGCTATAACGCAATTTCTCGCGAATGGCGGCGATGGCCACAATGGCCAGGAACCAGCCCACCCCGCTGCCCAGTGCGAAACTGGTGGCCTCAGCAATGTTGCTGTACTGGCGCTCCTGCATGAACAACGCACCACCCAGGATGGAGCAATTCACGGCGATCAGCGGCAGGAAGATGCCCAATGCGCCATAGAGCGCGGGGGCGAACTTCTCCACCACCATCTCCACCAACTGCACGATGGAGGCCACCACGGCGATGAACATGATGAAGGACAGGAAGCTCAGATCCACGGTTGCCAGGCTTGCGTCGATCCAATCGAGTGCACCGGCCTTCAACACGTAATTCTCGAGCAGGTAGTTCACCGGAACGGTGACGCCAAGCACGAAGATCACCGCGGCACCCAGACCCACGCCGGTCTTCACCGTTTTCGAAACGGCCAGATACGAGCACATGCCCAGGAAATAGGCGAAGATCATGTTCTCGATGAAGATCGCCTTGATGAAGATGTTGATCAGGTTCATCCTTCGGAAGGTTGCAGGTTGGAAGTTGTGGCCGGTTGGAGGTTGGTCTCGGCGGGACCATTGTCCAAGGCTTCGCCGTAGGAGATGGCAGGTTCGCGCAGCATGTTGCCGGACTTGGCTTGTGTCAGGTAGGTGATATAACCCTCGAGGGAAGCCCGTGCATCATGGAACAGTCCCCGGCCTTGGGTCAATTCTTCAGCGGATATCAGGCCTTCATCGTTGGCTGTGATCAGCTGTTCCATGCCTTCCATCAGGCTGCCCAGCGCGTTGCGGCAGAACCGGGCGTAATCCTGGGCCAACTGGCGGCCGAATCCCTCGGCGATGTTGTGGGTCGTTGAACGGGAGGAGTCCTTCATCTGGGCGGTCAGCAGATAGAGTTCCTCCTTCGGAAAACTCTTCACCAAGCCATGCACGAAGAGCCTGAACCGGCGGCAAGCCTGCCAGCAATTCAACTCCTCAAAGCTCCTTAGTGTCGCCATGTCAACCTTCAACTTTCAACCCCCAACTTTCAACCTTCAACTTTCAACCCCCTAACCTACCCCTCCTCAATAAGCTTCGTGTTCCGCGCCCGTTGTATCCAGATGATGATCCCCACGATGATCAGTGCCATGGGCGGCAGGATCATCATGTTGTTGTTCATGTAGCCCAAGGCGAAGAGGCCGGTCTTCTCGGTGGCATCGCCCAGCAGGGGGAAGCCCATGAGGCTGCCACTTCCGAAGAACTCGCGGAATACACCCACGGCCACCAGGATCCAGGCATAACCCATGGCGTTCCCGAAGGCGTCCAAGGCGCTGGGGGCTGGCTTGTTGCCCATGGCGAAGGCCTCGAAGCGGCCCATGATGATGCAATTGGTGATGATCAGTCCCACGTACACGCCAACCTGTTTGGCCACGTCGTACACGAAGGCCTTCAACACGTTGTCCACGATGATCACCAGGCTTGCCACCACCACCAGCTGCACGATGATGCGGATGCGCGAAGGGATCATGTTTCGCAGCAGGCTGATCACCACGTTGCCCGCCAGCATCACGAAGAGCACACTGGCACTCATCACCAGCGCGTTCTCCAGCTTCACGGTGATGGCCAGGGCCGAACAGATGCCCAGCACCTGCACGGTGATCGGGTTGTTGTCGTCCAGCGGATCGGTGATCAGCTTGCGATTCTTCTTGCTGAAGAGGCTCTCCCTGGGGGTGGCCGATGCGATGGTGCTACTCATGGCTGTTCCTCCGTTGCGTTGTGGTTATGGAACGCGGTGCTGCGGTCCGTGGTGCCCCCGCTGTTGGACGACTGCCCGCCATCGTTGCTCAGATAGGGGTAGTAGATGGCCAGGGTCCGGCGCATCATCTCGTCCACACCATCGCTGGTGATGGTGCCGCCGCTGATGCCATCCACCCCGCGCGGGCTGGTGGTCTGCGTGCCACCCTTGTACACCTTGATGCTGGTGAACTTGCCCTGCTCGTCCGCGATCTGTTTACCCTCGAACTGGTCGCTGAAAAACTTGGTGTTGATCTCCGCACCCAGGCCGGGGGTCTCACCCTTGTGATCGAAGGTGCTGCCCACCACGGTGCGTCCATCGCTGGCCACCGCCACATAGCCCCAGATCGGACCCCACAGCCCGGTGCCCACCATGGGCACGATGTACAGTGGCGATCCATCTTTCTCACCGATGTACAGCGGATACTTCATCTCCTCAGCGCTGATCACCCGCGCCTTCTCGTCGCGGTACTGCTTCATCACGTCCAGGGTGAAGGCATCACCCTCCGTAGGTCGCCCATTGGCGTCGAGCACCTTGGTGTCCTTCACCAGTTCATCATAGAGCGCGGGCGCCTCATCACGTTTCACCTTCACGTTCATGGCGGCGAGGATGTTCTGTTTCTTTTCCCGCTCCACGTTAACGTCCTGGTAGGGTTTCAGCGAGGAGTAGAGCAGGGCCAATATGGTGCCCACCACCACCACCATCACAATGGCGAAGGTGAAGGTGGCACCGTTGCTGTTCTTGTCGATGGCCATGGCGTGTGTCGGTCAGGCGGTGCGTAGTTCGGTGCGTTTCAGGCGGCGTCTGATGTTGGAACGCACCACATAGTGGTCGATCAGCGGAGCCATCACGTTCATGAAAAGGATGGCGAGCATCATGCCCTCGGGGTAGGCCGGGTTCACCACACGGATCAAGATCGCCAGCATGCCTATGAGGAAGCCGTAGATCCACTTGCCGGTGTCGGTCTGCGTGGCGGTGACCGGGTCGGTGGCCATGAATACCAGGCCGAAGAAGAAGCTGCCGAGCATGAGTTGATGCAGCATGGGGATGCTCATGAAATACTTCACGGTGCTGGTGTCCGGCAGGCCCGGTGATACCCAGTTGAAGACGCCGGCCATGAACAGCCCCCCCAGGAAAGTGCTGAGCATGATACGCCAGGAACCTGTACCGGTGACGAGCAGGATCATCGCGCCGATCAGGCATGCGAAGGCACTTGTCTCACCGATGCTTCCCGCCTCGAATCCCCAGAAACTGTCCATGATGCTCACCACCCCGCTGCTGTTGCCTGCCGCAGCGTGGCCCATGCTGGTGGCGCCACTGAATCCATCCACCGTCTCCATACCCTTGCCCATGCCCGCCACCCACACCTTGTCGCCGCTCATCCATGTGGGGTAGGCGAAGAAGAGGAAGGCGCGGGCCGTGAGCGCCACGTTGAGGATGTTCATGCCTGTGCCGCCGAAGACCTCCTTGCCGATGATCACGGCGAAGGCGGTACCCACGGCCACCATCCACAGGGGCACATCCACGGGCATCACCAGGGGGATGAGCATGCCACTCACCAGGAAACCCTCGTGGATGGGGTGGCCCTTGATGGAGCAGAAGGTGAATTCAATGCCCAGGCCGACACCATAGCTCACAACCACGATGGGCAGCACACGGATGGCGCCATACAGGAACTTGTCCCAGAAACCCTCTCCCAGTGCGGTGAATTCGCCGAGGGCCACGTAGTGCCAGTGACCCACGTTCCACATGCCGAAGAGCAGGCAGGGCAACATGGCGGTGATCACGATGCTCATGACCCGCTTCAGATCGACCCCGTCACGGATGTGGGCGCCTCTTTCGGTGGCATGGCCAGGGGTGAAGAGGAAGGTCTCCAGGCCGTCGAAGACCCAGTGGAACTTCTCCAGTTTCCCACCCTTGGCGAAGGTGGGCTTCACGCTGTCTACAAAATTGCGCAGTGCCTTCACGAGCGTCGCTTCTTAAGTGGTTTCCTTCTTCAGCACATCGAGACCCTCACGCACGATGCTCTGGGAATTGATCTTGCTGGCACACACGAACTCGCACAGGGCAAAGTCCTCCGGAGCCACTTCGTAAAGCCCCAGTTGTTCCATTTGTTCGATGTCGTTCGCCAGAATGGACTTGAGCAGGTGTACAGGGTAGATATCAAAGGGGAACACCGCATCATACTGGCCGGTCATCACGAATCCGCGCTCCTCGCCATTCTGGCTGCTGTCCATCACGAACTTCTTGCCGGGCATGAGCCAGGTGGGGTAGCTGCGGTTGGCGCTGAACTTGTCGAAGCCAGGGCTGGCCCAACCGTCGGTGATGAAGAACTTGGGTTCATCGCCTTCGGGGATCAACGTCACCTGGCCATGGTACCAGCCCAGGAAGCCGTCCTCCTCCACACGGTCGCCGGTAAGCACGTTGCCACTGATGATCCGCACCTTCGTTTGCACCGGCCCGGTGATGTCCTTCACTGGTGCGCCAATGTGGGTGCGCACATACCGCGGGGTCTTCGCCTCGCTACCGGTGACGGCTACGACGCGGGTGGGATCCAGTTGACCGGTGCGGAACAGGCGGCCGATGGCCAGTATGTCCTGCACGGAGATGGTCCAGCACAATTCGCCCTTGTTGATCGGGTCGATATGGTGGATCTGCACGCCCACATTGCCTGCCGGATGCGGGCCATGGACGGTGTGCATCGTAACGTTCTTCGCATCGAGGAACTCGCGGGCGGTGGTCTGTCCACCAACGGAGAGATGCACCTTGCCCTTGGTCAGGCGGGCCAAGGCATCCAGACCGCGCTGCAGGTCTTCGCCCTGGTTGCGCACCACGAAGTCCAGGTCAGGTGCCAGGGGGTGCGTGTCGATCGCGCTGATGAAGATGCCTTTGGGGTCCTGGGCGGGATCGGCCACCACGTCAAAAGGGCGTTGGCGCAGTGCGGGCCACAAGCCGCTTGCGAGCAGCTTCTGGATGATAGTCTCGCGGTTCATGGCCCCGGGATCGCCCGCGCCGAAGTCGATGTGTTTGGGCTCCCTGTCGGCCAGCACGGTCACCGCCAGCACACGGCGCTTCTCGCCACGCACCACATCGGCCACCTCGCCACTCACCGGGCTGGTAAAAAGGATGCGCTCGTTGTACTTGTCGCAGAACAGCGGGGTGCCCACCTGGACGGCATCGCCGGGTTTCACCAGGATCTTGGGCACCAAAGCGTGGAAATCGGTCGGTTTGATCGCGGCGACCTTCGCGGGATCCATCTGGACAAGGACCATCTCCGCTTCGCCTACCAGGCGGATGTCGAGGCCTTTCCGGATCCGGATCTTCTTGGACATGAGAGGTGAGGGAGCCTTCTTTCGGCGCGGCAAAAGTATCGTTCGGGGGGGAATTCCCACACGGAGACCGCGCACCATCCTTGCACATGTCGCCGGGCCTTGCTGGACGCGGCCTGCGGATGATGTGTGGGAACAATGAACTACAGGACGATCTCCCGGTCACTGCCCGTCCGCAGACCTGACCCACCCCAAACCGCCCGTGTAACTTAGCACCGTGTCCCGTCCATCCCCCGCCTTTCCCCTGTTATCCGTCCTGCTGGCCCTGCTGCCCACCGCCTGCGACAGTGCGTCGCCGCTGGCTACGGGTGCACCACCGGCCACCGACTACTGGGCGGCCAACATCCTGGAGTACGCCGACCGGACCTACAGCCCTACAGTGCGTACCGTGCAACTCTTCAAGGAAGGCTTCGAGCTGGCACCGCCTGTGATCGAACTCAACAGCTCGGAAGCCCTCATCCTTCGATTCGACGACCTGGCCCCCGATCCGCAGTACCTCTCCTATACCGTGGTGCATTGCGATGCCCAATGGCGCCCAAGCGACCTGATGCCCGGCCAGTATATCCAGGGCTCGCCACAGGATTTTATGCAGCCCGCACGCCAGAGCTTCAATACCCTGCAGCCCTTCCTGCAATATGAGTTGCGCTTCCCCAATGACCTGATGCGGCCCATGCGCAGCGGAAACTACCTGATGAAGGTGTACCGGGATAGCGATGAGGACGATCTGGTGCTTACACGCAGGTTCATGGTCTTCGAACAGCAGATCGATATCGATGCGCGCGTGGTGGCCACCCGCCAGGTGGATCTGCGGGACCAGGCCCAGATGGTGGACCTTACCCTGCGCCACGCCCGCCTGCCGGTGCAGGATCCCTTCGGAGAGATCCATGTGGCCATGCTGCAGAACATGCGCTGGGACGATCTGCGCACCGGCTTCAAGCCCCGCTTCATGCGTGGCCACGAGCTGGTGTACGACCACCCCGATCAGGGACTGTTCATGGGCGGCAACGAATTCCGCAACTTCGACCTGAAGGATCTGCGTTTCGCCACCCAGCGCGTGGCACGGATCGAACCGGGCACCGGTGCAGGCGTGTACCAGGCCCACCTCACCGCCGAAGCCAAGCGCAACATCCGGGTCTATTTCGACCAGCCGGACCTCAATGGCCGCTTCTTCGTGCGCAACGACTTCTTTGATGGTGACCCCCTCGGCGCTGATTATGTGATGGTACACTTCACCCTGCCCATGCCCACACCTGTCATGCATGAGGTGTATGTGTATGGCGCCTTCAGCGACTGGCGCTGCCTGCCGGAGAACCGCATGGCCTGGGACCGTGACCGCAGCGCCTACACCGCGTCCATCCTGCTGAAGCAGGGCTTCTACGACTTCGCGTACGTGACCCTGCCGCCGCGCGCGGCTACACCGGACATCGGTGCCATAGAGGGCAGTCACTTCCAGACGGAGAACGACTACCTGATCATGGTATACTTCACCGATCGTGTGCAGCGCGTGGACCGCCTGGTAGGCGTGCGCTTCCTGAACAGCCGAAGGGGCTGAGAGTTCAGACGGCGACCAACCATTTGGTGCATGCGGCCGGCACCACCACGACGGACCCCATTCCACGAACACCCGACGCCATCATGTCCACCTATTGTACGTCATTGCTGCTCATCATCTCGGGCATCCTGCTTTGCGGCCCGACCTCCGCACAGGTCTACCTGCCGGGCAATGGTGTCGTGGACAGCGATGGGAACTTCTATCCCACCGTGATCTACGGCAACGGCCAGGAGTGGATGGTGGAGAACCTGCGGACCACCAGGTACGATGACGGCACGGATATGCTGTTGATAGATAATGACGCGCAATGGGCCGCACAAGCCGTTCCCATGCCCCAGTACACACCCGCCTACTGCTGGTATGGGGATGATATCGCGAACAAGGAACTCTACGGAGCGCTGTACAGCTGGTTCGTCATCGACTCCATCTCCAATGGTGGCCGCAGCGCCTGCCCTGCTGGTTGGCAGGTGCCCGCCAGCACGGATTGGACCCAGCTGATCGACCACCTGGTGGTCCATGGCCTTACATACGATGGCAGCACCACGATCACTGGCGCTTTCAATAAACTGGGCAAGGCCATGGCCGATACGGCGCACTGGCTGATGGATACCGTAACGGTGGGGGTTCCTGCCAACGAACCAGAGCTGAACAATGCCGGTGGCTTCACAGGCCGGCCGGGTGGAAGCCGTGGTTACCTGGATGGGATCTTCACCGGCCTGGAGCAATATGGCAATTGGTGGGATCGCGACCCCCTGCCCCAGCCCGGTGGTTCCGCACAGGTCACCACTTATCGGCTCCTACTCTACGGGGGGCAGGCCAATGCGCGCCATTTGGGCCATTACTATGGCAACAAGATGACCGCCAAATCCATCCGATGTATGCGCGCCAATACCGGTACGGGTACCAGGCAGGACCATGGCCATGCGCCTGTGATGGCATTCCCGAATCCCTTTCACCAGTATGTCACCATTGTGGTCGATCCCGCCACGGTGGGACGGGCTTTCACCTTGTGTGATGCCATGGGCCGCACAGTGTTGTGGGGTACTGTGGAGGCCGATCGCTGGAGCCTTGGAACGCAAGACCTGCCTTCGGGCATCTACCTGCTCCAGGTGGAAGGACCGGAGGCGTGGAGCATCCGATTGGTGAAGGAGGACTGACCCACCGGCAGGGGAACGCGCCGGAACACCAATTCGAACAGACTCCGCAGCACGCGGATCTCCTGCAATACCCCGGCGCGGTACACGTACTCGTTCACCTTGCCACCGGGAAGCGTCAGGCGATAGGTGCCGGTGCCGGTCGCCACCAACGGGCACTCCTCCAGCACACTCTCCACATACACGTGATCCTGGCCCACGGGCTCTTCGTAGTACATACGCGCGGTGCTCCAGATATTGTCGCACACCGCTGCAGGCCGCAGACCCGGATGCAGGTACGCATGTCCTTCCGGTGTGCGCAGGTCCAGATGACTGCTGTCCTTCAGTGCCTTGTTCACGTGCATGCTGCTGTGGCACCGCACCAAGCGGCCGTTGCGGTATTCGGTGGCCACATGGGTGCGGATCACCCGGTTCCACACCATCATCACCTCGGAGTGTGAGGTGATCGCATAGAACACACGGTCGCTTTGGCTACGTCGGTCAACCCGTACATGGCCCACCACCCGGTCATCCTTCCAAATGGCGAAGCCAGCGGGCTGGGCCGAAAGGGATCCGCCGAACAGGAAGAGTAAGAGGATGGGCAGTGCGCCAGGGCGAAATGACATTGCAGCACGCAAGGTAGGCCGGGAAGCGCGCGGCAATAGAAAGCCCTTTGTATGGGGAGGGGCTGGTCGCGGCTTACTCGGTAAAGAATACCAGCACCGCGAAGGCGATGATCAAGACGTACAGGGCGGCCACCAGTGTGGCAGGCGGCGTACGACGGAGGAAGGAAAGCATGGTAAGAGGTCTTGGTTCGTCCGCAAGACGCCGCACTCCCACCGAGGGTTGCCGCAAGGGCCACGCATTAACAGCTATTGTGATTGGCGGCAGGCGGTATCAGGAGGCCCGGCGCCACTGTCGCGTGCTGGTATCGCCCCCATCCATCACCTCCAGCAGGTAGCTGCCATGTCCGGCCACGCTCAGCCCGAAAATGCCTTCCTCCAAAAAGGTGAAGAGCAGGTTGTCCGTGCTGATCATCACGCAGCGCCCGCGCATCAAACCCAGGGCGAACTCCGGCCGTGCTTCCTCCCCCACTTCGGGGTGTACGATGGATAATTCCACGAAGAGTTGTGCCGCATCCAGGTGCGGGCTCAGCCAGTTGGTCACCAAGGGCGCCAGTTGCTCCCCATCCCGGGGTGCCTCCTGCAAGGACTGCACATCCGCGCGCATGGCCAGCATCCACTCGAACAACTCATGCAGCCCTTCCTCATCCAGTGCCGTGGCGCTCCATACCCGCAGCCGAAGAGACGCCCCCCGCCCGGCACCGATCAGGTAATCGTGCTCCTGTAGTCCGTCGATCACAGCGTCCACCAGCCCCTCCACGGAGCCTTGGAAGTAGCGCGCCGCGCACTGCGACTGTGCCATGCCGGGCTTGAAGGAGATGCGGAGGGCCATGTGCCTTGCCCGGCAATTGCTGTACCGGTCCAACCCTTACAACGGGGGAAAAGGCCACAAGGTGACAGCCGCTCCGGGGAGCGTACCGGAGGGCTTGAGGAACGGCAGGAGAGCGAAAGATGATCGGGGTTCACAGCCTGCACAGCAGTGAAGCGCGTCCACCGGTATCCGCCATGGCCAATGCCCCCCCCTTGGACCTCCAAGGGAGCGCACTTTGGGTGTTGCGCTGTGTACACTACTGACATGGGAAGCATTACCTTCAAGGCCATGGCCCACCGCCCCACGAAGAACGACCCACCACAACCTCCACCGCCCCCGGTTCCGGAAGGCTTGTTGGTGCACCTGGGCGACGGGGGCCGGACGGTGGAGTTCCAGTGGACCGATGCTGTCGGTGAATTGCACTGCTGGGCATTGAACCCCGACCAGAGCAGCGCCTACCTGGCGCCCGCACAGGCGGACTGAAGGTCACTCATCCTGTTTGAGTTGCAGGATCGCGTCCTACTCCGGCGCTGCGTTGTCAGTGCCGCTTTGGGTACAGTACGCCACCCAGGCATTGTACTGGTCCGTGGAGAGCACGTTGCGCACCTCGGCCATCACCGTCTCCCCATCCGCATTCGAGATGGGGTTGTGCACCACCGGCACACCCGCCCCATCGCACTCCACCTTGCAGGCCTCCTGGATATGCCCCATCCGGCGTATTTGATCGCTTGTCAGCTTCAGTGTATTCCACACATCGGGGCTGGTGCCCAGCAGGCAACTCTGCAACACCGCGCTGCCTGGCTCTGTACCGGGCCGCTGGGCCAGCACACCGCCACTTCCAAAGAGCAATAGAAGGAGGAATAGTTGAGCTTTCATGGCATCAGTGGGTTTAACCACTCCAAGAGGGTCGTACCAAGGTACGTCATCTGCCAAGTGCTCGTCTGGGCAGTGAATGCGACGGCCGCCCCTGTCACTTGTCAGGAGCGGCCGCCAGATACAGGGGTGCTCAATCCCTGACCACCTGCTTCACGATGCGGTGGCCCTGGGCCGTCCGCACCTCCAACAGGTAAACACCTGGGATCACTTCGCCCAAGGGCAACACCATCCGGTCCGCCAATGCGCCCGCGAGGGTATTCACCATCCGGCCATCGGCACCGAATAATTGGATGGATGTCAGTTGTTGTTCCGGCAAATGCACGGTGACTTGATCATGCGCCGGATTGGGGAATACGTTCAGTGCAGGCATCGTCAAATCCGCCACCGAGGCCGGAAGGCCATCACCATGCAAGCGGATCACCAACTTGTTACTGACGCTGAATTCAGTGTGGTAGTGCAGGAGCTCTTCGTTCTTGTAAGTGGTGCTGTAGTGGCACACGTAGATGCGGCCCTGGGCATCCAGCTGGATATCCAACACCATCCCATCGAAGCCAACAGCGGTATCGAAGGCCGGATCGAGCGTTCCATTGGCCAGGAGGCGTGCGATGCGCTGACGCGGGGTTCCAGCATAGCTGGTGAACACCCCACCGGCCAGGACCTTTCCATCGGGGTACACTTCCACGCAGGTCACATTGTCCATCGTGCCCTGCCCCTGGAAGGTGGGATCGTCCGCGCCATCCGGAAGCAGGCGGCGCACCTTTCCCGCCGTAACGATGCGGCCATCGGCCATCACTGCAAGATCAAGCACGTCGTGGTCTATCGAAGTGTTGAAGCTATCATCCACCGCCCCATTGGGCAGCAGACGCACAAGGCCTTCGGGCCCACCATTGAAACTGCTGAAGGTGCCCGCCACGAGGATCTTGCCGTCGGGCAACACATGGATGCACTCCACAGAGTTGTTCCCGTTGGGACCCGTGCCCACGCTGAAGCTTTCATCCACCGTGCCATCGGTGTTCAGGCGCACCAGGCCCTTGCGGCCACTGCCGGCCCAGTCCGCGAAGTAGCCGCCCACCAGCACCCTGCCATCCGCTTGCGCCGCCACACTGAAGATCTGGATCGGCGGTGCATCAGGCCCCGCATCAAAAGCCTCGTCCAGCGTACCGTCGGGATGAATGCGCACGATGCCCAGGCGGGGCACACTCGCATAGCTGGTGAACTGGCCCACCATGTAGTATTTGCCATCGGGCGTTTTGGCCATGGCGCGCACCGTGCCGAAGAAGTTCCCGCTCCAGCTGTTGGAGAAAGAGCCGGTGGGGTCCATGCGCAGTACCCCGCCGTAGTCACCGGCGTAGTTGTAGATACCGCCGGCGAGCATCACTTCGCCATTGGCCTCCAACAACATGTTGAGGTACTGCGCTGTACCTGCCGCCACCACCGTGGGCGGGGGCACGATCATTTCATAACTGGTATCGCGGTCGGCGGCCGGCTGTGCGAAGAGTGCGGTGAAAGTGGTGAGCAGGCAGGCGGTCGTGTACAGCTTTTTCATGTCTTGTGGGTTTTAGCAAAAGTCCCCTGTTCAACGCCCGCTGCCCATCCGTGGATCCTCTGATTTTCCTACGGTGATCCCCGTATCCCTGGGCACCGGCCGTTCCTACCCCATCGGTGCCGTTCATGTAAGCTGCCCTTCCGCCCGTGCGCCACCCGGTACTTTCGCGGTGGCATGATCCAACTCACCGGCATCCGCAAGGCCTACCGTACGGGCAACAACATCCTGCAAGTGCTCAAGGGCATCGACCTGCACATCCCATCGGGTGAGCTGGTGAGCATCATGGGCAGCTCCGGATCGGGCAAGAGCACCCTGCTCAACATCATCGGCATACTGGATATCGCCGACAGCGGGGAATACCTCCTGGACGGCATGCCGATCAAGGGCCTCACCGAGACCCGCTCCGCCGAACTGCGCTCGAAGTACATCGGCTTCGTCTTCCAGAGCTTCAACCTGATCGGCTTCAAGAACGCCATGGAGAACGTGGCCCTGCCCCTTTACTACCAGGGCATGAGCCGGAAAAAGCGCAATGAGAAGTCCATGGCCATGCTGGAAAAAGTGGGGTTGCGCGACTGGGCGCACCACCTGCCGAATGAGCTGAGTGGCGGACAGAAGCAGCGCGTGGCCATCGCACGGGCGCTGATCGCCGACCCGAAGGTGATCCTGGCCGATGAACCCACCGGGGCGCTGGATACCACCACCAGCCAGGAGGTGATGGAACTGCTGTTGAATGTGAACCGCGACCTCGGCATCACCGTGGTGATCGTGACGCACGAACACGACATCGCCGCCATGACCCAGCGCGTGATACGCCTGAAGGACGGCCTGATCGAGGATGCCCACCTGGATCCCGCCACCTTGCTTGAACACGCACGATGATGGTTGGGGTACATGGTTGTCGGTTGTCGGTTGTCAGTTGTCAGGCTGCATTTGGCAACCGACATTCGGCAATTGACCGTTCCACAATTCGGTGTGGTCGGCGAACGCCAGACAACCAACAACCGACAACTGACAACTGACCCCAGGATGTTCGACCGCGAAAAATGGGGTGAGGTGTTCGAGAGCATCGGCAAGAACAAGCTGCGGGCCGTGCTTACCGGCTTCGCTGTGTTCTGGGGGATCTTCATGCTCATCATCCTGCTGGGCGCCGGTGCCGGGCTGCGCAATGGCTTCGAGTACAACTTCCGGAACACGGCCACCAACAGCATCCGCATCTGGGGCAACGAAACGAGCAAACCCTGGAAAGGCCTGCCGCCGAACCGGAAGATCGAACTCACCGAAGGCGATGTGGAAGCCCTCCGCCACTCCATACCGGGCATCGAGCACATCAGCGGTCAGTACCGGGTGTGGCGCGGCAACAGCCAGCTACGTCACGGCATGAACACAGGCAGCTACAATATCCGGGGCATCCAGCCGGAGTTCCGGGAGTTGCAGCACCAGACCATGTTGATGGGCCGCTTCATCAACGAAGTGGACCAGGCCCAGAACCGCAAGGTGATCGTGATCGCCGAGGACTGCCGCACCGAACTGTTCAAGGGCGAGGACCCGCTGTACAAATGGGTGGAGGTGAATGGCATCCCCTTCGAAGTGGTGGGCCTCTACGCCTACGAGACCGGTGGCCCGGAGCGCGGGCAGCGCAGCCCGGTGTACATCCCGCTGGCCGCCGCGCAGCGCGTGTTCAACGCCAAGGGCGTGGTGGACGACATCACCTTCAGTTTCGCCGATGCCAGCATCGCAGGAGCCAAACAGGCACAGCAGCGGGCGGTACACACTCTCGCGCGGCGGCACGATTTCGACCCCACCGACGAGCGCGCCTTGTGGGTGAACAACAACGTGAAGAACGTGGGCACGGTGGGCATGATCTTCGGTGGCATCACCACCTTCCTCTGGTTCGTGGGCATCGGCTCGCTGATAGCGGGCATCGTGGGCGTAAGCAACATCATGCTCATTGTGGTGAAGGAACGCACGCGCGAGATCGGCATCCGCAAGGCGCTTGGTGCCACACCGGCGAACGTGGTGGGTCAGGTGCTGTTGGAAGCCGTCACCATCACCGCCGTCGCGGGCTGGTTCGGACTGGTGCTCGGGGTCTTCCTCATGGAAGGCATTGCCAGCGTGGTACCCGGCAGCGAGTTCTTCCGCGACCCCACGATCCAGATCAACGTGGCCCTGTGGGCGCTGTTCGCGCTAATACTTGCCGGAGCGCTGGCAGGGTTTATTCCGGCACGGCGCGCTGCGGCGATACGGCCTATTGAAGCACTTCGCGATGAATAACGTGATCATGATATGCAGGTTGTCGGTTGTCCGTTGTCCGTTATCCGGCAACCTCCGAGCGCCATCAACTGGCAACCGACCACCAATGAAGCCCGGACAGCCTGAGAACCGACCAATGCGAACCAATGAAGTGTCGGCAGCTGAACAATGGACGACTGACAACCGACAACGAACGCGGTCCCGGAAGCCGGACAACGGACGACTGACAACCGACAACGATGTTCGATAGCGACCGCTGGGGAGAGATCTGGAATACGCTGAGCCGCAACAAGCTCCGCAGCTTCCTCACCATGTTCGGTGTGGGCTGGGGGATCTTCATGCTGGTGGTGATGCTGGGCATGGGCAATGGCCTGAAGAACGCCGTGCTGGGCGGCTTCGAGGGCTTCGCCACCAACAGCGCGTTCATCTGGACGATGCCCACCACAAAACCTTATGCGGGTTTCAAAAAGGGCCGGCAATTCTACTTCGAGAACGCGGACATCGAACTCATCCGCCGCAACGTGCAGGGCATCGAGGTATGCTCCCCACAGCTGCAACTGGGCGGCTGGCAGGGCGGCAATAATGTGAGCTACAACAACAAGATCGGCTCTTTCTCCATCTACGGCAGCGAACCCGAGGTGATCCTGGTGGAAGCCGTGAACATCCCCCAGGGGCGCTTCCTGAACAAAGCGGATCTCACCCTGGAGCGGAAGGTGGCGGTGATCGGCGTGGATGTGGTGAAGCTCCTCTTCGAAAAGGAGGATCCATTGGGGAAGTACATCAAGATCAACGGCGTCTACTTCCAGGTGGTGGGCGTGAGCAAGAAGAAGAGCAGCGCCGAGATGGGCGACAACCCCGACGCCAAGATCTACGTGCCCTTCACCACTTTCCAGAAAGCCTTCAACAGTCTGAACCAGGTGCATTGGTTCACCATTGTGGCCAAGCCGGGGGTGGATGTGGCGCGCGTGGAGAAGGACATCCGGCAGCTGATGGCCCGCAAGCACCGTGTGGACCCCACCGACGAAAGCGCCTTCGGCAGCTGGAACATGCAGGAGTTCTACGGCAAGATGAACGGCCTCTTCATCGGCATCGGGGGGCTGAGCTGGTTCGTGGGGATCTGCACCCTGCTGGCAGGAGTGATCGGCATCGGCAACATCATGCTGGTAAGCATACAGGAACGCACCAAGGAGATCGGCATCCGGCGTTCGCTGGGCGCCACACCGCGCAACATCACCGGGCAGATCATGCAGGAGGCCCTCACCCTCACCTTCATCGCAGGCTACTTCGGCCTGCTGGCCGGTGTGGGTGTGCTGGAAGCTGTGCGCAAGCTGGCCGGCGATGCCGACTTCTTCAAGAACCCCGGCGTGGACCTATTCGTGGCCCTCGTCGCCTTCGCAGTACTCATCGGCAGCGGACTGCTGGCCGGGCTCCTGCCCGCCCGGCGCGCGCTCGCCATCAAAGCAGTGGACGCACTCCGCGCCGAGTAGACCAACCTGCAACATTCAACCTGCAACCTTCAACTTGCAACAACAAAGAATGAAACGCATCCTCAAGTATCTCCTCTTCATCGGTCTCGGCTTCCTCTTCCTCTGGACCATGTACTTCCTGTACCAGAAAAGCGCGAGCAAGCCCGATGAGTTCGCCATCGAAAAGCTCAAGCGCCACACCGTGGTGAAAAAGACCGTGGCCAACGGCAAGATCGTGCCGCGCAAGGAGATCCTGATCAAGCCCGTGGTGAGCGGCATCATCTCCGAACTCTACGTGGAGGCCGGGGACATCGTGAAGAAGGACCAGCCGCTGGCCAAGATCAAGATCGTGCCGGACATGCTCTCCCTGAGCAATGCCGAGAACCGGGTGCGCAACGCCGAGCTCAATCTGCAGAACGCACAGCTCAACTTCGACCGTAACAAACCGCTGGCGGACAAGGGTGTGATCAGTGCCGCCGAGATGCAGACCTTCGACATGGGCCAGCGCAATGCGCAGCAGGAACTGGAGGCGGCGCGGGAGGCGCTGCAACTGGTGCGCGACGGGATCAGCCGCAGCAGCGCCGGCAACACCATCGTGCGCAGCACCATCGAAGGCATGGTGCTCGATGTGCCGGTGAAGGAGGGCAACAGCGTGATCGAACGCAACAACTTCAACGAAGGCACCACCGTGGCCGCCATCGCGGATATGACGGACCTGATCTTCCAGGGCAATGTGGATGAGAGCGAGGTGGGCAAGGTGCAGCTGGGCATGCCGGTGCAGCTTACCGTGGGCGCCATCGACAATGCCAAGTGGGATGCCGAGCTGGAGTACATCGCACCCAAGGGCGTGGAGGAAAGCGGCGCCATACAATTCGAGATCCGCGCGGCCGTGAAGGTCACCGAAGGGCAGCACCTGCGCAGCGGCTACAGCGCCAATGCGGACATCGTGCTGGACCAGCGCGACAGCGTGTACACCGTGCCCGAGAGCATCGTGGAATTCAATGCCAAGGGCGATAGCGCCTTTGTGCAGGTGAAGAACGGCGAGGCCTGGAAGAAGACCTACATCCGCACCGGCCTAAGCGATGGCATCAACATCGAAGTGCTGGATGGGGTGGATCCGGACACTGAGCTGAAGGGTGCCAAGAAGGTGGCGGTGAAGGAGGAGGTGGAGGTGAAGGGGCATTGAGCGGGATCTTGTTGTCGGTTGTCAGTTGTTGGTTGGCTGGCTGACGACGCTGTGTTCCCTATCAGTTGTCAGTTGTCTGTTGTCCGGCTGCCGACGCTGCGCTACAGTAGGCTGTTGTTGGTCCGGCGTCGTTTCCCTCGCCCTGCCGGACAACTGACAACAGACCTCGGATACAGGCAACCGACAACAGACAACCCCACGCCGCACCGCTGCCCCACCCAACGCGAAGCCCCGGTGGATCGCACCGGGGCCTCGCATATGCGTAGTAAGTGGTTCAGTTACCAGCAGGTGCCGGTGCCAGCTGCTCTGAGCTGCGGCGATCCATCTGGTTCGTGGTACCCTGGCCATCATCGCGCGTTACCGCCCAGATGATCGCGGCCAGTACGAGGGCCCCGATGACCACCCACATGATGGTGCGCGTCTGCGGCTTGTCATCCGCGTGATGCGTGGATGCGGCTGTGACGCCGGAAGTGCTGCGGGCAGGCTGGGAATATCCCGCTGCCGTGTTGCTGTGTGTGGTCGCCATGGTGTGTGGGTTCAGCGATCGTTCTTCTTGCCTGAACTTCCACTACCTGAGCGGGATCCACCGCTGTTGCCCGAGCTGCCCTTGGAACCGCTGCCGGTGCTCTTGGAGCCGCTACCGCTCTTTCCCTGGTTGGAAGATCCTGATCCTCCTTTGTCATTGTTTTCCTTGGTCGCCATGATGTTGTTGTTTAAGGGGTTTCCTTGTATGTGTCAATCCATGGTCCGTTCCGCTGGTTGACCTCAAAAAGGCGCATCACACCTCTGGATCTGTGGTCCGCAAGCCTCGATCTGCGCGAACCTGTGTATTGCGATCCACAAACACGAAGCGCTTCACCTTGCATATGGGTTGGTTCGAAGAACGCCATGTGCGGGAGTGACCCCTGGGGTCGATGTGCAGGCATCGCATGCATGACACATTACTACACCCCCTTGCCGTGGGCATGTATGTCATGGGCCTTCAGCCCCTCCAAAAAAATGTGTCACACGGTAGCTGCGGAAGGCGGGAAGAGAGAAGCCGCCCGGGCTGCCTTCACTGCGTTGCTTGTCTGCATACAGCAGCGGCCGACCATGGACACAGACACTCCCTTACATCCACATGGATCTGGGGTGATCGTACCCCCGCCGGTATCCTCGCTGGGGCGGTTTTTCGCTTTCCTTATGGATGAACAAGCCTATGAAGCCCTTGGCATGCGGTCTGCCGCACAGGAGGAAAACAACTGCCATGAACAACATACTCAACATCATCATTGTGCTGCTCATCGTTGGATGGCTCGTCGGCTTCATCGGATTCGGAGCGGCCACAGGAGGTCTGATCCACATCTTGCTGGTGGTGGCGGTGATCGCCATCGTGTACCGGCTCGTGACTGGAAATAAGGCTGTGTGACGACCCGGCCGGCTGGCTCCCAAGGGCCTCCGGTGCATGTGAGAGTGCGCTGCTTTACGCGGCATGGTACGGGCATGCGCTGATCGCATAGAAGTGGGAATGAGCTCCGAGGCAGGCGCACCAGCGGATGGCTCATTTTCTGGAACGCGACGGTCCGCAGCACTTCCAATGGTCGATAAAAGAAACCGACCTCTTTTGGCCATAGACCAGCGGGGGGGCAGCATGTGCCTGCGTATAAGCCGCCCGTGGAGATCATCACTCCCGGGCGCTTCGCCGTGTAATGGTACCAACCCTGGTACGCGGTGCTGCCAACTCCCTCCGCCCCGCCACTCCCCCTCCCCAATTTCCGCTCATCCCGATCCTCAGGTCACCGATCCGCCGGGCCTTCTATCTTCGGACCCAACGCGCAAGCAACATGGAATTCTTTCAGTGGCATTGGTGGGCTGGTCTGGCGATCATCCTCTTCATCGCGGAGATCTTCCTTCCGGGATTCTGGCTGGTGAGCCTTGGCATTGGATGCCTGGGAGGAAGTATCGCCGCCGGTATGGGTCTGGGGCCGGAATGGCAGCTGATCACCTTCTGCGCCTTTGCCGTCCTCAGCTTCCTCACCATCCGGCCATTGCTGATGAAGCGCATGTGGAAGGGTTCCGAGATCCGCACCAACATTGAAGCCCTCGTGGGCCAGCGCGGGCGCGTGACCCAGGATTTCGAACCCGGCCTGCGCCTGGGCCGTGTGGCCGTGGGCGGCGACGACTGGCGCGCCGAATGCACCACCGACCGTGCCCTGCGTGTGGGCGACATCGTGGAGGTGCTGCGCGTGGAAAGCAACACCGTGATCGTGAGACCGGTGGAATTAAGTTGACCATCTCCTCCTCGTTCTACAAAACCCGAACACTCAACCTCCCCTCCCATGGACAGTGGCCTGATCGTACTCCTGCTTTTCGCCATCTTCATCGTATTCATCGTGGCCAAGGGCCTGCGCATCGTGCAACAGAGCGAGGCCATGGTGATCGAGCGGCTGGGGAAATTCCACAAGATGCTCCTGCCGGGCATCAACATCATCATCCCCATCGTGGACAAGCCCCGCGAGATCATCTTCCGCATGAGCCGTGAGTTGCCCGATGGCAACAAGTACGTGCAGTTCACCAAGAAGGAGCGCATCGACCTGCGGGAAACGGTGTACGACTTCCCGAAGCAGAACGTGATCACCAAGGACAACGTGGGCACGGAGATCAACGCACTGCTCTACTACCAGGTGACCGACCCGGTGAAGGCGATCTATGAGATCGAGAACCTGCCGCAGGCCATCGAGAAGCTCACCCAGACCACGCTGCGGAACGTGATCGGCGAACTGGATCTGGATGAGACCCTCACCAGCCGCGACACCATCAACGCGAAACTGCGCCAGATTCTGGATGAGGCGAGCAACAAGTGGGGCGTGAAGGTGAACCGCGTGGAACTGCAGGACATCAATCCGCCGCGTGACATCCGCGAGGCGATGGAGAAGCAGATGCGCGCCGAACGCGACCGCCGCGCACAGATCATCGATGCCGAGGGCAGCAAGCGCGCCATGATCCTGCAGGCCGAGGGTGTGCAGCAGAAACAGATCAACGAAGCCGAGGGCCAGAAGCAGGCGCAGATCCTGGAGGCCGAGGGTGATGCCCAGGCACGCATCCGCCGCGCGCAGGGTGAGGCCGAAGCGATCCGTATGGTCACCGAGGCGATCCAGGGCACCAAGGCCGATCCCGCCAACTACCTCATCGCCATGAAGTATTTGGAAACGCTGAGCGACATGACCAGCGGCCAGAACAACAAGGTGGTGTACATCCCCTACGAGGCCACCGGCGTGCTCAGCAGTGTGGGCGGCATCAAGGACATGCTGGACATGAACCGCGGCAAGGGCTGATCATTGCGGACCCTTCCATACGATCCCCGCAGTGATCCGCCGCATGGTGGCCAGCTGCGGGGATCGCCGTTCGAACCCGCGAGATCGGCTGGCGGCAACCACGCTCAACAAACGGATCGACCAGGTCGACTGGTCTCAACCCCTATCTTCAGGGCATGCAAGCCTACACCACCCTCTCCGAAGCTGTGAACGATCTGCAACGCCGCGGCTATACGGACGACCTGCAGCTCGGTGGCCACTGTGTGGTGTGTGGCGGGAAGGGCATGAGTCTGGACCCCGATGACTTTCAGATCGATGAATTCCACCGCTTCGAAGGCAACAGCGACCCCGAGGACCAGAGCATCGTGTATGCCATCCGCTCCGATAAGTACGCATTGAAAGGCGTGTTGGTGAACGCCTACGGTGCCGATGCCAGCCCGATGACGCACGAAATGGTGCGGAAACTGGCCACCCGCTGAAGCCAGGTTCGAAGAGCCGAAGGGTTCTTCACGATCCCCTTATCTTGCCGCAGGCCACCGAATGGTGAAGATCCGCGTCTTGCCCCTGTAATTCCTGTCCCTCTTCAGCATGCGCTCCAAGTCCCTGTTCCTATTCCTGGTCCTTTTTCCCCTGGGTGTGCTGGCACAGGAGAACTGTTTCAATGGCATCGACGACGATGGCAATGGCCTGATCGACCTGAACGACACCACGGCCTGTGTGTGCATCAGCAACATCAACGTGGGAGGCAATGAGTCATTGATCCCGAACCCGTCCTTTGAAGACTACACCTGCCTGCCAAGTTCCTGGAGCCAGCTCAATTGTGCGCAAGGCTGGTCCCAGGCCACCAATGCCACCAGTGATTACTTCAATAACAACGGGTACATGCCTGCGCAGGTACCACAACCGCTTCCCGACGGGGATGGCATCGCGGGCATCATCATCCGCCCCGGCTGGCAGGAGTACCTGGGCGCATGCCTCAATGGGACCATGGAGACAGGGGAGAACTATAGCATCACCTTCTGGGTGGCTGCCGCCGCGCCGAATGGCACCTTCACCGGCAGCACCCCCATCTATTTCGGACCCATTGAACTCACCATCTTCGGCAGACCCAATTGTGTGGCCTTCCCGATCCCCACGTCCAACTGCCCGGTACCCAATGGATGGACCGCCCTGGGCAGTGTGACCTACAACCCCACTCCTGCCTGGTCCCAGGTGACCCTCAGCTTCACCCCGACATTCGATGTGAATACGATCATCCTGGGTTCCCCCTGCGTTCTGCCGCCGGATTACGTGCAGAACGGACCATATATCCCCTACTTCTTCATCGACGATCTGCAATTGGGTGAGGACATCCCGTTCGACGCCACCATCGAGTTGTACAATGACAATGGACAATCGATCAACGCACTGCTATGTGCGGATGCCCTTGAATTGGTCGCCCATCCCGATAGTACCACGGGTGTTTATCAGTGGTTCCATGAAGGGATCGCATTGGTAGGCCAGACCGATACGATCCTGCACGTCTCCGCCGACGGCAACGGCCCAGGCATGTACCAGTTCTACTTCGAAGTGAACGACACCACCTGCGTGATCGCCGAATTCGAAGTTCCGGAACCGGTCTATCCGGAACCGGCATTTTCCATCGACCCTCCATCGGGCTGCCCTACGCTTTCGGTCACATTCACGAACACCACGGCAAGCAGCCTCAACAGCATCTGCTCCTGGGATCTGGGCAATGGGCAGACGGGCAACACCTGCACCGTTACGGGCACGTACGATACGCCGGGGCTCTATGATGTGACCCTGACCGTGACCGTGGATGGATGCACGGCGGATACCACCTACCTGGATGCTGTGGAAGTAGTGGCACCACCGGTGGCCTCCTTCACGGCCAATGAAACGGAAGGCTGTATCGATCTCGAGGTGCAATTCACCAACACCACCGCCACACCGGTGCAGAGTTGTGAATGGAGCTTCGGGGACGGTGGCACGGCGAATATCTGCGACCCCACTTACATCTTCAACATACCCGGCACCTGGGATGTGCAACTTACCATTACCACGCCCGAGGGATGTGTGGATGATACGCTTATGACGGCCTACATCGTATCGCACCCGCCGCCGGCTGTCGCCTTCACCGCCACACCCGATGAAGGTTGCCTGCCCGTAACGGTGCAATTCTCCAATGAGACCGATCCCTCCGAGACGAGTTCCTGCTCCTGGGTATTCACCAATGGAGCCACCAGTACGGATTGCGACCCGGAGGTGACCTTTGATGTGATCGGCACCCATGGTGGGGCGCTCACCGTAGTCTCCCCGCTGGGCTGCTCCGCCACCCTGGACCTTCCTGATATCATCACCGTCTATGGTTTCCCGCAACCCACCTTCAATGTGCAGCCGCCGCAGGGTTGCCCGCCGCTTGTGGTGACATTCGTCAACACCACACCAGGCAACCCGGGCAGTATCTGTGCATGGGACCTGGGGAACGGGCAGACCAGCGACAACTGCTTCACCACCGGCACTTACACCACGCCGGGTTTCTATGATGTGACGCTGACCCTGACCTCCGCGGAAGGCTGCACCAAGGATACCACCTATGTGCAGGCCGTGGAAGTGTTCGAACCGCCGGTGGCATCCTTCACTGCGGAAGAGACCGAGGGATGTGTGGCCTTCGGGGCGCAATTCACAAACACCACCAGCGACCCGGTGCAAAGCTGCCAGTGGGAATTCGGCGACGGAGGAACTTCCAATTCATGCGACCCGCTACACGTGTACCAGACGGCAGGCATCTGGGATGTGCTACTCACGGTGACCTCCCCGCAGGGTTGTTCGGATGACACACTGATGGTGGGATACATCCAGTCGCACGATCCGCCCGTGATCTCCCTTACCGCCACACCTCCCGAAGGCTGTGTGCCCCTCACCGTTCAATTCGAGAATACCACGGACCCTGCGGAGACCGGCACCTGTGCATGGACCTTCAGCAACGGAGAAGTGAGCGACATGTGCGACCCGGTGGTGATCTTCAGCGAAGTGGGCACCTATGATGTGGGCCTTACAGTAGTGTCGCCCCTGGGCTGCATCAACCACCTTTCTCTGACCGAAGTGGTCACCGTACATGGTATTCCCCAACCGGACTTCTCCGCACAACCGCTGCTGGGCTGCCCTCCCCTGCTGGTCAACTTCTACAACAACACCCCGGAGGCGCTTACCGGTGAAAGCCTTTGGGCCTTTGGTGATGGAGGTACGGCCAACCAGATGCATCCCCAGTACGTGTATCAGCATGCGGGCATCTTCGATGTGGGCCTGACGGTGATCAGCCAGCACGGATGCATCGGCGACACGGTATTCGCCCAAATGATAGAAGTATATGAGCTGCCCGTGGCCGGCTTCACCTTCGGACCACAACCCACGGATGTGTTCCAACCGATGATCACCTTCCAGGATAGCAGCAGCACCGATGTGGTGGAGTGGCAATGGTTCTTTGGCAATGACCCCACCCTGGGCATGAGCCAGGATCCCGATCCGGAGTTCAGCTTCCCCTACACGGAGCCCGGAACCTACCAGGTGACCCTGGTTGTGACCAACGGGAACGGATGCGTTGACACCGTGATGGCCCTGGTGGTGATCGATGGGCACTTCAGTGTGTGGGTACCCAATTCCTTCACCCCCGATGGTGATGGCATCAACGAGGTGTTCATGCCGGTGATCCTGGACCATATCCCCGACCGCTACCGTCTGGAGATCTTCAACCGCTGGGGAGAGCTGATCTTCCAGAGCGTAGACCCCACGGCTGGCTGGGACGGCACCTATAATGGCAAGCTGGCCAAACAGGATATGTACGTCTGGCAGCTGGAGGCCGCCAGTGGCGTGGATGGTCTCTCCCGGCAATACAAGGGGCACGTGACCCTCTTACGCTGAGCGCTGCGATCGGCACCACTCCGAACCTTTTAACGAATTAGCCGTACCTTCGCCGCGTCCAACGCAAGAAGGACGATCCCCGAGCGCCAGCATTCGCTTCACCGCTATTGTTCAGGCGCCATCCCCAGCGGATCATTGCACGTCTGCCTCACGGCAGGCAGGCCAAACCGGGCTGAAGGGGTTCTCAACCACCTTAATAGGGTGTGTCCAGGGTCAATGGACTGGACACAACCAACAAACATCCGCACAGGGTATCCTGTGCACACAAGAATGGAACGTACCACGTTCAATGACCTGGGGCTCATAGAGCCCATTCTGAAAGCCCTTCAAGAAGAAGGCTACACCCACCCCACCCCCATCCAGGAGCAGGCCATCCCGCACCTGACCAAGGGGCGCGACCTGCTGGGTTGCGCACAGACCGGCACCGGCAAGACGGCCGCATTCGCCATCCCCATCCTGCAGGAATTGCATGCGAAAGGGCCCCAGAGCAAGCGTGCGATCCGTACACTGATCCTGACCCCCACGCGGGAACTGGCCATCCAGATCGGCGAGAGCTTCGCCGCCTACGGACGCCATCTTCCACTGCGACACAGTGTGATCTTCGGCGGCGTGGGCCAGAAGCCGCAGACCGATGCCTTGCACCGTGGGGTGGACATCGTGGTGGCCACACCGGGCCGCCTGCTGGACCTGATGCAGCAGGGGTATGTCCACCTGAATGGTCTGGAGATCTTCGTGCTGGACGAAGCCGACCGCATGCTGGACATGGGCTTCATCCACGATGTGAAGAAGGTGATCGCCAAGCTGCCCGCGAAGCGTCATACTTTGTTCTTCAGCGCCACCATGCCGCCGGAGATCGCCAGGCTGGCCAACAGCATCCTCACCGACCCCATCAAGGTGGAAGTGGCGCCACCGGCCACCACCGCCGAGACCATCGACCAGCACCTCTACTTCGTGGATCGCACGGACAAGAACAAACTGCTGGTGCATCTGCTGCAGGGCGACACGATCCGCGAGGCGCTTGTCTTTACGCGTACGAAGCATGGCGCCAACAAGGTGGCCAAGGTCCTGGAGCAGGCAGGCTTCTCAGCCGAGGCCATCCATGGCAACAAGAGCCAGACCGCGCGTCAGAATGCATTGAAGAAATTCAAGGACGGTAAACTCCGGGCCCTGGTCGCCACGGACATCGCCGCGCGCGGAATCGACATCGACGGTCTTTCGCACGTGATCAATTTCGACATCCCGAACATCCCGGAGACCTATGTACACCGCATCGGCCGCACGGGCCGTGCAGGCGCCGAAGGCCGTTCACTGAGTTTCTGCGACCACGAGGAAAAGGAATTCCTGCGTGACATCACAAAACTGATCAAACGCGAGATCCCCGTGGTAACGGATCATCCGTTCGCAGCCGGTGCTGTGGCCAAGCCATTGAGTGCGGAGGATTGGTCCATCAAGACAGGGAAGCCTGCCCATGCCGCACCTGGTGCGCGCCGGGAAGGACAGCAGGGCGCACGCGGAGGCCGCGGCCAACGCGCGCCTCGTGAAAGGAATGAAGGGCAACGCGCGCAGCCACCAAGGGAAGGACCGCAAGCCTCTGCCCCAAGGGCTGAAGGACAGACACAGGGCCGCAGGCGCAGCAACAGGAACCGTCCCAAAGGCAATGGTGCCACCCGCGATACGGGGAACCAGAGCCGTGAGGCACGGCCACAACAGGAGCGTGAACCGCAGGGACAGCGCACCCGGCAACCCCGGCCCCAGGGTGAACGCCGGAAAGACGACCGCCCAAAGCAACAAAGCACTGCCAAGCCCGACTACGCGGCCATGACCAAGGAGATCTTCGGGGATGTGGAGAAGGGAGGCGGCGACAAAAAAGTGAAGGACAAGAAGAAGCCAGGTTCACTGCTTGGCCGCCTTTTCGGGGGGTGACCCAGGCCAGACAACAATGAAAGAAGCCGGGCAGTGCCCGGCTTCTTTCGTGATACCCGAATGCTCAAGCCCGAACCGCCATGGGTTCAGGCATGGCCTCAGCGACCCGCTGCTGTTTCAGTTCCTCCTGTAGCTCACGGCTGGTCTTGCTGCTGCCATCGTGGCTCCACCCCGGTGGCCCGAAGATGTACATGAGCTTGTCCTTCAGTCTGGGCGACTTTTTCATGTCGCGCCAGATCTCCTTGAACTCGAAGAAATTGTGGGTGATCGGATTGTAGGTATCCGGATCGTGGCTGATGCCATACTTGGGCTCCACCCCTTTGATCGGTTCCTGCCAGGTGCCGTAGAGCTTGTCCCAGATCACCAGGATGCCGCCGTGGTTGCGATCCAGGTACTCGGTGTTGCTGCTGTGGTGCACCACATGGACGTAGGGGGTGTTGAACACTTTTTCGAACCAGCCCAGCGAAGGCACCAACTGGGAGTGCAGGAAGAATTGATAAAAGGCATTCACGATGAGGCATGTGGCGATCATGATCGGTTCGAAACCCAGCAGTGGCATCCACAGCCAGTAGATGGGCTTCACCAGGGTGATGAACCACCCATTGCGGATGCTGATGGTGAGGTTGAACTGCCTGCCCGAATGGTGGGGCAGGTGCGCCGCCCAGAGCAGGCGGACATTGTGTGCCAGACGATGGTGCCAGTAGAAGTTGTGGTCGTCGGCCACGATGCATATCAGCCATACATACCACGCGAAGCCCAGGCTGGTATACCCCAGGTATGCCTCGCGGAAACCGGCCGCCCAATAGAACAGGAACATGTAAAGCGTGATCTCGAACACGTTCGTGATCACCCGGATCACTGTGGCACCCGCACCGATCGCGAAGCCTGAGAGACTCTCCTTCAGATCGAAGAGATGCCGGGCCTTGAGGTACTCCATGACGATGAGCACCAGGAAGATGGGGTAGACATACTTGATGCCGATGCCTTCGATGGCCAGCTCCGGGAGTTGGGCCTTCAGGTCCAGCCATGCCTGGATCGGATCGAAGGCGAGAAGGATGCTCATGCGTGCGGGGGAACGCCATTGGGGCGGCGCGGCCGCGAAGGTACCGGCTTCCGGGAAATGTGAGATGTTGCACCGTGACCAGGAAATGATCGACCCGTGGACCCTTGGCCGAACCAGCTTATGCGATATTTGGCCCATGCGCGGAACGATCCTCATTTCCGTTTTCGTGGCGGCCTGGAATTCACTCCCAGCGCAGATCAGCGGTCCCATGCTCGGCCATGTGGATCACCTGGAGGCCAACATCTGGCTGCAGTGCCACCACCCCTGCCAGGCGGGCCTCGCGGTCTGGCCATCCGGCGCACCGGACAGCCTGCGCCACATCCCCATTTTGCGAAGCGAAGCACGAACGGGCCATGTGTTGAAATTCACCGTGGACGGATTGGAGCCCGGGCGTGAGTACCAGTACCAGGTGAACGTGAATGGTTCGACCATACCCTACGAGGAACCACTGTCCTTCACCACGCCGGCATTGTGGCGGCACCGCACGGACCCACCGCCGTTCTCGATCGCCTTTGGTAGCTGTGCCTACATCAACGAGACGGCCTATGACAGGCCCGGGAGACCCTTCGGCAATGACTACGGGATCTTCGATGCCATCGCGGATGAGGACCCGGATCTGATGCTGTGGCTGGGCGATAACATCTACCTGCGCGAAAGCGATTGGGGATCACGCACCGGTTATCTGCACCGGTACACGCACACCCGCCGCACACCAGAATTGCAACGGCTGCTCCGCAGTACGAAGCATTATGCGATCTGGGACGACCATGATTTCGGGCCCAATGACCCGACCGGCAGCTGGGTACATGCGCCCATCGCGCGGGAGATGTTCACGTTGTTCTGGGCCAACCCCACCTATGGCGTGCCGGGCGCAGAAGGGACCGTGGCCACCATGTTCAACCATTCCGATGTGGACTTCTTCCTGTTGGACAACCGCACCCACCGTGTGGATCCCACCCTGCGTACCGTGCCAAACGCCATGCTGGGCAGGGCACAGATCGACTGGCTCATTCAGGCCCTGAAGTACAGTCGTGCACCCTTCAAAATGGTGGCTGTGGGTGGCCAGGTGCTCAATACTGCTGCCGTCTTCGAGAATTACGCCACCATTGCTGCGGAGCGGGATGACCTGCTACGACGCATAGAAGACGAAGGCATCCGGGGTGTGTTCTTCCTCACAGGTGATCGTCACTTCACCGAGTTGAGTGTTATTGAACTGGAAGATGGACGCAAGATCCATGACCTGACAGTCTCCCCGCTCACCTCCGGGACCTACGCGCCACGGGAGAACGAAGTGAATCAGAACCGCGTGCCAGGGACGCTGGTGGCGGAGACCCACAACTTCGCGGTGTTATCCTTCAGCGGGGCACGGGATGAGCGCATCATGCGGATCACCGTGCGCGATGCATCAGGGCAGGAATTGTGGCAGCGTGACCTCGCGCAGGAGAAGAAGCCATAGTGTTCTACCCACGGTAACGACCATGCCAGACGATCTCTGTCAAGGGCTTCCTGGCGCTGTGGTGCGTCTCGCGGTCGCGCAGGTCCTCCGGAAGATCATCGGCTTCCCCGGGGAAGCCGATCGCCAGCACACTTACCAGATCGTAGTCTTCCGGGATGCCAAAGACGGCACGTGCACCCTGTGGGTCGAATCCACCGAGCTGGTGCAGACCCAAACCCATTGAAGTAGCCTGCGTGGTGAGTTGGGCCACTGCAAGTCCCAGGTCGTGGCGCGCATGGAGGTTCTCCACGCCCAGCCGGCTGAACAACCGTTGCACCAGGCAGAGCACCAGCACGGGTGCCTTGTGTGCCCAGCGTCTGTTGGAAGCATCCAGTGTGGACAATAGTTCCGGATGCCCCTCGCCCCCACGGCGCGTCACCAGAAAGCGCCAGGGCTGTTCATTGCGGCTGCTCGGGGCCCAGCGCGCTGCTTCCATCAGGCGCTCCAGTCCCTCATCGGGTATGCCACGATCGGCGAATGCACGCGGACTGTAGCGCTCGCCCAGCAAGGGATGGATGCCCAGTTCACTACGCATCGCTCTGTGCCGGATGGATCTGGTGAACAACGCTCATCGTGCCAGGATGTCCAAATTGAGTGTCACAGGATCGTGGATGATCCGGTCCCCAAGTCCCTCGAAGAACGAACTGGAGCCGTGGCGCACATCGTACTTGCTACGATCAAAGACCAGCGTGCCGGCAACGCGCAGGGCACCATTGGCCCGGATCGCGGACACCTCGAAAGTGTTCGGCTCGGTGATGCCCTTGATCGTCAAGTCCCCGGTGACCCGGTAGGCGTTGGCCCTGCCATCGATCTTCTCCACGGAACTTGTGCTGAAGCGGGCAGTACCATGGTTTTCCACATCGAAAAGATCCGCCGACTTCAGGTGCGTGACCAACCTGGCGTTGGAGCCCTCGCTTTGGATATCGTCGCAGGTGATGGTGCTCATGTCCATCACCACTTCAGCATACATCAGCACACCATCCTTCACCACAACGGTTCCCTCCGCGATCGCCACTTTTCCATCATGCGCACCGGTGACCTTCGTGGCTTTCCACTGTACGGTGCTTTCATCCGGGAGTATGCGCATCTCCTGGGCCTCCAGTGATATATGCGCCATCAAAAGCAGGAACGTGCAGGGCATCAACATCGATCTCCTTATCAACATTCGTTCTTTTGATCGGTCCACTCCGTTGGAACACCCTTCCGTGGTGGATCGTTCAGCCGCGACATGTATCCAGGATCCGGTTCAGTTCGGCCGCGTCCGCATCACTGATGTTCTTCAGCATGCGCTGATACAACACTTTGTTCTCGCCATCCAGTCTGGCCAGCAGTTCCAGCCCCTGCTCGCTTATCCGCACATACACCACGCGACGGTCCTCCTCACAGCGCTCCCGGTGCACCAGGCCCTTGGCGATCAACTTGTCCGTTAGGCGTGTGGCGTTCGGCGCCCGTTCCACCATCCTGCCCTTCACGTTCTGCATGTTCATCCGCCCCCTGGCACCCCGCAGGATGCGCAGGATGTTGTACTGCTGTGGGCTTATGCCATGTGGACGGAACAGCTCGTTCTGCATGCTCTTGAACCAATTGGCCGTGAAGAGCACGTTGAGCATGGCCTTCTGCTGCTCGTTCTCGAAGCGGCTCTGAAGTTCCTCACCGATCTTTGGCATGGTACAAAAGTATCCATGTGGAGAATATTCCATGGAATATTTTACGACCTCACTGACCGGCTGCGCGCACAAATGGCCCCAGCGATACTTTAGCGGCCCTGAAAACGATCCGTGATGATGAAGCGCTGCCTGCTCTTTCTACTCTTCCCCCTGATGGCCTGCGCCCAGGAAGCCACTTCTGATACCGTAGAGCCGCCCAGCAAGGAGGACACGCGCCGCACGCTGTTGGCCGTCAATTCGGACCCGCGTGACGAATGGCAACGACCGGATGAACTGATCGCATTCATGGGTGGGGACGTCGAGGGCTGGGTGATCGCCGACCTGTTCGCCGATGATGGCTACTTCACGTTCAAACTCATTGATGCCGGTGCAAGGGTGATCGCGATCGTGAACGATATCGACAAGCATGATGCCCTGTTGGCGAAAAAAAAAGCGCTTGGGCTGAGCGACGACCAACTGAAGGTGAGAGCAGTACCAGTAGGCGACCCCGGACTTGCACCCGGGGAAGCCGATGCAGGCCTGATCGTGCATGCGTTCCCCGCCATCAAGGACAAGAAAGGGTACCTCACCATGTTGCGCCACGGACTACGACGACCCAGTGTGCTCTTCATGGTGGAATGGCAGGCACGGGACACGCCCATGGGGCCACCAGTTTCCGAGCGCATGTCCTCGGAGAGGATCATGGATGAATTCGTGGGCACCGGCTTCACGGACCTGAGCGCCAAGGCCAAGCTCATGCCCTACGACGTCCTCTTCATGATGACGGACCCCATGGAACAGTACCTGGATGGCCAGTAGATCCGTACGATCAAAGCTTCACGCCTGCTCTTGACCGGGCTCTTCTGAGCCTGCCTTGAATGTGAAGAACAGGTTCGCCCAGATGATCTTTGAAAGGGCGTAGAGCCAGGGGCCCAACAACACAAGGGAAGCCAGCACGAGCCCCACGCGCATGCCGGTGGAAGCTTCGGGCAACAGCACCAGGCTCGCCAGGTACACACTCACGAAAAGGGCTACGCTTAGCCCGTAGGCCACGTACATCCCACCGTAGTAAAAGCCCGGTTCAGAACCGTACTTGCGACCACAGGCGGGGCAGCGTTCCAAAATGTCACCTGCCGTGGACAAATGGTAGGGGTTGCGGTCCACGAAGAACTCGCCTTCATGGCAGTGCGGGCAATTGAAACGGCTTATGCTGTACAGCTTGGATCCCTTGCGGAACATGGCCGCGAAGTTACCCCTCCGCACGCGGGAAAATACTAACGTCGATCACCTCAGGGATCACTCACCCTCCGGGGCAGCTTCCGGGGCCGCCACTTCCTCCACGGGTTCCACATACTCCTTCAGTGAAACACCGTCCATGTAGAAATAGGCGTACTTATTGTCCGGGCCTTCTATCACCAACTGACTTTCCAGACCGACGTAAGGGTAGATGCCGAGAACGATGAAACGCTCGCCACCTTCTGCCACAAAGGTGCCACGCACCTCCTTCCAGACGCCTTTTTCGGTGATCAGTTCTTCGGAGAACACCTCGGGGATCTCATCGATGAACTTGCGATGCTGATGGTTGAGTCGCGTCTTGGGGAAAATGGCACCAAGGCCTGTGATCGCGCGGTCGCTATTCCCGGCCAGGGCCACCCGGAACACCAGTTCATAGGTCTGGCCCTTCTTTAAGGGATGGACCAATTCACCCTGCAGGTACTCTGAGTAGGAGTTCCAACCAGGAACGAAGCGGTCTTGGGCATCCACAGCGGACCAGTTGCGGCGCACGTCATCCTTCCATCCGAAGAAACCCGAATAGCGCTCCCCATCGAATGGCTCCATGAAACCGTAATCGTTCGAGGGGATGCCCACGGTCTTGGATGGTGCCGCCGGGTCGAACACTTCGGCAAGGCCCAGCGTGGCATTGGTCCATCCGGAAGCCGCGACCAGTTGGTCGTAGGTGGTAACGGACCCGTTCACCGATTCAAAGTCGCCGTTGCGCACCAGTTCCAAGCCTGGGTGCTGTGCTGTTGCGATGACCGGCAGGACGAGGAGCAGCTGGGGTAGAAGGTGTTTCATGGTGCGCGCGTCAGACAAAGATGGGGCCGATCGCCCGCAGGCTAAAGTAGCACGGTATCCCCTATCGGTCCCGCAACTTGTCCGCGAAGACCTTGCGGAACTTCTCCAGCTTGGGGCGGATGACCATCTGGCAATAGCCCTGATCGCCGTTCAGGGCATAGTAGTTCTTGTGGTAGTCCTCTGCAGGATGGAAGATCCCGGCCGGCGAGACCTCGGTAACGATCGGTGCGGCGTAGGCACCACTGCCATCCAGCGCAGCTTTGTATGCTTCCGCCTTCGAGCGCTGCTCCTCATTCATATGGAACACCACGGACCGATACTGACTTCCCACATCGGCTCCCTGGCGATCCAGTGTGGTGGGATCGTGTGTACCCCAAAACACTTCCAGAAGCTCATCCACACTGATGATGCCCGGGTCGTATATGATACGTGCCACCTCGGCATGGCCAGTATTGCCGGTGCATACTTCCTTGTACGTAGGCTTCTCCGTATGCCCACCCATGTAACCGGGTTCCACGGCATGCACACCGCGCAGTTCAAGAAAGACCGCCTCCACACACCAGAAACAGCCGGCACCAAGAACGATCGTATCCATGGGGGTTTCAGGTGGTGGATTCATGGAATGGTGGTTGGTGGTCGTGGACGTGCCAGGTCGCTCCGGGGATCCGCAGGCCACCAAGACCATGGGCAACAGAAGTTGTGTGTGCAGTGTGATCACTCAGGGGGCAGCAGTGCGCTGGATGTTTGGAACACTTAGAAGGTGGAACGGTTCTCGCCGCCAGCCAGGTACTTCGCATAAAGATCGTTCGGATGATACACCTACCACTTGAGCGGGAAACGGGACTCGAACCCGCGACCCTCAGCTTGGGAAGCTGATGCTCTACCAACTGAGCTACTCCCGCTTTGGGTGGCGAAATTAACACACCGCCTGCTGCGTCGTATGTCGCAGGAAAAAGGCCCGGCTGGGCCTTAACCTATATTTGACCACACCTTAACACGGCCCCCGACATACCGGCCCACATTTGCAGCGACCTATGGACGATCAGATGGCCGGAGCATTGGCGCAGAAGGTATTGTTGGTGGATGACGAGCCGGACATCGTCGAATTACTCAAGTACAACCTGGAGCGTGAGGGCTATCATGTCATCACCGCGCTCAATGGCAAGGACGCCTTGAAACTGGCGCGTTCCACCAGGCCGGACCTGATCGTGCTGGACATCATGATGCCCGGTATGGACGGCGTGGAGGTGTGCAACCAGTTGCGCCAGCTGCCCGAGTTCAAGAATACGCTGATCACCTTCCTCACCGCGCGCAGCGAGGATTACTCACAGATCGCGGGATTCGATGCCGGTGCTGACGACTACATCACCAAACCAGTGCGACCCAAGGTGTTCATCAGCAAGGTGAAGGCCCTGCTCAAACGCAGCGGCCATGAACGGCCGGAAGGGCAGATCCTGGAATCGAATGGGATCAAAGTGGACCTTGAGAAGGTGATCGTGTACACCAGTGACAAGGAATTACAGTTGCCGAAGAAGGAGTTCGAGTTGCTCGTCCTCTTGATGAGCAAGCCGGGAAAAGTCTTCAAGCGCGAGGAGATCTATGGCCAGATCTGGGGCAACGAACTCTTTGTCGGGGACCGCACCATCGATGTGCACATACGCAAGCTGCGGGAGAAGATCGGGGACGAGCGCATCAAGACCATCAAGGGCATCGGCTACAAGTTCGACGCCTGATACCCGCACCGTCGCACCTTCTATATTTGCGGCCTGCCTGCCGGCGGGCAGGCCCGCTACACTTCGGGGTGTAGCTCAGCCCGGTTAGAGCGCTACGTTCGGGACGTAGAGGCCGGAGGTTCGAATCCTCTCACCCCGACCAGATCACAAGCCCTTGCGACGAAGTCGCAGGGGCTTTTTCATGTCCGCTCGAACCGAACGCAGTTCGAGCGAGAGCGGACATGAAAAAGCACCGGGAGCGAAGCGAGCAGGGCTTGTGATCTGTAGCTCCCCCATGGAGGAAAGGCCGACCATCGGGAGGCCAATCCTCCTACTCTAAAGAAGGTCCAAACCGAACGCAGTTCGAGCGGACATGAAAAAGCACCGGGAGCGAAGCGAGCAGGGCTTGTGATCTGTAGCTCCCCCATGGAGGAAAGGCCGACCATCGGGAGGCCTATCCTTTTAATAGGCACGCGACGTTCACCTTGGTCGATCCAGCCATTCGTCCTCTTCCTTCCACCGTTCCCCGTACGACACGGCCAGATGACCGCGGTCAGGCATCCCATGGCCCGCCGATCGCGTCTTCCTAACAGCATCATGACACGCTCCTATAAAATAGCGCTCATTCTGAAGAGTCGTAACAGCCTTCCGGTATACAGGGATCTGGCGAAACTGAGCGACCGCGAACTGGACGAACAGGTGCTGAACATGATCCAGCGCATGCGCGCCAACGAGAGCGCCGTGATCGCGCGGATGGTCCTGCGTCAGCCCACGTTCAGCCTTAACTGAGCAAGTCCCGCCGGGCCTCAAGGTCGCAGCACGTGGTCCATTATTATCCGACCCGGGCCTACATCTATATTTGCCCCGATCAATCTTACGACGATGAGCGACCACTTCGAAGGCCATTTCCACGAAGAAGCCCAGGAGAACGAGATCGGCGGCCCCGTGCTGTTCGCCCTATTGATCCTGGCCACGATCGTTCTGCTGATCTGGGCCGCCAGCTGATCAGCGATCGCCGGAGCGCTCCAGGTATTCGTCACGCCGTACCAGCATGAACCAGTTCTCACTGAGTTCCAGGTAGCCGTGCTCGAAACAGAAAACGTAGGTATTCCCCGCTTTCGTGCGGTAGAGATTCGTATGGTACAGGAAGTTGTATCCCCGCTCCAGCAGCTTCTCCCGATGCACCTTCACCTTGCCATCGGGGCCACTGTTCAGTTCGGTCAGCACCCTGCGGTTCCGCTTCAGGATGTTCACCACGTTGCGCACGTAATTAATGGGCGCATTGTTCGCGTGGTAGTGGAACAGGTTGCGGCATGCGTCAGAGCAGAAACGCTTATCCGTGCGTCCCTTGATGGGATCACCGCACTCCTTGCAAACCTTCTGTACCGCAGTGCTCATGCTCCGAAAATAGCATGATCGCCTGAAACCAAGCCTCGGTGCCCAAGATCGCAATGGTATAGGATAGGACCGCATCGCACAAGACCGTTACGGCACCGTCCTTGTGGCCGCATGCGCCCAAATTCCCAATGTCATGAAGATCATTCTCCTTTTCCTGCTCTCCATCCTCCACCTCGCTGCCTATGGCCAGAAACATGCCTATGAGGATCTGCTCGTGCTTTATGTCGATGAGAAGTATGAGAAATGCATCGACAAGGCGGACCGCTACGCTACCAATGACAACACCCGCCGAGATCCGCTTCCCTTCCTGTACATGAGCATGTGCTACCATGAAATGAGCAAACTGGAGGCCTACACAAGCCAGCATGAATACCGTTTCGCCGAACGGGATGCCCTGAAGTATGCCGTGCGCTTCCGAAAGAAGGACAAGGAATTGGAGTACTTCCATAACTACGAGGACTTCTGGCGTGAGCTGAACGGCAGGGCCATGGAAAGCGCCTTGCACCATTATGAGATGGGTGGATACAGCAAGGCACGCCGTATCCTCGATCGCATGGTCGGATACATGCCAGAGAATCCCGGCGCCTGGATGTTCCGCGCCCTGGCCCAGAAGAAAATGAAGCTGCACCGCGATGCACAGGAGAGCTTGAAGTCCTTCGAGAGAGCCTACAAGGATGTTGGGGATCTCTCCAGGCTATCACCCGACCAGCGCAGCCTGATGGTGCTGGCCCTGGTCCTGTATGCCGACCACGTGAAAGAAAATGAAGGGACCGCGGCGGCCCGCGAGGTCATGGAACTGGGTGCCGATGAATTCATGGGTGAAGCCGAGTTCAAGGCGGTCTACAAGTCCTTGAATTGATCGATCGGGTCGGCTGTCTTGCTGGGTAGGGATCCACCACCTTCGCAGTGCCATGAGCACTCAAGTGAAAGGTCTTATCATCGCCGCCATTGCTTTGACCATGCTCTTCATGATCGGGCATTGGTTCGGTTTCCGAAGTGAGGGCCGGGAGCCGCGCACGCATGTGATGCGACTTGACACCGCTGCGGTGGTCTCCATACACCTGGAAGACCGGCGCTCCCCCATGAACGACGTGCACCTAAACCGTGACAACATGGGTGGATGGACGCGTACCACATCATCAGTTCAAGCTCTTGGACCGGAAGCCCAGGCGCGGGAAATGCTCACGCGCTTCCACCATGTGGAGGTGAAGCGCACCATGGGAATGATCCGTCTGTTGGCCGAACGCTATCACCTGACCGAGGACGAATTGTTCCGTATCACGTTCATTGGCCATGACGGAGGCATTGATGCACTGAACATCGGCAGCGACACCTTCGCTCCCGGTGAGGTTGGCGCATGGACCTATGTGAATGTGCCCGGTGAGCGGGAGGTGTATGCCGTGGAAGGCCTGCTGCTGCTGGGGATCCGGGCGATGGAGGATACGCTCTGAAGCCCGGAGGAGTGTGCCACGCACGACGCCACGGGGACAAGCACGAACTTTGACACGGCCTGCGGCGAACAGGCTCCAGAACATGCATGCCCGGCAACGCCCATATCACCTCTTCGAAGCACATGGGATCGAACTGGAATTCATGGTAGTGGATCGCGACTCGCTCGATGTGCGGCCATTGGTGGCCCGGCTGTTCACCGAGGTGGCCGGTGCGCCGGTGTCCGATGTGTCCCGCGGCACCATGGACTGGAGCAACGAATTGACCGACCATGTGGTTGAAGTGCGCAACGCCAAACCCGCCAAACGCATCGCCCCCTTGCGCAAGCGCTTCGCCGCAGAGGTGAAGGCTTTGAACAAGGCCTTGGCCAGGCATGATGCCATCCTTCTCCCAGGTGGTGCACATCCATGGATGGACCCCGTGCGGGAAACCGTGTTGTGGGCGCATGAGCACAAGGAGATCTACGCCACATTCGACCGGCTCTTCGGGTGCCGCACGCACGGATGGGCCAATAGCCAGAGTACGCATCTGAACCTCTCCTTCGCTGGTGATGGTGAATTCACCCGCCTGCATGCTGCGGTCCGCCTGCTGTTGCCGATCATCCCGGCGATCGCAGCCTCATCACCTTTTCTTGAAGGCCACGCCACCGGTTTCCTGGACAGCCGGATGGAGGCATACCTGCATGCGCAGGAACAGATCCCCGAGATGATGGGCTCGCTCATCCCCGAATCGGTATTCGATCAGGAAGGGTACTACCGCGAGATATACAGCCCCATCGCCCAGGTGCTGGCACGCCACGATGCCGCAGTTACCCTCGATCACGAATTCGCGAATACGCGCGGCGCCGTCGCCCGCTTCGATCGCGGGTCGGTGGAGATCCGTGTGATCGACGCGCAGGAAAGCCCCGGGGCCGACCTCGCCATCGCGGAGTTCATCACTGTGGTGCTCCAGGCGCTGGCCAATGGCCGGTGGGTGAGCAGTTACCTGCAACGCGCCTGGCCTGAGAGCGATCTCCTGGCGATCTTCCTGCAGGTGATCAAGGATGCCGGTCGCACGGTGGTAGCCAATCGTGACTACCTGTTGATGTTCGGGTTGATGAAGCAGGAACAGATGAGTGCCGCCAAGATCTGGCAACATCTTTTCGTTGAACTCTATGAAGAACTTTCAGAGGATGCCCGTACGCACGTAGGTCTGATCCTCGAACATGGTTGCCTGGCCTCGCGTATCCTGCGGCATACCGGTCCCAAGCCCGACCGTGATCGTCTGCGTACCGTGTATCGTCAATTGGCCGGCTGCCTCCTGGATGATCGTCCCTTCCTGTAGGCCTTCGACGATAACCCTTGCATATTGGTGCTACCACCTCGCCGGGCTGGTCGACACCCGCGAACCGCCACGTCCAGTCCGCGTATCCCATTCAAAACGCCAACCATGGGAACGCAACGTTCGATCTTGCTGCTGACCCTGCCCGGCTCGCTCCTATGTGGCATGGCACAATCCGGACCAGTGCATCATTGGCCACTGGATGAAGCCACAGGCACCACGGCGTATGACTTCGCAGGCGGCTCCCATGGATCACTCGTGGACGGGGTGCAGTGGGACACAGATGGCGGACAACACAACGGTGCGGCTCGTTTTGATGGGGTCGACGACCGCATCCTGCTTGGCCCATGCGACCTGACGAACGGAGGGAATGGCATCACCCTGGCCATGTGGGTGAAGCCTGACTTCGTCACTGCCATGGATCGAACCATCATCGCCAAAGCCAGTGGGACCCAGCATAGCGATGCCATCTGGTCGGTCACTTTCGTGAACGCCACGGCACTGCGCTTCCGGCTGCGCACAGGAGGTACTGTGGCTGAACTCCTCACTTCGCCATCATCCATCTTCTCCGGGGTCTGGTATCATGTGGTGGCCACCTACGATGGCATGGAGATGCGGATCCATATCAATGGAGCGCTCATGGGCACGATGGCACGTAGTGGATCGATCGGTTCACACACTGGGGTGACCACATCACTTGGGGCGATACACAATGGCGCGCAGTCTTTCAGTGGCTGGCTGGATGATGTGCGCATCTACGATCATGGGCTGAATGATGCGGAGATCATCCAGTTGCTGTTCGCCGATGTGACCACCGGGTCACATGGTCATGACCTGCGCATCATGCCCGATGGCCGCTTCATTCTTCCTGAAGGGACATGGGAGCGGCTCACGGTGTCCGACACCGCTGGAAGGGTGGTCCGCGAATGGGGTCTTGGATACGGGTCGGACGAGATGATCGTGGGTCCCATTACACCAGGAGTCTATGTGGTGTTGATGGTGGGGCAAGGCACGCGCCTCGCCCAGGCTATCTACATCCAATGAAAAGAGCGGACCCTGCATCCACCAAGTTGGAAGCAGGGCCCGCTCTTCATCGTCGCGCGGTGTCAGCGGATCACACTGAATCGCTTTTCAGCACGTCCGCTATCCAATATCAGCCGCAGCACATAATGGCCATCGGCAAGCCGTGAGACATCGATGCGCTGGCGATCGCCAAATGGGCCGTTCGAAGGGGGTGGCGTGAACACTACGCGACCTGTCATGTCCACCACCTCGAAGCCAAGCAGACGTGCCCCGTTCAGTGCAAGCAGCACATTCAACTCATTGGTCGCGGGGTCCGGATACACAGTGGTGACGTTCGGGGCCAGTTCATCGATGGACTGTGTACTGAGTGCTTCTTCCCAAAGCTGGATGTCATCCAAGGCCGCTTCCACCAGACTCCCCCCGTCGAGGTTCTGTCCCGGACGGACGCTGTCGCTGGCGTGGAATTTCAGACGTATCTGGGCCGTGGGTGTCACATAGTCCTGCACACGAATAGCATTGCGCCGCCAGCTACGGTCGCTCGTCTTGCTGTCTTCCACCGGCACCCAGGTGGTGCCACCGTTGTTGCTGATGTACACCTGCCACCAGTCCGCATTGGGGTTGGCACCACCCGGGGGATTGTTGACGTACCAACGCCAGTAAGTGAAGGTGGGATTGGCGTAACCACTGACATTGATGTTGGAGCTGATCAGTGTGGTGGTACCACCATCGATGTCGGCTTCACCCATACCCGCGAAAGGCCCGGATGCGTTCTGTGTCACCCAGCAAAAATCCCCATCCGGGGTATGTTGGAAGCCCGGTTGCACCATCACGCCGCTGCCCTGTGCGCCACTGTAGGAAGGAATGGGGATGGTCGCTTCCCATTGGCCCGTGGTGGCATTGTCGGTGGGAAGGCCAGCGGTCCATTCGCCCAACTCGTGCAGCAGGTCCACGTCCTCGGTGGCAACAAGGTCAAAGCCCACCAGGATGTTGTATGGCAGGTTGGGGTCGTCCTGTGCAGCACCCACCGGCAGCACACTGCTTAGCTGGCCGAAGACATCCTCCACCGCCAGGTAATAATAGATCACCGTGCCCACAGGCTGTCCGGGGAAATTCGCGGTGTAGTTGCTGCCCCCCGTGTTGGTCATCAGTACATCGTCCCATTCGGTCTGGTCATTCACCCGGTAGAAAGCACGCACCCCGCTGAGGTACAAGCTGCCAGGGAAGGTCACCGTGACATTAGCGTTCACCGGAATGGGGTCAAGTTCCACGGCGGACTCCAACGCGGTGTGGGTCATGTTCACGTTACTCAGCAGTGTGATGCCGTGTATCCCGAAGGCTTCCACGATCGCCGCACCATTGGGTGTGCCGTTGGCGATGTTCGAGTCATCATCATCGGCCTGTAAGGCGTCGATCAACACATCACGATATGCTACACCTTCATTCCCGTTCATTGCCGTGGCCTGTAATCCCGGGTAGGCCTCCTTGAATAATTCCAGCGCATGGTCCAGATCATCCAGCTGTTGATAGGTGTCCCACCATGCCCCTGCAATGATCTCGCCATCTGCGTGCACCTGCCCAACCAGGTCTTGCGGATACACCTTGGGGTTGATGTCATATCGACGGATGAATGAGTTGTTGTTGTTCAGTTGCCAACCCTGCGCAAGGATCGGGAAATCTGTCAGGGTAAGTGCCCAGACGTCCGCGTAGCCCTCGTTCATCGCTCCATTGTTGAAGGATGCCCCCAGGCTCTGGTAGAACTTGTCATTGATACCATGTCCGTATTCATGGTAGACCACATCACCCATGGTGGCAAGTGAGCGGCAACCACCGCCCTGGGCGTAAAAATTGATCGAGCTTCCGTCGTAATACGCATTGCAGGTACCGGTGGTGAGATCTACCCGGGTGGGCAGCGCGAAGTCCATCCCTGTGAAGCTTGGAAGCAGGTCCTTCATATGCGTGTGGATCTGGTTCACGAACCAGTAGGCACTGCGCTCCTGTTGGGTGGCACTGTTGTCGAACATCAAGGTATTCGCTCCTTCATTCAGCGTAACATTGAAGGAGGGCGTGGTACCGTTGGTCGTCACGTTGCTCCAGCGGCCACGCAATTGTGCGGTGGCGCTCACCGGCCCGGGGATACCCGTGGCAAGGGAACCATCCAGTTCGGTGAAAAGGAAGTTGCCGTTGATCGTGAGGCGCAATTCGGGAAGGCCCTGCACGCTGGTGGGGTGGATGGCACTGATGGTATGCACCGTGGCGTTCACCTGCACATCGGCACCTGCATCACCGCCGTCACTGCCATGGCCGCCACTACATGACCGATGGTCCACGATCTGGTCCCAACGATACCACAGCAGTCCACTATGTGCATCCACCCAGCAGAGGTAGCGGCCCGGGTGCCCGTTATCGTTGGTGTGCACCAATAGTTCATGCACCAGCTGGTGCGCCATGCTGCGGTCACCCGGTACGGGCAGTATGCGCAACCCTTCGAAAGAGACACCTGAGACGTGTTCAAGGCCTTCGCTGGCGATATCGGCGGCAGCGGCTTCGCCCACGGCGGGCACCATGTCCACGGCGATATCATCATGCACCTCGGTACCGAAGGAGATCACCCCCCCCTGGGCATCAAGCTTCACCAGCAGGTGACCGGTAAGCACCGGGATGCCTTGGTGGTGCTGGCCATAATGGACGTACGTGAACTTGCCGGTGGGCAGTGTGGCCATGGGGACCAGTTCATCCACCGGCACACCAAATGCGGAAAGTTTTTGTTGAATGAAGCCCATCGCCCGCTCTTCAGACGATGCACCACTTGTGGGGATCGCCGGGCCATAGGCGCGGTGCGGCATCATGCTCGCTTCATTGAATTCCACTGCCCATTGCGGGTGTGCCGCCACGAAGGCGCTCCAGGCTGGCATCGATCTAAGTTCCGATTGCCAGGCCACATCGGGCAGACGTTTGGCATCCAGGATCACGCGATTCACGTGGTGCTTGTCCTTCCCGTCGGAAGCGAGCAGGAAGGGGGCGAGCAAGATCAGGATCGCCGGAAGGAGCGGTCGGAGAAAGGAACGTATCATGGGGTCAGGGGGTTAAGGCAGGTCGAAGATCGTGTTCGGTGGATGGAAAAGCAACTCCCATGCTTGGGACTCCTGGAATGGTGTGTCGATCAGCGATCATGTACCTCCACCACAAGACCATCATGGGCCAGGGCGACGCCTTCGGGCAGGGAACGCTCCACCTCGGTGTGGCGCCCCATCAGATGGCTGATGTGGGTGAACCATGTCTGGCGCGGCCCCAGTTCGCGGGCCATACGGACCGCCGCTTCGAGGTCCAGGTGGGACAAGTGTTCCTTGCGACGGAGGGCATTCAGCACCAGGGTATCCGCCCCGCGCAGCAATTCCATCTGGTCCGGAGCGATGGTCTTGGCGTCTGTCACGTATGCCAGGCCACCGATCCGGAAGGCCAGCACTGGCATGCGGTGGTGCATTACTTCCGCAGGCGACACTGGTATTCCGGCCGCATCGAATGGTGCGCCTGCGGAAATGGCGTGAAGGCGCAGTTCCGGCACTCCGGGGTATCGGTCCTCGGCAAAGGCGTAGTGGAACATGCGGCGCACTGCTCCCAACGTGGCCTTGTTCCCATGGATGTCCATGGGCCGCCGCTGCGCGAAGTTGAAGGCCCGCAATTCATCGATACCGGCCACATGGTCCATGTGCTCATGGGTGAGTAATACGGCATCCAGTGAATCGACCCGCGCACGTAGCATCTGCTGCCGCAGGTCGGGACCGGCATCGATCAAGAGGTTCGTACCACCCACACGCACCAGGGCCGAGGTACGCAGGCGCTGGTCGCGTGGGTCCTCGCTGCGGCACACCGTGCAACCGCAGGCCACCACCGGCACACCCTGGCTGGTGCCCGTACCGAGGAACTCCAAGAGAATGCCTGGCATGATGGGGCAAATATCGCCGGGAGCACCGGATGTGCACCTTACTTTCGCCGTCAGATCCGGAGAGGTGGCAGAGTGGTCGAATGCGGCGGTCTTGAAAACCGCTTTACCCGCAAGGGTAACGGGGGTTCGAATCCCTCCCTCTCCGCCGATCGGGGATCCGCCCGCCGACAGGCGGGCGATCTTTTTCCCACGCGGGTAAGACGAGCTTGCGCGAGCGCCGCCCGCAGGGGAAAAAGATCCAAGCGCGCATCACGCGCTCGATCAACGATCGAAGCCACCCTGAGGGAAAGACCGACCGCAGGGAGGTCAATGCCTTCGTATTCATGGGCCGACCCACACGGGAAAAAGACCCATGCGCCAAGTGAAGGCATGCCACGCAGTTGCGCACTTGGCTCAATAATAGGTCCCCCCGCAGTTCATCCACCTTTCCCCCTCCCCACCCAGCCATCGGCTTGCCTCGTTCCGGCAACGGGAACACCCCGAACCAGGGGTCATTATCTTTGTGCGTATGCGCACCCTGGCCATTCTTCCCCTCTTACTGATCACCACCCTAGCCACCGATCCGTTGCGGGCCTCGGTGGAAGTGGTGGTGGAGACCAAGACCTTCCACATCCCGGGCAAAGGCCCGCGGGTGGAGGTGAATATGGCATTCATGGGAGGTACCATGGCTGTGTCCACCAACGAACGCGGCTTCCGGCAGTCGCGCGTGGAAGTGCTCACGATCATTGAAAAGGATGGTGCCATCGTGGACTTCACCAAGACCATCGTTGAAGGTGAGGAACATTTGGACAGCCTGGATATGGATCTGTTGCACCAGGAGTTCTTCGACCTGATGCCTGGTGATCACACCCTGACTTTGGAGGTGCGCGACCTACACAGCCTGGATGAGCCCGTGGTCCATTTCAAAGCGCCGCTGGCCATTGGTTCGCTCCCAGCCGGTATCTCCATCTCTGATGTACTCTTCGCCGAACGCATTGAACAGGCCCAGGAGGGAGAGATCTCGAAATATGGCTATCGGGCCATACCCCTTATCAGCGACTATTACCCACGGACCATATCCACTTTGAACTTCTACGCTGAGGTGTACGGAACAGAAGAGGTCTTCGGAGCCGATGAGATGTATCTGCTGAGCTACCAGTTGGAGAACATGGAGAAAGGGAGCGTTGTTGGCGCCTTCAAGAGGAATATCCGGGCGAAGGCCCGCGCGGTGGAGCCCGTCATGGCATCCTTCGACATCGCATCGCTGCCATCGGGGAATTACCTGCTGGCCATTGAGGTGCGCGACCAAAAGGGTGATCTGGTGGCCCGCGGGGACCGCATGTTCCAACGGAACAACCCGGTGCGCTTCGATTATGATCTACAGGCGATGGATGAGATCGACCTGTCGAACACCTTTGCCGGGGCCTTTACCAGCCCGGATACGCTGGCCGAGTTCATCCGCTGCCTCCGCCCCATCGCCGACCCGCTGGAACGCAAGATCATCGACGACCGCTGGAAGGACCGCAATGAGGAACACATGAAACGGTTCTTCTACAGTTTCTGGGCGAACCGGAGCACCGATCCCGAACTGGCCTGGAAAGACTACCGCGAGCAGGTGATCAAGGTGAACCGCTTGTTCGGTTGCAGGCTTCTGCAGGGCTTCGAAACCGATCGCGGATACGTGTTCCTGAAATACGGCGCACCGAACTCCATGATGGACCGCTTGAACGAAATGGACGCGAGCCCCTACAGCATCTGGCATTATTACCGGGCCGGGCGCTACACCAACCGGCGCTTCGTGTTCTACCAGCCGGAGCTGGCTTCCAATTGCATGGAATTGATCCACAGTGAGGTGCCTGGCGAGGTGAACAACCCGCGATGGAACCAGATCATTCACGGCCGCAACAACGCGTTCCGGAATGTGGATGTGATGCCGGTGGAGCAGATCAGCGGTGAAAGGGCGCGCGAATTCTTCGACCTGCCGCGCTAAGGCTCCTGCGCTGAAAGTCCCAACTTCGCGCTCCATCCCGGAGCATGCGTACGGCCATCGTGATATTGAACTGGAACGGCCGACACTGGCTGGAACGAACGCTGCCACACGTTCTTGCGCACAGTCCGGGAACAGAGGTGATCGTGGCCGACAACGGCAGCACAGATGGCACGACCTCATGGCTGACTGGCACGCATCCCACGGTACGCATCGTGGCGTTCGGTAGTAATCTGGGATTCGCCGGTGGATACAATGCGGCGCTGGCACAGGTGGAGGCGGACCGCTACGTGCTGCTGAATACGGATGTTGAGGTCGTTCCGGGCTGGCTTGATCCTCTGTGGAACATGCTCGATGGCGACCCCGGGATGGCGGCCTGCCAACCCAAAGTACGATCCCTCGCCCATCACGACCGCTTCGAGCACGCCGGTGCAGCCGGTGGTTTCATCGACCGAAATGGATATCCCTTCTGCCGGGGACGCATCTTCGACCTCACCGAAACGGACCAGGGCCAGTATGACGATGACAGGCACGTGTTCTGGGCCACCGGGGCCTGCATGATGATCCGCTCGGATGCGTTCCATTCGGTGCAGGGTTTTGACGAAGCACTTTTCGCTCACATGGAGGAGATCGACCTATGCTGGCGGCTGCGAAGACGCGGCTGGTGCATCGGGTATGCCAGTGCGGCCACGGTGTACCATGCCGGAGGCGGCACACTGGGCTATGGGAGTCCACAGAAGACCTACCTCAACTTCCGCAACAGCCTGATCGTCCTTACCAAGAATCTGCGCCGTGGATGGCCCTTGCTGTTCATCCCCCACCGGCTGGCGCTGGACTGGGCCGCAGCGTTGAAATTCCTCCTGGAAGGGTACGGCCGTCACGCCTGGCAGGTATTGCGTGCGCATGCGCATTTCCTAGGCAGGCTGCCACACGTCCTTCGCCAACGAAGGGAGTCGATGTTACTCGAACGGGATCCAGACCTCACAGGAATGTACCTGCGCAGCATCGCCTATGACCGGTTCATCCTGGGGTGGAAGCGCTTCTCGGACCTCGACCTCCGCGCATTCATTCAGCAGCGGCGCAGCAGGTGATCCACCGCGAGGCGGTAGCCATCGGTGCCCAATCCCATGATCCCGCCCACGCACACCGCGCCAACGAGTGATACGTGCCGGAATGACTCCCGTGCCAACAAGTTGCTGATGTGCACCTCCACCACGGGAACCGCACAGGCCGCCACCGCATCGCGCAGCGCCACAGATGTGTGCGCGTAGCCTCCTGCATTCAATACCACGCCTTCATGGATGTCCGCGGCCTTGTGCAACGCAATGACCAACTCTCCCTCCAGTTCACTTTGCACATGATCGATCGTCACCGCAGGGAACGTGGTGCGCAGGTCTTCGATCACCTCCTCCAAAGTTCGGGAGCCATAGATCTCCGGTTCGCGCCCACCCAATAGGTTGAGATTGGGACCGTTGAGGATAAGGATGCGGGGCATGATGAAAGTGTTGTGGGTGTGAAGTTGGGCAATGTGCACGGATCACGACCCATGACATGATCCACACCACACCGTTCGGAACAGGACCGTACCATGTGGTCATTCCCCTGCTGGCACTATGGACCTTCGTGACATGAACTGGGATACAGCCTTGTCGCACTTCCGGATGTATCTGAAGCTGGAGCGTTCCCTGAGCGACCGGACAGTGGAAGCCTACTTGCGCGATGTGGGCAAGCTTCGGGCACACGTCGACGATCACGCTCCTCACCTATCGCCGGCTGCCCTTCAGTTGGACGACCTTCAGCACTTCATAGGCCAGGTGGCACGCAGCGGCCTCAAGGCCACCAGCCAGGCCCGGCTGATCAGTGCCATTCGTGCCTTCTACCGATCACTCCGGCTGGAGAAGGTCATTGCGGATGACCCCACCGAACTGCTCGAGAGCCCGCGCATGGGTCGCAAGCTGCCCTCGCATCTCTCCATATTGGAGATCGATGCCATGGTGGGTGCGATCGACATGAGCAGGTCCCTGGCCCACCGCGACCGCGCCGTGTTGGAAACACTATACGGATGCGGCCTTCGCGTGAGTGAACTATGCGGCCTGCGCATCTCCCGCTTGCACTTCTCCGAAGGAACCTTGCGCGTGGTGGGCAAGGGCGACAAGGAACGGCTGGTGCCCATCGGCCCTGAAGCCATGCGTCAGGTGGATATCTATCTGCGCACCGAACGCACCAAGCTGCCACTGCGCCGCGGATGCGAGGATCTCGTCTTCCTCAATGCACGCGGGGGAGGCATCTCGCGCGTGGCGGTCTTCAACTTGGTGAAGAAGTTGGCGGTCCTGGCGGGCGTGCGTAAGATCATCAGTCCGCACTCCTTCCGCCATTCTTTTGCGACACACCTGGTGGAGGGTGGCGCGGATCTGCGTGCCGTGCAGGAAATGCTCGGCCACGCCAGCATCACCACCACGGAGATCTATACGCATCTGGATCGCGACCATCTGAGAAGCAACATCATGCGCTTCCACCCGCGCGCGGGGAAGACCTCGTAGAGTGACCACCGGCGGACGGTTCAACTGCCCTGACGAAGGCAGTGGTCCAGATGGCGGCGTAGTATCTCCCCCATGTTGCGCGCCCCGGCCATTCCAGGGTCGCCGTGGTGGCGGGCCAGTTCCCCGGCAAGTTCTTGTACATGTTCCGGTGTGGAGACCACATCAGCGGCGATCACGTCCAGAAGACGCTCCACATCCACATGGGCATGGGCATATCGTTTGCGCAGGAGGCTCTGCTCCTCGCTTCGGTATTGCATCGCCGTCTCCTTGGAGATGACCCGTTGGGCCATGCGCACGAAAGGCAGATTCTCCTTATAGTATTGAGGAAGGTAGATGCGCATGCGGCCTTCGAAGCTCTGCTGGTCGAAATCGATGCAACGCAACCGGTATTGCACCTGATCCAGATCGTGGATCACGTCCACCACGAAGTTGTAGGCCCGCATATCTCCCAGCAGCCGTACGAAGCAGCGCTCGTTGAACTTGACGAACTCCTTGCTCAGGCGCACCTCATTGAGGGCCCCACCGTAACGCTGCGGGTCTGCTATGAATGTGTCGCCCGGCACGCCAATGATATGCTCCTCCACGATGGTGCCTGTTCCACACAGGTATTGTATGCGGTTGGGCGAAAGGAAGTGCTCCAACTCGAGACCGTAGATGCGGCTCGCATCCGCCTGCTTGATGTAGAAATAGTCGTGGTTCTCGTTGAGCAGGTTGAGGATCTTGATGCGGAATGGCTGCGAGTTCCCGAAGGGGCAGAAATCGATGCTCGCCACGGCAAGGTGGCCAATGCGCCGTCCCCCGGCGATCAGTGTTTGATAGGTCTCCACCAGCCGGCGGTGCGTATCCTGCATCTCATCAGGGCGTAGCAGCACCGTGTTCCACAGCGTGGGGCGGCCCTTCGCGTCCGTGGTCGGCAGCAGGCTGTCGTAACGCAACAGATCGGCATATGCGATCGGTAGACGTGTCGCCCGGCCCTGGTCCTCCAGATAACGCCGCAGCCCTTCTCCCACCGGGTACAGTGGCTTGCGCTGGGCGATATGGTTGTACTTCATGCGGCGATCAGCGCAGCACCTCGAAGCGTGCGTTGCCCACGATGATGCCATCGGTGGTATTCACCCGAAGCACATGGGCACCGGCCGGGATGCCATTGAGATCCACTGGCAGGCTGAAGGGACCATGGGCCGGTGCGGTCTCGCGTCGCATGATACGGCCATCGAGGGCCACCACGTCGATCACCAGGGTCGCCGGTGCATCCAGATGCCCACGAACGGTGATGCGGTCAGATGCAGGCACGGGGAACACTTCCATTGGGTGATACTCTGGTACGGGCATCTCCTGCGAGGACACGTTCACCAGGGATGACTTTCCGAAGGTGTATTGCCCCTTGCGCAGCCCGTTCACGATGATATAACCGGTTCCATTGAAGAGATTTCCCGCCATGATCTCCTGATCGTGGTAGATCACCCATGGGTGGCCCGGGCCAGGCCGATGGACCACGCAGATCCCTTCCTCATTCCCGGCCACAAGCGCATGATCCAGTTGGTTGGCATTGCCTCCATAGTAGTACAGCCGGGAACGCAGCACCGTGCCCTCGGGCCAGAGGCCATCCACGGTCCAGTAGTGCGTACCGGAGATCGACAGGAGATCATCCCCAAGGCCATCCTCATCGGGTGCTACCCAAAGGTGTTCTATTCGCGTGAACGTGGTGTCCACCAAAGTATCCGCGTACAGACGGAACTCCACATGGGGCAGGATCGGATCCAGGATCTGTCCCGGTGCCAAGGTCACCTCGTGATCCAGGCGGGCCTGGTTGAGGCGTGCATAACGGTTCAAGGCCACAATAGCGGGTTCAAAAGGCAGCAGCGTTGCCACGGCAGTGGTGGCGCCACCCAGGGTCACCAACGTGTCGTACACCTGTCCGGTGGCCGAAATGAAACTTAGATCGACGGGTACCTCTTCATGCAACACTTCGGCCCCGTACAGCTTCTGTACGATGGTGAGCCCTGCGAGCCACTGGTCGCCCACCTGGGACAGCAGGTTGTTACGCACCTCGAAGACGGCATAACCGGGTGCGAAGACCCAGGCATCGAAGAAGGCAGAAAGATCCTCACCGGTGACTTCCTCCAGCATGGTCTGGAAATCATCGGCGGTCATCGCGGTATACGCGTACTGCTCCTGGATATCGCGCATGGCCTCGCGGAAGGCCTCATCGCCAAGATATCCGCGCAGATTATGCATGACGGCAGCGCCCTTGTAATAGGTGTGCGTGCCGTAGATATGGGGATCGGGCATGGGTGATAGGGCCTGGAAGCCATCGTCGTTCACATGCGCCTGGCGTAGGATGTAGAGCAGGTTGTCCTTTACCGTCCGTTGGAGCGCTGGTGGGCCTCCCTGCCATTCCTCGATCAGGTGGGCGCTGTATTCCGCCGGGCCTTCCTTCAGCCACATGTCGTTGTGCACATAGGGCGTAACGATGTTGCCCCACCAGTGGTGGCCCAACTCGTGCGTGAGCAGGCGCCGGTTGCTGGAGAGGGTCTGGGTGGTCATGAATTGTGGATAGGCCACGTTGGTGGGTATTTCCAACGCCCCATCCGTGGTGAGCACAAATCCAACGCGATCGAAACCATAGGGTCCGTACCAGTGCTCACAAGCGTCGATCGCATCGTCCAGATCCACGAAGCGTGATATCATGCCGCTCATGTTGGCCGGCTTGGCATTCAAGGTCACGGGGATGGCACCATTGAGACCGGCATGCGTCCATTCATGCGTCTGGTAATCGGCCACCGCAATGGCGCTGAGGTGCGTGGGGATCGGCTGGGGGATGTGGTAGCTGCGGATCACGGTGTCGCCCCCGAGCTGCACTTCGCCGAGGAAGTCCCCCTGCCCATGCAGCCGGAAAGTGCCGGCACTCTTGATGTGGTAGGTGTACATGGCGCGTTCCACGAAGCTGTCGAAGCAGGGGTACCACACCTTGCCGAAGTTGGGTGGGATGGTGCTGATGCCGATGCCCAGGTTGTAGATGTAGTTGTTCGCGAAATAGAATCCCCCCCATTGCGTATCGCGCACCGGGTTGCCCCGGTAATGCACGGTGACCTCCAATTCCTCGTTCACCGCCAAAGGCGGGTCCAGCGTGACCTCCAGGAACTCCCCATCGTAGAAATGCGCCATGGGACCATCGGGCCCGATCACCGAGTCCACCGTTAGATCCAGCAGGTCGAAAGTGATGGTACCCGCATCCGCCTGGAGGGCCTTGAACTGTATGGTGGTGAACCCCGCGATCTGCTGGCCACCATAGTCGGTCACATCCAGGTGGATATCGTAGTGAAGTATGTCATGCACCTCGCTACGTGCGATCGTCTCGTCGATCTGATCCCGCTGCGCATCGGTCATCGGCGCCAGTGGGGCACGCTGGCCATGGAAGTAGTGGCAGCCGAAGGGTTCGGGCTGGGCCATGGCAGCCGCAGCGGTGAGCAGTAACATCGGGAGGGTCCAGATCAGGCGCATGGGTATCGGGTTTTCCAAGTGGGACCCCGAAACTACAACGACCTGCGGTCACAGCCGCTTGTGGGAGCAGGGCTTCAATACAACCGGCTCCGCTTCGTAAGGAACTCCAGCAGTACCGGCTCGAAGCCGGCGTTGATATCCGCCTCCACAAGATCGATGCGGTACTGGCCGCACTTGAGCTTCAATCGGTGCCACCGCTCGGCCATGGCGCTCTTGTAGGCCTCGCGAACTTCGGATGGATGGGCCTTCACCTGCTGACCGGTCTCCACATCCACGAAGGTGTAAGGGCGGTCCTGCAGGTCCAGCTCCAGCTCGTGGCGGCGATCCACCACATGGAAGAGAATGATGTCATGCTTGTTGAAGCGTAGATGTTGCAAGGCATCGAAGACCTCCTCCTCGCGGTCGGCACCGTCGAGCATATCGCTGAGGATCACCACCAGGCTGCGACGGTGGGCGCGCTGTGCGATGTCGTGCAGGGCCTCCACCACGCTGGTGGTCTGACCACGAGCGGGGGCGTCCGTAGCCAACAGACCTTCCAGATGGTTCATCAGGTGGCGCAGGTGGACGGCATTGCTGCGCGCCTGTTCGGCCACTTTGACGGTATCGCTGAACACGGTCAGACCCACGGCATCGCGCTGTTTGCGCAGCATCTGGATGAAGGCCGCAGCCGCATGCACGGCGAACCCCACCTTGTTGAACTCCTTCGTCTCGGACTTTGCCGGGTAGTACATGGAACTCGACGCATCCAGTACCAGGTGGCAGCGCAGGTTGGTCTCCTCCTCGTAGCGCTTCACGAAGAGCTTGTCGGTCCGTGCGTAGAGCTTCCAGTCTATGTGACGCGTGCTCTCCCCACTGTTGTACGCCCTGTGCTCGGCGAACTCCACGCTGAAGCCATGAAAAGGGCTCTTGTGCAGTCCGGCCAGGAAGCCTTCCACCACCTGCCGCGCCTTGAATTCGAGGGCGGAGAGGGATTGGATGTGTTTCTGGTCGATGGGCATTTCGCGCTAAAGCTATGGCAACCATTCTGGCATACACCCGTCAAATTTGAGCACCCTTATGTCGCCGTACCATGCGAACGGTACTACTCTTCCTCTTTCTGACCCTTTTACCGAACCTTTCTTTTGGGCAACGGGTCGACTGGATCAGCAGAACCTCATCGAACGGCTCGAACTTGCCCCCCTTCATGGCCACGGATCCTTTCGGGAACACTTTTCTAGCCTGTGAGTTCTCCGGATCCATTACTGTTGGTGGGATGACCTTCTACAATGTTGGTGCGCCAGAGGACGTGCTACTGGCCAAGTTCGATACGAGTGGTGAGGTGGTCTGGGCCGTTCGTTTTGGCTCGAGCAGTGACGACTTCATACTTGATGTGGCCGCCGATGACGAAGGGAATTTCTTCCTGGCCATGAACTGTGGGAACGTACTACATGCAGGCGACTCGATCATATCTCCGGCAGGGCCTGCAATACTGTGCAAGATCTCCGGCTCCGGTGAGTTGCTGCAATGGAGAACGAGCCAGATCTCCTCAAAGCTCGATTGTGTTGGAGGTGATCTGGTGGGTATGATGACCTCAACGGCCACCGGTCTTACCCTGCGTCGGTATGATCCCGACCTCCAGGTCCTTTGGACAGTGGACATGCCCCAGTTCACCGTGCTCGGCGATGCGCTGGATGTGAACGCGAATGGTGAGATCGCCATTGTGTGCCGGGAGCATATTGATGATCTCCTGATCATTCAGGGAGTGACCGTCCCGAATGATCCGATAGATCAGAATGAAGCATTCGTGGCCCTTTTTGACCCCGCAGGCAACCTGCAATGGGTCCGGTCACATGGTAATATGAACGCGTACAATGAACGCGCCAGGGGGGTCGCTCTCAGCAATGACGGGTCGATATACGTGGCGACGGCAAGCGATACGAGTTTCGCATTCGCAGGGATCGTACATGGCCATTTACCCGGCACCAATGCCATCATGGGTTATTTGCTCGCTTATGATGTGTTGGGAAATGAACAGTGGTCGATCCCGGCGCACAGCTATTTCAACCAGACCACCTTCTGGGACGTGATCGTGGGACTCGACGGCAACATCGTTACTACTGCTGACCTCATCAATGGTGGGGTAGTGGCTGGCTTGTCCGTGCCGAACTTGAGCCGTCCATACACATTGCTCAAATTGGACCCTTCGGGTAACGTCATTTGGCTCAAGCACCCCATGTCCGGTTCGACTTATGCCAATATGGTGATCTTTGATATCGGACAAGGGAGCGACGGCGCGTACTATGCGGGAGGATTCGGCAATTATTTCTACGCGGATTGTGCACACCTGCCTGGCATAGGCTATCGATATTATGTGGCACGGGTAGTAGAGGAACCTCCGGTCGTGCCTGAAGCAGCCTTCACCTGGTGGGCAGCCGGTGCGGATGTGGAATTTACCGATCAGTCGCTGAATTCCACCTCCTGGTCCTGGCAATTCGGTGACGGGGGCACAAGTACCTCCCAATCACCGATCCACAGCTATTCAGATCAAGGCACCTACGTCGTATCCCTGCTGGTGGGCTTTGGGGTGTGTGCCGATCTGGTGACCGATACGATCACCATTCTGAGCACTTCGCTGCCCGGGAATGAAGGGCAGGATCTGTTGGCTGGCATCCGGAAAGATGAAAACCGGTTAGCTCCCAATCCGGTGCTGGATCAATGTACCGTGTTCGCCGGGCAAGCGATCCAGCGCCTGTCCTTGTTCGATGCAACGGGTAGGGAGTTGTTCATATCACAGGCAGCCAATGGCTCCCGTCAGGCGGAGATCGATCTGAGAGGGTTGACTCCTGGACAATATCTTCTGAAGGTCCACACTGCGTCCGGCATCATTGTGCACCGCTTGGTGAGGATCTGAATGGGGAGGATCGGAACTGCCAACAAGTGGTAACGCGATACGCTCCTATTCTGTCGGTCGCTTGGGCAGCGGCCGCTACTGGTTCACCGCTCTCACTATTCTCACTTTTTCAACTCTTCAGGACAATTGCCCTTCCAGCTTCTGCACCAGTTGGCTCTTGGGTACTGCGCCCACGGCCCGGTCCACGATCTCGCCGTTCTTGAACACCAGCAGCGTGGGGATGCTGCGGATGCCGTACTTCATGCTGATGGCGGCATTGTTGTCCACGTTGAGTTTGCCGACCACAGCCTTCCCTTCGTATTCTTTGCTTAGTTCCTCCACCACGGGGCCCACCATGCGGCAGGGGCCGCACCATTCGGCCCAGAAGTCGACGAGTACGGGCTTGTCGCTCTTGAGAACGAGTTCTTCGAAGTTGCTGTCGGTGAATTCGAGTGCCATGATGTTCGGGGTGCGCCTGAGCGCGTGAGGGTTAATTTCAGTTGCCTTGCGGTGGTGCAAAGGTACCGCATGGCCATCTATTTTCTTGCCATGGAAACTATCCTGACGGATCGGCAGGGTTCAAGGGTGACTTGAGGAAGCGTGATGATGTGCCCTTTCAATTCAAATTCCACTTTACCTCAGCCAACCCATCCAGCCCACGCACCAACTCCTCTGTCACTGCCACGCTGAAGACCTTGCTGGGCGCTTCCACCGCAAGCTCGTCGGCCTGACTGACGATCTGCACATTCACCTTGCACGTGCCGGGGCTGGCCTTCAGTAGCTGCCCCAGGTCTTTTGCCAATTCGTCGGTCACGCGTTCGGCGTCGAGCTTCAGGTTCAGCTTGGTGATGTATTTCTCGCGGGCATCGCTTAGCAGGTCCATGTGGATGACCCTGAATTCCATCTGCCCTTCGTCCCGGCCCCAGGTGCGGGCGGCGGCGCGGCCTTTCACCAAAAGCAGGGCACCCTGCTGCAGGTAGAGCTTGTACTTCATGTAGTCCTCGCTGAAGAGCATGAAGTCGTGGTTGCCGTGGTGGTCCTCCAGGCTGAAACTGCCGAAGGGCTTGCCGCTTTTGGCGATGCGGTGCTCGGCCTTGGTGACGATGCCGCAGAAGGTGACTTCCCTGCCGTTCAGCTTGTCCAAGTCCTTCAGCTCGGGCAGCGTGCAGTTGCAGAGGAACTTGATCTCCAAACGATGGTCGTCCAGCGGATGGCCGCTGAGGTAGAAACCGATCACGTCCTTCTCGTAGTGCAGCTGCTCCAACGCGCTCCAGCCGTCGATGTGCGGCAGCGGTGGCTCTGGTATCGCGGCCTCGCCCTCGGCCATGTCGAACATGCTCACCTGGCTGCTGTCGGCGCCGTCCTGGTGTTGCTGGCCGTAACGCACCAGTGTTTCCATGTAGGTGGGTTTGCCCTCACCCGCACTGTGGAAGAAGTGTGCGCGGCTCACGCCCAGTCCATCGAAGGCACCACCGTAGGCCAGGCTTTCCAAGGCTTTGCGGTTGGCGGCGCGCAGGCTCACGCGGCGCATCAGGTCGTACACACTTTGGTACGGGCCGTTCTCCGTGCGTTCCTGCACGATGGCTTCCACGGCGCCTTCACCCACGCCCTTCACGGCACCCAATCCGAAGCGGATCTGCCCGGCCTTGTTCACGCTGAATCGGTACTGGCTTTCGTTCACATCGGGCCCCAGCACGGAGATCCCCATGCGCCGACATTCCTCCATGAAGAAGGTGACCTTGTCGATGCTGCTCTGCGAATGCGTGAGCACGCTGGCCATGAACTCGCTGGGGTAGTTGGCCTTCAGCCACGCGGTCTGGTAGGCCACGAAGGCGTAGCAGGTGCTGTGCGATTTGTTGAAGGCGTACTGCGCGAAGGCCTCCCAATCGGTCCACACCTTTTCGCAGACCCTGGCATCGTAGCCGCGTGCGGCCGTCCCCTCCAGGAACTTGCCTTTCATCTTGTCCAGCGTGGCGCGGTCCTTCTTGCCCATCGCCTTGCGCAGGATGTCCGCATCGCCCTTGCTGAAGCCGCCGAGCTTCTGGCTCAGCAACATCACCTGTTCCTGGTACACGGTGATGCCGTAGGTCTCGCCGAGGTATTCCTCCATCTCGGGGAGGTCGTAGCGGATGTGTTCCTGCCCGAGCTTCCGTTTGACGAAATTCGGGATGTAGTCCATGGGCCCCGGACGGTACAGAGCGTTCATGGCGATGAGGTCGGCGAATTGGTCGGGCTTCAGTTCGCGCAGCCACTTCTGCATGCCGGCGCTTTCGAACTGGAAGGTCCCGTTGGTCTCGGCGCGCTGGTAAAGGGCGTAAGTCTTGGGGTCGTCCAGCGGGATCTCGTCGATCTCGATCCATTTGCCGGTGTTCGCCTCGATCATGCGTAGCGCATCGCGGATGATGGTGAGCGTCTTCAGCCCCAGGAAGTCCATCTTGATCACACCCGCGTCCTCCACCACCTTGCCGTCGTACTGCGTTACCAGCATCGGTGAATCCTTGGTGGTACACACGGGCAGGATCTCCTTCAGATCGTGCGGCGCGATGATGAGTCCCGCCGCGTGGATGCCGATGCCGCGCACACTGCCTTCCAGCTTCTCCGCTTCGCGCAACACATCGGCGGTCAGCTCACCACTTTCAAGGATCTCCCGAAGTTGTTTGGCGGCCCCGATCTCCTCACTGCTGAAGTTCTCCTTCTGCTTCAAGCTGCCTTCGCCCTCCAACGGTGCGCGCAGGATCCGTCCAAGCTCGATCCCCGGACGTTCAGGGATCAGCTTCGCCAGGCGATCCGCCTCCTGCAGCGGAAGGTCCATCACCCGACTCACATCCCGGATGCTACTCTTGGCGGCCATGCTGCCATAGGTGACGATCTGCGCCACCTGGTCTTTGCCGTATTTCTCCACGACGTAGTCGATCACCTTCTGCCGCCCTTCGTCGTCGAAGTCGGTGTCGATATCGGGCATGCTCTTGCGCTCCGGATTGAGGAAACGCTCGAACAGCAGGTCGTACTTGATGGGGTCGATATTGGTGATGCCGATGCAGTAGGCCACCGCGCTGCCTGCTGCACTACCCCGCCCGGGTCCCACGAACACACCGATGCTTTTGCCGTGGTTGATGAAGTCCTGCGTGATCAGGAAGTATCCTGCGAAGCCCATCGTCTTGATGGTGAAGAGCTCGAAATCGAGGCGTTCTTTGATGGTGGGGTCGAGGCTTTCTATGCTGGTGTCAACGGGTCGACCCGGAGGGTCGACGCTACCGTTGCCACCTTCACTACCGGGTGCCAGCCAGCGGCGGATCGCGCCCTGATAGGTCAAGTGCCGCAAGTATTCATCCTGGTCCGCGAAGCCCGCCGGGATCTCGTAGTTCGGCAACAGGATGTCCTGCTTCAGCTTCAGCGGCTCGATCTTGTCGACGATCATCTGCGTGTTGTCCAGTGCCTGGGGCAGGTCGCTGAATTTCTGGAGCATCTCGTTCTTCGTCTTGAAGAAGAACTCGTCGTTGGCGAAGGCGAAGCGCGTGCCCTTGGGCTTGCTCTCCTCGTCGTCGAAGTCCTTGGCGCTGGGCGTGCTCTGCTTCTCGCCGGTGTTGATGCACAGCAGGATGTCGTGCGCGTTGGCGTCCTCGCGCTCCACGTAGTGGCTGTCGTTGCTCGCGATGATGGGCACGTTGTACTTCGCCGCCCACTTCACCAGCACGGCGTTCACGGTGTCCTGCTCGGGGATGCCATGGCGTTGCAGCTCGATGTAGTAGTCCTCTCCAAAGAGGTCCAGCCACCACTTGAACTCCGCTTCACCGGCCTCTTCGCCCTTGCGCAGTATGGTGCGCGGCACGCTGGCCCCAAGACAACACGTCGTTGCGATCAGACCTTCGTGGTAGCGCTCCACCAGCTCCTTGTCGATGCGCGGGTACTTGCTGTAGTAGCCCTCGATGAAGCCCAGGCTGCACAGCTTGCTCAGGTTCTTGTAGCCCTCGGCGTTCTTCGCCAGCATCAGCTGGTGGTAGCGGCGGTCCTTCTCCTCGCGGGTGAATTGCTTCTTGTGGCGGTCCTCCACCAGGTAGAACTCGCAGCCCACGATGGGCTTCACCTTCAGGCTGCCGTCCTCGTTCTTGTGCCTGCCCGCCTCGGCCACGAACTTGAACACCCCGAACATGTTGCCATGGTCGGTGATGGCCAGGCCGGGCTGCCCGTCGGCGATGGCCTTCTTGTAGAGGTTGGGGATGGCGGCGGCGCCGTCGAGGAGCGAGTACTGGGTGTGGACGTGGAGGTGGGAGAACTGCATCGGAAGCTTAGCCGGAAGGGGAGGCCGAAGTTACCGGGTAGGTTCAGGATCGATCGAATGAGTTATTGACGATCAGCACGAAATGTTTCAATAACCGAGGATGCCACACAAGCACTTACCTCTGTCGATGAAGTCCTTCTCCGGCAGAGCGGGACGAACGAAAGCACCCGTAGGCCAAGGGTCAGGACAAGGATTGGGTTTGTAGCCCCAGCGTACTTTGCGTGTCCACCGTTTGCCAGGGTATGCCCTGATCAGGTGTAGCTTCTCACTGCATTCATCCCGTGGCAATTTCAGATGTAACAGTTCTGCGCTCCGAAGTATTGTGCCCAAAGAGGCTGTATCTGTTTCCCAGTCAATATGATTTAGACACATTGGGGCGGAGCGGAAGGCATCCAGTGGGCCGTACTCTTTTTCAACTTCATCATTCGCGAGGTTGATCTTTTTCAGCTTGCGCATATCAGCAAGGCTTGCCGGGATCATCCTGAGATGATTGTTGGACAAGTCCAGTACCTCCAACGAATCCAGATGGGAAAGTGCATCCGGAAGAGACGATAAGTAGTTCAAGCGGAGAGACAAATACTTCAGTTCGGACAATCTTCCTATCTCGTCGGGAAGTGTGTCGATCAAACAATACGTCAGGTTAAGACCCTCAATTCCTGCTACATTCTGTAACGTGTTCAGGCTCTCCCTCAGGTTGAAATGATGAAGTCGGATAAACCTGAGCTGTGGTAACTGTTGGATCGCGATCGGATCGATCACAAGAGGTAGATGGCCCACTTGGATAATGTCAGACGACAGAAAAACAGAGCGGAGGTTACCGTACTTCAATAGCCGCTCATTCGGAAAGACACTGTCGGTATAGTTCCATATACTTATTCGTTCCACGGTGAGCGGATCAAGGCCCTTTTTTTCGATCGTATCGATATGTCTGGCACGGGCAGCTTTGCGCATTTCCTTTTCAACCGCAAGCAAACCGTTGCAGCCCACCAACAGATTGATCAGCGCCATCTTGGGAAGTAGATCAACCAGCTTCCTGAACACAGAAGCACAAATTTCCATGAGGAAGGTAAACCGTTCCGGGAATGGCATGGGGCAAGACTACTTCAAAGCATCCTCACCACAACCTCCTCCTCCAACCGGTTGAAGTTCTTGTCGGAAGTGAGCAAGGGCACATTCAATGATGCTGCGGTAGCCGCGATGAGAGCGTCGGCCAGCTTCATGCGGTGGGTGCTCCGGGAACGGATGCAACGCTCCTTGATACTCGGGCTTATGTCCCAGATGGAGCACATCGCCAGGGTCTTGTCGATCACTGGTTTTGATGCCTTCTTGATGGCGCTCATTGTCCGCAGTTCGATCTCGGTGACCACAGAGATGTGGACCTCCCGGCCCATCAGCCATTCACCCGCCTTTGGGTGGCCTTCCATGAAATGGATGAGCACGCTCGTGTCCGCCACCACCGCAGGATCACTCATCGCGCAGTTCCTTCAAAAGCGGGAGGGCCCATTCGGACATACCGGGAAGTGCGCCGAACAAACTCGGGTCATCGAACACTTTGCGGGCAGCAGCACCTTTACCGGATCTTCGAGTCACACGCTTCACTCGTGGAACGCGTGCCCTGCGTATGGCGGGCTTCACGGCGGGCACAGCTTTGCTCTTCTTGGCGGGCATGCCACGAAGGTATGGACCAGTGGCATCCCTCACTTCCCGCCCGCCTTACGAAGTTGATCGGGTAGCAGCAGAATGGGCGGCAGGTTGGCACGAAGGTGCGATCGCCCACCATCCATCCTCAATACCCACACCCCTCATAGAACGCACGCGCATCGGCCGTGAACTTCTCCAGCTCCGTCCGTATGCTATACATCATGTGCCCGGCGTGGTAGTATGTCATGGTGATGTTGTCCCGTAAGTCCTCGTGCAGGAAGAGGTGGTCCACGGTGTACTCCGTGGCGAAGTAGGGGGTGGCCAGGTCGTAGTAGCCGTTGCAGATGAGCACCTTGAGGCGCGGGTTCTTGTGGACGGCCGAGCGGAGCGTTTCGGCATTGTTCAGGAAGCGGTTCTGGTCGCAGCCGTAGTTCCAGGGCCGCACGTTGCCCGTGAGGATCTCGTACACCATGTCGCTGTTCTCGTACCGCAGCGTGTTGCGCAGGTGATCGTTGATGGCCATGGTGTAAGGCCCGTAGATGGTGAGACTGTAGCTGGGGTCGAAGTCGAAACCGTCACCGGCATCGCTGCGGTCCATACCCTTCACCGTGCCATCGAAGCGCCCGATGGTGCGCCCCTCATCACGCAGCAATTCCTTGGTGAAGATCCGCGTGTTGATGCGGTGGTGGTTCCGCGCGATGACGTCTTTCCCGATGCCCATGTACGCGCTGAGCCGTACCGCCATGGCCTCGCGCTCCTCCTGCGTAGTGCGGGTGCCCTTCATCAGGAAAAGTGTGTAGTCCGTGATCGCGAACCGTTCCACTTCGCGAAGGAAGTCCTGTACCACCGGGAAGCGGGCCTTGTCGATCTTGCCATGGAAGTACGCTGTGGCAGCGAAGCTGGGCAGGAAGAGCGCGTTGGGCAGGTCGTTGCCTTCGGTATGCACCAGCGTCTGGAAGTTCATCACCGCGCTGATGAGCACAATGCCATTGAGGTACATGCCGTGGCGATCCTGCAGGTAGCCTGAAAGCCCCGCCGCACGCGTGGTGCCGTAGCTCTCACCGGCCAGGAACTTTGGCGAACTCCAGCGGCCGTTCAGGGAAACGTACTTGTGGATGAAGTCGCCCACGCTCTTGAGATCCTCGGTGTAACCGGTGAACTCCTTCTTGTCCACGTCCTCGGCCGGGCGGCTGTAGCCGGTCTCGATGGGGTCGATGAAGACAAGGTCGGTCTTGTCCAGCCAGGAGTATGGATTGTCGACGACGGAATAGGGTGGCGGTGTGCTTGTGCCGTCGTCTTCCATGGTCACGCGTTTCGGCCCGAGCGCGCCCATGTGCAGCCACACCGAACTGGAGCCCGGCCCGCCGTTGAACACGAAGGTGATCGGCCGCTTGGACAGGTCGGCCACCTTGTCCTTCGGCTGGTCCTTCATGTATGCGATGTAGAAGTTGTGCGATCGCCTGGCGCCCTTATCGTCCAGCATGACCAGATGCCCCACTGTGGCGGTGTAGGTAATGCGCTCGCCATTCACCGTGACCTGGTGCCGGGTGATACTCGGCTCCGGGTACTTATACACAATTGGCTTGGCCTCCTCCTTCTCCTTCTCTTGTGAGAAACCCATCACAGGAAGGATGGAGAATAGTAGGGTGAAGCCTGCCAGCCTGGCCTGGCGTGTGGAAATGTGTTGCTGCTGCATGCGCACAATGCTATGCATCGCCAAGCCGGTGTGCAAGCCGGCATGCGCTACCGTCATCGCTGACGATGCGCGAGCCACAACACATGCCGCCAGCCCTTTCTCCCATGGGCCCGCACCTGGCGTTCCTCCACGCGGAATCCGGCCTTGATCAAGCGGTTGGTGAAATGCTTTTCCGGCCCGGCGGACCATACGGCCAGCACACCCTGTGGCCGCAATGCGCGATGGGCCGCGCGAAGGCCTGGTGCGGTATACAGCCAGCTGTTGCCTGCCTTGGTGAGTCCATCGGGACCATTGTCCACGTCCAGGAGAATGGCGTCATAGCTGTCGTTCCCTTTGCGCAGCAGCTCCGCTACATCTCCCACATACACTTCCGAACGCGGGTCCTGCAAGGGATCGCCGGCACAGTGCCCCAGCGGACCCTTGTTCCATGTCACCACTTCGGGCACCAGTTCGGCCACCACGATCCCGGCATCCTCAGGGAAGTACTTGAGAGCGGCCGCGAGGGTGAAGCCCATCCCCAGACCACCGATCAGCACCCGGGCCTTGGGACGTGCTCCGATCCTTTCCGCAGTGAGCCTCGCCAGTTCTTCTTCCGAGCCGTGCGCCGCGCTGCTCATCAATCCGCCGAAGCCAGCGATCTCGATGGCGTACTCGCCTCCCCGCTGAATGAGATGCAGGGTGCCACCATCGCCGGGGATCTTGGCTGTGTCGAGCAATTCGCGTTTGAGCATGGGCGGGGATGTGGCTTCGGATAGGGTGGCGCCAAAGGTGGCCGATCCGCAGGCAACGCGTACCGGATCGATCACCGCACCAGCACCTCCGGTTCGCACAGCACCGGGAAGTTCACGCTGCGGGCGATGAAGCAATACTTGTGGACCTCTTCGTGGAAATGGTGCGCCTTCAAACGCATAGCTTCGGTTTCCACCACAACGCGGGGGCGCAACAACACCTCTACGAAATGCCCGCCACCATCCTTGGTGAGTCGCAGCAGACCGCGCGGCTCGTCCTTGTAGAACAACACATTCAACCGCGCCCTTGCACACAACGCCAGATAGGTGAGCAGGTGGCAGCTGCTTAGCGCAGTAACGAGGAGGTCCTCGGGGTTGTGCAGTTCGCGATCGCCGTGGAACATCGGATCGGCGGTGACAATGAGATCCGGTTTGTTGTGGAACCGGAAGACGTGCTCGCGGGTGTAGTCCTCGTAGGTTCGGGTGTGATCACCCTGCCACTCCATGACACATTGGTAGACGTGCTGGTCGGCCATGGTCATTCTCCTTTCTGGCGCAGGTGTTCCTCCAAGGCGGGCAGCCCGGCCTTGTAGGCATCCACATCCCAGATGATGCCCCAGCGTTCCACGTATCCACGCAGGGGCGTGAGCCCAACTTCCGCACGGCGTTCGTCCACACGGTCAGGGTCTTCCAAAGGACTTACGAAGTAGCCCAACTCCGGGTCGTGCCCGATCTGGCTGCCGTAGCGTTGGCGTTGTCCCTGCCGCAGGGCGATGCGGTCCTCCAGCAGGGCGAGGCTGGCGGCCCTGAGCTGTCCCTGAGCCGCTGCCTCGCGCATCAGGGGCAGGTACTTCAACTGCAGCTCGAGTTCGGCGTGCTGCACCACCAGGAAGATGGCCTGGCTACCCATGCCGCCCACCACATCGGCGCCCACCCAGCCGCGCTCGTCCAGGATCCTCGACACCACCGCCTGGTTGCTGCGGTCCTTCTCCAGGATGCGCTCCCACAAGGCCGACATCTCGGGCGAGTCGTTGCCGTACTGTTCCTGCGTGGCCGCAACGCTCCGCCGCAACCCCTGATCCTCTTCGAAGATGGAGTCCAGCACAGCCTTGAGATCGTGATCATAATTCGCCTCCAAACGGTCCTTGTTCGCCTTTACAAGCTGCACCAGGCGCTCCCAGCGACCATCGCCATGCAGACTGAAGACGTCCATGTCTGTGGTGAGGTGCCCTACGTTGGCATAGTCCATTGACTCGGCGATACGATAGAGATGCGCGAAAGCCGAATCAGGACTGCTGGACAGGGCATGGGAGCAGGCGGCATTGTAGCGGTCGTTCTGCGTGCCCTTCCAACCGAGGGCTGCGAAAGCTTCGGTGTAGCGCGCTGCCGAAGCAGGATGGTCCTGCTGTTCATACAGGCTTTCGGCCTCCCGCACCAAGGCATCGTAGCGGGCGCGATCCTGGGCCTTCAGATCCGCAAGGGAAGGGCTTATGGCGATAAGTATCATCAACGGGATACGCATGCGACGAAGGTACCCGGATACGCTGTACCAGAACATGCGGTAGCACACGATTCATCACCGTTCCAACACTCCAACCAGAATGTGTATCGAACAGAGCTCAGGTGTGCTATTCGCGTTGCCCCCCCCATCTCTTCCACCGCCGCGATCGCCGCCGTCTTATCAGGGATCTGCGGATCAGGCAACTATCACCGGGCAATGATGAGCGGTGCGGCCCAGGGCCTGGTGGGGTCCAAAGAGCGCAACAGGTAGTGCCCGGGCGCGATCGACGACACATCCAGGGTGACGCGTCCTGCTTCACCGCGTGCATCCTGCTCCGCCACGCGCCGACCCATGGCGTCCTCGATCGCCAACGTGGTCCCATCACCATCCATGGTCATGTGCAGCACATCGTTCGCTGGTATGGGCCATAAAGTGTGGCGGATGTCCGGGCTCGTCGCTTCAATACCTGTGATCAGCGCAATGCCTTTCGCGATGAGGTAGGTATCCGTCCCAGTGCTGGTGACCGCGCCAGTGAGATAAAGGTTCTCTCCGTCGGTGGCCAGGCCATTCATTGATGCGCCATAGGACCATGTGCCCAGAGCGGTCCCCAATGCGTCCGCACCCACCAGCCTGCCGCCTTGGAATTCGATCTGATCAGGATCGATCTTGCTGGCGGATGCCCACACCCGACCCAACGCATCGGCAGCCATTCCGGTGAGTATCACAGATCCTCCCATTGGATAGTTGGTGGCCCACACAACGGCGCCATTGGCGGCATGCCGGCGCAGTGTGACGTTGCTCCCCTCAGCAGCGGTATATATCTCTCCATTGATGATCAACAGGCGTTGGACCCCAATGCCCAGGTTGATGGATGGAAGCGGTGTGCCATCGGCCATGGAGTAGCGCTCGATGAGCGATCCGGAGAACAAGCCGGTCAGTACGTATACGATCCCATCCGACACGACCATGTCGTGCGGAAGCTCGGTGAGCGGTCGCCTCCAGAGCGGCCACCCATCGGAGGAATAGCGGAATACACTTGATGGGAAGCCTGGGAACCAAGGTGTACCATCCCACGGCAGCATATGGCTGTTGGCCATGAAGACACCCTCGGCATTCATCGCCACATGCATGAACAGCGGAGCCGCCGGATGGAACCAGCCGTGTGTGGCGTTCCACCGGGCACCGATCGCATCCCGGCTGGAGAACCACTGCGTGCGATCGGCGATGAGCAATGAATGGTGTGCGGCGGAAACGCGCCCATCATATGCCGCCAGATCCCGTGTGCCCAGCAGGTTGTAAGGGACGTCATACAGTTCCGCATACTCCGCGCCGCTCACGGGGTTCAACAATGGGGTGGGCGCAGGGGTGAGTTCGGATCCGTCGCTGTTGAAAGTGTAGAGAAGTTCACTGCGTGGGGATGCGGACAGCGTTTCATCGCTGATGCTCACATGCACATGTCCGGTCACGGCATCCACCGCCGCATGGTTGTCCTGCCACGCCGGACTGAAGGCGCTCAGATATTGTGGATCCTGTCCAAAGGGCCACACCTGGATCCAGTCTGGATCCAGCGGAGTTTGTGCGCGAAGTTTTGGTGCGTAGCAGTACACGGACCCCAGCAGGACCATGAAATGGAGAACTCCGGCCGGGACGCTCATTCTTGCGGGATCGTGGAGATGAGATAGGAAGCGCCTGAACCCTGTAGGACTTTGCCGGTCCAGATCAGGCGGCCTTCTTCGAAGCGTAGATCGGAAACGGAAGCGGCATGGGGCCAGGCACCGAAGGGCAGGCCTTCGGCACTGATGCCGGTGATCATTCCACTGCCCGGAACGGATCCGCCTATCCACAAGCGGCCTTCATCGTCCACTCCGACGCCCGCAACCGAATGCGCCGTGGTACTCCCGCTCCATAACGGTGCGCCATCCACGTCAAGGCGTCCGAAATACAGGGTACCGCCGGTGGATGCCGCCCAACTCACCTGTCCATCACGCACGGTGATGCGGCCAACTCCTTCTTCCGCTTCATAGAGCACGGCACTTCCGATCACCGCACCGTTGCTCACATCCAGCCAGAACAACAGCGGAAAGGCGGCCACGGCGAGGGAGTCGCCCTTGCGCGCCACACGGGTCGGGTTCCCGAAAGCGGCAGGGCCAAGCGTCGTTTCCCAGATCACGTTGGCACCATGGTCCAGGGAAAGGATGCGGCCCTGGGTCTCGCCGGGAGCCATTTGCTGCCATGCGCAGAGGTACCAGCTTGTCCCATGGAGATGCATATCATGCACGCCATCGTACAATGCGCTGCCGTTCGCTGCGTAGTCCGGTTCGTAAATACCACCCGGTGCCTGCGCACAATAGAGGATGTCCTGGTCGCCTGAGAGGAGTTGGCGGTAGGAGATCCCCCACAGCGAATCGTTGCGCATGGCGAAGTCGATCGGGCGATCCAGTGATCCGCAGCCGATGTAGTCCACTTCGGGCCACGAAGCGGTCAGGGGCACACCATTCTGTTCGAAACGCCGGATGATCCCGTCGCTCGTGGTCCAGTTGATGGCAAGGTCGTAAAGCATCCAGGCGATCCGGCCGTTGTCGGTGTACAGACGCGGAGGTGCGATCGCGGCCAGTTCTTCACTGCCAAAAGCATTCAACGCTGACCACTGTAAATCAACCGGGATCTGGGCGTGTGAGATCGTCGCCGTAAGGCAGAACGGAAGAAGTATGATCGGGCGCATGGATCGGCGGGGCCACAGAGGAGACGCCGATAAATATAATGAGTCGCGTCTTGCTTCAGTGCGCGACCACTCCGTTCCCCATGATCGCTTTTTCCACCTCCGCGATCGCCCGTCGCGTCTTGAGCAAACTATCCGGTGTTACGCTGATCGAGTCGATGCCCTGTTCCACGAGGAACTGCGCGAAGTCAGGGAAATCAGAAGGCCCCTGGCCGCAGATGCCCACCTTGGTGCCGGTGCGTTTGGCACTTTCGATCAGCATCGTCAGCATACGTTTCACCGCAGGGTTCGGCTCGTCGTAGAGGTGGCTCACCAACGCGCTGTCGCGGTCGAGGCCGAGGGTAAGCTGCGTAAGATCGTTGCTGCCGATGGAGAAGCCGTCGATGTAACGGGCGAACTCCTCGGCCATGAGGATGTTGCTGGGGATCTCGGCCATGAGATAGAGTTCCAATCCCTCTTTGCCCCTTACCAGGCCATACTCCTTCATCACGTCCTTCACCTTCACCAGTTCCTCCACCGTGCGACAGAAGGGCACCATGACCACGACGTTCTTCAGGCCCATCTTCTCGCGCACACGGCGGATGGCCTTGCATTCCAGACCGAAGGCCTCCTTGTACGCATCGCTGTAATACCGGCTTGCACCGCGCCAGCCGATCATGGGGTTCTCCTCATCGGGTTCGAAGTGCTCGCCTCCCAGCAGTCCCTTGTACTCGTTGCTCTTGAAATCGCTGAAGCGCACAATGACCTTGTTGGGCCAGAACGCCGCGGCGATCTTGGCGATACCGTAACTGAGGCGCTTGATGAAGAAGGTCTCTTCGTCCTCATATCCATTGATCAGGTAACTGATCTTGCCGCTGAGGGCCACATCGCCCAGTTCCTTGTGCTGTAGCAGTGCGAGGGGGTGTGCCTGGATGTAGTTGTTGATGATGAACTCCTCGCGGGCCAGCCCTACCCCGGCGTTGGGCAGTGCGGCGAACTTGAATGCCAGATCGGGGCTGGCCACATTGAGCATGATGGGGGTGCGCGCCTCGGGCAGGTCATTGAGCATCGTCTCCTCCTTGCGGAAGGGGACGATACCCGCGTAGATGATGCCGTTGACGCCTTCGCAGCAGCTGGCCGTCACCTCCATTCCGGTGTCCAGCAGATCGGTGGCGTTCCCGCATCCCACGATGGCGGGCACGCCCATTTCGCGCGCCACGATCGCCGCGTGGCAGGTGCGGCCGCCCTTGTTGGTGATGATGGCGCTGGCCTTCTTCATGATCGGTTCCCAGTCGGGGTCGGTCATGTCGGTCACCAGTACGTCGCCCTGCTGGAAATCCTTGCCATCGGTGCCGCCACCACGGCCATCGAGGCTGAAGAGGATGCGCACCTTGCCGGCCCCGACACGGTCGCCGATGGCGACGCCCTTGGTGATGACCTTGGGCTGCACAGCGCCAGGGGTGGTGTCGTGGTCCAGCTTGTACTCCACCACGCGATCATCGGCCTTGCGGCTGTGGATGGTCTCGGGCCGCGCCTGCACGATGAAGAGATCGCCGGTCAAGCCATCCACCGCCCACTCCACATCCATGGGGCACCAATATCCCTTCTTGTCGCTGTAGTATTTCTCGATGGCGGCCACGCTGCGCGCGATCTCAAGCGCCTGCGCGTCAGTGATGCAGAAGCGATTGCGCTGGCTGCGCTCGGTGGGGATGGTAAGGGTGGGCTTACCCGGCTCCACGCCATAGATCATCTTTCGATCCTTGTTGCCCAGCTTCTTCTCTATGATGGAGCTGTAGCCTTCGGCCAGCGTGGGTTTGAAGACGAGGAGTTCATCGGGGCTCACCGCACCCTGCACCACCATCTCGCCCAGTCCATAGCTGCCGTTGATGAGCACCACATCCTTGAAGCCGCTTTCGGTGTCCAGACTGAAGGCCACGCCACTGCTGCCCAGGTCGGAGCGCACCATCTTCTGTACCCCCACGCTTAGGCCCACGTCGAAGTGGTCGTAGCCCAGGCTCTGGCGATACACGATCGCGCGGTCGGTCCACAGTGAAGCGAAACAGTTGCGCACCGCGCTGATCAGGTCCTGTGGGCCGCGGATGTTGAGGAATGTCTCCTGCTGGCCGGCGAAGCTGGCGTCGGGCAGATCCTCGGCTGTGGCGCTGCTGCGCACGGCCACATCGGTCTGCTCCTGGCCATACTTCTGGCTCATTTCGGCGTAGCGTTCCAGGATACCCTTCCAGATGGGCTCGGGGAACTTGCCGTTCTTGATCAGCGTGCGCACGGCAAGGCCGGTGCGGCGGATGTTCTCCACATCGTCCACATCGAGCCCCGCAACAATATCGCGGATCTTCTGGTCCAGTTCGTTGGCTTCGATGAAGGCGTGGTAGCTGGCCACGGTCACGACAAATCCACCAGGGACGCTTACGCCCAGCGCAGCGAGGTGCTGGATCATTTCACCAAGGCTGGCGTTCTTGCCGCCCACGGTCGCGATGTCGGAGAGCTCCACCTCATGGAGCCATTTCAGGTAAGGCAAGCTGGTCATTTTAGTGGTGCGTGTGGGGAATGTTTTGAAGACGGGCGTTGTACGACGGGGTTGGGTGGAGGTTCGGCGAATGCGGGGCCGCGCGCGGCAAGCCGATCACATGCCTGGATCCAGGGATCACAATTGTTGCCCATCAATGGACAAGAATGACTGGTAGGATCCGACCTACCTGGGGCGGGATATGCCCGTCTTTGGGAAAGTTCCTGCATGGATCTTCCCAGTACAGGAGGCCGGGTAGTGATTGGATCCCGTGGGGTACGGCCCCTGCGAAGAGCGGTCCACGCGTGGCACACGATCGTATCGGGCAAGGCACGGCCAAACCGGTCGGAACCCTTGCAACACCATACACCTCATGAGGGCTGCGTTACTCCCCGTCTTTTTCAGCGCGAGTCTTCTGGCCCTGGGCCAGTCCGTGGTGCTACAACCCGTTGCGACCGGGCTCACGCTTCCGCTGGATATTTCCCATGCGGGTGATGCCCGTCTGTTCATCGTGGAACGGGCCGGCCGGATCCGGATCCTGCTGCCACAGGGAGGTATGGTCCCCGCACCCTTCCTGAACATCGCCGACAGGGTGCATAGTGTAAGTAATGAGCAGGGTCTGCTGGGCGTGGCCTTCGACCCAAACTACGCCCAGAACGGCTACTTCTATGTGAACTATGTGGGCGGTACAGGCAATGGGGTCACCAGGATCTCCCGATTCACTGTCACCTCCGATCCCAATGTGGCTGATCCAGCCAGTGAGGTGATCTTTTTCAGTCTGCCCCAACCTGCCACCAATCACAATGGTGGTGGTCTCGCATTCGGACCCGATGGATACCTCTGGTTCGCACAGGGAGATGGAGGTGGATCGGGCGATCCCAACAACCGGGCGCAGAACATGGCCCTGGCTTTTGGCAAGATGTTGCGCATCGATGTGAGCAACGGTGCACCATACACCATTCCCCCCGACAACCCCTTCGCCACAGCCAACCCTGCGGATACCTTGAGGGAGATCTGGGGCAGTGGACTGCGCAACCCCTGGCGCTTCAGTTTCGATGCGCTCACCAATGATGTATGGATCGCTGATGTGGGACAGGGGGTGTTCGAGGAGATCAACCTGATACTGGACGGGGAGGGCGGCGGCCACAACTTCGGCTGGCGCTGTTACGAAGGGAACGCGACCTACAATACTGCGGGATGCGCGCCGGCGTCCAGCTATGTGTTCCCCATTCATCAGTATCCTCACACGCAGGGTGCCTGCTCGGTGACTGGTGGGTTCGTATACCGTGGGGCCGCATATCCTTCCCTTCAGGGCATGTATATCTATAGTGATTACTGCCAGGGCCGCATAATGGCCTTGCAGCCGGACGGACAGGGTGGATGGACATCGATCACCTTGATGCCCAATGGCAGCTTCGGCCCGGCCAGCTTCGGGGAGGATGTGAATGGCGAACTCTTCATGTGCAACATCGCCTCGGGGGTTGTATCACGTGTGGTAGACCCCGATGCGATCGTGCGGCTGCAAACGGACGTATTCCTGGATGGTCCTTTGGATCTTGGCACCATGCTCATGGACGACGGCCTGCGCAGCAGCGGGTCCATCCCCCTCCAGGAGCCCTACTCGGCAGCAGGTTTTACATATGCCACTGGTGCAGGAGGTGAGACCACCACGAACGGGATGCTTTCCACCACTGGCAATAATGCGATCGTGGATTGGGTGCGGGTGGAATTACGCCCTGCCGCCGACCCTGGAAAGGTCGTGGCCGTCCGCCATGCCTTGTTACAACGTGATGGCGACATCGTGGCGGCGGATGGTACCCCGATCCTCGACTTCGGAGTGGGCGCTGGCGCATACCATGTAGCGATCAGACATCGGAACCATCTGGGTGCGATGACCGCCACGCCCATCTCCCTGAGCGCCACGGCCACCGTGGTGGACTTCCGGCTCGCGGGCATGGACACGTACGGCATCGATGCGCGCAAGAGCGTGGGTGCACAACGCGCACTGTGGGCGGGCAATGTGTCGGCGGATGACCAACTCCAGTACACAGGCCAGGGCAACGACAGGGATCCGATCCTCGCAGCCATTGGCGGTACGGTCCCTACCAACACTGTTACAGGGTACCGTTCGGAGGATGTGAACCTTGACGGAATGGTGCGCTACACCGGAAGTGGGAATGATCGCGATCCCATCCTGGCGAACATCGGCGGTGTTGTGCCCACCCTGACGCGGGTGGAACAACTCCCATAAGCAGAACCGCATCCGCTCCTCAATGCCTCGCGCTTGATCGAACATGGGCATGTGATCCCATCCCCATGGAATATGGCCTCCAGTGTCTGTGTGTGTCTGCCTGCTTACGAGCTGAACACTCCTTTGTTGGCGCCCCTTGCTCTTCTCTTGAACTTCCATGTGGTGATGGTCCCACATATGGAACGGACCCGGAAGACCTTCTCCCAATGTTCCGCGGGCTTTAGTTGGGTTTGCTCGGATCGATGGTTTGCCGATCCCACCCGGCATCCTACATTTGCACCCGCCTCGCAGAAATGGGAGGCTCAACGGACCGGTAGTTCAGCTGGTTAGAATGCCGCCCTGTCACGGCGGAGGTCGCGGGTTCGAGTCCCGTCCGGTCCGCAGTTATACCGCCTCAATATCCTGATAGACAGGACATTGGGGCGGTTTCGCTTTGGCCCTGTAGACACTTTGTAGACACTTTTTGGTCGGCTTCTCTGCTTAACCAGTCCCTTACGTTGTGTCGTTCCATCTCATTGCCAGCACTTCTAGCAAAACCAGCCAGGGTCACGTTCGCTTCTGATCGCCCCTGAGCCCCGATACGGGGTTTCACCCAGCCCTTTAGGCCCGTACGTTTGCCTGGGTCAGGTAAGGCTATGTGAAGATGCAGGCAACATGGGATCATGCAGGCAGAAGATGGCTATGGTCATTGATGGCATTGGCCGTTGCATCGTTCATCATTGTACATACGATCATCCAGTTCAACAACCGGGTGAACAATGGCGACGACTTCCTCATGCTTGACCGTCTGGAGGAGCATGGAGTATTCCGCTCCATCCAGACTTGGGAATACAATCAGCGGCCAGTCTCACATTTCTTCTTCAACGTCACGTTCATTTTCAATGAGCGCCTGGAGTCCTTGCGTTGGACCTTGCTCTTCGCCCATACCATCTTCATAGCCTTGTATGCACATTCCTTCCATATCCTTCTGAGGGGAGGATCCCGAAGGCTGGGGATCGGCATCACGGGCTGGCGTACCTGGGTCCTGTCCATGATGCTGGTCATGAGCGTGTTCTTCTTCGTCTTCGAGCGGGTCGAGGTCTGGTTCTGGTACATCGCTTTCGTGGTCTATCTATTGCCCTTCCTGTTCCTGAACTATGGGCTGTACTACCTGTTCAAGGAGGATCGGAGAAAGTGGCTGTCGATGTTGTTCTTCTTTCTGATCGGGGGCACATTGGAACTGATGATCCCTATGACAGCTTGCCTTCTGTTGGTGTTGTACCTGAACCATTGCTTCCCATTCCGGGTGATGATGGCCAACGTACTTTCCCTGGGTGCTTTGAGCATATTCCAACTCTTCAACGGAGGTGTCGCGAACCGGATGCGGCATGAATCCTTCCACCGGGACCACCACACCGGAGGACTTCAGGACATCTTCATGCACTTGGTGGACAACAAGATGATCTTCTTCGCACTTCTACTGATCATGTTCCTGAGCGCCCTGTGGCCGTACCGGAGAGAATTGCGCGGCCTGGCTTCTGGAAGGGTCATCATCTCCTATGGCGTGTTACTTACCGCGTTCATCCTGATCACCGGGGCGGTAAGCGCATTCGTGTTCTCGGGATCGTTGGGATTTGCCCGAATGTGGGCGCCCTTCTCGATATTTCTCATGGGTTTCATCATCATCCTCGGTATCTGGGTGGTCGTACGGATCAAGATGTTCCCAGTCATCATCGGTATTGGATCGGCGGTCATTTTCATTGGGCTGCTCGTGGTATTCGGCGTGGAACAGAAACGCATCACCGGTGCATATGCGGCCTTGTATGACGGTATCATCGCGGGTCTAGTGGAACCGGATGACGCGCCTGTGGGATCCGGGGTACTGGCATCGCCCGGGAGCATGAGGGATCTCGAGTCACACTTGAAGGCCGGGCGCTATGGCAGATGAGGATATCCATATAAGCGTTGTGGTCCCATTCCATGATGAGCAGGATAACCTCGTGCCCCTGGTACAAGGGTTGACCGCTGAGTTGGACCGCATGGGAAGCCGTTATGAGATACTTCTTGTGGATGACGGCAGCACGGATGGTTCGCTCACGGAGGCCATCGCATTGGCACAGGCCCATGCCGTGGTAAGATGCGCGGAGTTGACCAGGAACTTCGGGCAGGAGAATGCGATCCTGGCCGGGCTGTCGCTGGCCCGTGGACGGCTGATCATCACCATGGATGCGGACCTTCAGCACCCTGCTGCTCTCCTACCATTGATGATCAAAAAGAGCCAGGAAGGTTACGATGTGGTGAACATGGCCAGAAGCAGTGCGGGTGTTGGCACCCTGGAACGAGGGCTCGTCATCCTTTTCTATCGCGTTCGGAATGCGCTTTCCGACGCCCCCGTGCAGCTTTCCTCGTTCAATTTCAGGTTGATGACAAGAGCGTTCCTGAACGAATTCCTGCGCCTGGATGAACGGACCCGCTTCGATCTGGGGCTGGTGCAATGGCTGGGCTTCAAGCAATACACCATTGGTTACGATGCCCACGACCGCCATCGAGGCCGGACGAAGTACCCGATCGGCAAACGGGTGTCCCGTGCGATCGGCGTCATCTCGGCGGGCTCCACCTCCACCCTACGTGTGCTATTCTACCTCGGTCTGGCCAGTGCCGCGTGGTGTGTGCTCGTTTGCACTGTGATCGTCTATGTCATCGTTACCAAAGGTGAAGGATTGGCGGATCCGCGCTGGCTGTTCGTCCACATGAGCGGCATCGGGGCCTTTCTGTGCCTGGCCATCGGTATCATGGCGGAGTACCTGGCCAATGTGCATAACGAAGTAAAGAAGCGCCCCCTGTACGTGATCCGTCGCGTAGTGGAGTAATTCGGATAAGCGCAGGTATCCAAGCCCATGCGGGGCCAGGGACCGCTTTCCCTAAAGCAGGAATGGCAGCCGGTGCACACCCGCCGCGGCCAAGGTCCATGCGTGGATGGCGTAACGGCCCGGTGGCCAGCCAAGCACGGGCACCTCGAATCGCAGTGGATGTCGGCCGGGCTCCAGAACATGGTGCCGGTACAACACATGCATCACGCGTCCCTGTGCATTGAGGACCACGGCGTTCATCACAGCACCGCCGGGCACATCGATCTCGAAGGCGCGTTGCACGGATTCGGCCTCGCCGGTACACATGCGTCCATGCTCCTGGCGGAAGCGCATGGCATAGCGCGGTGGTGGCTGCCCGCTGAGGCGGCTCACAACCATGCGTAGCGTGTCGGTGGTGCTGCTGTCCATTGCCCCCATGCCGGCGATGCTGTAGCCGTCGCTCATCACCCACACGGCACTCTGTGCCACATCATCTTCATACACGCCCGCTGCGATGGCCCGGGCCACGGCCACCAGGCCGGGAGCGCCCCGACCACCGGCGCGGTAGGGATCCCCATCGCCTGGCCCGCGCAAGGGCCCTTGTGTGCAGAAGGCGCGGCAGGCCACTGTCCGCGTAGCGCCCGCTGCGAGGTCTATGAGCTCATCGCGCACCACGATCAGGTCCTGGATGCCCTCGTCCATGGAAGTGAATACCCAGCCTGCAGGGATCGCGGTATGGACCGCAGCCCCCGAGATGTTGCGGACCTGGGCATGTACCGCTGCGGCGGCGTCATCCGTGGCGGTCACGCTCACCTTCAACAGACCACGATCCAGGGCTTCTTCCAATGGCATGCGTTCCATGCCATGCGACACCCGGGGCAGCACCATAGCGCAACCCACAACAAGCAGAACGGAAGGATACATGTGCGAGGGCTTTGTACTGGAACGTGATCGGGGCATGCGATCATTGCCCAAGCCGCGATCATGGAACATCCGGTCCACTGGGGGCATGCCGGACATGACCCTTCCGTGGCCCCGAGGGAAGCAGTGGGATGACTCCCAGGGCGGGCCGTGGGACCGATCCAGATCTCGATCATACATCCTTATGTTTCTATATTTTTTGAAACTTCCGTCATTATGTACCACCTTTGTCCCATGGCGATCACACGTATGGACCTGAATGAGGCGCGCGAACGATTCATCGAGGCCTGGGGCGCCTTCGGAAGCGCCTGGGGCATCAACCGCAGCATGGCGCAGGTGCATGCGCTGCTGCTGATCGCTCCGGCACCACTGAGCACCGACGACATCATGACCGCACTGAACATCAGCCGGGGCAATGCGAACACCAACCTCCGCGCACTGATCGACTGGACCCTGGTGCGGCGGGTGCTGAAGCCCGGGGAACGCATGGAATACTTCGATGCGGAAAAGGACGTGTGGAAGGTGGCCACGGCCATCACACGCGAGCGCAAGAAGCGCGAACTGGAGCCACTGGTGCGGCTGCTGGTCGAAATGGAGGGCGTGCCCGGTGCCACCGCCGAGGCGAAGGCATTCCGCAGCATGACACGTGATCTGCACGACCTGACCACACGCCTGGATACGCTGCTGGACCACAGCACGCGCCGCGATGTACGCTGGTTCATGAAAGCCGCCACCACTTTGTTGAAATGAACGGGAACGCGAAGCTCCAATAGAGATCGGCAGAATGAACACGCCCTCCATAGCTCCTCCTCCCCGCCCAACGCTGAACCACGCACCTGAAGTGGACCCACGCGTGATGGGCCACTACCGCGCGAGCGCGGCGCTGTACCGTCGGTGGAGCCCGGTGGGGCATCTGCACTTCGGCTGGTGGGCCTGGCCGATGGATCCCTTCGGGCGCCGTGCGATGCTGGAGGAAATGGCCCACCGCGTGACCGCTACACTTCAACCGGTCCCGGGCCATCGCCTGGCCGATCTGGGTTGTGGCTATGGTGCCACCGCCCGCGCCGTGGCCCGGCGCCATGACCTGCGCGTGGAGGCCTTCACCGTGGTGCCCGAACAGGCTGCGGAAGGCATAAGCGCTGCGAAAAAAGAAGGCGTGGATGTCACCATGCACCTGCGCGACTTCCGGGACACGGGTCTGCTGGACGCATCCGTGGATGGGGTCTATGCCATCGAGAGCATGTGCTACGCTGCGGGGCACGGCAAGGGCGATGTGCTGCGCGAGGCGGCACGTATTCTCAAGCCGGGTGGCCGACTCGCGGTTGCCGACGGTTTCGTCCTGAAGTCACCCGAGGGTTACCACAAACGCATGCTACGCACCGTGGAACGTGGCTGGGCACTGCCCTGCTTCCCGCGGCGCGAGCCATTCCTGCGGGAGTTGCGTGACGCCGGATTCCACCAGATCCGCGTCCAGGATCTTAGCTGGCGCGTAGTGCCTTCCGCTGTGCAGGGACTGGTGATGACCGCCACCACATGCCTGAGACATGCGTTGATCGGCCCGCCACTTACGGCGTTGGAACGCGCGCACCTGCGCAGCTGCTTGTTGGGCATATTTCTGGGGACCCAGCGCGACCTCTTCAGCCTGCTGATGATCACGGCGGTGAAGGGTTGAGGTCGTCCTCACTCCCGCACCACGCGTAGTACCTGGCCTCCGTTCAGTTGCAGCAGGTATACGCCTGAAGGGAAGGTCTGCAGATCCAGGGGGCGGTCGGATCGCAGCGTGCCGGTGGCCACGCAGGTACCCAGGGCATCAAAAAGTGCGTAAGGCATGTTGTCCGCCTGCAGCACCCACAGCGGGCCGTGGGTGGGGTTCGGCCAGACCTGCGGTGCCGACATCGGCAGGTCTTCCACCGAAGTGGGAAGGCAATCCACATCGAAGAGCGTCACCGTGTTGTTGCCTGTACTGGGGATGCACACACGCTGATGTACAGGATCGAAGTCGATGTCCGCGGGGTTGTTCAGGCCAGCAATACCCAGGTTCTCCGCAGGTAACGCGAAACCTGCCGTGAACCGCGAGATGCGCGCCGGGCTCCACGACGAAACAAGAAAATCACCATCGCAATCGATGGTCACACCGTCCAGGTTGCCCAGTCCGCTGTTGGCCACCAACAGGATCTCCGCGCCGCTCATACGATCGTATGCCTTGATGGGCGCACCGCTGCCCCAGAACACCACCACCAGCCGGTCACCTGGGCTATCCCATACGATGCCGTTGGGCTGCCCGCCGGTATTGGCCACCAAGGTGATATGCGTGTCGGCGATCGGATCCACCTTGTAGATCCTGCGTGCGTTACTGTTGAAGTCAGTGATGTAGAGATGCGTTCCATCCGTGGTGATACCGTTCGGGAAGAGCGCACCGAGGTTGCGCACATAGACCTGTTGTCCTGTGGCGAGATCGTACCCCCGCACCCCGTTGCCCATGCAGGCATAAAGCACCTCACCCATGATCTCCAAGCCATAAGGTGCATTGGGAGTGCCTGTGACGAAGTCGGTGACCACACCGGCTTGCGAGCGCACCTTGATGCTGGCGCTTTGTGTATTGCTCACGAAATAGCGGTCGCCCACCGGATCGTATTCCACGCTCTCGGGGCCCTGGTATTGTGCACTGACCGGAACGAGGAAGAGCAGGATGATCAGTATGCTAAGCGGCCGCATGGATCTGTATTTGGAGAGGCGCCAAGGTACCGGATGGAGGCATGCGACGACGTGCGCAGGGGGACATTCAGCTGACCCTTGTCAACGCCAGGGATCATCCCAGCTCCACCGGGCGTCATTCGCGATCGACCGGTACCACTTGGTTCCGTTGTGAAAAGCGCAGCACATAGTGTCCCGCAGGCAGGGCCGAAAGATCGATGGCCGCGCCTGCCCGCAGGGTGCCCCCTCCGATGACCAGTCCGTTGCGATCCATCAACAGGTACGGCTCGTCGCTGGTAAAAGGCGGATCCATGTACCACAGGCCGTTGACCGGATCGCGCACCGCGAGTGGTAGAGTTGCTTCCGTGACCTGCTTCACCGCCACCGTTCTGGTCTGCGCATGGACGCCAGCTGCGGCCGGGATGCAGGCCAGGGCGAGGACGAGGCGGACTTGCATGACAGGGGCAAGATAGGTGCCGACCGCGTTGTAGTAATCTTGTACCATGTCCACGGCGGTATCGCATGACATCGGTGTAACAGTGAAGGCACGCTTCGAGGCGGCGCACAGCGACACGCGTGCGGGCCGCTACCTTTTTGGCTACCGCATCACGATCATGAACCAGGGGCGTGAGACGGTGCAGCTGATGCGGCGGCATTGGATCATCACCGACAGCCTGGCGGGTGAACGCGAGGTGGAGGGTCCCGGCGTGGTGGGTGAGACCCCCGTATTGGCCCCCGGCGCATCATTCACATACAGCAGTGCATGCGACCTGCGAAGCGGTCTGGGCCGCATGGAGGGCATCTACCTGATGCGCCGTGTGCGCGACGGGCACTTGTTCCGGGTGACGATCCCGGGTTTCGCGCTGCAGTGGCCGGTGTTGGCGAACTGACGGGCGGTGGCGGTGTTAATTTGCGTGAACCTGCCGCCCCTCTACCCATCCCCGCTTATTTTCGCGGCCCCGATTCGTTCCATCAGCATGTCTGAGATCAGGACCTCCCATGATGCGGCTCTCTTAAGGGCCATGGCTGTGTTCGTGGCTTTCTGGATGTGGATGATGCCCATGATCACGAATGCTTCGGGGACCCGGGTGATCTGCGACGAATATGGCGTTCCGATGCCCTCCCCTGCCAACGAGGAAGAGGAGCACAAGCATGCGGTCAACCGGCACCCCCATGGTAGTGCGGGAGATGCGACCGAGAAGGACGCCATGTCCGATGCGCTTCCGCCATTGGAGCCTGCGCCCTATCTGGCGCCTCATGGTGAGGTGCCACATCCGCCCCCCTGGTCGGTGGCCTGATGCCTGGCGCTTCCTGCGCCGCAACACGCCTTCCTGTTCCACCCGCCAAACACCCGGCGGTTCCTTCGTGCCAGCCTCGTATCAACAATGCAATAAGATCCCATGAAGGTCTTTTCCCTTTTCAGCTCCATCAAGCAGGACCTGCCCGCATCGATCGTCGTGTTCCTGGTGGCCCTGCCTCTTTGTCTGGGCATCGCGGCGGCTTCCGAGGCACCGCCCATCGCCGGCCTCATCGCTGGCATCATCGGTGGGGTCGTGGTGGGCTCCATCAGCGGATCACCCCTTGGTGTAAGCGGACCTGCGGCAGGCCTGATCGCCATTGTGCTTGCCGCCGTGGCTGATCTGGGTTCCTACGAGCTGTTCCTTGCGGCGGTGGTCGTGTCCGGGCTTATTCAGATCGCACTGGGCTTCCTCAAGGGTGGGATCATCGCCTACTACTTTCCCAACTCGGTGATCAAGGGTATGCTGGCTGGCATTGGCATCCTCATCCTGCGCAAGCAGATCTTCCCTGCCATGGGCTATGACGAACATGCCGTGGAACACCTCACCTTCGAAGAGGCCGATCATTACGACCAGGGGACCGAGTTCAGCAACATGCTGGCCAACATCACGCCCGGGGCGGTGGTCATCACCCTGGTTGGTCTGGCCCTGCTGATCCTTTGGGATCGTCCCTTCCTGAAGCGCGTGAAGGCCCTGGCCATGATCCCCGGATCCCTGATGGCCGTGGTGGCAGGGATCGTGCTTGCTATCCTCTTCCACGGACATGCCTTGCTGGAGGTGGGCGCGGGCCACTACGTTGAACTTCCCGAACTTCCCAAACTGAGCAACCTGAAGGATTTTGATTTCGGTGCCCTGATCACCACGCCGGATTTCGGCGCGATGTTGTCCCCCAAGTTCTGGATGGTGGCATTCACCCTGGCCATCGTCGCCAGTCTTGAGACCCTGCTTTGTGTGGAAGCGACCGACAAGCTGGACCCCTGGAAGCGCGTGACACCGGCCAACCGTGAATTGCACGCACAAGGCATAGGGAACAGTCTAAGCGGCTTGATCGGTGGCATACCCATCACCCAGGTGATCGTGCGCAGCTCGGCGAACATTCAAAGTGGTGGGCGCACCAAGCTGAGCACGATACTGCACGGAGTGTTGCTGCTTGTATGCGTGCTGGCCATACCTGGGATCTTGAAGCTGATCCCCATGGCCAGCCTTGCCGCAGTGCTGCTCATGGTGGGCTACAAACTGGCCAAACCGTCACAGTTCAAGGACATGTGGAACGCAGGGCTCATGCAGTTCATCCCATTCTTCATCACGGTGATCGGCGTGGCCACGATAGATCTGCTCACCGGTGTCTTCCTGGGGCTTGCGGTGGCCTTCATCCACATCCTGTGGAAGAATTACAGCACCCCTTTCCACTTCGATCCCAACAAGCATCTGCCCGGCATGCCCATCCACATTGAACTGAGTGAGGATGTGACCTTCCTGAACAAGGCCGGCGTGAAACGCACGCTTGACGAATTGCCCGATGGTGCCCGTGTGATCATCGACGCCCGCCGCACGGTGGACCTGGACCCCGATGTGCGCGAGATCATCGAGGATTTCGTCAAGAGTGCCGGGCAACGAGGCATGACCTGCGAACTGGTGGGCTTCACGGGTCGCGACAAAAAAAGCAAACGGCCTGGTGAACTGGAAGACCAGGTGAAGAAGGTGGCGGAACAGATCACCTCCTGACAACGACCTAGATCAACGATCAAGACAAACGCTTCCAATAACATGAGCGATACAATAAAGAACGATCCGGGACTGCATCAGCAGTTGCTCGCGCAGAACAAGGACTGGAGTACGCGTATGCGCCAGGAGAATCCGGAACTTTTCAATGAGCTTGCCAAGCACCAGAACCCCTTCTTCCTATGGATCGGCTGTGCGGACAGCCGTGTGCCACCCAACCAGATCACCGGCACCATGCCCGGCGACATGTTCATCCACCGCAACATCGCCAATATGGTGGTGCATACGGACATGAACATGCTCAGTGTGGTGGACTATGGGGTGAACGCACTGGGGATCGATCACATCATCGTATGCGGCCACTACGGCTGCGGCGGTGTAAAGGCGGCCATGGGCGATGAGTTCAACGGCTATGCGGCCAACTGGGTGCGCAATATCCGCGATGTGATCCGCCTGCACGAGGAGGAACTCAATGCCATTGCGGATGAACAGGCCCGCTTCGACCGGTTGGTGGAATTGAACGTGGCCGAACAGGTCTATGACCTGAGTCGCACGTCACTGCTGCGCGAGGCCTGGAAGCAGGGACGCAAGATCCATGTGCACGGATGGGTATATAGCCTTGCCGATGGTCTCATCAAGGACCTGGATGTGACACGGGACCGTTACGAAGTGGAGCGACGCGCCGTGGACATGGCGTGACCGCCACCTGGCCCCGGATATCTTTGTGCGGCCGTCCCTGATCGGGGCGGCCGCTTCCTTTTCATTCGAACGCATCCACGCACATGACCGACGCCATCTTCCACAGCCCCGCCCCGATCAACGAACCCGTGCTGAGCCATGCCCCCGGCACCCGCGAGCGCGAGGAACTGTTGGCCGAGTATGATGCCCGCATGAAGCAGAAGCGCGAACTGCCCATGTGGATCGGTGGCAAGGCCGTGGAGACCAAGGACCGGCGTGCCGCACGCCCCCCGCATGAACATGCACACATTCTCGGGCATGCGCACTTCGGCGATAAAACCCATGTGAAACAGGCCATCAGCGCCGCGTTGAAGGCGAAGAAGGAATGGGAACACATGCGCTGGGAGGACCGCGCGGCGATCTTCCTGAAGGCCGCGGACCTGATCAGCGGACCCTTCCGCGCAGCGATCAACGCCAGCAGCATGCTGGCACAAAGCAAGAACGCTTTCCAGGCGGAGATCGATGCGGCGTGCGAGTTCGCCGATTTCCTGCGATTCAATGTGCATTTCGCGCAGCAGATCTACCGCGACCAGCCCTTCAGCCCTGCCGCCACCTGGAACCGTCTGGAGTATCGCCCCCTGGAAGGATTCCTCTTCGCCCTCTCCCCTTTCAATTTCACGAGCATCGCCGGCAACCTGCCCAGCGCACCAGCATTGATGGGCAACACGGTGGTATGGAAACCCGCCGATAGCCAGGTCTACAGCGCACAGGTGGTGATGGACATCTTCCGCGCCGCGGGCCTGCCCGATGGTGTGATCAATCTGATCCACGTGGACGGTCCCTCCGCCGGAGAGGTGATCTTCAACCACCCGGATTTCGCGGGTCTTCACTTCACAGGCAGCACAGGGGTGTTCCAAACGCTGTGGAAGACCATCGGCAACAACATCGGCAACTACCGCAGCTATCCGCGCATCGTTGGCGAGACCGGTGGCAAGGACTTCGTGATCGCACACCCCAGCGCCGATCCGCTGGCCGTAGCCACCGCCCTTTCACGTGGCGCCTTCGAGTTCCAGGGCCAGAAGTGCAGCGCCGCCAGCCGTGCATACATCCCGGACAACATCTGGCCCACGGTGAAGAAGGAACTTCTCTCCGACGTGGAGAGCTTCCGCATGGGCAGCCCGCGCGAGCTGCGGAACTTCATCAACGCCGTGATCGATGAACGCGCCTTCGACAAGATCAGCGGCTACATCACCGGCCTGAAAAAGGACCGCAAGAACATCAACGTCATCGCCGGTGGCACATTCGACAAGACCAAGGGCTACTTCATCGCCCCCACCGTGGCCGTGACCAAGGATCCGAAGAGCACCACGATGTGCGAGGAGATCTTCGGACCGGTGCTCACCATCCATGTGTACCCGGCAAAAGAGTGGGCGAAGACGTTGAAACTGCTGGATGGCACCAGCCCCTATGCACTCACCGGTGCGGTCTTCAGCCAGGACCGCGCGGCCATCGTGGAAGCCACCACGGTGCTGCGCCACAGTGCGGGCAACTTCTACATCAATGACAAACCGACCGGCGCAGTAGTGGGACAGCAGCCTTTCGGTGGCGCGCGCGGCAGTGGCACCAATGACAAGGCCGGCAGCTACCTCAACCTGATCCGCTGGGTAAGCCCACGCACCATCAAGGAGACATTCCTACCACCCACGGATCATAGGTATCCGTTCATGGGATGAGAGGCTGTGGAGTGTAGAGAGGATCGATGTCCCGTTGCTTTGGTCAGGTAGCGCCAACCTTGGAAGCCCGCCGCACGTAGGAACGTCCGCCTGTGCATGCACATGGGCACAATGATCCTTGGCGCAGCCGAAACCACACACCGCCCGGAAGGTCCTGCTGGCCGTACACGCCGTTCTGCTGGTGTTGTGTGTCACGGTGATCGCGCTCACACATCTTTCCGACAGGCGTGACCAGCGGAATGAGGCCCTCTCCAACCTGGGGACTGCCACGGCATCCCTGGCCGCACAACTTGATGCCCGGCACGTGGATCTGCTGCTGGACAAGTACCGTGAACCGGGATTGATCATCAAGAGCACGCAGGACGCCCGCTACTACGTGCTGCATGACCACCTGCGGAAGACCGCCGAACGACTTGGCCTGGAGCAAGCCCTGCGCATTGTGGCGATCGTCGATGGTACGCCGATCGAAGTGGTGACCTCCGCTGCCACACCCGCCTACCGCAGCCCTTTCACCGATGCTTCCGCAGAGTTGATCAGTGGGGATGGTCGTGTGAACGCCGGTGATATTCTGATGGCCTGTGACGCGATACGCGACCCCAATGGCCAACCCGTTGCGCATGTGGTGGGCCTCTACCCTGCCGCCGAAGCCGATGCCCGTGCCCTTGCCGCGTTATGGCGCAACATGATCATCGCCGTGGTGCTACTGGTGCTCTCCGCTGTGATCCTCTACCGATCCGTGGGCGGATGGCTCAAAAAAGATGAGGCCGCCATGGGCGACCTCCAACGCCAGCATACGGGGATCACCGACAGCATCGCATACGCGGGCAAGATCCAGCGCGCGCTGGTGCCCCGGCCGGAGGACTATGCGGCCTGCTTCGCCGATGCATTCGTGATCGACCGCCCCAAGGATATGGTGAGTGGCGACTTCCATTGGGTGCATCGCGTGGACGAACACACCTGCTACGTGGCCGCTGCGGACTGCACGGGCCACGGGCTGCCAGGAGCCATGCTCGCCACCATAGGCTGTTCGTTACTCAATGAGATCGTGCCCCGACACAGCGATAAGGACCCCGCCGAACTTCTTGCCATGCTCAACACCCGTCTGGTGACCACACTGCACCAGCAGGGCCACAAGCGCGGCGCTGGCGATGGCATGGACATCGCCCTCTGCCGTGTGGACCAGCAAGCCAGGGAGATCCTCTTCGCCGGGGCCTTCCGCCCCCTCTACTGGTCCCACCACGGCCAGCTCACAGTGATCAATGGTGATCGCAAACCCATTGGCGGTGCCCACCAGGAATTGGACCGTCGGTTCACCGTGCATCGCCTGGCCTATACACCGGGAGATCGCATCTACCTCTTCAGCGACGGCTATGTGGACCAATTCGGCGGTCCGGAGCGAAAACGTTTCATGACCGTGCGTCTGAGATCCCTCATAGACGAGCACCGCCACCTGAGTATGGAAGAGCAGGCCAACGTGATAGAGCGCGCCTTCCTGGACTGGAAGGGCGAGGAGGAACAGGTGGACGACGTATGCATGCTTGGCCTGGCAGTTTGACGATCGAGATATACCGGTCGTCGGCATCCTTCTATATTTGAGCGGATGGACGCACCGGTGCGTCCGAGCAATACGACGCATGGCGAACAAAGCGGAGTTGATCGAGCGGCTGGGTCAGCTGGTCGAACAGGATGATCTGGAGCAGGCCGCCGAGGCGGTGGAGGCGGTGAAGGAAGCATACGAGGCACTGGTCGCCTCGGAGCAGGAACACGCCTCCGTGGAAGAAGCCATTCCCGCCGGTGAGGGGGAGGCGGATAACGGCAACAACATCAATGGTTCCGAGGCCGCCCCCCAGCCCATTGAATCCGCACCCCTGCACAATGAGGAGGACAAACGCTTCAAGCAATTGCTCGACGCGTTCAACACCCGTGTGAACGACATCCGGCGCGAAAAGGCACGCATAGAGGCCCACAACCTGGCGACCAAGCGCGGCATCATGGAGGAGCTTCGGGGCCTTATCGCCAACGAGGAGAACATCGGGAATGCCTTCAAGCGATTCACCGAACTGCAGGAACAGTGGAAGCATGTGGGTCCCGTCCCACAACAGGCCTACCGGGAACTACAGAGCGACTATTCCCATCTGCGTGATGATTTCTTCTACCATATCCGCATCTATCAGGAACTGCGCGACCACGACCTGCGCAAGAACACCGCATTGAAGCAGGCCCTGATCAGTGACATGGCAGCGCTGGCGGAGAAGGACAATGTGAAGGACCTGGAGACCCTGGTGAAGGACTACCAGGAGAAATGGCACCAGGTGGGGCCGGTGGTGCGTGAGGAATGGGAGTCCATCCGCGACGGATTCTGGAACGCCACGCGGTCGGTGTATGACAAGATCCACGAGCACTACAAGGCCAGGCGCTCAGAACACGAAGCCAACCTGCAGGCCAAGCAGGCACTGGTGGAGAAGGTTGCCGCACTGGCCACCGCCGCCGCCGAGGAAGGGGCCAAGGAATGGAAGGCCCTCACAGATCAGATCATCGAGGCACAGAACGCCTGGAAACAGGTGGGATTCGCCACCAAGAAGGAGAACGAGCGCGTGTGGAAGGCCTTCCGGAACGCGTGCAATGCCTACTTCGATGCGAAGAAGGATCACTTCAACAAGCTGAAGGATCAGTTCCGCGAGGTGCGCGAGAAGAAGCAGGCTTTGCTGGAGGAGGCCGTGGCTCTGAAGGACAGCACCGAATGGCGCCAGGCCGCCGAGAAGTACAAGGACCTGCAGCAGCGTTGGAAAGAGGCCGGAAGCGCCGGGCCACGCGATGAGAACAAACTCTGGACGAAGTTCCGCGATGCATGTGACCACTTCTTCAAGGAACGCAAGGCCGCCTACGCCAAGCTCGATGCGGAACAGGCCGAGAACGTGAAGATCAAGCAGGATCTGCTGGCCGAAATGGACGCCTTCCAACCAAGCGGTGACCGCAATGCCGACATCGAGGCCTTGAAGGCATTTTCGCAGCGGTGGATGAACTCCGGCCGCGTATCCCCAAAACTATACGATGCCTTCAGCGAGCGCTACCGGGCCACACTGGACAAGCACTACGGGATGTTGCGCATGGAGGGTGAAGCTCATGTACGCCAGCGTTTCCAAGGGCGTGTGGAAGAACTGAAGTCCGCGCCGGACGGCAGGGAACGCATTGAAAAGGAAAGCCGCTTCATCAAGCGCAAGATCACCGAACTTGAAACGGAGAAGCGTCAGATGGAGGGAAGCATGGGCATGTTCAACTTCAAGAGCGCAAGTGGCGAGGCGATGAAGAAGGACATGGAGAAGAAGATCGACAAGCTGGCGCGCGATGTGGAACGGCTCAAGGAACAACATCGGGAATTGTTGAAGGAATTGAAATGACCTGTGGTTCCACGGTTCCTTACCTTGGGACCATGCCACGCCTGTTGTCAGCCCTCATGATCGCCGCCCTGGTGGCATGCGAAGCCGGTGGCCCGCACAAGGCCCCGGACACCAGCGAGCCGCCGCCCACCTTTGACCGTACCATGCCCGAACAGCTCCTGGGCGAATGGTATTCCCCCATGGAGGACGGACGCACCGTCTTCCATGAGCAGTGGCGGCGCAGCGGGGGTGGCAACCTCGAAGGGCTGGGATTCGTGATGTCCGGCAATGACACGGTCTTCATTGAGCATCTGGGCATCCTGTTCACCGACTCGGGGACCTGGTACAGTGCATTGATCCCCACGCAGAATGATGGTGTGCCCGTGCACTTCCGCCGAACGGAAGATCACGACAGCCTGGTGTTCGTGAACCCGGAGCACGATTTCCCGCAGCGCATCTCCTACGCACCGCGAGGCGATGGCACCTGGTCGGTTTCCGTTCGTGGTACAGAGCAGGGCGAAGGCCGTGTGGAGCGATTCCATTTCCGGCCGCGCAGCGAAGAGGGCGCGGATCTGCCGTGAGGAGCCCCGTGCCAGCGAAGGTCCGGGCATGGTCCATGCGCCTGCTGCCCTATCTGACCTCTGCGGTGGCACTGTTGCTCATCGCCATGATGTACTTTCTCGGGGTGTATTCCGAGCGCACCGGCTTCGTGGACCAGGTGCTCGACCCCGGCATCAAGCGCATCGCACACCCCGTGCTCAACGCCTTCCGAGGCAAACCCCCGGTGGTGCCGATGCTCCGGTTGGTGCTCGCGGACGCGGACCACGACAGCCTTGAAGCCGTGCGCAGGGGCGCTTCCGAATTGGGCTGGCTGGGACCTGAAGGGAATCCTTTGTTCCCCGCTCAAGCGACAGTGGATGGTCAGACGATCGCAGCGCTTGCAGGACTGCGTGAAGGAAATGGTGAGGTCTATGCGGGCAAACGCTGGCCTCTTCACGTGCGGCTCTCCGGTGGGAACTTGCTGCAGGGTATGACCACGTTCGATCTCGTGCCCGTAACGGATAGTACACACCTGCGGGCATGGCTCTTCCAGACGGTGCTACGCGACCAGGGGCTGCCCTCCCTCGGGCACGCGTTCACCGAGGCACGCCTCAACGACAAGGACATGGGCTTGTGCGCGATGGAGAGCCACGTGGATGCCACACAATTGGAGAGATGGGGCCGTGGGCCGGGACCCGTGGTGCGCTTCGATGATGGCCTTTGGAACAATGCACGACATGCCATGGGTCAACGCCTGTTCTACAGCACCATGCCGCCGCAGGGCGACTGGCTTGCCGCGCCCATCCTCGCCTCCCGGCAGGGCGTTGTGCTTGAGGACCCCGATGGTGCCCGCCGGTTCCAAACCGCTGTGAATGCACTGGATGCCTTTCGCAATGGAACAATGGCACCATCCGAGGTATTCGATGCCGACGCCATGGCACGCCTGCTCGCACTGGCCGATCTCTTTGGTGCGGGGGAGACCGTCCATTGGTGGTCCATGCGCTTCCTTGCCGACAGCGTGTCCGGCAAGCTGGCAGCCCTGCCACAGCGGGGACATGCCGGAGAAGCCATCAGCGGCCTGCTCGCCACACGTACCACAGCACCTCTGCGCTTCCCCATGCGCACCAGCGGTTACCTCGATCGCCTCTTCGGCGACACGGCGATCTATCAGCGCTACATCGCCTACCTGGACACTTTCAGCACGGAAGGTTGGTTGGAGGGCCTGCTCGATCGCATCCAACCAGAGCTGGCGATCCAGGAACGCATAGTGACGGCGGAGTACCCAGGCACCGGCATAGACCGTAACGTATTCATCCATGACCGCACAGTGATCCAGCAGAACCTGCGGCCACGCGACCTGATGCTTGCCTACACACAAGCCGTTGGAACCGGGCGGCGACGCGTGCTGGCCGCCAATGTGCACAGCCTGCCCGTTCTGGTGGATGCGGTGATCATCGGTCCGGACACCCTCCTACTGTCCAAGCCCTTGGTGCTTTGGCCGCGCGAAACGGGAAAACCGCTGGCATACACACCCATCCCCTTACAGATCCCACTGGCGACCGAGGCATCACTGGCATTGCGGGCCACTGTCATGGGGCTGCATGACCGGCGAATTGTGCCGGTGCGTATCTGGAGTTCTTTCCCCGTCAACTAAAGGACCAACCAGATCCAAGTGCTACTTTGGCACGACGTAAATTCTAAAAACCCTCGTTCCATGAGCATGATCAAAGAGTTCAAGGAGTTCGCGATGAAAGGCAATGTCGTGGACATGGCCGTCGGTATCATCATCGGTGGTGCCTTCGGCAAGATCGTTTCCTCGCTGGTGAGTGATGTCATCATGCCTCCCATTGGTGTGCTGTTGGGCGGGGTGGATTTCAACGACCTGGAGTATGTGGTGAAGGCGGCAGAAGGGGAGACCGCGGCGGTGGCCATCAAGTACGGAACGTTCATCATGACCGTGTTGGACTTCCTGATCATCGCCTTTGCCATATTCATGGTGGTGAAGGGCATGAACAAAATGAAGAAGAAGGAGGCGGCGGCACCTCCACCAGCACCCGACGAGCCAAGTAGCACCGAAAGATTGCTGATGGAGATCCGGGATTCCTTGAAGAAATAAGGCTTGCCTCCAATGGATCGCGGGCCCCGGCGTTCTGCCGGGGCTTTCCTTTTGGATCCGGATCAGCGCAGTGTACCTGTTCGTGCATCGAAGGTGAGACCCTCCCCTTGGAAGGCCGCCGCCAGGACACCGTCCTTCAATGCTACTTCCGGAGTTCCGACCCACATGCGCCCGCCATGCAGCAATGCGATCCGGTCCGCCAGGTCGAGCGCGGTTCGCAGGTCGTGCGTGGAGAGCAGTACCCCCCGGCCCAGGTCGTGTGCGATGCTGCGCAGAAGCCGCATGACCTGCACGCGGTTCACCAGATCGAGGAAGGCCGTGGGCTCGTCCAACAGGAGCATCGGCGTACCCTGTGCCAGTGCACGGGCGATCATCACTTTCTGGCGCTCACCATCGCTAAGCATGTCCATTCCGCGCTCCGCGAATACCGCCGTGCCGGTGCATGCCATGGCCTCGTCCACCTTGCGGAGGTCATCGGCCGAAAGCTTTCCCATGTGACCGGTCCATGGCTGGCGGCCCAGTGATACCAGCGTGCGGACGTCCAGCAGCCCCACCATTGGTCTGCCCGTCAACACCACCGCGATCCGGCGTGCTCGTGCCATGGACGTGAGCGTCGCCAACGGCTGACCATCGATCAAGACCCGGCCTGCGAGTGCGGGTCGCAGACCAGCCAGGGTACGCAGAAGCGTTGATTTGCCACTACCATTCACACCGATCAGCGCGATCATTTCACCCGCTTCGATGTGCATGTCGATGCCTTCCACCACGGGGCTGCGGCCATGGCCCACGGAGAGCCCCTCTGTATGGAGCAGGGTTTTCATGTGGCATTCGCCCAGCGCTTTCCGCTGAGCAGCACCCATGCCACCACCGGCGCACCCAGCAACGAGGTCACGGCATTGAGTGGGAGCGCTGCGGAGGTGCCCGGCAGACGGGCGATCAGATCGCATAGAAGAGCCAGCACAGCACCACAGAGGATGGTGGCGGGCATCAGCCGCGCATGGTCGCTGGTGCGGAACAGCCCCCGGGCAACGTGCGGTGTGGCCAGGCCCAGGAAGGCGATGGGGCCGCAGAAGGCGGTGATCGTGCCAGCCAGGATCCCGGTGACCCACATGATGTGGCGACGCGTTCTTGGTACACGTACGCCGAGCGTGGCGGCCTGATCCTCCCCGAGGAGCAGTGCATTGAGCGGTTTCACCAGCAACAATGCGGCCCCGATGCCAAAGAGAACGGGCACCAGCAGCCAGGGCAGCCGGGCATTGGTCACCTCGCCAAAGGAACCCATGCCCCAGATGACAAAACCTTTCAGCGCAGCAGCAGGACTGGCCACCTGCAGCACACTGATCAATGCAGAGCAGAGGTAGCCGATCATCAGGCCGACAATGAGCAGGGTGATGCCATCGCCCACGCGACGATCCGCCAGGAGGATCAACATCAAGACGCCCATGGCACCGGTGAGCGCACCGGCCACCAGCGCGGCATCATGTGGCAATGGCAACAGCGACCACATCGGGCGTGCCAGCATGAGAAGGGCTACGCCCAGGCTGGCACCCGAACTGATGCCCAGCACCGACGGCCCGGCCAGCGGATTGCGGAAAAGGGTCTGCATGAGCAGTCCACTCGCGGCCAGGCCCCCACCAGCTACAGCGGCGGTGATCGCACCGGGCAGGCGCATGCCACGAACGATGATCCCATGACCATCTTCCGATGCGCTTCCCACCAGGGCGGCAAGCACTTCCTTCAGGGGTACATCCACCGAGCCCCAAGCCAGATGCAATAGGAAGAGCAGCGCCCCGAGCACGATGAGAAGGGCATAGGGCCAGGTGCTTCCGGTGCGCATCGCACGAAGGTATCCCGGCGTTCGGCATGCGGATCGCAGGGTGGCACCGCATAGATTTGCCAGCCAGCCCATGCGCCTCCTCGCCGCATCTGTCCTGTTCCTCGTGGCCTCCCTGGTGATGGCCCAACGCAAACAGTTGGTAAAAGCCGCCAGCTATGAGCAGGCGGGCATGCTCAAGGAAGCCTTCCTTCGATATGAGCAACTCCACACCCGGAAGAAAAAGGGGAATGTGGAGGCACACACCGGCATGGGACGTACCGCGCAGGGGCTTTTCGACCGGCTTCAGGAAGAAGCCAAGGGCCTGTACTTCGCCAATGACCTGGACGCTGGTGATCGCAAACGGCAGGAGGCGGTGACCTTCAAACACCAGATGGACCGCAAGGGGCTTGACCTGCGCTGGGACCCCATCCTTGACGCACGCCGCCGTGAAGCGCAACTGCACGTGGCCGCGCGGCTCTTCGAACAGGCCGATGCCGCCTTTCGCGCCGACCGCTTCGCAGAGGCCGAGGAACTCGCCGCGCGAAGTGTGAAGCTTGACCCCACGCGCAAGGAGGCCGAGTACCTGCTGAAGATCGCCCAGTTGGAACCACTTCATCGGCAAGGACAGCGGGCCATGGAGCTCGAACTCTGGCGCGACGCCTTCCGGGCTTTCAAAAAGGTGACCGACCGCGATGCTGTATACCGGGACGCATGGCAGTTACAGGACCGCGCGAAAGAGAAGGCAGCGGTGATCCTGGCCTACGTGCCACTCCTCAACCGTGGCGTGTACGCGAACAACATCGCGTTGGCAGGCGAGGGCCAGATCGAAGCTCAACTCGCGGCCGCTGTCAAACAATCCATTTTCGACCTGAGGGACCCATTGATCATCCTTGTGGATCGCGACAACACGGACCAACTGCTGGCCGAACAGCAACGCCAGATGAGCGGTGTGTACGATGATCGGTACGTGGTGGAGGCCGGCAAACTCATTGGTGCGCGCTACGTGATCACAGCGAAGATCCTGCGCTATGATGAAGTGCTGCGGCGCGAGATCGAGGTACAGATGCAACTGCTCGATGCCCAGAGCGGGCGTATCCATCTAAGCGAGATCGTGCGCGTGAACCGGCAGGAACTGACGCGCGGCAGCACCCGCAGCCAGCTATTGGAGCGCGCCGGCAAGCGCATGGCCGCACGTGTGGCGCAGTTCGATCCGTATAAGCGATAGGCAACGCATCACATTCTCCTATACCACCCCTTGATCCGCTCGCTATCCAGTACCTTCTCCCACTCGGGGCCAAAAGCGTGGTCCCACATGTGCGGCAGTGCGTAGGTCAAGTAATTTAAGCAGCCTTTGGACGGGAGGTCTTTCGAACTGAAGCGATCATGGCCGCTTCCACCTCCAGCTCCGTATTCCATTGTGTTGCGTTCAACACAACTTGTGCCTTGATCACACGGCCATCCTTCAAGACCACATCCACGTATTGGTAGCCCATGCCATCCTCGGGTAGTTGCATCAGCAGCTCCACAAGATGCTCCGGTAGTTCAATGGTGCGCTTCATCGCCATAAGGTCTGATGTCGATCAATGTTCCACTGGTTGTACCATGGACGAAGAAGACCTCTTCACCTCCTCCCGCATGTCCAAAGTTCGGTTGGACAATGCCTTTTTGCAAAATATCAGGCCCTGATGGACGAATGAAGAATGCAGTGGTGATGGCCAGCGGACTGGGCAACGCATAACGGTCCACGGGATCGTCCGGGCACGTTACGCAAGCTAAATAGTCATGTAGGGTCGTAGCGAACGTGCCAGGCAGCACGCATTTCTTATTGATGTCAACACGCCTGTCGTTCGAGAAGGCCGACACACGGACAAATGCGGTCCTACCATCAGCCTTGAGTTCAGGCTGATTCACGGCATTCCCACCACCCACACGTCTGCCACATCGCCCAAGTGCCGGTTCTGCGACCAGATCAAAGGTGCTGTTCGCTGAGTGCCTGTGCAGCTTGAACTGAATGGCACCCCGAAGGATCCCAAAAGAGTCCGGTTCTGTGACCCAAGCATCCCAGTCGCTCCTGTTCGACAGATAGCTCAGTTCCATTTCGAAGGCCTCATCCAATTCTACGATAAGCACGGCCTGGAATGCGACTGCGAGCCTTGGGGTCCGACCACCGGGTTCAGAGAACTCAATGATCTGGTACCCCATACCGCTTTCAGGCTGCCCAGGCAGATATGCCTCCTGTTCCGCAGTGGTGCGCCAGATCATGGATCACATCCTCCTATACCACCCCTTGATCCGCTCCCGGTCCAGCACCTGCTGCCAGTCCGGGCCGAAGGCGTGGTCCCACATGTGCGGCAGGTTGTAGGCCACCTCGGCCATGGCGCTGATGGTCTCCTCGCTCCAGTCCTTCGCGAGGCCTTGCGGGATGTTGACCTTGTTGTGCTTCACCATGCCCTTGAACTCCTGCACGTAGTCGCCATAGACGTCCTCCAGTTTGTCGAAGGCTACACAGTTCGCGAAACAGTGGTGCATCTCCAGGATCTTGCCCAGACCGTAGCTAAGCGCATGGCACACGCCCACCTCGCTGTAGGTGAGGCTCAGGCCGCCCATGTAGCTGGCCACCATCAGGAACTCGTCGCTCTTGGGGTTGCTGCGGTCCATGCGGAGGTAGACCTCGCGGCACATCTCCAGGCTCTTCTCGCTGTAGGCCTCGGCGAAGGTGTTCTTCTTGGTGCCGGTGATGGCCTCCACGCTGTGGATGTAGGTGTCCATGCCGGTGTAGAACCACTGGTCGTTGGACACGCTGGCGATCAGGTCCGGGTCCAGCACGATCTGGTCGAAGACCGTCCAGTCGCACTTCAGGCCGAGTTTTTTCACGGGACCGGTGAGCACGGCGGTCATGCTCACCTCCGCGCCGGTGCCGCTTATGGTGGGCACCCCGCAGTGGTAGATGCCGGGCTTCTTGATCAGGTTGAGGCCTTGGTACTGCACGCTGCTGCCCTCGTTGGTGAACATCAGCGAGAGCGCCTTCGCCACGTCCATCACGTTGCCTCCGCCGATGCCGACGAGGCCCGCAGGCAGCCCTCGCCGGACGAGGATGTCGTCCCTCAGGCCGTCGATCTGCTCGGTGGTGGGTTCCTTGGCCGTGCTGCAGAAGATGACCTCGTCACCTTCCTGCCTGGGGATGCGGGCGAGGAATGCCTCGTTGCCCTCGAAGTAGTGGTCCACCAGGAAAACCATGAAGCTTCCACCGCTGTTGCGATGCGGTTCGAGGATCTCGCCGAGCTTGCCGAAGCAGCCGCGGCCGTAGCAGGTCTTGGTGACGGACTTGAAGTTGCGGAAGAGTTGCATGACGATCAGATGATCAGACGATCAGATGATCGGAAGATCAGCGATCGAGGTGTGGTGCAAAGGAACGGTGGTTATCGGAACACCGGCTGCGACCCCTCCGGGGTCGAAATACCCGCGATACGTCAACGCCCTTCGGGCTACATGCTGTGACCCCTCCGGGGTCAAAATGCCGATCACGCGCTATCATCCTACTGGGATAGAGGCTAGGATCCATTCGGGGCAAAGGGCCGACGTCAAGCCGGGGTAGTTCGGAATGACCCCGGAGGGGTCACAGCATGTAGCTCCATGAATGCCCCGTGCGACAACGACCCCGGAGGGGTCGCAGCCGGTGTTTTACCTTCACCATATCACCAAACACATTGCCTCATGTCCACCTATTTCAAGTTGCACTACCACCTTGTGTTCAGTACCAGGAACCGTGTGGCCTGCCTGGATAAAGACTGGCGGCCAAAGCTTTGGGAATATATGGGCGGCACCATCCGTGGCCTCGGTGGCGTGCCACATGGCGTGGGCGGATGGATCGACCATATCCATTGCCTTTTAGATCTGAAGCCGACGCACGCGATACCAGACGTAGTACGCGAGTTGAAGAAGGCATCCACGGATCACATCCGTCGCGAGCACGGGTTGCGCTCCTTCCAATGGCAGGAAGGCTATGGAATCTTTTCGGTGGGGTGGCGGGAACGTGAAGGCATCAAGGACTACATCGCCCGGCAAGAGGAACACCATCGGAAGAAGACGTTCAAGGAGGAATTCATCGGTCTGTTGGATGAGGCCGGTGTGGAATACGACCCGAAATATCTTCTGTAATGAACACCGGTTGCGACCCCTCCGGGGTCGAAATACCTGTGACGCGACAACGCCCTGCGGGCTACATGCTGTGACCCCTTCGGGGTCATATATCCACCTCGCTAGATCACAATCGGGAAACCATTCAAGCTCGGAATGACCCCGGAGGGGTCACAGCATGTAGAAAATGAATACCACGATGCCGCCACGACCCCGGAGGGGTCGCAGCCGGTGTTCGCGTTAAGGATATTAGCGGAAAGCCCGCAAGCGAGGAGGAACGACGAGTGCGGACTTGCAGCGGATAGCCCGACCCGAGGTTCGGCGAGGGGAACGCCCAAACAAAGAAGCTGACTTTGTTTGAATCAACGATCCAGTCGTTCAGCGAGGTCACGTAAAAGTGTCGCCAACCTCCTTGCATCATCGGAACTCAACTCCACAGGATCACCATGCTTACTCATTGCCTTGACCATTATTGACGAATCATTCTCGATCCAGAGGTAGACTTCATCCTCCCAGCCCTCCAATCGCAAAACCTGAGCATATTTCTTCGGCGGCTCCATGCTCAGAGCGATTGCTTCGTCGACACCCCCACCATCGCCTCCCTCACCGCCCCTTCCATCTTCCCCAGCATCGCATCCAACTCCTCCGCCGTCCACGTCACGCGGATGTTGAAGCTGATGAGGCGGCTCATGACGGCGTCGCTCTGTGGGAAGGTCATCGTCTTGAGGTCCTGCGGGAGGCCGAGCTCGTGGACAACGAGCTTGTAGGGCATGCTGAGGTTCTTCACATGGTCCCACTGCTTGATGTAGTGGAACATGTTGTCGTACCAGTAGCCGTGCGGGATGCCGGCCTCGGCGAAGAGCTTCACGGTGGCGCGGGCCACGGCCTCGCTGGGCAGCAGCAGGTGGAAGAAGGTGGCGCTGTCGCCGGCCTCGTCCGTGTGGCGGCGGAACTGCAGGCCGGGGATCTTGCCCAGGCGCTCCTGGATGGTGGCCTTGTGCTTACGCTGTTGCGCGAGGATGTAGGGCAGCTTGCGCGTCTGGGCCAGGCCGATGGCGGCGTTGATCTCGCCGATGCGGTAGTTGGTGCCCATGATGGGGTGCTGTTCCATGCCGCGGTTGTTGCCGATGTGGTCATGGCCATGGTCGGCGAATTGCTGGGCGGTGTCCCACAACTGGTGGTCGTCGGTGATCACCACGCCGCCTTCGCCGCAGGTGTTGATCTTGAAGAAGTCGTAGCTGAAGCTGCCCATGCGCCCGAAGGTGCCGAGCATCTTGCCCTTGTAGCTGGCGCCAAGGGCCTGCGCACTGTCCTCGATGAGCTGGATGTTGTGCTCCTTGCACAAGGCCATGATGCCGTCCAGGTCCGCCGCAGCGCCGCACATGTGTACGAGCAGCACGGCCTTGGTCTTCGGGCTGATCACGGCGCGGATGCCTTCGGCGCTCATGCACAGCGTATCGTCGATCTCGGCGAACACAGGCAGCGCACCGGCCAGTAGCACGGCCTCGATGGTAGCAATGTAGGTGAAGGGCGGCACGATGACCTCATCGCCATAGCCCACGCCGCATGCTGCCAGCATGGTGTTCACGGCCGTGCTTCCGCTGCTGACGGCCAGCCCGTACTTCGCGCCGCAGAACTTCGCCACCTCGGCCTCGAAGTCCTTGGCCTTCCAGTGGCCAGCGCGCTGTGCATCGTGGTTGAAACGGAAGAGGACTCCAGTGTTCAGGACGTCCATCACTTCCTTCTTTTCTTCTTCGCCGAAGAGTTCGGTACCGGGCATGTATCGCTTGTGTTAAGTGACCACAAAGGTATCCGCCGCCCCCGTGCAACCTGATGATCATCAGTCCGGGACCAGTGCTCAGGACCCAGCTTTGCTGTGAACAACTTCAGGCTAACCAAACATCTCAATAAGACCATGGCGGAACTGAAAGGAAAAGTGGCGATCATCACCGGCGGCGCATCGGGCATCGGTGAAGCGTGTGTACTACTGATGGCGAGGGCCGGAGCGAAGGTGGTGGTCAGCGATCTGGACATCAAAGGCGCCGAGCGCGTGCTGGCCCAGGTGAAGAAGAACGGTGGCGAGGGCATCGCGGTGAAGACCGATGTCTCTTCCGCCGAGGACAATGAAAAGCTGGTGGCGGAAACGCTGAAAGCCTTCGGACGGCTGGACATCGCGGTGAACAACGCCGGTATCGCCGGGCCTGCCGCTCTCACCGGGGATTATCCACTGGATGGCTGGCTACAGGTGATCAACGTGAACCTGAACGGTGTATTCTACGGTATGCGCTACCAGATCCCCGCCATGCTGAAGAGCGGTGGCGGCAGCATCATCAACATGAGTTCCATCCTGGGGCAGGTGAGTTTCGCCACGGCCAGCGCTTATGTATCCGCCAAGCACGGTGTGGTGGGCCTGAGCAAGAACGCCGCCGTGGAATATGCCACGCAAGGCATCCGCGTGAACAGTGTGGGACCGGCCTTCATCCGCACGCCGCTGCTGGAGAACAACCTCACCGAAGAACAGCTTACGGGCATCGCGGCGATGCATCCGATCGCACGCTTGGGCCGTTCGGAGGAGGTAGCAGAGTTGGTCCTTTGGTTGGCCAGCGAAAAGGCAAGCTTCGTCACCGGCAGTTACTACGCGGTGGACGGTGGCTACCTGGCGCGCTAAGTGCGATCAGGAACCGAAGCCCTTGCGGTTGATCACCAGCCGCTCGGTGCCGTACACCATCGACATGCCGTCGGTGAGGTGCAACGTGTAATGGCCGGAGGGCAGGGACATGAGGTTCATCGGCTCACCGCCGCGCACCATTTCCTCCATCACCAAACGCCCGCTCTGATCGAAGGCCTGCACCACCAGCACGTCCAGATGCTCCAGTCCGCCGAAACGGATCTGGTCATCGGCCGGGTTGGGGAAGATGCCCGGCTGCGTGCGGTCGGGATGCGGGGTCATGCCGGTGTTGCTCGATGGGATCACGATGATCTGGAGCTTGGCTACGGCGCCATTGCGGCCTTCGGAAACGAAGTAGTGATCACCTGGTGCATCCAGGAAGAATTGCGTGTGATCATTGTCGTGCGTGGCACCTTCTCCGATGTGGATGCCCCCATTGGAGAGCAGCCCACTTGCACGGAAGGTGCCTTCCGACACCTCTGTGATGGTATGTCCACCGTGAAGACGTACATCGATGGGATCACCGGCCTCCACCACCAGGAATTCGGGGTTGAAGACACCATTCTCCAGCACCAGTTGGTGTGTATGCTGTGCATGCAGCGTGATCGCGGTGAAAAGGAAGGGAAGAAATATCGCGTGTTTCATGGTCGTATGGAATTCGTGAATATGTACGCCCTTCAACACACAAACACCGCACCGGGCAGGCCTGCACGGTGTTCCGCGGCTTTCCCGGCGCCTGCTTGAATGAAGCCGTGGTCTCCGTTCCCCGATCCGTGGAAAGGGGCACCTGACGATCTGGCTACTTTCGTTCTACCAGCACAATTGATCCCCTACCAGAGACCCTTCCAGCATGCGTAACACCCACGCCCTCCTGATCATTCTGATGGCCCTCCTGATCCCCGCCGGATCGCATGCCCAAGGTTGCAGCGATGCCGGGGTTTGCACCGCAGGTCCCATTGGCGAAATGGACCCGATCCTGCACGATAGTCTGCCGGCGAGTCCTGTGCTGCGACATTTCGCGCGGATGACCGCCAGCTACGGCATCGGGGAACGGCGCACCAGCGTCGTGCAGAGCATCGCCGAGGTGGGCTTCAGGGGCGACTTCTTCGGAGTGCAGATCCGTGTACCCTACATGGCCGTTTGGGGCGATCTCGGGAACAATAGCGGTGTGGGCGATCCAGTGGTGACCCTCTCCTTTCCCTTCCGCTTGGGCGAGAAGAACCGCTTTGAAGCGATCACAGGAGCGAAGTTCCCCGCCAACCGCGCGAATGCCTCCGTGGATGGCCGCCCGCTGCCCATGCCCTACCAGACCAGTTTGGGCACCACTGACCTGCTCGCGGGCATCCAATTCCGTCGTGGCCGCATCACCGCTGCGATCGCCTACCAGCACGTTGCTCAGCAGTTGAACGCGAACGAATTCACCCCTGCAATGTGGATGGACAATATGGATGCGCTGGGATATTTTCCCAGCGATGGCCTGGTCCGGGCGGACGATGCCGTGATCAGGCTGCAATACGCCATCCCGAGGGGAAGGGTGATCGTCCAGCCGGGCTTGCTCGCCATTTACCACATGGCCGAGGATGAGCGCATTGAGGCACGGCCCAACCCTGTCCCAAGCAACCTCCCGATCATGCAGCTCGCGACCGTGCCTGGTTCCGAAGGCCTCACGCTGAACCTCACGCTGGATGCCCGCTATCGCATCGATGACGCCTGGTCCCTCGAGCTCTCTTATGGGTCACCGGTGATCGTGCGCGAGCAACGGCCCGATGGGCTTACGCGGTTCATGGTAATGAACCTGTCCGTGACCCACCGCTTCGGCCGTTGATCGACAGACCTACAACGCCTTCGAGAAGATCCTGTATCGCTTCCACACCTCGGCGCCGAGACGCTCCAGCTGTGCACGCATGCGCAGGTTGTGCGCCAGCACCAGGTGACTGTCCAGGTGGGTGAAGCCGCGCCGGTCCGCGGTGCGCAGCAGGTTCAACGCCAGCACAGCGGTGAGGCCCCGGTTCTGCAGGTCGGGCCGCACGGCACCCAGCAGCAGGTCCAGTTGTTTGGTTCGACGCATGGCGCGCATGATGTGCAGCCAGCCCAACGGGAGCAGGCGTCCGTTCGCCTGTCTCAGTCCCTCGCTCATGTCGGGCGCTGCCACCACGAAGGCCGCCGGGATGCCATCGGCGTCCACCAGCAATTCCACCAGTTCGGGGTCCAGGAAGGAGAGGTACTTGGCGGCCAGCGCGCGCATCTCCTTCTTCTTCATCGGCAGGAAACCGTAGATGTCCGCGTAGGTGTGATTCACCAGCCGCAGCACGGGCATCACCCAGGGTCGCAGCGCCGCCTTCGAGGGGAAGGAGACCCGCCGCAGACCCGATCCCGCCATGCAACGTTGGGCCACCGGCGCGAAACGATCCGCCAGGCCGGGCCGGGCCTCCAGCCGGTAGCTCACCAGATCCTCGTGCGGGCCATAGCCCTGCGCTTCCACCAGGGCCGGCAGCCAATCGGGGTTGCAGGGTGTGGCCACCACGGGCAGGTGCTCGAAGCCCTCCGTCTGCAGGCCTTGGGGGTCGCGGTCGCTGAAACCAAAGGGTCCGATGATGCGGTCCGCGCCCAGCCCACGTGCCCAGTTCTCGGCGGCTTGCAACAGGGCTTCCACCACGGCGGCATCGCGGATGCTGTCCAACTGGAAGAAACGCGCATCGTTGGTGTCGGCCTTTTTGTTCCA